>CAYOWK010000105.1:0-2056 GCA_964407665.1 uncultured Rhizobium sp. | reverse complement strand
CACCGTGTTCGGCAAGGGCCAGCAGACGCGCTCGTTCTGCTATGTCGACGACCTCATAGAGGCGATGATGCGGATGATGGACACCGGCGATGGCGTCACGGGCCCGATCAACATCGGGAACCCCGGCGAGTTCACCATGCTGGAGCTGGCCGAACTGGTGCTCGAGGTCACGGGATCGAAATCCGGGATCGTGCATCGCCCCTCGCCGATGGACGATCCGAGGCAGCGCAAGCCCGATATCTCGCTCGCCAAGGCGACCTTCGACTGGGAGCCGAAAGTCGACCTGAAAGACGGCCTCAAGGAAACCGTGGGCTATTTCCGGTCCCTCCTGAGGGGCTAAGTCCTCAGGGCTGCGGGCGATCCAGGCGCCTGCTACGGTCTTGCCGGCAAGGGTGGGCGGATTGTCGCAATGCCGCGTCCGGGACCCGTCGCCGGGAAGGCGCGGGATCAGACCGGCCAAACATCGCTATGACGGCGGGCGATGCGGCGTTATAGGGCTCGCGAGACATCATGGAGCCTTACCCGTGGCCAAGCCCGAATCGACCGGTACCGCCCGCCCGGCGGCAGTAACCGCCGCCAGCCAGGACCCCGTCCATTTTGGTATGGCGAACGCCATCCGGGCGCTCTCGATGGACGCCGTCGAGGCGGCCCAGAGCGGCCACGTCGGCCTGCCGCTGGGCATGGCGGACGCCGCAACTGTCCTGTTCACCGAATTCCTGAAGTTCGACCCCCTCGCGCCGGACTGGGCCGATCGTGACCGGTTCGTCCTGTCGGCAGGCCACGGCTCAATGCTGATCTACTCGCTGCTGCACCTGCTGGGCTATCCCGGCATGACCATCGAGGAGATCCGCAAGTTCCGCCAGCTGGGCTCGCTCACCCCCGGCCACCCCGAACACGGCCACACGGTCGGCGTCGAAACCACGACTGGCCCGCTGGGGCAGGGCTTCGCCAACGCGGTCGGCATGGCCATCGCGGAGCGTCACCTGAATGCGCGCTTCGGCGACGATCTGGTCGACCACAAGACCTACGTGATCGCCGGCGACGGCTGCCTCATGGAGGGCATCTCGCAGGAGGCCCTGACGCTGGCCGGCGCCCTGAAGCTCAACCGCCTGATCGTCCTCTTCGACGACAACTCGGTGACCATCGACGGCTCCACCAGCCTCACCGACACCACCGATCACCTGAAGCGCTTCGAGGCGTCCGGCTGGTCGGTCTCGCGCGTGGACGGCCACAACCCTGCAGAAGTCCGCGCCGCGCTCAAGGCCGCGCAGGCCAGCACCAAGCCCGTCCTGATCGCGTGCAAGACCATCATCGGCTATGGCGCGCCGAAACTCGCCGGCACCGGCCCGGCGCATGGCGGCCCCTATGGCGCCGAGGAAGTCGCGGGCATCCGCACCTCGCTGGGCTGGAGCCACGAGGCCTTCTTCGTTCCGGACGACATCGTCGCCCGCTGGCGTGAGGCGGGTACGCGTTCGCGTCCCGAGCGCCAGGCCTGGGAGCGCCGTCTCGACGTCGCCGACCAGCGCGACGCCTTTACCGCCGCCATCTCGGGCGATGTGCCGGCAACTGTCGCGCCCGCCATGAAGGCGCTGCGCGCAAAGCTCGCGACCGAGGCCAAGGCCGACGCGACCCGCAAATGGTCGGGCGTTGCGCTTGAGACGCTCACCGGACTGATCCCCGAAATGATCGGCGGCTCCGCTGACCTCACCGGCTCCAACAACACGCGCACGGGCAAGACCTCCGCCCTGACGCCCGAGAAGATGGACGGCCGCTACATCCACTACGGCATCCGCGAGCACGCGATGGCGTCGGCGATGAACGGCATGGCGCTGCACGGCGGCGTCGTCCCGTATTCGGGCACCTTCCTTGTCTTCTCCGACTATTCGCGCCCCGCCATCCGCCTGTCCGCCCTGATGGAGCAGCGCGTCGTCCACGTCATGACGCACGACTCGATCGGCGTCGGCGAGGATGGCCCCACGCACCAGCCGGTCGAGCATGTCGCCAGCCTGCGCGCCATCCCCAACCTCAACGTGTTCCGCCCGGCGGACGGCGTCGA
>CAYOWK010000104.1:0-2524 GCA_964407665.1 uncultured Rhizobium sp. | reverse complement strand
ACCGTCACGCATGGCGGTCTGCATGGCTTCAAGGCTCTCCAGCAGCGCGGTTTCCTCGCCGCAGATGTAGGCCCCGGCGCCGTGGTGGATGTAGAGGTCGAAGTCCCAGCCCGAGCCTGCGGCGTTCTTGCCCAGCAGGCCGGCGGCGTAGCACTCCTTGACGGCGACCTCGAGCGTCTCGCGCTCGTGGATGTATTCGCCGCGCAGGTAGATGTAGCACTTGTGGGCGCGCATCGCGAAGGACGCGATCAGGCAGCCCTCGATCAGCAGGTGCGGATCGTGACGCATGATGTCCCGGTCCTTGCAGGTGCCGGGTTCGGATTCGTCAGCGTTGACGACAAGATAGTGCGGCCGTTCACCAATTTTCTTGGGCATGAACGTCCATTTCAGGCCGGTCGGGAATCCCGCTCCGCCCCGCCCGCGCAGGCCGGACGCCTTGATCTGGTCGCAGATCCACTCGGGCCCGAACTGCATCAGTTCGGCGGTCGAATTCCACGCGCCGCGTTTCTTCGCCTCTTCGAGGCGCCAGTCCTGCCGGCCATAGAGATTGGTGAAGATACGGTCCTTATCGAGAAGCACGGTCTTGCTCCCTGGACTCACGAATGAAGCGGATGATGGCGGGCAGCGAGAAACCGAGGCCGGCGACGACGCCGATCACGGTCCACAACCCATGGCCGGTGGAATAGCCGATGATGAGCCCGATGAAGACGCAGGCGGTTTCCAGCAGGGCGGCCTGGATCAGGTTCTGCACCTGTTTTTCGTTGTGCGAAGGTTCGGTCATGTCCTGCCCTGCCTCACGACTTGGCCTCGGCGGAGGGATCCGCCGGAGGTGTGGGTTGAGGGGCGTTCGGAATGGACGTCAGCTTCACGCCGCGCGAGCCGTCATAGAGCGTCTCGTCCGTCAGCGTGACGGCGGGGCCCATCGGGGCGCTGGCCTGACGCGCCACATACGGGCCGGGTTGCGGATCCTTGCCGGCCGCGAAGTCCTCGATCAGCTGCTCGAGCGATTCCACGGTCAGGTCTTCGTAGTAGTAGTCATTTATCTGGATCATGGGGGCGTTCACGCAGGCGCCGAGGCATTCGACCTCGACCCACGAGAACTGTCCGCCGACCGACACCTTGCCCTTGGGCCCGATCTTGCGCTCGCAGACCGTCTTGAGCTTCTCGGCGCCGCGCAGCGCGCACGGCGTCGTGCCGCACAGCTGGAAGTGCCACTTCCCGACCGGCTCGAGGTTGAACATCGTGTAGAAGGTCGCGACCTCGTAGACGCGGATGTACGTCATGCCGAGACGGTCCGCGACGGCCCGCAGGGCCGGCTCGGACAACCAGCCGCCATTCTGCTTCTGGGCGATCCACAGCGCCGGGATCACCGTCGACTGGCGACGCTCCGCCGGGTACTTCTTTTCCCACCAGGCGATGGTTTCCTCGGTCTCCGCGGTGAACGCGAAGCTCTCGTGGTCCTCGGGGTGGTGATAGCGACGTCCGCTCATCGATCAGCTCGCCTTCACAAAGTCGCTGCGGGCGATGAGCCCGTTCTTCACGGTGTAGATCACGACCACCTCGAACTGCTCGCCGTCTGGCGCGCGCGCAACGTGCTCGTGGTCGATGATCTTGTCGCCGAGCACAATGCGGCTCAGGAGCTTTGCGCGATTTTGCGGATGCTGGGCGAACAGGGCGACGTGGCGCGAGCGAAGCGCATCGAGCCCCACGCCGATGATCGCGCCGTTGTAGCTGGCGACGACACAGTCCGGCGCATAGCTTGCGCACAGACCGTCGACGTTCTGCGTATTGTAGGCGTCAAATTGCGCCTGCACGATCTGCTCTGGCGTATGGCTCACCGGTCAACCTCGCCGAACACGATATCGAGTGAGCCGAGGATTGCCGAGACATCCGCGAGCATGTGGCCACGGCAGATGTGGTCCATGGCCTGCAGGTGGGCAAACCCGGGCGCCTTGATCTTCAGGCGGTACGGCTTGTTGCCGCCGTCCGTGACAAGGTAGACGCCGAATTCGCCCTTCGGCGCTTCCACGCTGGCGTAGATTTCGCCAGCCGGAACGTGGAAGCCTTCGGTGTAGAGCTTGAAGTGGTGGATCAGCGCTTCCATCGACGACTTCATCGCGGCGCGGCGCGGCGGTGCGAACTTCGACATCTCCGGGAGGACCGGGCCTTCCGGCATGCGATCGATGCACTGCTTCATGATCTTGATGGATTCGCGCATCTCCTCGATGCGGCAGAGATAGCGGTCCCAGCAGTCGCCGTTCTTGCCGACCGGGATCTTGAACGCCAGTTCCGAATAGATCTCGTATGGCTCGGCGCGGCGAAGGTCCCAGGCCAGGCCGGATCCCCGCACCATCACGCCCGAGAAGCCCCAGGCCAGCGCGTCCTCAACCGAGACCACGCCGATGTCGACGTTGCGCTGCTTGAAGATGCGGTTCTCTGTGACGAGGGATTCGATATCGTCGAGCGCCTTCAGGAACGGATCGCAGAACTTGTGGATGTCCTCGATCAGCTCCGGCGGCAGGTC
>CAYOWK010000103.1:0-2845 GCA_964407665.1 uncultured Rhizobium sp. | reverse complement strand
CCGGCAGCTTGCGCTTGCGGTCGATACGGACGTGCAGGATGTCCTTGGCGTCGAATTCGAAGTCGAGCCAGGAGCCGCGGTACGGGATGACGCGCGCCGCAAACAGCAGCTTGCCCGACGCATGCGTCTTGCCCTTGTCGTGGTCGAAGAAGACGCCCGGCGACCGGTGCATCTGCGAGACGATCACGCGCTCGGTGCCGTTGATGATGAAGGTGCCCTTGTCGGTCATCAGCGGGATGTCGCCGAGATAGACGTCCTGCTCCTTGATGTCCTTGATCGACTTGGCGCCGGTTTCCTCGTCCGTCTCGAAGACGATGAGGCGCAGCTTGGCCTTGAGCTGGGCGGCGAAGTTCAGGTCGCGCTGCATGCACTCCTGAACGTCGAACTTGGGCGCCTCGAACTCGTAGGAGATGTACTCCAGCACCGCGCGCTCCGAGAAGTCGCGGATGGGGAACACGGACTTGAAGACGGACTCCAGCCCCTCGCCGGTCCGCTGATCGGCCCGCGTGTGCATCTGGAGGAACTGTTCGTAGGAGGATCGCTGAACCTCGATCAGGTTCGGCATCTGCACGGTTTCAAGTATTTCGCCGTAGGACTTCCGAATACGCTTCTTAGCCGTAAACGACAGAGCCGCCATGTCTGCTCCAGGTCTCTCTGCAAGGCCGCGGCCTCAGATCCCGTAGGAGGCGGGACCGGTCCGGCGGCGTTTTAGTATCCGGTTGCGCGAATGCGGCTTCCTGAGTCCGTAGAATCAGGTCGCCGCACAAACACTCTACCATGCCAGTCAAGCCCCACCCCCTCGCGCGGAGGAAAGGCCGTCGCGCACCTGCCGGAGACCCGAAGGCCCCCGGCCGGCGCGCACGCCTCCGAACTACTTGAGTTCGACTTTGGCGCCAGCTTCTTCCAGCTTCTTCTTGATCGTTTCGCCTTCTTCCTTGGACACGCCTTCTTTGACGGCCTTGGGAGCGGCTTCGACGAGGTCTTTCGCTTCTTTCAGGCCGAGGCTCGGCACGACTTCGCGAACAACCTTGATGACGTTGATTTTCTTGTCGCCGGCCGAGACCAGCATGACGTTGAATTCGGTCTGCTCTTCAACCACGGCGGCCGGGCCAGCGGCCGGACCGGCGGCGGCGGCGACCGGAGCGGCAGCCGAGACGCCCCATTTTTCTTCGAGGAGCTTGGCCAGTTCGGCGGCTTCGAGGACGGTGAGGGCCGACAGATCTTCAACGATTTTGTCGAGTTTGGACATTTGGGTTTTCCTTGGTTCGTTTTGTTGGGTGTGTGACGTCGAGCGTCGGAATTGACGGTTGAGCGGCTATCAGGCGGCGTTCTTGTCGGCGTAGGCCGAAAGGAGACGGGCCAGTTGCGAAGCCGGAGCCTGGATGACGCCCGCGACCTTCGTCGCCGGAGCCTGGATGAGGCCGATGAGCTTGCCGCGGAGCTGGTCGAGAGACGGCAGTGTGGCAAGAGCCTGCACGCCGCTTTTGTCGAGCACCACGTCGCCCATGAGGCCGCCGATGAGCACGAGCTTTTCGTTACCCTTGGCGTACTCGGCCACAACCTTGGTCGCCACGACCGGATCAGCAGAGAAGGCGATCGCTACCGGACCCGAGAACAGGTCCGCAGCGCTGTCGCCGCCCTTGCCGCCCAGCGCGATGACCGCAAGCCGGTTCTTGATAACCTTCAGATTTGCGCCTTCAGCCTTCAGCTTCACGCGCAGATCGGTCAATTCCCGCACTGTCATTCTGGAATAATGCGTGACAACAACCACGCCCGAAGTCGCGAAGACGTCCTTGAGGACCTCCAGCGCTTCGGCTTTTCCTGCCTTATCCATTGCGGTCTCCAGTTTGGACGACTGGACCGTCCAGCCGCCCCAGGATGCGCACGCGGAACATCAGTACCGCCGCGCCCCGCCCTGCCCCGGACGCCTCCCTGGCGGGAAGCGGCCCAAAAACCGGGAAGACGCTGCGGACCCTCTGGTCCTGCGCGCCCCCGTCCCGAGGCGAAAACGAACTCAAGGGCGTCGTTGCCAGCGATACCGGCAACGCTCCCTTGTCCGTCCACACCGTCTATTGCAGGATCTGATTATGGGATCAGGGCCGAAGCCGATCTCCCGCCTGCAGTCTGAGACGAGCCGACAAATACAGACGGTATCCCACCTGTCCTTGTCGAACCGGGGCCTATAGACCCGTAAATTAATGGTTGCAAGCGCTGTTAAGAAGATTCTTGCTGCGCTGGCGAATGCCCTTGCGTTTGCTGGGGCCAGCGAGGCTGCCGTCCGCAGCCACACCGTCTCACGCTCCCGTATCCGTCGGTCACGTCTCAGCCGATTCGAGGGTTGCCGTAAGGACCGGCAATACCTCCATCCGGCGCCAGGGCTCTCCCGCCCGCGCGCCCCGGGGAAGCAAAAAGGGCCGCAGCTTTCGCTGCGGCCCTTTAATGTCTCAGTCAGACTGAAGGATCAGTTCGACTGGCCGCCGGACTGAACAACCGTCGAGGTGTCAACGCGGACGCCCGGACCCATGGTGGACGACAGGGCGACCTTCTTGACGTAGGTGCCTTTCGCGCCGGTCGGGCGGGCCTTGACCAGGGCGTCGACGAACGCCTTGACGTTCTGCTCGAGGGCTTCGGCCGTGAACGAGGCCTTGCCGACGCCGGCGTGGATGATGCCGGCTTTCTCGACGCGGAACTCGACCGATCCGCCTTTGGCGTCCTTGACGGCCTGGGCGACGTTCGGGGTCACGGTGCCGACTTTCGGGTTCGGCATCAGGCCGCGCGGGCCGAGCACCTTACCGAGACGGCCGACGAGGGCCATCATGTCCGGCGTGGCGATCACGCGGTCGAA
>CAYOWK010000102.1:0-3064 GCA_964407665.1 uncultured Rhizobium sp. | reverse complement strand
CATGCCCAAGCTCACCTTCCCCGGCGGAGCGCTGCTCGGCTGCTCGGCCGGCATGGTCAACCTTCCGCGCATCAAGGGCAGCCACAACGCGATGAAGTCCGGCATGCTGGCCGCCGAGGCCGCGTTCGAGGCCGTGACCTCGGGCCGCCAGGGCGACGAGCTCAAGGCCTATCCGGAAGCCTTCGAGAAAAGCTGGGTCGCGAAAGAGCTCAAGGCCGTCCGCAACGCCAAGCCGCTCTGGTCGAAATGGGGCACGGCGCTCGGCATCCCGCTCACCGGCTTCGAGCTGTGGTGCACCACGCTGTTCGGCGGCTTCTCCTTCTTCGGCACCCTCAAGCACGGCAAGTCTGACGCCGCCTCGCTCAAGCCGGCGAAGGACTACAAGAAGATTGTCTATCCCAAGCCGGACGGCGTTCTGTCGTTCGACCGCCTTACCAGCGTCGCATTTTCCTTCACCAATCACGGCGAGGACCAGCCCCCGCACCTGAAAGTGAAGGACCTTGAACTCCAGAAGAAAAGCGAACTCGGCGTCTTTGGCGGTCCGTCCAACCGGTACTGCCCGGCGGGCGTCTACGAATGGGTCGACGAGCCCAACGGCGACAAGCGCTTCCAGATCAACGCGCAGAACTGCGTCCACTGCAAGACGTGCGATATCAAGGACCCGAACCAGAACATTACCTGGACGACGCCCGAGGGCGGCGGCGGTCCCAACTACCCCAACATGTAGGCTGGCAAACGGCTCTCTTCGGGCGTCGCCTGACAGCCGGTGCGGGCATGGCGCTAATCCATGCTCGCCCGCCGCCGTACAACTTGTTACGGTTCCCGGCGCATCGCGATCTGCTGTGGCCGTCGCCAACCTGAAAGAGACCTTCGCATGAAACGCATGTCGGCTGCTCCGGCGCTCAAGCTGTCCCGCCTCCTCGCCGCCAGCGTCGCGCTTGGCGTGCTGGCGGCCTGCGCCACCGGGCCGGGCAGCCAGTCGGCAGGCGGCTGCCGGACCATCTTCGTCTTCCTGCCGGGCGAGAGCGGCGGCGTGCAGCCGCTGCGCACCTGCAACGGCCTGCCGCGCGATGGCCTGCAGCCGCAAAGCCTGACCGCAGACGCCGCGCCCACAACCGGGTCCCTGGCGGTCTCGCCCGAAGCTGCCGCCACGGCGGCGCCGGGCTTCCCCGCTGATGGCTATGCCTCCGCCAACGCCATGATCCAGAACGCGGACATGGCGGCCTTCATGGCCCGGGTCCGCTCCGACTACGCCGAGGAAAAAAACCAGGCGGCCTGGGGCTACGCCGTCATTGACGCCATCGCCGCCGGCCAGACATCTCTGGCGCGCGAGATCCTCACGGCAATGCCGCAGGGCTCCCAGCCGCAATTCCTGACCGCCGACCAGCTGCGCCCGTGGGTGCTGGGCGTGTCGGGCGAAACCACCGGCGCCACCGAAGCCATGCGCGCGCTTGACCGGGTCATCCCGGCGCCGACGCTGCTGGGGCACCGCGCCCTGCTGGCTGAAGGCCTGGGCGACACCGCGGGCGCTCTCGAACTCTATTCAACCGCCACCGAGACGCTGAATGCGCCGGACCCGGCGCTGGCCGGCACCCCTGCCTACTTCACCCAGTTCATGGCCTTCCAGCGCCAGCGCGGACTCGCCCTGCGCCAGGCCGACCTGCTGCGCGCCCTTGGCCGCAACGATGAGGCGTCCGCCCTTCTCACCCGCCTGCTCGAAGCCGCGAATGGCGAGGACGGCTATGTCACCGAACAGCTCTCGAAGGCGCGCGAGGGCAGGGACGCCCGCGAGCTGCTCACCGTCCAGCAGGCGATGTCGCTGGCGCTGGGCGATCAGGCCGGCCTCATCGAGGAACGCCAGGACCTGATGTCGGCGATGACCGGGCGTGGCGACAAGCCGCCCTTCAATCATCTCCTGTCGTCGATGCGGCAGAGCTCGCTTCTGCTGGATCCCTCCAACGAGCAGGTCCGGCTCTCGGAGGTCAATCACCTCTACAGCAATGGCGAGTTCCCCGCCGCCCTGCGTCTGGCCCAGCTGGGTGAGGCGACCCCCACGGTGAAGGCTGCGCTGCTCTCCACGGCTGGTTTCGCGGCGCTCGAGCTGGGGTCGGAAGACACCCTGCAGGCGCTGGTCAAGCAGGCGCTGGCTCTCAATCCGGGTCCGGACGCAAAGATCGCGGCGGCCTCCGCCCTCATCAACGGCAACGATACCGACGGCGCGATGAAGCTCGCGAACGAGGTCCTGTCCGGCAAGCCGACCGACGCCCAGCGCAACGCCGCCATTCTCACCAAGGCTCAGGCGCGGATGCAGGCCGGCGACATCAACGGCGCGATCAAGTTCGCTCGCGAGGCTGTGGAGCTGCGCGAGGATGAAGGCACCCTGCAATTCCTGTCCTCGATGCTGATCCGCTCCGACGACGGCCGCGAGGAAGGTCTCCAGATCATGCGCGGCATGCTGCGCGAGTCGCCGCTCGACACCGGCCTGATGAACAATCTCGGCTATGCGCTGGTCGACAGCCACGCCAGCGATGCGGAACTGGACGAGGGCTTCCAGCTCCTGAAACAGGCCAGCCGCATGACGCCGGACGAGGCCAATCTGCTCGATAGCCTTGGGTGGGCCTATTACCACTATGGAGACTTCGCCGAGGCGCGCCGCTTCATCGAGCTGGCCCTCGACAACTACCTCCCGTTCCACAACTGGGAGCTGGAAGACCACATGGGCGACGTGCTGTGGCGCATGGGTGAACAGGACGCGGCGAAGGCTCGCTGGGAAATGGCGATCACCGCCCGCCCGCCCGCCGATGACGCGGCCCGCGTGAAGGCTAAGATCGCCTCCGGCCTCACGACGCCGGCGCCCGTCAAACGCACGCCCCCTGACGTGCCCCTGACCCGCCAGCAACCCTCGCGCGGCAGCAGCGAGATCTAGGTCCGCCCACTGAACCCTGTCCCCCCGCAAGCGGGGGGACGCGACACGAGCCGGACGGCGTGGTGGGACGTCGGTGTCCGGTCAGGCTCATCCTGAGGAGCTGCGAAGCAGCGTCTCGAAGGACGAGCCCGCCGCGCA
>CAYOWK010000101.1:0-3497 GCA_964407665.1 uncultured Rhizobium sp. | reverse complement strand
TGGTCAGGCGCACGCGGGCGACCTTGCGCAGCGCCGAGTTCGGCTTCTTCGGCGTGGTCGTGTAGACGCGGGTGCAGACGCCGCGGCGCTGCGGGCAAGATTGCAGAGCCGGAACCTTGTTCCGCTTTGGTTTCTCGGTCCGCGGCTTGCGGATCAGCTGCTGAATCGTCGGCATTCGCCCTCTCGTCTACCTTATGCGCCACCGGGGCCTCGCCCCGGGGCTGACGCGGCCTTCGGGAACGTCCCTCCAGCGCTACGCTTGAAATCTCTGGTCCAACTACACGTTCCGCGACAGGCCTTGGCCCGCCCCGGCGGATAGGTGTTGAGGCTCTCGCTCTCGTTAAAGTCCTGTCGTCGGCGCCGCGTTTGGAGACGAGCTCCACTGCCGGATCGGCGTCAGGAAGCGGGGTATTAATGGCGCCGGTTCAGGCGGTCAAGGGCGGCGGCCCCCGGAAAGTGCTCTGCAAAGGCCCTAACAGGCAATATCAGCCTACTTTTCCCGGCCAGACCTGAACCGATCGCGCTCCCGGAGCCCGCATCTGGCCGCACAACCTGCCTCCCCTACCCCTCCGAATCGCAAAACCACAAGTCGGGGGTGAGAAGCGGCCCCATCCGGGGGCCCGCCACCTGGCACAAACAGAAACGGCGGGCTCTCGCCCGCCGTGTCCGCTTCTATCTTTGAACCGGCCTACTCGGCCGACGGCAGCGCCACCAGCGGCGGCGTCACCTTGCGTTGCTCCTTCAGGCGCGAATCGCGGTCGTTCGCAAGCTTGCGGTACTTGCGAAGCGCGCCGCCGGTCCCCGCCGGAATGAGGCGTCCGACAATGACGTTCTCCTTGAGGCCTTCCAGCGGATCGATCTTGCCCTGGATGGCGGCTTCCGTGAGGACCCGGGTGGTCTCCTGGAACGATGCAGCCGAGAAGAACGAACGGGTTTGCAGCGACGCCTTGGTGATCCCGAGCAGGACCCGCATGCCGCGGGCCTCCTCGCGACCCGCACGGCGGGCAGCCGCATTGGCCTCGTCGAACTCGAGAGCATCAACGTGCTCGCCCTGAAGCAGCGTCGTAGAGCCGGAGCCGATGATCTCCACCTTCTGCAGCATCTGCCGGACGATAACCTCGATGTGCTTGTCATCGATCGGCACGCCCTGCAGGCGATAGACCTTCTGGATCTCGTTCACGAGATAGTCGGCCAGCGCCTCGACGCCGAGCGTCGAAAGGATGTCCTGCGGAGCGGGGTTGCCGTCCATCAGGTACTCGCCCTTCTTGATCGCGTCCCCTTCCTGGAAGTTCAGGTGCTTGGACTTGGGAACGAGATACTCGATCGGATCGACGCCCTCTTCGTCCGGCACGATCCGGACCCGGCGCTTGTTCTTGTAGTCGCGGCCAAACTCGATGCGGCCCGTCAGCTCCGCGATGATCGCGTGATCTTTCGGACGGCGCGCCTCGAACAGCTCCGCCACGCGCGGCAGACCGCCCGTGATGTCGCGGGTCGTTGCTCCACCCGTCTGAACACGCGCCAGCGTGTCGCCGGGTTTCACGGGATCGCCTTCGGCGACGGACAGGATGGCGTCCACCGGCAGGAAGTAGCGAGCCTCGATGCCCGTCGCGTGACGGATCGGTGCGCCGTTGGCGTCGATCAGCACGATGGCAGGCTTGCGGTCGGCGGATCGGGTCGTGACGCGCGGATCGATGACGACCTTGTTGGCGATGCCCGTGTTCTCGTCGGTTTCGTCACGCGTGGTGACGCCCTCGATGAGATCCTCGAACTTCACGAAGCCAGCCTGGTCGGTGACGATCGGCGTCGCGAACGGGTCCCAGTCGGCAACGCGCGTACCGCGCGTGACCTTGTCGCCGTGGTTGAAGCGCAGACGGGCGCCGTAGGCCGGACGGAAGGTCTGGCGCACGCGGCCGTCGGCGTCGATGAGTTTGACCTCCATCGAACGGCCGATAACCACGTAGACGCCGTCCTCGCGCAGCACGACCGAGCCGTTCTCGTAGCGAACTTCGAGATCGAACGCGGCGTCGATGGACGAGTCGTTGGCGACCTGGGCGGCGCCGCCGATGTGGAACGTCCGCATCGTGAGCTGCGTACCGGGTTCACCGATCGACTGGGCGGCGATGACGCCAACCGCTTCACCGGTGTTGACGCGCGTTCCGCGCGCCAGATCGCGGCCGTAGCAGGACGCGCAAACACCGTTGCGGGTCTCGCAGGTCAGCACCGAACGCACCTTGACGCGATCAACCCCGCCCTTCTCGAACAGGCCGGCGACTTCTTCATCGACGTAGGTGTTGGCCGGAGCGATGATGTCGCCGGTGCCGGGGTGCTTCACGTCCTCGCCGGTGGTCCGGCCCAGGATGCGATCGCCCAGCGACACGACAACGTCGGCGCCTTCCATGACGACGGACAGGGTGATGCCCTTGTCCGTGCCACAGTCCTCCTCGGTGATGATGCAGTCCTGGGCGACGTCGACCAGACGGCGTGTCAGGTAGCCCGAGTTCGCAGTCTTCAAGGCGGTGTCGGCGAGGCCCTTGCGGGCGCCGTGGGTCGAGTTGAAGTACTCAAGAACGGTCAGACCTTCCTTGAAGTTCGACACGATCGGCGTCTCGATGATCTCGCCCGACGGCTTGGCCATGAGGCCGCGCATACCGGCAAGCTGCTTCATCTGGTTCTTCGAACCGCGGGCGCCGGAGTGCGCCATCATGAAGACCGAGTTCATTTCGCCCACGCGGCCCGTTTCCGGATCGATGCGCGTCTGGCCGGCCGAGTCCATCATGGCGTCTGCGACCTTGTCGGTGCAGGCAGACCAGGCGTCGACGACCTTGTTGAACTTCTCCCGGCGCGTGATCAGGCCGTCCGCGTACTGGCGCTCGTATTCCGAGACCAGTTTGCGGGTCTCGGCGACCAGCTTCTCCTTGGCGAGCGGAACGACCATGTCGTCCTTGCCGAACGAGATACCCGCGCGAGCAGCTTCCTTGAAACCGAGAGCCATGACGCGGTCGCAGAAGATGACCGTCGCCTTCTGACCGCAGTTCCGGTAGACGGTGTCGATCAGTTTCGACACGGCCTTCTTGGTCATCAGCTCGTTGGCGGCTGACGGATCCATGCCGTTTTCACGCGGCAGGCAGTCGGCGATCATCATCCGGCCAGGCGTCGTGTCGAAGACTTTCGTCACCTGATCGCCATTGGCGTCTTTGGTCGTGAAGCGCGCCTTGATGCGGGCGTGCAGCGTCACGGCGCCAGCCGACAGGGCGTGCTCGATCTCGGCGAGATCGGTGAACAGCATGCCTTCGCCAGGCTCGTTGTCGCGCTCGACCGAGAGATAATAGAGGCCGAGAACGATATCCTGCGACGGCACGATGATCGGGCGGCCGTTGGCGGGCGAGAGGATGTTGTTGGTCGACATCATCAGGACGCGTGCTTCCAGCTGGGCCTCGAGGCTCAGCGGGACGTGCACGGCCATCTGGTCGCCGTCGAAGTCGGCGTTGAACGCGGCG
>CAYOWK010000100.1:0-3578 GCA_964407665.1 uncultured Rhizobium sp. | reverse complement strand
GAGATCGAGTAGTTCATGTTGGCGATGCCGCCTTCGTAGATCAGGTCGACGATCAGCTTGGTTTCGTGGAGGCACTCGAAATAGGCCATCTCCGGCGCGTAGCCCGCTTCCACCAGCGTTTCGAAGCCGGCCTTGATCAGCTCGACGATGCCGCCGCAGAGAACGGCCTGCTCGCCGAACAGGTCGGTCTCGGTCTCTTCACGGAAGGACGTCTGGATGACGCCGGCGCGGGTGTTGCCGATGGCCTTGGAGTAGGACAGCGCGACCGCCTGGGCTTCGCCGGTGGCGTCCTGGTGGATGGCGATGAGGCCCGGCAGGCCGAAGCCCGAGGCGAACTGCGAGCGCAGCGTGTGGCCCGGGCCCTTGGGCGCGGAAAGCGACACGTCGACGTCGGCGGACGGGCGGATCAGGTTGTAGTGGATGTTGAAGCCGTGGCCGAACATGATGTGCTGGCCCTTGCGGACGTGCGGCTCGATCTCGTTGGCCCAGAGCACGGCCTGCTTCTCGTCCGGCACCAGGATCATGATGACGTCGGCCCACTGGGCGGCTTCGGCGGGCGTCACGACTTTCAGACGCTCGGCCTCGGCCTTCTTGCGGCTGGCGGAGTTCTCCTGCAGGCCTACGACCAGCTCCTTGACGCCCGAGTCACGCAGGTTGAGCGCATGGGCGTGGCCCTGGGAGCCATAGCCGATGACGGCGACCTTCTTCCCCTGGATCAGTTTGATGTCGGCGTCGGCTTCGTAGAAGACTTTCATGGCACTCTGGCTCCGCTAGTTCGTCTTGTTTCTGAGCGAATTTTTGATCGTAGCGACCAGCGCTTCGATGAATTTTTCTGGCTCGTTCTCATTCCACATGATCGTGGTTCTGTGGTTCACGTCGAAGTGCGGACGATTGGGGTGGTCCTTGTCATCCCAGATCGCCTGTTCGCACAAATAGATCACTGGCTTGCGCAGCCCCTCCGCAAACCCAGCTTCCCAGTAAGCTCCACGGTTTCCGTGGCTCAGCTCGACCAGTACGAATGCCGCGTCCTCTATCGCTTCCCGCATGATGTTGTCGATAAGGCCAGCTTCAATCTTATCGTGGCTGTCTACGCGATAGACCTCCACAGCAAGGTGAGTCCTCACGCCCACTTGCAGCACATTACGCACGAAGTCATTGAGCCGGGCATCGCCAAAATGCATGGCGATGAAGCCGTCTTTGGAACGAGTTTGGCCTTCTTGAAGCTCACCAAACCGCCGCCACCCCATCAAACTTAGCCGTGGACGGAGAACTGCCGGTCCGTCCTGTGTTGCGCTGTTGATAACGTCGCGAGCCACCAATCCCTCAGCCAGCATATCCAAAACCAAATTGCAGACAGAGGGATGATCCGGTGTCCCAACGAACGCCCAATCGCCCGGTTGAACCCGGTCAAGTGGAGCTCCGGTGGCCGTCTCCCTGTCGCCGAGATGCCGCACCATGTTGTCCATCTGGACAAGCCGGTTCGGCAGCCTGAGTTCGCCTTTCCGCAATTCAGACAAGAACTGTGATGTAAGAATCGGACGCTCAGTGTCTCGGTAAAGTGGGACGTTACGCCTTCGGCGCAGCATGTGAGCCAGTGCGGCGCGGCGCACGGGGGACCACCACTCCAGCAAAGGACTCCGGTCAAGCTCATCTTCGAGAGCTTCGTCCGTCACCCTGAACTCCCCGCAAGCGGGGCATTCAAATGACTTACCGTCATCGACCCTCAGGGATCGACCGATCATGCGGCGGCAGACAGGGCAACCTTCCGGAGTCCACCCACCGTCACTCACCCCGCCTTCTCCTTGCCGCGCATGATGGAGAGGACGCCGGTGCGGGAGACCTCGACGAGGCCGAGGGGGCGCATCAGGTCGCAGAACTGGTCGATCTTGGACGAGGCGCCCGTGATCTCGAAGATGAAGCTCTCATTCGTCGTGTCGACCACGCGGGCGCGGAAGATTTCCGAGATGCGCAGCGCCTCGACGCGGTGCTCTCCACTGCCCGCCACCTTAACCAGCGCCAGCTCGCGCTGGATGCCGCCGGCGGCGTTGGTGACGTCGATGACTTTCGCGACCGGCACGAGGCGCAGCAGCTGCTGCTCGATCTGCTCGAGCACGTGGTTGGTGCCGGAGGTGACGATGGTGATGCGCGACTGATGCGCGTGGCGGTCGATTTCGGCGACCGTCAGGCTCTCGATGTTGTAGCCGCGTGCAGAGAACAGTCCCACGACCCTCGCAAGAACGCCCGGTTCGTTGTCGACAATGCAGGCCAGCGTCCGCTGCTCGATGCCTTCATCGTGCTGCGTCATGTCGTAGGCGGACGCGGGGTCTTCCTTGATGGCGCTGCGGGCGGGCCGGGTGCGCGGTGCACGGCTCATGATGCAATCTCCTTGAGGGTCAGACCCCGTCGCACGGGGTCGACCGCCTTGAATACTTCCGCGACATAGCGGCGGCGCAGAGCCGTGAGCGCAGCGGCGCTGTCGAGATCGGGACCTGTCTGCGCGCCAGCCGCGCCGAGCAGGTCATAGGCTTTCACCAGCACATCGAGCGCCGGCTGGCGCGTGCCCTGGTAGGCCTCTTCCTTGTCGCGGCCCTTGGCGCCCTCGGCGCGGTTCGGGAAGAACAGGCGGCCCCGGTCGATCAGGGCGGAGAGGCGCGCGCGCATGCCCATCCGCATCATGCGGAACTCGCCGTCGGCGAAGGCCATGCCCTTCTCGCACAGCGTCTCGTGAATTTCGGCAAGCAGGAGGATGACCTCGTCCGACCAGGCGATGATGTCGCTGTCGTGCGCGAGTTTCAGCGCCGTTCCCTCGCGCCGCTCCTGCCGGCGGACCATGCGCCAGTTGAAGACGAAGGACAGCGCGGCGACGATCGCCGAAGCGACCGTGACCCAGTCCTCCGGGCCTGCCTGGCCGAGCCAGTCGCGGATGAGTTCGAACGCGTCCATGATCTTCTGCTTCCGGCGTTTGCTGCTTGCGATCCCGCACCCCGCCAGCCTAGCCGCGCGGGATGACGGTTGCCTACACGAGCATCTTGCCCGCTTCGCCGATCTCGTCGCCGGTGATCTTGCCGAGGATCATCTCGTTGTGGGCGGCGCCCGAGGGGATCATCGGGAAGCAGTTCTCGGCCTTCTCGACGCGGCAGTCGAACAGGACGGGCTTGGGCGTGTTGATCATCTCGAGGATCGCGTCGTCAAGCTTCGCCGGATCGTCGCAGCGGATGCCGTGGCAGCCATAGGCCTCGGCGAGCTTCACGAAGTCCGGCAGCGCGTCGGAGTAGGAGTGCGAATAGCGCTCGCCGTGGAGCAGCTGCTGCCACTGGCGGACCATGCCCATCCACTCGTTGTTGAGGATGAATATCTTGACGGGCAGGTTGTGCTGGATGGCGGTGGACATCTCCTGCATCGTCATCTGGACCGAGGCGTCGCCTGCAATGTCGATGACCAGCGCGTCGGGATGGGCCGCCTGCACGCCGATGGCCGCCGGAAGGCCGTAGCCCATGGTGCCGAGCCCGCCGGAGGTCATCCAGCGGTTCGGCTTGTCGAAGTGGAAGAACTGGGCGGCCCACATCTGGTGCTGGCCG
>CAYOWK010000099.1:0-3583 GCA_964407665.1 uncultured Rhizobium sp. | reverse complement strand
GCACAGACGTCGACCAGCCCCGCAACCTCGCGAAGTCGGTGACGGTGGAGTAGGCGGCTCGCAGAGTGATCGTTGCGATCCGCACCTTTTGCGCGAGTCGCCGCTCCGTGACGGATGGCTGGGAGAGAACATTATTGGCCGCCGAAGGCATCCGGAATAAGTGTCAGGCGCACCTGTCCTTGCGTCAGGCAAACTCACGCATCGTGAATGCCATGAAGAAACGAAGCTGGTTGCGGTCGATGAGAAAGCGCGGAAAGGCGCTTCCCGGCGCATTTGGACAACAGACAAAACGTTCCACAAGCCCCTGGGCGCCCAGCCCGCCCGCGACCCCGTGCCTGCGCCGTCAGCTGAAGGATCTGGGCGAGGTTGGAAACGCGCTTATCGGCGCCGCCGTCCTGCTTGTCATAGTCCTGATCAACAAGGCGCTGAGCCATCTTTGACCGGATGATCCGGGACACGCACAACCGCCGTCGGGCGCGCACGGGGAGAACCCGGGTCGCTGCGTTCGCAGACGTGGTCCCCTTTCCCCATATGCGTCGGATGCGCCTTTGCCTTTTTGGATAGCGCTGGCAGGTAGACGCTGGGGCCGTCGTCCGTGGATATGACAACCAGATTGGCGCCTTGGACCACCCTGGGGTCGCGAACCCTCGTTGATGACCGCAGGCATCGGCTACGCGCCGATACCTGCGAGACATCGACAGGCGAATGCATCGATCCGTATCACGTCAGCGACTGCCGGAACTGGGTCTCCATGGTGGCCGCGACGACCACCGATGTAAATTGTTCTGGTGGAACAGTAACGCCACCCGATCGGCAGGGTGATGCTTGATCTGCCAGCGGGCGAGATCGATCCGGGGGAAGACGCGATCGCGGCCGCTCGCCGGGAGCTCCGGGAGGAAACCGGCTACCAGTGCGGCGAAGCATCGCTGGTGAGCATGGAGGCCCCCGCCCGGCCCGCTTTTCAAACTCGTTCAGCGTGGTGCTGATCACCGGCGCCGTGGCGGACCCCGTCCCCCGACAGTCCGGGGGCGAGGAGACGCGCGCCTGCCCGACACCCGTCATCGTCGCCGGCCACCTGTTGCGTGAGCCCACGTTCGAAAATGCAGACCATCTTGAGGCCTTGGCGTGCGCCTTGCCGACACTTTTCTAGGGCCCGCCAACAACCTTCTGATCGCGCGGAAGCCGAATTCCGGGCGGTGGCTCTGCGGCGCCCGCGCCCACGGGGATACCTCAAATGCGGTAAGCTAGGCCGCAGACAGCGGCGAAACCCATCTGCCTTATGGGCATACAGCCTATGACCGATTGAGCACAGAGGGGGAAAACCACGCCGGGCGAGCCCCGCAAACTAGCGCGTCAGTTGAATTCGTGCTGGATAGCCAGACGGCTTAATCGTCGTAGGGGGTGACGGTATGCTCGTCAGCAAAGTCCTGGAGTTCGCCCTCTGGATCGTTCTCACGGTCATTGTTCTCGCGTCAGGGGTTGTTCTGCCCGGAAGGCTGACAGGCTAGATCGCTGTAGTGTCGCTATCGGAGCCCCGGCCTGTTACGCCGCCAGAAAGAACACGTGTTTGACGCTAAACCGGTGCCTGCCCTTGCAGCGCACATTGCCTACTTGCGAGCATGGAGGTTCCTGCGCGCTGCCGCCAGGAGCGGTTGCCCCCATCCAGACGGTGAAGCGCAGACGCTCGCTCTCAGCGTTACGGCGCGCCGGACCCCCGGTCGCCTCCAAATACAATGCCCCGCCCGACTGGCGCCACGCGCTCGGGCGACCGGCACAATGCAAGCGTGGCCGCCGCCAACAGTGCGATAGCTGACCACCACCACTCGTTCCAGAGGTCAAATGAGACCGCGCCAATCGTTCCCGCGGCGCCCACCAGCGCCGCCACCGCAATGCCGCGCGGCCCCAGTGACGACGGAGGCGGCAGCCGCCAGCCGGCGAGGATAATCGCCATCGACAGAAGTCCGGCGCCGATCGCGCCGGTTTCCGCCCAGAGCTGCATCGCCATGTTGTGGGAGTGGTTGGGCACCAGCATGCCGCCCGCCAGCGGCCCGGCGCTGATGGTTTCATCGATGGTGCGGAGCACCCCGATCCCCCCGCCCCACCAGGGGCTGCTTTCAATTTCCTGCAACACACGGTTCCAGATCAGCAGACGCCAATCGAGCGAGCTTTCCGCTTCCGCCTGAGTCGCGCCGCGTCCGAGGAGCCAAGCCAGCGCCGGCATCGTCATCAGCCCGAGCGCGATCAGAACCGAGAGGATCCGGAACCCTGACGCCGGCCAGATCCGGACAATACCGACACACACCAGTGAAACAGCGGAAGCCAGCAACCCGGCATCCGCGCCGAGAACGAACCAGGCCGCAAGGGCCCCGAGCATCAACAGGATCGCCACGGCGACCGAACCACTGCCCACAAAGTAGAGCAGGACCGGCATGCCCGCCGCAAGAAGCAAGGCATTGCGTGTAATGTTCTGAACGCCTTCGGCTTCAGCTGACATCATCGGCGCGAACAGGTCCAGCGCCTGCTGCTCGAAGGCGGCGAGCAGGCCGACCACGATGAACTGCACTGCAATTGCGAGCGCCGCCATCACATAGAGCCAGCGCGCCCTCTGAGGCTGGAGGGTCTGTATGGCCGCGATCAGAAGCCCGGAAGCGATCAACCCTAGGCCGACCCGGGCGACCTCGCTGCGGAGATTGACATCGCCCTCCGCAATATTGAGCTCAATGAGGGTGAAAGGGCGCGGCGACCATAGCGCCGAAGCGGCTGCAAACACGAGAAACGCCGCGAGCGGGGCCATGTACCAGCGTGCACGCAAGGCGCCGCGGAGGATCGCCAGCGGCGCCAGGAGCAACCCGGCAAGCGCGTTCAGGGGCGCCAGCGCCAGGCCGCCGGCAAAGGCGAACACAGGCCATAGCAACCAAACCAGCCCGAACACTGCGACGCTCATCGTGACACCCGCTACAAGTCTCCGTCACTCCGAGCTTTCCGGAACAACGCCGATATCGCAACAGCCTGTTGCTGTTGACGCTGGCGCGTTACACGCCGCCACGGTCCAGGCTCCCGCGGAGCCTCCATGCCCAGCGCTGAAGGTCAGCGCCCGGCGACAAGCGTCCGCGCAGCCGCCGCAACAGCGTCCGACGTGATGCCGAAGTGTTTGTAGAGGTCCTTGAACGGCGCGGAGGCGCCGAACGAGGTCATCCCCACGAACGCGCCCTTGCGGCCGATCCAGCGGTCCCAGCCGTCGCGGACGCCGGCTTCGACCGCCACTTTCGGCAGGTCGCCGCCCAGTACCTTGTCCTGGTACGCTTCGGACTGCGCCTCGAAGAGGTCGATGCACGGCAGGGATACGACGCGGGCGCCAATGCCCTCGGCCTCGAGAACCTTGCGGGCCTCCATGGCGAGCGACACCTCGGAACCGGTGGCCAGCAGCACCACCTTTTCCGGCGCTGTGGCGGCGGCGAGCACGTAGCCGCCCTTTGCGGAGAGGTTCTCGTCGGTCGCCTCGGTACGGACCGCCGGGAGCGTCTGGCGCGTCAGCGTCATCACCGACGGCGTCTTGCGGCTGGCGAGCGCGATCTCCCAGCAC
>CAYOWK010000098.1:0-4400 GCA_964407665.1 uncultured Rhizobium sp. | reverse complement strand
GGGGGTCCGGCGGCGCAAGCCGCCTAAGACCACCGCCGCTTGCCCAGCTTTCGCCTTTGGCGACAGCGGACCCCCGCCTGTCGCCGCCGGGCTCCGCCCGCCGCCGACATCCTCCCCCTTTCAGGTGGAGGCGTTCCCCGGCTCCCCAGTCGCAACCGGATGTTAGCCAAGTCCGGCTAGTCTCCCGCCAGTAGAGCCCGATGCCATCAAGCTGAAGCAGCTTGATGGCTGAATCGGTCTCTACACCTTTGAAACAGAGCAGATTCACGCATTCAGGATGGTCCATCCTGAATGCGATCTGCTCTGGGTGGGAGCCTGCCCGTGCAGATCGACAAAAGCCGGGCGCAACAGATCGCCGCCCACCCCATCGCCCTCAGCATCGTCTTTCTGGCGGCCTTCGCCCTCTCCCGCCTGCTGGTCGCCGCCGCAGGCATCGCGCCCGACCCCGCCCTGATCGCCAACCACTGGCAGCACGCCGACCTCGCGCTTCTGGCCTCCGACCCCGCCGGAACGCTCTGGACGCTGCACGCCCAGCCGCCGCTCTGGAACGCCGTCCTCGCCGCTGCCGTCGCGGTAGCCGGACCGGAGAGCCACGCCGCCACCGCCGCCATGCACGCCCTCCACCTCGCCCTGTCGATGGGGGCGGGCCTGCTCACCCTCTCGACCCTCCAGCGCCTCGGCTTCGGGCGCTGGACAGCGCTGGCGATCGCGATAGCCGCCTCCGTTACGCCCTCGGCGATCTACTACGAGAAGCTGATCTTCTATCCGCTGTTCACGGTCTTCCTGGTCACGCTTCTCGTCTGGCTGCTGGCCCGCGTCCGCCGCGAAGGACCGCTCGCGCCAGCCTTCGGCGCCCTCGCCGTCACGGTTGCACTGGCGTGGACCTGGGCGGTCTTCCACCCGGTCTTCATCGCCGCCTTCGGAGCTGGCCTCATTCTCTGGCTCGGGCGCAGGCCCGCCCTGATCGCCGCCGCCCTCGCCGCCCTCGCCCTCTCGGCGCTGCCCACCCTCAAGAACGCAGCCCTGTTCGGCGTCCCGTCCGCGTCCTCCTGGCTCGGCATGAACCTCGCCCAGACCGCCCCTGGCCTCTCCCCCGCCGAGCGCGAGGCGTGCGACTTCTTCCCGGCCCACTGGAACGCCGCCCGCCAGCCGCCGCCAGCGGGCATGACCCACCCTTCGCTCACCCAGGGCTACAAGGCGTCCGGCGACCCCAACTTCAACCACGCAGGCCTCATCGCCCGCAGCGAAGCCTGCGCGACGCTGGCAAAGGACGACATCCTCGCCCATCCTCTGGAGTGGGCGCGCGGCCGCCTCGAAGCCCTGATCGGCTCCCACCAGAAGCGCCCCTGGGCCTACGACATCGCCCCCTCAGGCTGGCGCGAGGCGATGGGCTGGCTGGGCGGAATGCTTGAAAGCTCGGGCCCCCTCGGACGCATCGCTGGCCTCGCCCTCTACGCCGGGCTCTGGCTCTGGGCGCTGAGACGGCAGGGCCCGGACCGGCCCCTCATCCTGATGCTGGCGCTGACCGCCGGCTGGTTCACCTTCGCCACCCACATCGCCAATGGCGGCGAGCAGGAGCGCATGCGCTTCACCATTGAGCCGGTCTACATGATCTGGATGGCCCTGGCCGCCCGCGACCTCTGGGCAGCCTTCACCGCACGTCGCAACTTAGCTGCAACTACGCAGCCTGCCTGAGGCCGGCGCCGTCCAGCACTGACAGGATCGAGCGCACTTCCGTCCGCCCCGTGATCTCGCTCATCGACAGCTTGCCGCCGGCAGGCGCATCGAAGATCGTGCGGCCGTCAAACGCGATGGAGCGGTGGGCCACGCGATCGCGCACACGCCACAGCCCATCATACCCCGCCTCGGCGCGCATGGCCTCGACCCGGTCCTGGATCGCCGTCCCGATCTTTGTCGGCAGCGGCGCGATCCGGTTCATCACGATATGCCATTGCTGCTGCGGCAGGCGCGCCCGGCGCCGGTCGAACCGGCACGTCTCGATCAGGTCGCGATAGTTCGACTTCGGCGCATTCCGCTTGCCGGAAGCCGTGAACAGGCCGTGCAGGTCGGCCGGGCTCTCGTTCATCGGCGTCAGCACGATGTCAGCCAGTAGGTGCGCCTCGTAGAGGTCCTGGTGGTGCCCGGACGACGTGTCGATCACCAGGAGATCATACCCATCCAGCTTCGCCAGCCGCATCAGCGGCTCAAGCCGCCCGGCCACGCCGCGCCGGGGCGTATCGCCCCATTCCATCAGGCTCATGTGATCCGGCGTCTTCAGTCCGGCGTCGCGCCGCACATCGAGGAACGCCGACAAATTGCGCGTATTGCGGTCGAGATCGAGCGTGGCGACCTTGTAGCCGTCCTTCATGGCGGCGACGCCCAGCAGGGCCGACAGCGTGGTCTTGCCCGTGCCGCCCTTGAATCCGCTCACCGTGATGATCTGCATGGTCTTGTCTCTCCAAGCCGCATCTGCGTCGGGATTCGGCCAGGGCCAGTCCCCATAGCAAGGGTTCTGCAAGTCGCGCGCCACGCGAGTTGAAGTTACGCCGGTCGCCCGGAAGAAATCGACGGCCGGTTTCCCTTTAGGGATAAGAGCCCGGAACGTACGGCGCCTGTGATGCCTGCCGGATCGGCGCTGCGGGCCGGCAAAGGGCGCAAAGTCGCCTTTCACGCCGTTCTGACGGCTTCGGGTGCAGGACACAGCCCCGTTATCTCCCCCATCACCGCGCCAACTCCGGAAGCGGACAGGTCTGTCTCCGTGTTTCCCGGGAATGCCAAAATCCAGGCTTAACTCTCTGGTCGCGCTCAGGATTTTCAAATTTGGATACTTGCAGCCGCGCGGCGTGTGGCCGTGTCGGCTGCTTCCAGAACAGAAAAACCACCCCATTCAATCCGACCGGGTATCGGCCTGCCGCAATCTCCCCGTCGCGTCTGGCGCGGGAGGGTTCGGTGGCCACCGAAACATCGAACGCCAGCCGCTCGGACGGCGCGGCGACCACCGCTCAAGCCGCCCGCGAAACTCGAGCCCCTGATCGGCTCACCCTGAGGAGCGCCCGCAAGGGCGCGTCTCGAAGGGCGGGCCGTGAAGGAGCGAGATCGAAGCGGGCGGCCTGAAGCGGCGGTCTGAAACACCTGTCCCCGCGATCGAAGCGGGGGTGACCATCAGGGATCGGTCCCTGATGCGCGCGTCACCGGGATGCGGACCAGGGCCTAACAGGCTCCGTCGACGTCACCGGGCCAAACGTCTGACACGGGGCGCGTGGGAACACGCAACCGGCCAGCGCAAGCTGGCAACTTATACAAGTCGGCGTGCTTCCGCGCGCCCCGGCCTCCTTTGGAAACAGGAGGGAAGCTGCGGCATCACGGACGGCCATGGGGCCGGTCCGAAGGAGAAAGCATGTCCGGAATGGTAGACACCCAACAGCGGCAAAGAAGCCCTCATGGTGAACAGCGCAGCTAAAGCTGCGCGTTGAGTTTATCCTGAGCCTGTCGAAGGATCGAACCACGAGGGCGGGGGCTCACAGCCCGAAGGTTCCTTGTGCCAATAGGGGCGGCCGGCACAATGAACCATCCGTCGGAGCGTGCCGCGCCTCGCGGTTCGACGGACGGGCGCTTTGCGCCCTGCTCACCATGAGGCGCTCGCTTGCCGCAGGTTCGCCCCCAAAAGAAGCCCCACCTCTGCCCCCAAACTCACCCACCTTGAAGCCTGCCCTTGCCCTTCCGGCCAACCCCCGCGATTATGGGCCGCCGGGGCGTCAGGTCCCGGCGCTGGAGAATGTTTATGGCGACGATCGCCCTGGTGGATGACGACGAGAACATTGTGGCTTCGCTGAAGCCCTTCTTCGAGGCCGAAGGCTATCAGGTCCGGGCCTATCACGACGGCGCCTCTGCGCTCGCCGGCCTGTCCGAGAATCCGCCGGATATCGCCATTCTCGACGTCAAGATGCCCAAGATGGACGGCATGGAGCTCTTGCGGAAACTCCGCCAGAACTCCGACATGCCGGCGATCTTCCTGACGTCCAAGGACGACGAGATCGACGAAGTCGTCAGCTTCAACATCGGCGCCGACGATTTCATCCGCAAACCCTGCTCGACGCGCCTGCTCGCCGAGCGGGTCAAGGCCGTCCTCCGCCGCTCGCGCGGCGCCTCGGCCATCCCCGAGGAAGGCGACAAGAAGCCGATCGTGCGCGGCCGCCTCACCCTCGATCCGAACCGCCACGCCTGCACGTGGGACGCCGAGACCGTCCGCCTCACGGTCACCGAATTCCTGATCCTCCAGGCGCTCGCGCAGCGGCCCGGCTATGTCAAAAGCCGCGACCAGCTGATGGACGCCGCCTACGACGATCAGGTCTATGTCGACGACCGCACCATCGACAGCCACATCAAGCGGCTGCGCAAGA
>CAYOWK010000097.1:0-4721 GCA_964407665.1 uncultured Rhizobium sp. | reverse complement strand
CGACCACGGCGGCGTGCAGCTGGTTCTCGTCGCGCATGGGGGCCGTGCAGCCTTCGAGATACGAGACATAGCCGCCCTCATCGACGACGATCAGCGTGCGCTCGAACTGGCCCGTGCCTTTCGCATTCATGCGGAAGTAGGTGGACAGCTCCATCGGGCAGCGAACGCCTTTGGGAATGTAGACGAACGTGCCGTCCGAGAAGACGGCCGTGTTCAGCGTCGCGAAATAGTTGTCGGTGGCCGGCACCACCGTGCCGAGGTACTTGCGCACCAGGTCCGGATACTCCCGCACCGCTTCCGAGATCGACATGAAGATCACGCCGGCCTTCGACAGCTCGGCCCGGAAGGTGGTCGCCACGGAGACGCTGTCGAACACCGCGTCCACCGCCACGCGCGGCGTCTCACGCGCAGTCGCGGCGGTTTCGTCCGCGCCTTCGACGCCCAGCAGCACCGCCTGCTCGCGCAGCGGGATGCCCAGCTTGGCGTACGTGTCGAGGATTTCCTGCGGCACATCGTCGATGGACTTGTAGTTCGCGCCAGACTTCGGCTCCGCGTAGTAGTGCGCGTCCTGGTAGTCGATCTTCGGATAGTGGAGCATCGCCCACGAGGGCTCCTCCATCTCTTTCCAGCGGCGGAAGGCGTCCAGCCGCCATTCCAGCATCCACTCCGGCTCTTCCTTCTTGGCCGAAATATAGCGGACGGTGTCCTCGGTCAGGCCCTTGGGGGCCAGGACCTGCTCGATGTCGGTCGAGAAGCCTTCCTTGTACTTGTCGGCTTCAAGCGCCCGCGCCGCGTCGACCGTCGCGCTGTCGATGCGCTCGTTCGCGTAGGTTTCCGCTGCTCTGCCTTCAGACATTGGCTTCCATCTCTACCAGCTCGGGCCGGGCCCTTGCGGCCATCTTCAGCCACGCCGACGCCAGCATCCCGAAATCCTCAGGCTGGCTGGCCCAGCCAAAGCTTGCGCGGATGGCCGATCGCGCCGCCGTATCGGACAATCCCATCGCCGTCAAAACGCGGCTCGGCTTGACCTTGCCGGACGAACAGGCCGAACCGGCGCTCACCGCAATCCCGGCCAGATCCAGACCCATGATCTGGGTCTCCGAGGGCAGACCTTCAACGCCGAAGCAGGAAACGCCCGCAACTCTCTTTGCAGCCCCGCCATGCACCTGAAGGCCGGGGGCCGCGGCCCGGATCGCAGCCTCCATGGCGTCCCGATGGGAGCGCAAGGCCTCATAGGCCGCCAGATCGATCGCCTCGACGGCCGCCCCGAACCCCGCAATTCCACCGACATTCTCGGTGCCAGCCCTACGGCCGAACTCCTGGCCGCCGCCGGTCTGGACCGCCTGGAAGGGCGCCCCGGGCTTGACGTAGAAGGCCCCCACGCCCTGTGGTCCGCCCACCTTGTGGGCCGACAGCGAGAGGTAATCGACGTCGAGATCGATGATTGAAACGGTGGTCTTGCCCAGCCCCTGGATGGCGTCGCAATGGATCAGACCGCCCGCCGCATGGACGATTTCTGCCGCCTCGGCCACCGGCTGGATCACGCCGGTCTCGTTGTTGACCAGCATCAGCGAGACCAGCGGCTGACGTCCGTCGCGCTGGAGTTCCGCCACCCGCGCCTTTAGCCACTCGAGATCGACCATGCCGGACGCCAGAACCGGCCATTCGGCAAGGTGGGTCGCGAGGCTCGCCACCGCGTCATGTTCAAGGGCCGAGGCGACCAGATGGGCGTTTTCAGCATTCAGAACCGCTCCCCGGAGGACCGCTCCTACCGCCTCGGTCCCGCCGCCGGTAAAGGCAATATCGTCCCGGCAGGCCCCAATGGCGGCCGCGATGGTTTCCCGTGCGCCCTCGACCATCGTCCGCGCCCGCCGGCCCTCCGCATGAACCGAAGACGGGTTCCCCGTCAGGTCAAGCGCTCGCAGAACGGCGTCTTTGGCCTCCGGCCGCAGGGGGGCCGTGGCGTTATAGTCGGCGTAGAGTCTGGTTTTTCCGGCCATTGCCAGACTTCTAGTCCATCCAGCGTCCCGGCGGAATGGCTATGCGGACGTTTGAGCGTGTTCAGGTTCAGCCTGTCGCACCCGGCCCTGCAGCACGTCAGCGACCGAAACCTTGACCAGAAAGGACGCGACCATGTCGTCGAGTGCAGCCCACAACCCGGCCGGGCCTGCGCCATTTGCGCCGTTTGCCGCAGCAGGCTCGGGAACGGCGGGTTCCGCGCTGTCGCGGTCGCCGCCCAGCTTCTCGGCAGAGGCTCCGCCGCTTTCCTCAACGGACCGGATGATGTCGCCGATGGAAATGTCTTCCGGCGGGTAGCTCAACCGGTATCCGCCGCCGGGGCCGCGCGCACTGCGAACGATGCCGTCGCGGCGCAGGCTGGAGAACAATTGCTCGAGATAGGACAGGGAGATCGAGCTCCGGCGGGCGACGTCGGACAGGGGGACGGCCTTGCCATCCCCGTGCATCGCCACGTCCAGAACCGCGATGACGGCATGTTTGCCTTTGGGGCCTACCCGCATGTCTGGACCTTCTACTCTTCTATGCTGCGCCTTCGCCCGTGGGCCCGGGCTATACGCGTAACCTTTCAAGGGGTTCACTGGTTCCACTTGAAAAAGACACCGGAATGGAGTCATTCCGCCTGTTCACAACGATCTGGCCGCGCATAAGCTCCACCGGGGCCCAATGCGCCTCACGAGTGCACTCATGGCAGAACTGATCATTTCGGGTCCCGCAGGCCGTATCGAGGCCCGTTACACGCCCTCCGAGGTTCCGAACGCCCCGATCGCGCTTATCCTGCACCCCCTGCCCAAGGCGGGCGGCACGATGCAGGACCCGGTCACCATCACCCTGTTCGAGATGTTCGTCGCGCATGGATTTTCCGCAATGCGCTTCAACTTTCGGGGAGTTGGCCGCAGCCAGGGCCAGTTTGACGCCGGCGTCGCCGAGTTGTCGGACGCTGCGTACGTGCTGGACCACCTCGAAAGCCTGAACGAGGCCCCCAGCCAGGTCTGGGTCGCCGGCTCCTCGTTTGGCGCCTATCTCTGCCTCCAGCTTCTGATGCGCCGCCCGGAGATCGACGGATTCATCGCGGTCGCCCCCCCGCCGAACCACTATGACCTGTCCTTCCTCGCCCCCTGCCCGGCGTCCGGCATCATCATTTCGGGCGACAAGGACATCGTGGCCCCCCCGGCGGACATCGACCGTTCGCTCACCAAGGTCCGCGTCCAGAAGGGCGAGATCATCGAGCGCGGCACCGTCCAGGGCGCCAACCACTTCTTCCAGAACAAGCTGCCCGATCTTGAAGAAATGGCCTCCGGCTACCTCAAGAAGCGCATGAAAGCCTTCGAGAAGGCCCAGAAGGAAGCTGCCAAGGGGAAATAGCATCCCCTATGGCCTGATGCGCGAGTCCGGCTAGCATACGTCCATGCTGCTGGACCTCGCCTGCCATCCCGAAACGCCCTGCCGGGCCGTGACACGCATCACGGTCTCAATCGTACGCCCGCACGCAGACGTCCTCGAGATCCGGTACGTCGCGCATGGCGACATGTCGGGGGTGGCGATCCCCGCGCCCGCACCCAGCGCGTTTCGCGATGAACTGTGGAAGCATACCTGCTTCGAGGCCTTCCTGCGCCCGCCTGAGGGGGAAGCGTACTGCGAGTTCAACTTCTCGCCCTCCACCGAGTATGCGGGCTACGGCTTCACCGGCTACCGGGAAGGCATGAACGGTGCCCACTGTTCGCGTCCCACGCCATCCGTGCGGCAGACCGCCGACACGCTCGAGCTGGCAGTAAATCTCTGGACCGGGCGGCTGCTCGGCCACATTCCGGCGCTCGGCCCGCTCCGCGTCGCCCTGACAACCGTGATCGAGGAAGCCGACGGCGCAAAATCGTACTGGGCGCTCGCCCATCCCCCCGGCAAGCCGGACTTCCACCACATCGACGGCTTTACGCTCGACCTGCCCACACCGGAGCCCGCATGAAATTCGGTATCGACCGCCTGCTGGAAGACGCCGCACTGCGCGCCCCGCTCAAAGGCCGGCGCGTGGCGCTGGTCGCGCACCCGGCCTCCGTCACGCGCGACCTCGTCCACTCGCTGGACGCCCTCGCCCTCTGCGGCGATCTGCGCATCACCGCCGCTTTCGGCCCGCAGCACGGCATGCGGGGCGACAAGCAGGACAACATGATCGAGAGCCCGGATTACAATGATCCGGTCCACGGCGTTCCCGTGTTCAGCCTCTATGGCGACGTACGCCGCCCCTCCGGCCAGATGATGTCCACTTTCGATGTCGTGCTGATCGACCTGCAGGATGTCGGCTGCCGTATCTACACCTTCATCACCACGCTGCTCTACGTGCTCGAGGCCGCCGCAGAGCATGGCAAGGAAGTCTGGGTGCTGGACAGGCCCAACCCCGCCGGTCGCCCCATAGAGGGCCTCACGCTTCTGCCCGGCTATGAAAGCTTCGTCGGCGCCGGCCCGATGCCGATGCGCCACGGCCTGACGCTCGGCGAACTCGGCCGCTGGTTCATCGCCCACTACAAGCTCGACGTCGCCTACCGCGTCATCGAGATGGAAGGCTACGAGCCCGACGCCGCGCCCGGCCATGGCTGGCCGACCGACGCACGCACCTGGGTGAACCCGTCGCCCAACGCTCCCAACCTCTGGATGGCGCGCGCCTACGCCGGCACCGTGATGGTCGAGGGCGCGACGCTCTCAGAGGGCCG
>CAYOWK010000096.1:0-4753 GCA_964407665.1 uncultured Rhizobium sp. | reverse complement strand
GCCGTCGCCGATCTCGAGGATCGAGACGTCGAACGTGCCGCCGCCAAGGTCGTAGACCGCGATCACCTTGCCCTCGGTCTTGTCCAGACCATAGGCGAGGGCGGCGGCGGTGGGCTCGTTGATGATGCGCAGGACTTCAAGGCCGGCGATCTTGCCCGCGTCCTTGGTAGCCTGGCGCTGGGCGTCGTTGAAGTACGCCGGAACCGTGATGACGGCCTGGCTGACCTTCTCGCCGAGGAAGTTCTCGGCGGTTTCCTTCATCTTCTGCAGGATGAAGGCGGAGACTTCCTGAGGGGAATAGTTCTTTTCGCGGCCCTTCACCCAGGCGTCGCCGCTCGGACCCTTCACGATCTCGTACGCAACCAGATCCTTGTCCTTGGCGACCATCGGGTCATCATAGGTCCGGCCGATCAGCCGCTTGATGGCGGAGAAGGTGAATTTGGGGTTGGTGATAGCCTGGCGGCGCGCAAGCACGCCGACGAGGCGTTCGCCGCCGTCCCGCACTGCGACCACGGACGGGGTCGTCCGCTGCCCTTCGGCGTTTTCAACGACGCGGGCGTTGCCGCCATCCATTACGGCGACGCAAGAATTGGTCGTCCCAAGGTCGATCCCGATAATCTTTGCCATGTTCTAACTCTAGGTCCCTTTCTGGCGATCGTCCCAGCACTCACAAGGCCCGAAGATCGGCGCCCGGCCCTGACGACCCCTCACATGCACGTTCTTCACTCGATGGCCGGCTTGCGCTGGGTAGCGCGTGACGGCCCCGCGGGGTCATATGGGGAGCGTCTCAGCTAGCTCAATAGCCCGTATCACACATCGGTGAGGCGAGCTAAAGGCCGTCCGGCGCGGATTCGCGCGGCGTCTTCCTGCGTCGGATGGCGTTCGCGTTCAAGCATTCAGTGCGATATTCTTTGAATGCGGGGCCGGACCCCCTTGCGCAGGATCAGTATCGGGCCGGTTGCTTGGGTCTTTTCTGGCCTTGCCGTCAGCCGGACTGCCGCAAGCCGCAATTTGGCCGTGCAGGCCGGGGAAGATCGCCGTGGTCGTGGAGGGACCGGTCATGTATCGCCAGCTTGCCTGCAGGGCGGTCGCCGCCCTGACTCTGAGCGCCGGGCTCGGCGCCTGCACCTATTATGGTTCCGACGTCGACATGGCGCCCTTTGACGCGCGCCCGTCGGCCTCGCCGCTCGAAGCCGGGTTGTTTTGCGTCACCGTTGTCAAGGATGGCGCCCAGCAGGTCGAGGACGGCGTACCGCTGATTGGGGCCGGCGAGGATTGCGGCCTGATCGAGTGGGACAGCGAAACCCGGACAATCGTTTCCCGTGACAGGCCCGGCGACCCGGACAAAGTCGATCCGGCCAGCGACGCAGCAAGCGGGGAAGAGTCGAAAGATCCGGTCTCGACCATGTTCGTGCGGCTGGAGGATAAGCTCTATCTTCTGCAGTCGGAGGACTCAGGGGAATCCCCCCGCTACGCTCTCTACACTCTGCTGGCCTCCGAGACCGCAATGACCACGATCAATCTACTGGCGCCGGCCGAATACCGGCTGCTTGCGAAACGGCATCCCGGCGTCGTGATGGCCGAGCGGCCAAAAGCCGAAAACACTGGGCTCAAGTCGAAGGACGAGGAGGAAGACAAGCACCCCTACATTGTCTCTGGCAGCCGCAGCGATATCGCCGCTCTTCTCATCGAGGCCTCTGCACTTTCCCTCCACAAGGCGCTGAAGAAGGGCGAGGACCCAGGGTTTGTGGTCCGTGACGACGGAAAAGCCGCCGCGCCCCACTCGGCGACTCCGGAGCAGGCGAGGGCGATCCGTGCGCTGAGGGACAGGGCGGCGGCTTTGGCCGCGCGCGCGCCGTCCGATATGGTTCAGTAGTGATAGACGGCTTCCGCTTCCTGTCCGGCCACTTGGCCCCCGAAGCCCAGCGAGCCTTGCGCGACGCAGTGCTGGAGCGCATCGACCGCGCCCCGCTCTTCACGCCCGTGATGCCCCGCACCGGCAAGCCGATGTCGGTGCGCATGACAAATTTCGGATCGCTGGGCTGGGTGACCGACAAGGCGCGCGGCTATCGATACCAGCCCGAGCACCCGGACACGGGCGAGCCGTGGCCCGACATGCCGCCGGCGCTGCTCGATCTCTGGTCAGCCGTCACGGGCGACGCGCCGGCGCCTGAAGCCTGTCTCGTGAACCATTATGAGGCCGGCTCCAAAATGGGTCTGCACGTGGATGCGGACGAGATCTCCGACGCCCCGGTCGTCTCGATATCGCTCGGAGATCGAGCCCTGTTTCGCGTCGGCGGCCTTGTCCGCACCGACCGGACGGCTTCAGTCTGGCTCCAGTCCGGCGACGTCTGCGTGCTCGGGGGAGGGGCCCGCCGCGCCTACCACGGCGTTGACCGTACGATACCGGGCAGCTCCACGCTGCTGGCCGAAACCCGTCTGGGCGGCGGACGGATCAACCTGACCCTCAGGCGCGTCAACCCCTAGCCGGCGCGGCTCCGGCTGTTCAAACCGGTCGAGCCGTGTCCGTGTTCCAGTGGAGGTTGAGAACGGGCGAGGACTTGCGGTCCTCCTTGCGGTCCAGCAGCTGGCGGAGCGGGTGCTTGCCGATCCGGCGGCGCAGCTCCGCGTCCGGGGTTTCCTGGCTCATGCGATAGACATTCCGGCGCTGGTCGCGCTCGTCGATGATCAGCACGTCGGCGTCGCCCCGGAAGAACGCGCCCTTTGCGCGGCCATCCGGATCGATATGGAAGACAACAACCGCGCGTTTACGTTGGGAAGAAAACGGCCACATGTCAGCCCCTTGGCGTTCATTCGTCGGCCCAGCCCCAGCTGGCCTGCTGAGTCGTCAACTCGCAATGTGAAACCGCGTTCCGCCCCGACCGCGACTCTTCGGGTCCTGTGTCCGAATTGTCGCCGCGCCACGCTCAGCTCTGGCCAGCCCGGCGCCGCCCCTTGTCGCGGACCAGCTTGCGAAGGGGATGTGGCCCGATCCGCCGTAAAATGTCCTCGGAGCTGGCCTCGCCGGATAGCCGGTAGACGCGATTGTCCGGATCGCGCTCGTCAACGACGAGCACGTCGGCGTCTCCCTGGAACCATGCGCCCTTGGCCAGACCGTTGCGGTCGATGTGGAGCAGCACAATTCCCCTGCGCGGGAAGAGCTTTCGAAACAGCCACATAGTGAGCTTGTTAGCAGTCCGGCGAAGGTCGTCGCCAGCGTGGATGATAGGCCGGCGAACGATTCCGTCCATGTGTTGCACGGATGACGGGAATCCTGCGGGATTCCGCGCGATCTGCTCCCGGAGGTTAAGCCGGTCTTAAGCGAGGCGGGCGATAACCAGTCATGGTTTCGATCACGAACGCTCAGGTCGCTCTGTCGCTGTTCCCGTCAAATTCGGGATCGATCAACTTTGCCTCGCTCTACTCGAACTCCACGACATCGACCGGCAGTTCCTACAACGCCGGAACGGTGGACGTCGCCATCAGCCAGGCAGAAAAGAACGAAGCGAAACAGCTGGTACAGGTCGGGAAAGACCCCATCGTAAAGAGGGAACTGGATCGTTACGAACGCGTGGTCGCCAAGGCAAAATCGATCGACGACGTCCTCGACGATCCTGTCGCGCGCATGGTCCTCCTCAAGGCCAACGGTCTTGGCGATCAGGTCGACAATATCGGCCTTGTGAAGAAGGCGCTCATGTCCGATCCCACGGATCGGAACTCGCTGGCAGTCAGGCTGTCGAGCGTGAACGGAGCCTGGCTGACATTCGCACAGAACTACAATCTCGCCGAGAACGGCCTCGACCGGCTGTCGCCGCAGATGACCGGCGTGGCCGGCAAGTGGAATGTCACGATCCAGCGCGAGGGAAAGGCGCTGGAAGCCGAGCTGGAGATCGTGAAGTTCGACCGTACGACGTGGCAGGCCACGATTGACGGAAAGCCCGTTGGCATACAGGTCAACAACGGCGCCGTTACCATCGACATGCTCTGGGAAGATGCGGCGGACGGGCTCCACACCACCCGGCTGACCGGAACGCTCGGCGACGCCGGCCTGTCCGGAACCCAGATCGAGGATGGGCGCGAAGCCAACAAGTGGAGCGCCGAACCCTACTGGGCGGGCGCCGTCCAGGAGGTCCGCGAAAACTACATTGCGGAGAAACGGCTCGACATGCTCGATCAGCAGCTGCCGGGCCTCGGTACGGCGCTCCTGTTCAAGCAGACGGCCAGCACCTTCACCGACCCGATCAAGATCCTCGGCAGCAGGCTGGGCCGGCAGGTCGTCACGACGGCGCTTGGCATTCCGCAGCAGATCGCCATCCAGTCGCTTGATGCCCAGTCCAAGGCGATCACCAGCCGCCTGAAGATCGAGAACCTCCAGAACCCCGCCTTTGTCGACAAGCTCGCGCAGCGGTTTCTGCTGGCCTATAATGGTGTTCTCGGCGGCATCTCGGCCTAGGTTCGCCCCGGCTCGCCAGGTGCGATTGTTGAAGGACAGGAGCCACCGGCCTTCACCACCCCGTTCGGCGATTTCAGGACGGACAGCGTGCTGCCCGGCGTCCGTGCGAAGGCAGGCGCGCAGACCTAACCAGCTGACAGGAAACCCGGTTTTCAGGCCCCGGCTTCTTGCGACAGCGACCAGCGCCGCCCGGCCATTCGCACGAAATAGGGGAATGAAACCCGTTTCATCCCACACCCCCAGGACTGCGGTAGTCTCTTCCTTGCGTCTGGCGCGGGAGGGTTCGGTGGCCACCGAAAC
>CAYOWK010000095.1:0-4887 GCA_964407665.1 uncultured Rhizobium sp. | reverse complement strand
CGGGCGTATTGATATTGATCAGCGACCAGGAGGGGAGGGGCAGGCAGATGGCGCCGAGCCTGACCGCGCTGCGCCGGGCGAAACGGGCCCCTGACGCTTATCGACGTCGCGAGGTTCCGAAGACAAAAAACCATTTCGGCAGCTGTTACCCAAGCCGTTCCCGAGTTTGCGTTTGTCGCTGGATGTCGCAGCCAAAATCTCGCTAAGTGCTTGATTTTAATGGTACCAGCTCCCGGGCTCGAACCGGGGACCTCTAGATCCACAATCTAGCGCTCTAACCAACTGAGCTAAGCCGGCAAACCATCAGGCGGGCTGGCCGGGGGCCGCTCGCGAGGGCGTCCTCTTACGCCGAACCGTGGAGCGGGGCAAGTCATCCGTTGGCCCAATCCGCGAGGGCCAAATGAGCCGGAGTATGCTGGTTCTGACCGCCTGAATCCGACCGGGTCCGCGCCCCATCCACTCTCCCCCCTGCGTCCGGTTTGCGGGCGCGGAGGAGAAACATGAGCAATCAACCGGAAACACCCGCCATCCTGTCCAAGACCCTGCGGTTCCTGACGGCAGGCGGTCTGACCCTGGCTGTGGCGATCTGGCAGGAGATCGCCAAGGCAGAGACGGACTGGAGCCTGGTCGCCACGATGGCGGCGGGTCTGATCGTGGGCGTCGGCGGCGGCGCCTATGGCAGGATCGTGGCCCGCGGGCCTATCACGTCTCTTGCTGGCCGTTAGCTGAGAAGGCGGCGCTCCCCCGGGGAGCGCCGCCGGTCCGCAGCTGCGCGCGATCAGTCCTTCTTGAAGAGGTCGCCGAGCGCCTTGCCCGCCTCGCGCTTGAGAAGGTCCTCGACATTGGCAGGCGGCGGCGGCGCGGGCGCCTGCCCGTCGCCAGCCGGCTGGGCGGGGTCGGCTGCGGGCGCCTTGCCCCCGGACAGGATGCGTGCGGCGTCCTCGCCAAGCTGGTTTCTCAGCTCTTTCTCGATCTCCGAACTGACGCGCGCTTTCGCATCAGCCGTCGCCCGCTTGGCCAGCCAGTCGAAGTCGAACCCGACATTCACACCGCCCCAGCCGCCGGAGAGCTTCACCGGAAGTCCATAGCCATTGAGACCGGATCCAGCGTTTCGCAATTCCGGGAAGAGGCTGAGGCTCAGGGTCTGCGCGCCCAGGTCGAGCGAGCCCCCGCCATTGATGGTCATGAGGTCGTTCTCGATCTTGAGGTCCTGCATCGCCGCGATGCCGTCCTTCACCGAGAAAGAAGCCTTCATGTCCTGGAACTGCGTCTGGGCGTCCTTTCCAAAGGCGGATAGCGGCAGCGACCGGTTGACCAGCATCTGCTGCGCGCCCTGGACCAGTTGGGTCAGGTTCACGCCCTGGATGGCGCCCTTCTCGAAGGTCAGTCCACCGGATCCGCTCATCGAACTCATGAGGGCCTGAACCGTCCCGCCTGTTCCCGCCAGATCAATCTGCAGATCACCAAGGCCCTGGAGCTGGCTGAAATTGGCTGAAGCCATCAGCAGGCGCTGAAGGGCAAGGTCCTTCATGTTGGCCTTCAGCCCTATGGCAGGCGTCTCGCCGCTTCCATCTGCAACCAGCATTGCGGACCCCGCGCCTCCGAAAAGGGTGGTCTGCTTGAGGTCGGCGACCAGCCTGCCATCGCGCAGCACGACTTCGAGGTTGGTCGGGCCGAAGTCGAACGTCTGGTACTTGAGACCAGCCGCCTTCAGCGTCAGGTCAGCATCGGCCAGCCGCAGGGGTGAAAGATCGACGGGCGTATCACCCCAGCCGCCGCCGTCCTGCTTCTTCGATTCCGGCGGTGCGCCTGCCGTGGTGGCGTAAGGCGTCGCATCAATCATCGAGGTTGTGAGCGTGGCGGCCAGTTTCGGGCGACCGCTGCCCAGACCCAGCCGGGCGTCGCCTTGCCCGGAGATGCCGTCGAACTGCACGGTCGCATCCGTGAGCCGCACATCGCTCGTATTGCCGGACGCTGTCCCCGCCATCGAGAAGGATTTGTAGACGGTGTCCGAGGCTGGAAGTTCGGCGTTGGCGGCGGCCGCGAGTTTCTTGAGGTCTGGCGCTGCGACAGAGACCTTTCCATCATAGGTCAGATCCGAGCCATACTTTGCAGATCCGTCGAAGCTGATGTTCAGGAGGCCGCTGTCATGCCGGAACGCGATATCGGAAAACTCGAGCGCGCCGAGCTTGCCGGACACCTTGGTGCTCGCCGTCGCCTTGCCGAGAATGCCTGCGCCGGGCGACGCAAAATTGATCGCCGCGGCGAGGTCGTCGAGTTTCGGAGCATCCGCATTCGCGGTGATGTCGAGATAGATGAAATCGGCCAGCCGGATCACGCCGTTGAAGTCAGCGTTCAGCAGGTCGCTTGTGTGGCGCGCATCCTCCATCTGGAGTGTGATCTCGCCGTCGCTGCCGATCAGCCGGCCTTTCGCCGTGACCATGCCGAGGGCGGCTCTGGCGGGGAGCTCCGCAACCTGGAACCGGTCCGCGAGAGCGGTGATGCTGGGGACGTCGCCATCGAAGCCAAGGTCATAGGTCGGCGCGTCGCCGAGGGCGACATCGCCGTCCAGCGTGGCGTTGAGCAGGGCGGTCTCGATCGCCAGGTCGACCTGCGAGGCCCCGCCGTCCATCAGCGATTGTGGGTTCTCGATCCGCGAGGTGAGATCGAATTCAAGGTCATTGGCCAGGCCTGACGCCCGGATGCGGAAGGGCTTGTCGAGCGCCTGCATGTCCGCGCTGAGGTCCAGATTTTCCAGCTTGTGGATCTGGCCAGCCTTGCGGTCTTCAAAGGTCACGGAACCGTCGATGATGCGCAGATCCCCAAGCGAGGCGCGCACCGGCTTGGCTTCGGGTTTCGGTTCGCCGGCAGGCGGCTTCTCGACCGGCTTGAACGTCCAGTTGTTCGTTCCGTCAGCCAGGGCGATCAGCGATATCCTTGGCTCAACGAGGGTGAACTCGTCGATCTCGACGCGGCGCGACAGCAGGGGCCAGAGCTTCACCGTCGCGCGCAATTCCCCCATCGAGGCGAAGGGCTGATCGCCAAAGCCCTCAGGGTTTGCGATCGTGGTCGCGCCGGCCCGGGCCTCGATCTTGGGAAACACGCCGATACGTATGTCGCCGGTGACCGAAACGGGCCGCCCCAGCGCCTCGGATGCCGCCGCCTGGATTCGTTCGCGATAGACGCTCGAGGGGACGAGGTGGGGCAGGACCATGACCGCCGCCGCCAGGAGGAGGACAACTCCTCCAGCGATGATGGCCAGGCGCTGGTATCCCTTTGGAAAGGTCATCTGTCCTCGCTATTGCGCTCGGCGCTGTGGCGTCGGGCCCTCTGATCCGGGTCGGTATAGTAGCCAGAATTGGGCGCCACGATGACGGTTTTTCCTGCCATCCAGGATGCATCGGGAAAATGCAGTCCGCTTCAAGGCTTTGGCGAAAGGCCCAGAGTTGAGACGAACTGGGGCTAGGGGTTAGTCAGGGACGCTTTACCCGCTACCGCCCGGACCCTATCTGGAGGCCTCATTTTCTCCGTCTGGGCCGAAACAGTTGAATCTCGAAGATCGCCTTTCGTCGTACGCCAAGCGCTTCGCTAGCCGCCCGGAGCGCCGCAAGCCACTGCCGGCCCATCTGAAGCGCCTTGAGGCTGAAAGCATTTTCATCATGCGCGAGGTGGCGGCGGCTTTCGAGAAGCCCGTCATGCTCTATTCGATCGGCAAGGATTCCAGCGTGATGCTGCACCTTGCGATGAAGGCGTTCTGGCCATCGCGTCCGCCATTTCCGTTCCTCCACGTGGATACGACCTGGAAATTCCAGGAAATGGTGCGCTTCCGCGATCTGATGTCCGAGAAACTGGGTCTCGATCTTCTGGTGCACATCAACCAGGAGGGGATCGACCGCGGCATCAACCCGTATGACTCCGGATCGAACCTTCACACACAGGTGATGAAGACCGAGGGCCTGCGGCAGGCGATGGACCACTACCGCTTCGACGCGGCCTTCGGCGGCGCCCGCCGCGACGAGGAGAAGTCCCGCGCCAAGGAGAGGATCTTCTCGTTCCGCTCCGAAACCCATGCCTGGGACCCGAAGAACCAGCGACCCGAACTCTGGAGCCTCTACAACACCCGCAAGTCGCCCGGGGAGTCGATCCGCGTCTTCCCGATCTCGAACTGGACCGAGCTCGATATCTGGGCCTACATCGCTGAAGAGGACATTCCGATCGTCCCGCTCTATTTCTCGGCGAAGCGGCCGACCATCGAGCGCGACGGCCAGATCTTCATGGTCGACGATGCGCGCACCCGGCTCAAGCCCGGCGAGACGCCCGTGCAGCGGGCGATCCGCTTCCGGACCCTAGGCTGCTATCCGCTGACGGCGGCCATCGACAGCGACGCGGCCACGCTCGACGACATCGTCGGTGAGATGCTGACTGCCCGCACATCCGAACGATCGGGCCGCCTCATCGACCACGACGAAAGCGGTTCGATGGAGAAGAAGAAGCGGGAGGGCTATTTCTGATGGCCGCCTCTCCAAAAGCACCGAGCGAAACCATGGCGCCTGCCACTGCCTCCGTGCGCGATCTTGCCGCCGCCGAGATGGGCGTGCTGCGCTTCATCACCTGCGGTTCGGTGGACGACGGCAAGTCCACGCTGATCGGGCGCCTGCTGTATGACACCAAGCTGATCTTCGAGGACCAGCTCGCGACACTGAAGTGCGACAGCGCCCGCCACGGCACCCAGGGCGAGAAGATGGACTTCGCGCTGCTGCTCGACGGCCTGGAGGCCGAACGCGAGCAGGGCATCACCATCGACGTCGCCTACCGCTTCTTCTCGACCGACAAGCGCAAGTACATCGTCGCCGACACGCCCGGCCACGAGCAGTATACGCGCAACAT
>CAYOWK010000094.1:0-5923 GCA_964407665.1 uncultured Rhizobium sp. | reverse complement strand
GGAAAGCGCGCGCATCTTCTCGGGCGTTGACGTGACCAAGCAGCCGATCCCCGTGATCCCGACCGTCCACTACAACATGGGCGGCATCCCCACGAACTATCATGGCGAAGTGCTGACCAAGGCCGGCGGCGACCCGGACACCATCGTCCCCGGCCTGATGGCTGTGGGCGAGGCCGCCTGCGTGTCGGTCCACGGCGCCAACCGCCTCGGCTCCAACTCGCTGATCGACCTTGTGGTGTTCGGCCGCGCGGCTGGACTGCGCTGCGGCGAGGTTCTGGAAGCTGGCCGGTCCATGCCGGACCTTCCGCAGGGCTCGACCGACGCTCACCTCGCCCGCTTCGACCGCTTCCGCAACGCATCGGGCGGCACGCCGACGTCGACGCTGCGCCTGTCGATGCAGAAGGTCATGCAGTCCAACTGCGCTGTGTTCCGCACCGGCGAGGTCCTGCAGGAAGGCGTCGAGAAGATTGCCGAAGTCATGACCGGCTCGCCGGACATCTCGGTCAAGGACCGGGGCATGATCTGGAACACCGATCTGGTCGAGACGCTCGAGTACGACAACCTGATCATCCAGGCCGCCGCGACCGTGAACTCCGCCGTCAACCGCAAGGAAAGCCGCGGCGCACACGCCCGCGAGGACTTCCCGGACCGCGATGACGGCGAGTGGATGAAGCACACGCTGGCGTGGGTGGACGAAGGCGGCAAGGTGAAGATCGACTACCGCCCGGTGCACGCCTACACGATGTCCAACGACGCCGAGTACATCAAGCCGAAGGCGCGGGTTTACTGATCGGCTCGCCCCGTCCGGGCGGCGCCGTGGACTGCAGCAGGAGGGGCTTCTGCCCAACCGCCCGCACGACTGGGATCTGATCGCCGAGCGTGACCCGTTCTTCGGAGTGGTCTCGGCGGAAGTCTATCGCATTGGCCGGATGGACGCCGACGCCCGCCGGCAATTCTACCAGACCGGCCAGGCCGACATCGACAAGCTGCTGACCTGGTTCGACGCCGACGTCGGCGCGCGCCCTGCAGGCGGACGGGCGCTGGACATCGGATGCGGGGTTGGTCGCCTGACCCACGCCATGGCTGCGGTCGCAGACGAGGTCTGCGGCTATGACGTTTCCGAAACCATGCTGAAGCTGGCGCGCGAGACGGCGACGGCCGGAACAACGTTCACGACCAGCCTGCCTCCCGGTCCGTTCACGTGGATCAACTCCTATATCGTCTTCCAGCACATTCCCCCGAAAGAAGGGCTGCAGCTTCTCGAGCGCTGCCTGGCGGCGGCGGCTCCCACCTCCTTTATAAGCCTCCACTTCACCGGCTGGCGGGACGGCGCCCAGCCCGGCCGCAATCCGCTCGCCCGGCTGAGCCAGTGGCGGCAGCATCGGGCAAGCCGGAAAGCCGGCAAACCGGCCGAAAGGCTGATCCACATGTACGACTACAATTTCAGTGACGTGCTGCGCCGCCTCGCGGCGCATGGGTTCGAACACGCGGTTGTCCGGCACACCGATCACGGTGGGCACCATGGCGCCTGGCTGCTCGCCCGCCGCGAGAGCCGCTGACGCGGCGCTCCCGCGACTGGAACATAGCTTTGCACGGATCGAAAAATGCGCCCGAACGTTCAGCGCCTGGAGAATGAGTCGCAACGCGGGTCGTGATGGCGCTTGCGTCACGAATGCGCTGCAATTCAAGGTTAGAGACAGGGAAAAGCGGCAAGACTTCAACCGAACTCTACATTACCCGATTGCAATAATCGGTCATGTCTGCGAGAGGATTACGTGAAGTTTGCTTGCGAAACTGGCCTGAGGGCGCCATCGCCTTTGGCTTGAGACGATGTTTCACGGGTTGTGCCGTGGAGTTGAGACAGGATCTGGCGGCCCTGGCGGGGACGCCTGGAAACAGGAGTGGGATATGCGGTTTCTGAACCTTACGATGATTGGCGCGACGGTCGCCCTTGCTGCAGCTTGCGCCAGCCAGCCCGAGCCCGAGCCCGCACCGGCTCCGGTTGTCGAGGCTCCTGCCACGACGCCGCGCACCCCGCCGGTCGCCCCGGCGACCCCGACGAACCCCGGCCCCGCCGCCGGCTCGCGCGCCGACTTCCTCGCCAAGGTTGGCGGCGAAGAGAAAACCCGCGTCTTCTTCGGCTATGACGAATACACCCTGACGGACGCCGCCCGCGCCACGCTGTCGGCCCAGGGCGCCTGGCTGAAACAGTACCCCGCCGTTCGCGTTCAGATCGAAGGCAACGCCGACGAGCGCGGCACGGAAGAGTACAACATGGCTCTCGCCGCCCGTCGCGCCGACGCCGCCGCCTCCTACCTGGTCTCGCTCGGCATCGACGCCAGCCGCGTTTCGACCGTCTCGTACGGCAAGACGCGCCCGATCGACCCGGGTCACACCGAAGCTGCCTGGTCCAAGAACCGTAACGCCCACACGAACCTCGTGAGCGGCGCCACCAGCTAACTGCTGACTGGCCGGATCAAAGTCCGAACGACGACATGCCGCCGCCCGCTCGCCATAATTCTGGCGCGGGCGGCGGTTATCGTTTGTGGGTCCTTAAGTCTTCAGGGGTCCAGAGTTCTGCCGGCATGAATGCGTGCTGACATGGACCAAAAAGGGAGCCAAGATGCGCCGACTCGCAGCGCCCGCACTCGCAGCGTCTTTCCTTGCCATACTGGCCGGCGCAGGCGCGGCAACAATCCCCGCAGCAAGCGCGCAGGTGTTTGGCTCCCAGCCTTACGTACCCGCCCCGGACCCGGCGGTTGAGCGTCTGCGCACCCAGGTGGCGACGCTTGAGGACGAGCTTCGCCGCACCACGGGCAAGGTGGAGCAGCTGACATTCAGCCTCAACGAAGCGCGCCGCATCGCCAACGAAGCCAACGCCGCCCGGATGCAGAACGAGAAGGCGATCCAGGACATGTCGCTCCGCCTCGGCGCGCTGGAGCGTCTCGCCAAGGGCGACGTCGCCGAACTGGAAGCAGTCAGCCGCGATCCGGCGAGCAGCCCGTCGGAACTCGCCTCGAAAGGCCCGGCGGCTCCTGCGGCCGGCCCGGCTGCGCCCCAGGCCGCGCCCGCAGCGGCCAGTCTGCCTGCCGACGAGGGCGAGCTTCTCAAGACGGCCCGCAACTTCCTCCTGTCGGGCGATTTCCCGTCGGCCCAGACAGCCGCCAATACGTTCCTGGCCCGCAATCCGCAGAGCGCCAACGCCAGCGAAGCACAGTATCTGCTGGGCGAATCCCTGCTCTACCAGGACAACTACGCAGACGCCGCTGCGGCGTACGGCAAGCTCCTCGCGGACTATCCGAAGGCTGCGAAGGGACCCGAAAGCCTGGTCAAGCTGGCCCGGTCGATGCGGCTGATGGGCGAGAAGGCCGACGCCTGCAAGGCGCTGGCGCTGATGCCCAAGCAGTTCCCGAAAGCCTCTGACGCGGCCAAGACGATGGCGGCGACGGAAAAGTCCCGTTCCGGCTGCTAGCAGTCGCTGGCTCGGGCGGTCAGCTCTGGTTCATGCCCCGGCCCTGATGATCCCGGCGGACGGATAACCTTCAAACCTGCGAGGCTGGAGTGTCGCTTCGAACCTTTCGCGCGTCACTGATGGGATGTCTCGCCGCCATCGCGGCGGGGACTGCCGGCGCGCAGATCCTGCCGTCGTCGGAGCGGGTGCGCGGCGGCATGCTCGACGCCTCGGAACCGGCCGCAATCGCGCGATTCATGGACAAGACCGGATATCGCGTCACGCTGACCACGGACGCCCACGGCGACCCGCTCATCCGCGGGCGCCTGTCGCGCACGGACTACCTGATCGAATTCTACGAGTGCAAGGACGGCGCGTTCTGCAACTCCATGCAGCTGCGGGCAGAAGCGCGCCCGGTCGCGGGCGTGACGCTGGATCAGGTGAACGCCTTCAACCTGCGCTGGCGCTATGTCCGCGCTGCGCAGACGGAAGCCGGCGTTCGAATCCAGATGGACATCAATCTCGACAGCGGCGTGACGGCGGACAATCTCGAGGACACGCTCGACATCTGGCGCCAGCTGCTCGAAACATTCGAGCGTGAACTCCTCAGCTACTCCTGACATCGCAGGCGACGCGGCACGCGCCTTGAGCCGTCTGGCGGGCGGCGCGCCCCGGCTGGGGCTGGCCGTATCGGGCGGCTCGGATTCGACAGCGCTTCTCATGCTGGCCGCCGGGTGGGCGGAGGGATCCGGCGTCTCGCTCGCCTGCGCCACCGTCGATCATGGCCTGCGTCCGGAAGCAGCGGCCGAAGCGCAGGCTGTCGCCGGGCTGTGCCGGTCGCTCTCCATTCCCCACACCACCTTGCGCTGGACTCCTGACGGCGGCCCGGTCAGCCAGGCCAGCGCCCGGTCGGCGCGCCACCGGCTTCTGGCCGACTGGGCGACGGAACAGCGGCTCCCCGCCATTGCAATGGGGCACACGGCCGATGACCGCATCGAGACCTTCCTGATCCGCGCGCGGGCTGGATCCGGCTGGTATGGCCTCGCCGGCCCCATGCCCTCGGCGCCGTCGCCCGTCGCGGGCGTCCGCCTGCTGCGGCCCTTGCTGGGGGCGCGGCGCGCCGACCTCAGGACCTGGCTGCTGCAGCGGGCGACCGGGTGGAGCGAGGATCCGACCAACCTGAACCCGCGTTATGAGCGCGTCCGGATGCGCTTTCTGGCCGCAGCTCTCCCCGAAACGGCGCGCCAGTCGATCCTCGCGAGCATGAACCGGCTGGCGGCCTTGCGTGCGTCGGTAATGGCCCAGGCCGCCGCCATCCTGCCCTTCGCGCAGCTTCAGGACGGGCGGGCCCGGCTGGCGGCGGAACCTTACCGCGCGCTGGGCGTGGAAGCCCGCATGCGGCTTCTCGACAGTCTTGTCTCGGCCTCGGCGCCCGGACACGCTCCGCCCGCGCGGCCGAGTCTGGAGCGGATCGATGCGGGGCTCATTGGGGGTGCGGCGAAGGGCGCCACGCTCGCGGGCCTGATGATCCGGCTGTCAAACGGGGCCGTAGAGATTACCGTGGCTCCGGCCCGCCGGGGAAAGCCAGATCGGCGCCCTCACGGTCTGGAGGCCACCCTCGCCCGCGCGGCGCAAACCCTGGCCGACCCCTTAATCGAGACGTTACGTACCGCACAGCTTCCCTGAAACCGGCCGCCAGCGGTCCAGCATTGACCCGGACGGCAGGCCAAATCGCCTCATTTTACTGTTTGTGACTGCAGCTTAACCGTTGGGCACTCGTTTTCGTAAGACATGTGTCCTATCTTCCTCACCTGTATTTATTGAGAGGACCCGCGCTGATGAATATGCGCAACCTGGCGCTCCTGGGCGTCGTGCTGTTCCTGCTGGTCGCCCTTGTCACGGTCATGACGACGTCGAACGGCGCGCAAGGCGCGACGCAGATGTCGTATTCGGACTTCATCCGCAGGGTGGAAGCCGGATCGGTTTCCCGCGCCGAAATCGACGGCAACAAGGTCACGGCCACCATTGGCGATCGCACCTACACCGTCCTGCGCGATCCGCTGGAGTTCGACTTCGCCCGCAAGCTGGCGACCAAGAATGTCGACGTCACGGTCAAGAACACCGAGGGCGGCAACATCTTCGGCCTGCTGATCTCGTTCCTGCCCTTCCTCCTGATCATCGGCCTGTGGTTCTTCCTGATGCGCCAGATGCAGGGCGGCGGCGGCCGGGCCATGAGCTTCGGCAAGTCCAAGGCGCGCCTGCTGACCGAGCGTCAGGGCCGCGTGACCTTCGATGACGTGGCCGGCGTGGATGAGGCCAAGGAAGAGCTCGAGGAGATCGTCGACTTCCTCAAGGACCCGTCCAAGTTCCAGCGCCTCGGCGGCAAGATCCCCAAGGGCGCCCTGCTGGTCGGTCCGCCGGGCACCGGCAAGACGCTCATTGCGCGCGCCGTCGCCGGCGAGGCCAACGTTC
>CAYOWK010000093.1:0-6171 GCA_964407665.1 uncultured Rhizobium sp. | reverse complement strand
GATCGTCGACTTCCCGTTCTACGAGTGGAACGAGGAGGACAAGAAAGTCGATTTCGCCCACAACCCGTTCTCGATGCCGCAAGGCGGTATGGACGCGCTGACCAGTCAGGATCCGCTGACCATCAAGGCCTTCCAGTACGACATGGTCTGCAACGGCTACGAGATCGCCTCTGGCTCGATCCGCAACCAGCTGCCCGAGACTATGGTGAAGGCGTTCGAGCTGACTGGCCTGACGAAGCAGGACGTCGAGGATCGCTTCGGCGGCCTCTACCGCGCCTTCCAGTTCGGCGCCCCGCCGCACGGCGGCATGGCGGCTGGCGTGGATCGCGTGGTGATGCTGCTCTGCGGCGTGCAGAACCTCCGCGAAATCACGCTGTTCCCGATGAACCAGCGCGCCGAAGACCTGCTCATGGGCGCCCCCTCCGAACCGGAGCCCAAACAGCTCCGCGAACTCGGCATCCGGGTGGTGGAGAAGAAGTAGGAAAGCGAGAGTCGGGTGGGCCGGTGTACCGCCGGCCTGCCTCTTCAGGCCCCGAAACAAAAAGGCCCGGGGCGAACCCCGGGCCTTTTCCGTTTCAGGCTGTCGCCGCCAATCAGGCCGGGACTTTTTCCGTCTGCAGGTGCTTCAGCACGTTCTGCGGAGAGGATTCGCCGTAGGGGTCGGTGCCGCAGTTGTCCTCGAAGCCGGGCTCCTCGAACCACTGCGTGACCACTCCGTCCTCGATGACGGCGGCGTAGCGCCATGAGCGGGCGCCGAAGCCGAGGTTATCCTTGGCGACCAGCATGCCCATCTTGCGGGTGAACTCGCCCGAGCCGTCCGGGATCACCTTCACGTGCTGGAGGTTCTGGCCCTTGGCCCAGGCGTTCATCACAAAGGTATCGTTGACCGACATGCAGTAGATGGCGTCCACGCCCTGGGCCTGGAATTCCGGCCAGAGCTTCTCGTAGTCCGGCAGCTGGTAGGTGGAGCAGGTCGGCGTGAAGGCGCCCGGCAGCGAGAACAGGACGACCTTCTTGCCCTTGAAATAGTCGTCGGTCGTCATGTCCTGCCAGCGGAAGGGGTTGTCGCCGCCGATGCTCTCGTCGCGGACGCGGGTGCGGAAGATGACCTTGGGAACCTTGCGGTGCAGCATTGGGTGTTCGCCTCGAAATTTCCAGAGTTTCCAGAGAGTCGGGCGGCCTGATGGCCGCTCTTGCTGCGGCGCAACTTAGAAACGTTCCAGAGTTGGTCAAGCTCGGGACGGGTCAGGATCGGTGTAAAAGGCAGCGATGCGTCGGTGCGCCGCAGACCAGCCTGCCGGAAGGGCGCCGATGCTGATGAACCGGTCTAGTTCCGGCCGCCGAGCAGGTCCGTATCGTCGCGGGTCGGACCCCGCAGCAACGGGCGTTCCGGAGCGGAACCGGACGGCTCGGCGCCCGGCGTCAGCGTCGATGGCGCAGCCGGCGGGACGATCGTGGCGGGCAGCGTGGGAAGATCAAAGTCTGCGGGCGAGGGGGCGACGGGCTGGGCGACGGCTTCAACCGGCGGCGCGATGGGCGGAAGGGCAGCAGCGATCGGAGCTGCGGTGATTGTGGGTCGGGCAGGGGCGGGCGGCGCCGCGGGAGCCGAAACCGGAACGCTTTCCGGCTCGACTGGCGCCGGTTCCAGCGCGGGAACGGGCGCCTCTCGCGTAGTGGCGCTGCACATCGGGATGGCGAGACCGGCGGGCAGGCTTGTGTCAGCATCGCCGCATGCGGATGCCAGCTGGCCACGCGTCAGGCCCTTGGCTGTCGCTAGGAAAGCGCCAGAGAGGTTGGAGCCGGTCAGCGTGGCGCCGGTTAGGTTCGCGCCGCCGAACCAGGCCCCGACAAGAGAAGCATTGGTGAAGTTGGCTCCGGAGAAGTTCGAGCGGTCAAAGCGTGCGCCGAATCCTTCCAGCACGGACAGGTCGGCCCCGGAAAAGTTCACGCGGTCAAACGTGGCCAGGCTCATGTTCGCCTGGCGCAGGCGGGCGTTCGAGAGGTCGCGTCCGGCGACTTCCTGATAGCTGAGGTCGGTCTGGAACAGGTCGCAGGCCTTGCAGTCGGCGCCGCCGGCAACGCGTTCGGCTCGCGCCTGACGGGCGGCTTCGCGGTCTTCAAGGGCCTCGGCGCCGGCCACAGGGGCGTTGCCGAGCGCGGCGGCAAGCGCAAACAGGGTTAGCGACAGGTGTTTCAAGGCGAGACGCCTCCGGCTGGTTCAGCCTGGAGGCGAGCAAATCACACGCCACGCGTGAGTGAAAGGGAGGGGGTAGTCACCTACTGCCGCAGCATGTCCCGCGAGATGATCACCCGCATGATCTCGTTGGTGCCTTCGAGAATCTGGTGGACGCGCAGGTCGCGCACGATGCGCTCGATGCCGTAGTCCGCCAGATAGCCATATCCACCGTGGAGCTGCAGAGCGTCATTGGCGACCTTGAAGGCGGTGTCGGTGACGAAGCGCTTGGCCATGGCGCAGAAGCGCGTGGCGTCCGGCGCCTTTTCGTCCAGCCGGGTGGCGGCCTCGTAGAGCAGGGCGCGGGCGGCCTGCAGCTCCGTCTCCATGTCGGCGAGCTTGAACTGGCTGGCCTGGAAGTCCGCAATGGCCGAGCCGAATTGTTTGCGGTCCTTTGCATAGGCCAGCGCCTTGTTCGCCGCCTCCTGCGCGCCGCCCAGCGCCGCCGCCGCAATGTTCAGCCGCCCGCCGTCCAGCCCCGCCATCGCATAGCGGAAGCCCTCGCCCTCGCCGCCGAGACGGCGGCTGGCGGGCACGCGCACATCGTCGAAAATGACGGCTGCCGTGGGTTGCGCCCGCCAGCCCATCTTGTCCTCGGGCTTGCCGAAGGAGAGACCGGATACATCCTTGCCGACCACGAAAGTCGAGACGCCCTTGGCGCCTGTATCCGCCGTCCGCGCCATCACGACATAGACGTCCGAAAAGCCAGCGCCCGAGATGAACGCCTTGGCGCCGTTCAGCACATAGTCGTCGCCGTCGCGCCGCGCGCTGGTCTTGAGGCTCGCCGCGTCGGAGCCTGCGCCCGGTTCCGTCAGACAGTAGGAGGCAATCAGCTCCCCCGAAACGAGCCCCGGCAGAACCTCCGCCCGCAGCCCGTCGCCAGCGAACCGGTCCACCATCCACGCCGCCATGTTGTGGATCGACAGGAAGGCTGCGTGCGAGATGTCGCCCATCGACAGCTGCTCGAAGATCAGCACAGCATCGAGCCGCGAGAGCGCCGAGCCGCCATGCTCCTCGCCCACATAGATCCCGCCGAAGCCCAGCTCGCACAGCTCCTTCAGAACGGCGCGATCCAGATTCCCCTCAGCCTCCCACCGCGCCGTATTGGGGCGCAGCCGCTCGTCGGCGAAACGCCTCGCGGTGTCCTGGATGAAGATCTGTTCGGAGGTCAGGGACATTCCGTTAGGACCGTTGTCTTTCTAGTTCAGCAAGCAGGTTGGCCGGCAACAGCGATACGATGCCGGAACCTTCTTCGCCGGGATAGGACAGGTTCTCGATGAAGGACACCGCGATCATCTCGACCACGAACTCACTTCCTGCTTCGAAGCCGTCGCTGATAAACGAAAGCCTGCGCCTGATCTCACCAAGCTGAAGATCGTTTGAAGCGCTGCTGCAGAAGCGTTGCTGCAGATAGCGGGCGATATCGGCCATGGCGAGATGGGGCAGGGGTTCGCCATAGTTCTCCGCGCTCCTCGCGACGACTCCTCCAATGTCAGGAAACTGCGACCCGAAATCGTGAAGAAAGTCGGCAGGCCAAGATGCTGAGGGTGTTACTCCTGAAGTTTCCGTAGGCGTGCCTGAAACCAACTATCTGTCCCCCCACTCTGCTTTCCGCTTGTTGTTGAAGGCGTCCATGCCTTCCTTCTGGTCGGCCGTCCCGAACAGCGCCTGGAACAGCCTCCGCTCGAACTTGACGCCCTCGGCGGTGGAAAGCTCCAGAGCCTGCGACGTCATCTCCTTGGCGGCCATCAGCGCCACGATGGAGTAGGAGGCGATGGTCTCGGCGGAGGCCATCGCTTCCTCCATCAGCTTGTCTGCCGGCACGACCCGCGAGACAAGGCCGATGCGGTCGGCCTCGGCGGCGTCGATCATGCGGCCGGTCAGGATCAGGTCCATCGCCTTGGCCTTGCCGATGGCCTTCGTCAGACGCTGCGAGCCGCCCATGCCCGGCGCCACGCCAAGCTTGATCTCCGGCTGGCCGAACTTCGCGGCCTCGGACGCAATGATGATGTCGCACATCATCGCCAGCTCGCATCCGCCGCCCAGCGCGAAGCCGTTCACCGCCGCGATCACTGGTTTGCGCGCCGCCGCGAACCGGTCCCACCCGGCGAAATAGTCGGCGACATACATGTCGGAGAAGGACTGCGGCTGCATCTCGCGGATGTCGGCCCCGGCGGCGAAGGCGCGGCCCGCGCCCGTGATGACCGTGCAGGCGATCTCCGGGTTGCGGTCGATCTCCGCGATGAGGCTGGCGACCTCGCGCATGGTCTCGGCGTTGAGCGCATTCAGCGCATCGGGCCGGTTCAGCGTGATGAGCGCGACGCGTCCGCGCGTTTCAAAGAGGAGGGTGGAGTAGGTCATGGTCTGCGTAGTCCTCGTTCAGTGCGGCCTGTCTCGTCCATGTTCACCGGCACAAGGATAGCCGCCAGCTCATCGAGGGTGGCGACCAAAGCCAGGCACCCAAGGGCCGCCGCGCGCTCCGTGTCGTAGATTCTGTAGTAGCTGAGACCGGGGACAATGACATCGGCGTTGATCTCCAAATAGCTGTTCGGCCAGAACAGCCCGCAGGCTGTGTTTATCGTGCCTCCCGCTCCCGGAACCCAGAAGCGCTGACGGAGCTGGAACCAGAGCCAGAGGTCCCCGGAGATGCGCCTGGCGATGATCTGGTTGAGCCCGGACGCTCTCTGCGTTTTGCGCACGAAGCCCTCCGATGCGGCTGCTGTTTCAAGGAACAGCTTGAGATCGGCTTGCTTCGGAAATGATTGGTCGGGAGGGATGTCCTTGTGTGCAGCTTCCAGCACAAGCGCTGCCTGCGCCCAGGGCTCGAATTCCAGAGGGTCGTTCGCCGGCCTGTTGCTTTTCCGATAGTCGCGCAGGGACTGTGCATACGGTTCGCTCAACGCCCCCTGCCAGGCGCCATGATTGAGCATGGCCTGCATCCCGGCGTCCGCATCGGCGAAAAGCTTGCTGGACAGGACGTCCGCCTTTTCACCTCGGTGCCGCGCCCACTCTTCAAGCAACCGCAGCGGAACGCCAAAGCCTCGGCTCATCAGTCGTTCGTGGAGCCGGTGCGAGCCTCCGTTCGGCCAGGCGGCCCATGTTCTCGGTTGAGGCAAACGGTGAGCTCCTGCCGGCGTTGCGCGTGGCGAGGTCGATGCGTTACCGCATCGTCGGAATGATGAACGCCGAGTCCCCGCTGTCGCCTTCCGGCCAGCGCTGCGTCACCGTCTTGATCTTCGTCCAGAAGCGCACGCCCTCGGTTCCATGCTGGTTGGTGTCGCCAAAGGCGGAGCGCTTCCAGCCGCCGAAAGTGTGGTAGGCGACCGGCACCGGGATCGGCACGTTGATGCCCACCATGCCCACATTCACCTGCGCCGCGAACTCGCGCGCCGCGCGGCCGTTGCGCGTGAAGATCGCGACGCCGTTGCCATAGGGGTGGTTGGAGGGCAGGGCCGCAGCCTCTTCCAGCGTCTCGGCGCGCACGACCTGCAGCACGGGCCCGAAGATCTCTTCCTGGTAGGAGCGCATCGTGGGCTTCACATGGTCGAACAGCGACGGGCCGATGAAGAAGCCGTTCTCGTGGCCCTGCAGGGTGTGGCCGCGCCCATCCAGCTTCAGCGTGGCGCCTTCATCGACGCCCATCTGGATATAGCTCTCGACGCGCTGCCGGTGAGCGGCGGAGACCACGGGTCCATAGTGCGCCTCCGCATCGGTCGAGACGCCCACCTTGAGCGTACGGGCGGTCTCCAGCATCCGTTCGACGAACTCGTCGCCGGTCTTCTTGCCCACCGTGACGGCCACCGGCAGCGCCATGCAGCGCTCGCCCGCCGAGCCGTAGGCCGCGCCAGAGATGTCGCGGACGACCTGGTCCATGTCGGCGTCGGGCAGGATGATGCCGTGGTTCTTGGCGCCGCCCATCGCCTGCACGCGCTTCCCGT
>CAYOWK010000092.1:0-6538 GCA_964407665.1 uncultured Rhizobium sp. | reverse complement strand
GAGAGCCTTGAAGGCAAGAAGGGCCAGCCGCGCCTGAAGCCGCCATTCCCGGCAAACGCCGGCCTCTATGGCTGCCCGACCACCGTCAACAACGTCGAGTCGATCGCCGTTGCGCCGACCATCCTGCGCCGTGGTGCCAGCTGGTTTGCCAAGTTCGGCCGCGCCAACAACACGGGCACCAAGGTCTTCTGCATCTCCGGTCACGTCGAGCGGCCGTGCAACGTGGAAGAAGAGATGTCGATTCCGCTCCGGACGTTGCTCGAAGAGCATTGCGGCGGCGTTCGCGGCGGCTGGCAGAACCTCAAGGCGGTGATCCCGGGCGGCTCGTCCGTTCCGCTGCTGCCGCGCGAGATCTGCGACACGGTCCTGATGGATTTCGACGCGCTGCGCGATGTGAAGTCGGGCCTCGGCACGGCGGCGGTCATCGTCATGGACCAGTCCACCGACGTCGTTCGCGCCATCGCCCGCATCTCGTACTTCTACAAGCACGAGAGCTGCGGCCAGTGCACGCCGTGCCGCGAAGGCACGGGTTGGATGTGGCGTGTGCTGACGCGCATGGCGGCAGGCGAAGCGGAAACCTCGGAAATCGACCTGCTTCTGGACGTCGCCAGCCAGGTGGAAGGCCACACGATCTGCGCCCTTGGCGACGCGGCTGCGTGGCCGGTCCAGGGTCTGATCCGGCACTTCCGGCACGAGATCGAGGACCGCATCAACCGGTATCGCGCAGGCAAGCCCCACGTCCAGGGCGCCACGCTGACGGCGGCGGAGTAGGGGCATGAGCGACACCTTCAAACTCGTCGTCGACGGCGTCGAAGTCGACGTGCCCAAGTCCTACACGCTGTTGCAGGCGTGCGAGGCCGCTGGCGCCGAGATTCCGCGCTTCTGCTATCACGAGCGTCTGTCCATCGCCGGCAATTGCCGCATGTGCCTGGTGGACTGGGTGGGCGCGCCCAAGCCCATCGCCAGCTGCGCCCAGACCGTGGGCGACATGCGCCCGAACCCGGATGGCACCCCGCCGAAGATCGAGACCAAGAGCCCGCGCGCCATCAAGGCCCGCAATGGCGTGATGGAATTCCTGCTGATCAACCACCCGCTGGATTGCCCGATCTGCGACCAGGGCGGCGAGTGCGACCTGCAGGATCAGGCAATGGGCTATGGCCGCGCCTATTCACGCTATGCGGAAAACAAGCGCGCGGTCGATGACAAATACATGGGCCCGCTGGTCAAGACGATCATGACCCGCTGCATCCAGTGCACACGCTGCGTCCGTTTCGCGGCGGAAGTCGCTGGCGTGGAAGAGATCGGTCTCGCCAATCGCGGCGAGGATGCCGAGATCACGACCTATCTCGAGAAGTCGCTGACCTCGGAGCTGTCGGGCAACGTGATCGACCTGTGTCCGGTCGGTGCGCTGACGTCGAAGCCGTACGCCTTCAACGCCCGTCCCTGGGAACTCCGGAAGACCGAGAGCATCGACGTGATGGACGCCATGGGCGCCGCCATCCGCGTGGACGCGCGCGGGCCGACCGTCATGCGTATCCTTCCGCGTGTGAACGAGGAGATCAACGAGGAGTGGATCTCGGACAAGACGCGGTTCGTCTGGGACGGCCTCGGCCGCCAGCGTCTGGATCGTCCGTATGTCCGCGTGAACGGCAAGCTGACGCCTGCGACCTGGGGTGAAGCCCTGGCGAAGGCGGCGAGCTTCCTCAACGCGTCACCCGACCGCATCGGCGCCATCGCTGGCGACCTTGCCGATGTCGAGAGCATGAAGGCCGTGAAGGACCTTCTGACCTCGCTCGGCGTGAAGTCGATGGACTGCCGCCAGGATGGCGTCGCCCTCGGCCTTGCGGCGGATGGCACGGTCCTGCCGCGCGAGAGCTGGCTGTTCAACTCTACCATCATGGGCATCGACGAAGCCGATGCGATCCTGCTGATCGGCGCCAATCCGCGTCTCGAGGCGCCTGTTCTCAACGCTCGTATTCGCAAGAACTGGCTGCGGTCCGACCTCAAGGTTGGGGTGGTCGGCGAGCGGATGGACCTCACTTACGGCTACTCGCATCTGGGCGCGGGGGCCGAAACGCTTGCCGGCCTGAAGGCTGGGCATCCCTTCTTCGACGATCTGGCCAAGGCCAAACGTCCGATGGTGATCGTCGGCGCCGGCGCGCTGTCGGGCTCCAACGGCGCTGCGGTGCTCAACGCTGTGTCAGCGCTCGCGGCTGCGGTCGGCGCCTTCAAGGGCGAAGACGGCTGGAACGGCTTTAACATCCTTCACACAGCAGCGGCTCGCGTTGGCGGTCTGGATATCGGTTTCCTGCCCGCCAGTGGCGGCAAGGACGTCGCCGGCATTCTGGCGGGTGCTGCCGAGGGCGCCATCGACACGGTGATCCTGCTGGGCGCCGACGAGATCGACACCAAAGGGCTCGAGAAGACGAATGTCATCTACATCGGAACGCACGGCGACGCCGGCGCCCATGTGGCGGATGTGATCCTTCCGGCTGCGGCCTACACCGAAAAATCGGGCACCTATGTCAACATGGAAGGCCGCGTGCAGCGGACCCAGCGCGCCGTCACGCCGAAAGGCGAGGCGCGGGAAGACTGGGCGATCATCCGCGCGCTCTCGGGCGTGGTCGGCAAGACCCTGCCGTATGACACGCTGGCCCAGCTGCGGGCGAAGCTGGCGCAGGATCATCCCGTATTCCTCGGGACCGACTTCGCGCCAGCTACAACGGCGTCCAGCGCGGCGCCGCCTTATGGCTCGGCGGGCGACCTGGGGGCGGCTCAGTTCCATTCGCCGGTGAAGTCCTTCTACCTGACCAACGCGATCGCGCGCGCATCCCGCACCATGGCGGAGTGCGCTGAACAGGCTGCGGCTCCGGCCGCCGCTGTGGCTGCGGAATAGGGGCGCGCGCAGATGAACAAGCTTATCGAATGGGGCGGCGGCGTCTGGGGCGGGGTTGGTCTTGCCATCCTGCAGGTCGTGGTGTTCACGATCATCCTGCTCGTCTCGATCGCCTTCCTGCTGCTGATGGACCGCAAGGTCTGGGCCGCTGTGCAGATGCGCAAGGGGCCGAACGTGGTGGGCGCCTTTGGCCTGCTGCAGTCGTTCGCGGACCTTCTGAAGTTCGTCTTCAAGGAAGTGATCATCCCGGCCGGCGCCAACAAGACCGTGTTCCTGCTTGCGCCGGTTCTCACCTGTACGCTGGCCCTTGTCGGGTGGGCCGTCGTGCCGGTCGCGCCGGGCTGGGTCATCGCCAACCTGAACGTCGGCGTCCTCTACCTGTTCGCGATCTCCTCGCTCGGCGTCTACGGCATCATCATGGGCGGCTGGGCTTCGAACTCGAAGTATCCCTTCCTCGGCGGCCTCCGCTCTGCTGCGCAGATGGTGAGCTACGAGGTTTCCATCGGCTTCATCATCATCACGGTGCTGCTGCTGGTCGGGTCGATGAATCTCTCGGACATCGTCAACAACCAGTCGGGCGGTTTCTGGAACTGGCACGCGTTCGCGTTCCCGACCCTGTTCGTCATGTTCCCGATGTTCGTGATGTTCTTCATCTCGGCGCTGGCCGAAACCAACCGGCCTCCGTTCGACCTCCCGGAAGCGGAATCCGAACTCGTGGCCGGCTACCAGGTCGAATATTCCTCGACGCCCTATCTGCTCTTCATGCTCGGTGAATACGTCAGCATCGTCCTGATGTGCGCGATGCTGACCATCTTGTTCTTCGGCGGCTGGCATTCGCCCATTCCGATCCCGGTGACGGGCCTCCCGGACTGGCTGATCAGCCTGGGCGGGCTGGTGGTGTTCTGCGTGAAGGTCGTCTTCTTCTTCTTCATGTTTGCGATGGTGAAGGCGATCGTACCCCGCTACCGCTATGACCAGCTCATGCGACTCGGCTGGAAGATCTTCCTGCCGACCTCGCTGGTCGCGGTCGTGCTGATTTCCGCCTACGTGGTCTTCGTCAAAGCGGCCGGAGGGGCAGGAGCCTAGATGTCTATCGGTCAAGCCATTCGCGGCGCGCTTCTGACGGACTTCGTGTCCGCCTTCTTCCTTGCGATGCGCATCTTCTTCTCGCCCAAGGCGACGGTGAACTACCCGTTCGAGCGCAACCCGCAGAGCCCGCGCTTCCGTGGCGAGCACGCCCTGCGGCGTTACGCCAACGGCGAGGAACGTTGCATCGCCTGCAAACTGTGCGAAGCGATCTGCCCGGCGCAGGCCATCACCATCGAAGCCGAGCCCCGGGAGGACGGCAGCCGCCGCACCACCCGCTATGACATCGACATGGTGAAGTGCATCTACTGCGGCTTCTGCCAGGAGGCGTGCCCCGTGGACGCCATCGTGGAAGGCCCGAACCTCGAATTCGCGACAGAGACCCGCGAGGAGCTCTACTACGACAAGGAACGACTGCTGGAGAACGGCGATCGCTGGGAACGCGAGATCGCCCGCAATCTGGAACTCGACGCGCGCTACAGATAAAAGGCCCGCGACTCGGCGGGACGGACTTGGGATCAGGCCTTAGGGCAGCAAACGGGGCGCAGCGTGCAGCTGATTGCTTTTTACATCCTCTCGAGCGTGGTCGTGCTTTCGGCCCTGTTCGTGATCGCGGCCAAGAACCCGGTGCACTCCGTGCTCTGGCTCATCCTTGCGTTCTTCACGTCCGCAGGCCTGCTGGTGCTGATCGGGGCCGAGTTCCTCGCGATGCTGCTGGTGGTCGTCTATGTCGGCGCCGTCGCCGTGCTGTTCCTCTTCGTCGTCATGATGCTCGACGTGGATTTCGCCGAGCTCAAGAACGGCTTCATGAACTACGTACCGATGGGGGTGATACTCGCTATTGCCTTGCTCGTTGAACTCGGCGTCGTCGCGGCTGCAGCGACCTTTGACACGGCAGCGACAGTTGACCCGGCGCCGGGCGCGGACACCAATGCCGAGGCGCTGTCGAAAGTCCTCTATACGGACTATCTGCTGCTCTTCCAGCTGGCGGGCGTCGTGCTGCTGATCGCCATGATGGGGGCCATCGTCCTGACCCTGCGCGCCAGACCGGGCGTCAAGCGGCAGAACATCAACGAGCAGACCAATCGCAAGCGCAAGGATGCGGTTGAACTGAAAGACGTCAAACCGGGGCAGGGGGTCTGACCATGGAACTCACGCTCGGGCACTACCTCGCCGTTTCCGCCGCTCTCTTCACGATCGGCGTCTTCGGCATCTTCGTGAACCGCAAGAACATCATCGTCATCCTCATGGCGATCGAGCTGATCCTGCTGTCGGTCAACATCAACCTGGTCGCGTTCTCCGTCTTCGGCGGCACGATCATCGGCCAGGTCTTCGCCATGCTCGTCCTGACTGTCGCTGCTGCGGAAGCAGCCGTCGGTCTTGCGATCCTGGTTGTCTATTTCCGCAACCGCGGCGCCATCGCCGTGGAAGACGTCAACGTCCTCAAGGGCTAGTCGGGAAGGGAGCTGGGGCGTGGACTTTCAGGAACTCGCAGCGCTGCTGATCGTGCTGGCGCCTGGCGCGGCTGCGGTCGTCGCCGGATTGGGTCAACGGTTCCTCGGGGACCGTGGCTCCATGGCTATCACCACGCTGCTGGTGGTAAGCGCTGCTGCGCTCGCCGGCACGCTGTTCTTCCAGCACACCTTCGGAGGCCACCACGAGGCCGGCGCGCACGTCGTGACGCTGGCGCGCTGGTTCGATGTCGGCACCTTCGTCGCAGACTGGGCCATCCGCATCGACACCTTGTCGGTTGTGATGATGTTCGTCGTGACCAGCGTCTCGGCGCTCGTCCACATCTACTCCATCGGCTACATGGAAGAGGATCCCGACAAGGCCCGCTTCTTCGCCTACCTGTCGCTGTTCACCTTCGCCATGCTCATGCTGGTGACGGCCGACAACTTCATCCAGATGTTCTTCGGCTGGGAAGGCGTGGGGCTGGCCTCATACCTGCTCATCGGTTTCTGGTTCAAGAAGCCGTCCGCCAACGCCGCCGCCATCAAGGCTTTCGTGGTCAACCGCGTCGGCGACTTCGGCTTTGCGCTCGGGATCATGGCGCTGGTCTTCACCATCCAGCCGCCTGCCGAGATGATCGGTCCTGACGGCGTGATCAACGCCGCCTACCTGCAGTCGATCGGCGTAGAGCGCTTCTCGTCGGTGGGCTTCGACACCGTGTTCGGCATCATAGCCAACAACATTCCCGTCCAGCCGATCGGGGACGCCGTCGCGACGGCCATCCGCGAAGTGAAGTTCGAGTTCCTCGGCCAGTATGTCTGGGGTCTCGAGGTGATCGGCGTGCTGCTGTTCATTGGCGCGATGGGCAAGTCGGCGCAGTTCTTCCTGCACACCTGGCTGCCGGACGCGATGGAAGGCCCAACGCCGGTTTCCGCCCTCATCCATGCCGCCACGATGGTGACCGCCGGCGTGTTCCTGGTCTGCCGCGCGTCCTACCTTTACGAGTACACGACGGTTGCGGCCAACATCATCACGATCACCGGCGCCATCACCTGCCTGTTCGCTGCAACGGTGGGCCTCGCCCAGAACGACATCAAGCGCGTC
>CAYOWK010000091.1:0-6669 GCA_964407665.1 uncultured Rhizobium sp. | reverse complement strand
AGCGCAAGCTGGCAGCTTATACAAGTCGGCGTGCGTTCCGCGCGCCCCGTCCTCCTCTGTCTAACGGGAGGGGAGCTACAGCATCACGGACGGCGAAGGCCGGTCCGAACGGAGGCAAATGACTGCTTCACGTCACAAATCGATAGAGAGCCCTCATGGTGAGCAGGCGTGCGAGAGCACGCCATCCGTCGAACCACGAGGGCGGGGCTCACAGGATGATGGTTCACTCTGGCGGCGTTGCATTGGAGGCGAACAGTTCGCGCCCGCCGCGCCTCGTGGTTCGCCCTTCGAGACGCCGCCTGTCGGCGGCTCCTCAGGGTGAGGGGACGGGCGCTGCGCGCCCTGCTCACCATGAGGCGCTCACTTAACCAGTAGCAGGTGGTGTCCGGGTCCCCATGTCTGAACCGCCTCGAATCGGGCACTCTCGACAAATGGCAAAATCCCCGGCCTTCCTCGAATTCTTCGCAGGCGGCGGCATGGCCCATCTGGGTCTTGGCGGACTGTTCGAGTGCGCCTTCGCCAACGACATCGACACCGCCAAGTGCGCTGCCTACCGCGCCAATTTCGGCGACACCATCACCCAGGGCGACATCTGGAAGCTGGACGCTGCGGTCCTGCCGGATGCCGCCCTCGCCTGGGCGTCGTTTCCCTGCCAGGATCTGTCGCTTGCCGGCGGGCGGCGTGGCCTCAACGCGCCGCGCTCCGGCGCCTTCTGGGGCTTCTGGAACCTCATCGAAAAGCTGGACACTGACGGCCGCGCCCCGCGCACGCTGGTGCTCGAGAACGTCGCCGGCCTGCTCTCCTCGCGCGGCGGCCGCGACTTCGCCAGCCTGATCGAGACGCTTGGCGCCGCCAACTATCGTGTCGGCGCCATGTTGGTGGATGCGGTCCATTTCACCCCGCAATCGCGCCCCCGCCTGTTCGTGATCGCCCATCGCGGCAAGATCGCACCCGGCCTCGAAGGCCGCGCCGATCCGGTCTGGCATCCGCCCGCACTTCAGGCGGCCGTCAGCGCGCTGCCGCACGAGGCACGCCTGTCGTGGGTGTGGTGGTCGCTGCCTGCGCCGCCCCGCCGCAACACGGTGCTTGCCGACATCATCGAGCCGGACCGGCCCGACGCCGCCTGGCGCGAGGACGCCCGCTTGCAGCGCCTCATCGGCCAGATGGCGCCGCTCCACCTCGCCCGCTTCGAGGCCGCGCTCAGCAATCCCAAGCGGCAGGTCGGCGCCGTCTACCGCCGCATCCGCGAGGAGAATGGCGTCCGCATCCAGCGCGCCGAGATCCGCTATGACGGTCTTGCGGGATGCCTGCGGACGCCCGCTGGCGGTTCGTCCAAGCAGCTGCTGGTTATCACGGAGAAGGGCGGCGCCCGCCTGCGCGCCCTCTCGTCCCGCGAGGCGGCGCGTCTCATGGGGTGCGACGAAAGCTATGTCCTGCCGAAGGCTGAAACCGCCGCGCTGAAGCTCATGGGCGACGGAGTCTGCGTCCCCGCCGTCCGCTGGCTGGGCGAGCACCTGCTCTCGCCGCTTGTCGCCGGGCGGGCACGGCGGGTTCACAGCGCAGCCTGAGCCGCTACGGTTTGCAGATGGCGGACGTCTTCACCCCCGAACAGCGCTCAGCGGTCATGCGGGCCGTGAAGTCGCGCGATACCTCGCCAGAGCTCCGGGTACGCAAGGCCGCCCACGCCTTGGGTCTTCGATACCGGCTCGGCCGCAAGGACCTGCCCGGCAATCCCGATCTGGCCTTCCCGGCCCGCCACGTCGCCCTCTTTGTGCATGGCTGCTTCTGGCACGGCCACACCTGCCCGCGCGGGTCCCGGATGCCCGCCACCAACACCGCCTACTGGCAGGCCAAGATCGCCCGCAACATCGCCCGCGACGCCAGAACAGCCGCCGCGCTGGACGAAATCGGCTGGCGGGCCGAGCTTATCTGGGAGTGCGAAACCCGCGACGGACCCGGTCTCGACCGGATAATCCTTGACCGCGTCGTGGAAAGGCGGACCATTCGCTGATCATGCTGCACGCCGCCACCCAGTTGCTCATTGAGAAGGTCTGCGACCTGACCGAGAACGGCCAGGCGCCGTGGCGTTTTGGGCCGGACGAGGGCTTTGTCACCTTCGTCACCGAGGGCTACCGCATCGAGGCCGCCGACCGTCCTGCCCGCTTCAGCGTCGCAACCGTCGCCGGACGCGAACTGGAGAATGCGGACGAACGGGTGCTGGCCGCCATCCGCCTGCCGTCTGGCTGGCCGACACTGGCGGACCGCGTCGCCGACATGGTCGCCCGGGCCCGCCTGGTCGCCGGAAAACCGAAGCCCCCAGTGGAAGAAGTCCCCAGCAGCGTGGCCGCGCCGCCGCTGCCGCGCGCGAAGCCGATGTTCGGGGCCATCCCGTCCTTCACGGTCGCCCGCCGGACGCCTCCGCAGCGCCGCGTCAGCCTTGAAGCCTACCGGCCCTGGTCCTAGATCAGTACTTGCAGCTGTCGGGCAGCATCCGCCCCACCAGCGCCCCGCCCGCCCGGACCTCCTCGGCGGCCGCACACGGCGCACTCGTCAGCTGCCCCTCGCGCAGGAAGCGCATGGCCGACGTCATCCACGCCCCCGCCTCCCCCCGCTCCACCTGGTCAAGGAACGCAATCTCCCCCGTCTGCTCCACCGCACACTCATAGAGGGCGCCGCTGCGAACCTTCAGCCCCATGGCCTTCCGGTCGCTCCCCCGCGGATAGATGGAGGTAACAATCGCCGTCTCGCCTAGCTTCGAAAGGCACGCGTCAATCGCGGGAAGCGCATCGACAATCATCGCGACATCCGTTCCGCTGGAGACGCCATCCACCGCTTCGCCAGGTCCCGCCATGGCGCCATCGAAAATGCAGCCCGTGTACTCGGTCGAATCGAAGGTCACCTTGGCGCTCACCTGCGATGACAGGCTCGCGGTCTCGCAAGCCTCACGCTGGATCACCACCTGCAGCGGGGGCGTATCAAAGGTGTCCTTGCCCGCGCCGGACACGGGCGGCGCCATGGGGGCCTCGATATCGGGAAGCCCCGACCGCTGAAACACAAACCAGCCGTCCGCCATGTCCAGCCGCCAGTAGGGTTCATCCCCAGCAGCATGGAACGGCGGTTGCGCGACCCAGGCCGTGGTGTCCAGAGGCCCAACGGGCCCCGGCGGGGGAGCGATCCCCGCCCCCATCTGTGTCGAGGGACCATCCGGCAAACGCTGGACCTCATTACTTGGGACACTGCCGGCAACGGCTGCCGGCTGCCGCTGGTCACACCCGGGCACAGCAAATGTCGCCATCGCCATGATGGCGAGGCCAACGCAGTTAAACTCACGAGTGCTGGCCGACCTGAACATTGTTCCACGATTCAGTCACGGAGCGGACGATCACGCTTGATAGAATGGACTACCCCAAACGTCCAAGCCAACCAGGCGCCGAAAGTCCCAACCAGACATCGTGACCACTTTTTACCGCCGAGTCCCACCACACACCGTGGAACGCGGCACTCAATCCTAAAGTTCGGTAATGTCTTCCATAATCCACGGTCAAAACGAGAAAAAATTCCCGTCCTGAAACTGCTTGCTTGCTGCCGCGTTCCTGCCGTTGTGTCGGGTCACATGGATACGACAGATCGAATCGATCACCTGGGAGACCACCTCATGCGAATTCTTGCTCTGGGCGCTGCGGCCATCGCACTTTCCGCCTGCGCGACTGACCCTAATTCGGGCGGAGCCATCTATGGAAACACTGCGCGTGGCGCTGCAATTGGCGCGCTTGGCGGCGCTGCTGTGGGCGTTCTTGCGGGTGGGAACGATGGCAGGAATGCTGCTGTGGGCGCTGCAGTTGGCGCGCTCGCCGGCGCCGGTGTCGGGCGCTACATGGACGGCCAGGAAGCCGAGCTCCGCAAGGCAACGACCGGCTCGGGCGTTACGCTTGTTCGCAACGGCGACATGATCGAGTTGCGCATGCCCGCCGACGTGACCTTCGCCAAGGCACAGGATTCCATCCAGCCCCAATTTTACACCATCATGAACGACGTCGCGACAATCCTGGTGCGTTATCCCAAGACCACGATCGATATCGTTGGTCATGCGGATTCGGACGGCGCGGACGCATTCAACCAGGCTCTGTCTGAGCGGCGCGCGGTTTCGGTCGCCAACTACCTGCAGGGACAGGGCGTCCAGGGGGTCCGTATTTCGGCCTACGGCCGCGGCGAGACCCAACCTCTGGTTCCGAACACCTCGGACTCCAACAAGGCCACGAACCGTCGTGTTCAGCTGATCCTGAACCCGGTTGTTGAATAGAACCAAAGCCGGAAACCGCTACGAAAGCTGGGCGTCTCCGCGAGGGGGCGCCCTTTTCACGTGTGCAGCGATCAGCGGGTGGTCGGCGCCCCCGCCAGCCGGCTGAGCTGTTCGGCCAGAACCTGATCAATCGCCGGCGCGAGCGCCTTGAGGTTGGAGAGTGATGATCCTCCAACCCTGTAGACGAGCCTGATAGCGGTCTGACCGGCGTCGTTGGTGTCTGTCAGAGTGAACGTAAGAGCGCCGGTCACTCCCAGTTGCTGGAGCGGCCCCAGTTCGGTGCGAAACCGCAAGGTTTCGTTGGGCATCAGCAACGTCACCCGCCCATGCTCGACCTCTCCGGCTGGCCAGGTTTCGCACCAGCATCCGCCGGGGACGGCGTCGAGATGGAGGGCCTTCGCCGAGCCGGAGTAGGTGTGGCTGTCGGCCCACCAGCCGCCGATATCGAGCAGACGGTCCCAGGCCGCGTCACGATCAAGCGCTGCCGTGGCAGCCATCTCGATCGTGAACCCATCGTCAGCGGCTGCGGTTACCTCGGCGGACGCGCTGCCGGGGAGCGCAGCTAACAGAGCTGCACCCAAGGCTAGCGAGCGAACGGTTCTGACCATCCAGTGTCCCCTTGACCGGCCGGATGATCGCGCTGGATCGCCCGGCCGTCAAAGGCGAATGGCGGTTACTTCCGCTGCGCGCGGCGAGCGCCGTCGAGGAGGTCGTCAAGTGCCCGAACGACTTCCGTCGACGCCTTGTCCATCCTGGCGATGGCGGCCTCTGCGCCAGCACGGTCGCCCTTGCCGAACAGACGTGCGGCCTCCCGGCCGAACTCGTGGACCTGGGCGTGGGGTCGTTCAATGGCCGAGAAGGCCGGCAGCGCCCGCAGGGCGGCGTCCGATACGCTGCTGTGCCACTTGCCGAGCCGGCACGACCGGTGGTCGCTCAACTCGTCAGCCTTCAGTGTCTTGGTGCCGACCATCATTTCCGCCAGCCGCTTCTTCCACAGGAAGTGGTCGGACTTGGCTCGATGCAGGACATAGTTGGGAATCGAGGCTTCGCCGAGATCCTTGAGATCCGCCTTCACGACATCGTCCGACGCCACGATCCAGCGGATCGCGTCCTGGGTGCGGCTTCCAGCGGTTGCGCCGTGCTGGGCGATGGCAGCAACACCCGTCGCCAATTCCTGGGTCGCGCCGGACTGCTCCTGCATGACGTCGGCGATCTCGGCTATGCGCGATGCGGTCTCACGGACAAGGCCGGCGCTGGCCTGGGCATTCTGGCTTGCTCCCGTGCACGCGGACCGACCCTGATCGACCGCCTGACGGCAGCCATTGATGGCGGTCTGGATTTCGGAGACTTCGTCCTGGAGGCGATGGATACGTGTGCGGATGTCCTCGGTCGCCCGGCTGGTCTGACCCGAGAGGGCTTTCACCTCGGTAGCGACCACCGCGAACCCGCGCCCCGCTTCGCCGGCCCGCGCCGACTCGATCGTGGCGTTCAGCGCCAGCAGGTTGGTCTGCCCGGCGATTGAGGCGATCGTATCGACGATATCGCCGATCTGGCTCGAAGCCGCGTTCAGCTGCTCGATGCGGGCGAACACGCCATCAACGGCGCGTTCGATGGCGTCCATACCGCGCATCGCGTCGCCTGCGCCGCTGGCGCCCTTGTCGGCCATGCCTGCGCATTCATTCATTGAGCGCGCAGCTGACCCGGCGCTGTGGGAGATCTGGGCGATTGAAGCGTTCAGCTCCTCGATTGCCGCAGCCATGCCGCTCGCGCGCTGTTCGACTTCGCGAACTTCGCCGTTCAGACGGGTCATCGACGCCATCGCGCCGCTGGCGTTCATAGAGCTGGCGACCGTGCGCTCGAGACGTTGCTCATCGCGATGGGAGACGACGACGCGCAGCTTCTCGAGGGCGATCTGAAACTCCGGCGTGAGATTTTCGGTCGCGACGACTTCGCCTCGGGCAACCGCGAGCATGGCGGCTGTGAACGCCGCCAGGTCCTGTGACGGCGAAGCGATCAATGGCCGGCCCGGCGACTCTACGGCTTTAACTGCGGCCTGCGCAGACCGCCCACTTCCAAACATGCGAATCCTCCCCGGGATCTGTCTCCCCTGCACGAACAGACGACGCTTCTTTGGTTAAATTCGGATTATTGAACCGCTGACGAAGCGGTGCAGGCCTGCTGCGCGAGCCTGCCGTCAGCTCGCAGTCCACCCTTCGGACCGGCGTGAGCCGTCCGGGATGCTGTCGGCTGCCTCCTGTTTCAAAAGGAGGACGGGGCGCGTGGAACGCGCCTTGTTGAGTACATTGCCAGCTTGCGCTGGCCGGTGCGTGTTCCCACGCGCCCCGTTCGGACGTTTGGCCCGGTGACGT
>CAYOWK010000090.1:0-6720 GCA_964407665.1 uncultured Rhizobium sp. | reverse complement strand
TGTCAGACAGGTCCGCGTATTTGTCGCCCGCGAACGTCGGTTTGCCGTCCTTCCAGATCGACTGGTGCACGTGCATGCCCGAGCCGTTGTCCTTGTAGTAGGGCTTCGGCATGAACGTCGCCGTCTTGCCGTAGGCGTGGGCGACGTTGTGGACGACGTATTTGTAGAGCTGCATGTTGTCGGCCATCTTGACCAACGTGTTGTACTTCATGCCGAGCTCGTGCTGGGCCGGCGCAACCTCGTGGTGGTGCTTCTCCGGCTGCAGGCCGAGTTCCGACATGATGGACAGCATCTCGGAGCGCATGTCCTGCAGGCTGTCGATCGGCGGCACAGGGAAGTAGCCGCCTTTCGGGCCCGGACGGTGGCCCATGTTGCCGCCATCATACTTCTTGCCGGTATTGTAGGGCAGCTCGACGTCGTCGAACGAGTAGCCCGTGTTGTTCGGGTCGGTGTTCCAGCGAACGTCGTCGAACACGAAGAACTCGGCTTCCGGACCGAAGTAGGCCGTATCGCCAACGCCGGCCGACTGCATGAAGATTTCGGCCTTCTTGGCGGTCGTGCGCGGGTCGCGGTTGTACGGGGTGGCGTCATTCGGGTTCAGAATGTCGCACATGATCGCCAGCGTGGTCTGCTGGAAGAAGGGGTCGATGCGGGCAGTGTCGGGGTCCGGCATGAGAACCATGTCGGACTCGTTGATGGCCTTCCAGCCAGCGATGGACGAACCGTCGAACATCGTGCCGTCGACGAACAGGGACTCATCGACCAGCGAGAGATCGAACGTCACGTGCTGCATCTTGCCGCGAACGTCGGTGAAGCGGAGATCGACGTACTGGACGTCCTTCTCCTTGATCATTTTCATAACCTTGTCGGACACTTCGTGCCTCCCTCTTGATCGAATAACCCCCCGCGGGTGGCGCCTCGCGCCACGCACGGCATGCCTGATTAGATAGCCGGATCGCCCGTCTCGCCCGTACGGATCCGGATGACTTCCAGAACGTCCGTGACGAAGATCTTGCCGTCCCCGATCTTGCCGGTTTGCGCTGCCTTGGTGATCGCCGCAAGGGCTGCTTCGAGCTGGCTGTCGCTCACGACGACCTCGATCTTCAGCTTGGGCAGGAAATCCACAATGTATTCGGCGCCGCGGTACAGCTCCGTGTGGCCGCGCTGGCGTCCGAAGCCCTTGGCCTCGACGACGGTCATGCCCTGAAGGCCGACCGCGTGTAGGGCCTCCTTCACTTCGTCGAGCTTGAACGGTTTGATGATGGCTTCGATTTTCTTCATGGAGCGCCTCTGGATCCCCCCGGGTCAATCGCGGAACCGAGGTTCTATGCGCGATCCGCCCGCGAGCGAGTAGGTGAAGAGTCTGAAACTTGTGCGCGCGGAATTGCGGCGCCCAGTTGTTGGGCGTCTCTGCATAATTTGCGGGCACTCGTCCAGCTTCCCCAAAGCGACCAGTCTTGTTAGGCAGCAGAACATTCCGCTGCGCCGGGAGTCGCGCGCATGATTTTTCTGGTTCGGCATGGTCAGGCCTCGGCTTCCTGGGGCGAACACAAGGATCCCGGGCTAAGCCCCTTGGGCCTTGAGCAGGCCGAGGCCGCCGGCCGGGCTCTGGTCGAAGCCGGAGTCATCCGCGCCGCAACCTCGCCATTGCTGAGGTGCCGGGAGACGGCCCGGCCGTTTGAGCGTCTAGCCGAAACGCACACCCGGATTGAGCCGGACGTTGGCGAGATACGCGAACCGGCAGGCGTTGAGGACCGTGCGGCATGGCTGAAAGGTGTGATGGCTGGCGGCTGGTCGGCGGCCCCTGGCCATGACGGCTGGCGAAAGTCCGTCCTTGCCGCAGTGGATCGCTGTTCTGACAATACCGCGATCTTCACGCATTTTGTTGCTATCAATGCAGTTGTCGGGCTTCTGACCGGCGATGATCGGGTGGTCAGTTTTCGACCAGCCAACGGCTCGATCACGAAGCTGGCCCGGGTCGCGGGCCGCCTGCGGGTCGTCGAACTGGGCGCCGAAGACGAGTCGAGGGTTATGTAACCGCCATGAGCCTCCCCCTGCTGACCTGCGACGAGATCCGGGCGGCCGAGCGGGCGGCAGAGGCGGCGGGCGTCTCCATGTGGGATCTGATGGCCGCCGCAGGCGAAGCGTGCGCCGACATTGTGCTGGCCCTGCACCCGGCCGGTCCGGTCATGGTCCTGGCTGGCCCCGGCAACAATGGCGGCGACGCCTTTGTGGCGGCGCGCGCGCTGAGAGCCGCCGGGCGCAATGTGACGCTCTATGAACTGGCCGCCGGGCCTCGCACCCCCGAGGCGGAACGTGCGCGCAGCGGGTGGGCGTCTGAAATCCATCCTCTTGGCGACTATGCGCCGGCCGGCTCCGACATCGTTCTGGACGGACTTTTCGGCGCCGGCCTCAGCCGTCCCCTGTCTGGCGAGCCGGCGCGCCTGGCCGAAGCCGTTGCGGAGCTTGGTCTGCCCGTCGTGGCGATCGACGTGCCCTCCGGCCTGAACGGCGACCATGGCCGAGTGGAGGGACCCGTGTTTCGAGCGACTGACACGGTCACGTTCGGCGCCGGCAAGCCCGCACACGTCCTGCATCCCGCCGCGGGGCTTTGCGGTCGTGTCCATGTCATGACCATCGGGTTCGAGTCGCAGGTCGACGCCATGGCCGGCCGACTCTTCGAGAATGGCCGCGGGCTCTGGCTGTCCCGATTTCCCTGGCCCGTCGCCCAGTCCCACAAGCACCAGCGGGGCAGGATGCATGTGGTGTCCGGCGGGCTGGCGTCGACCGGCGCCGCGCGCCTCGCCGCGCAGGCGGGGCTGCGGTCCGGGGCAGGGGTGGTGACGGTCCTGTGTCCGCCCGGCGCCCTGATCGTCGCCGCCTCCAGCCTGACGGCCGTCATGGTGGCAAGCTTCGGCGGCCCGGATGAACTCGTCGCCCTGACAGAGGCGTCGGACGCCGTCGTGATCGGCCCGGCCGCAGGCGTGACCGAGGCCACCCGGAAGAATGTCGAAGCCCTGGCGGGCGCGGGCCGCGCCCTCATTCTGGACGCAGATGCGCTGTCTGTTTTCGCAGGAGAGGCGGACGCCCTGGGGGCGCTCCTGATCGCCCCGGCTGTTCTGACGCCCCACGCGGGCGAATTCGAACGCCTTTTCCCGGGCCTGCTGGAGAGGTCAGTCAACAAGGTGGAGGCCGCGCGTCAGGCTGCCGCCCTGACCGGAGCGGTGGTGGTTCTGAAAGGGCCGGATACCGTCGTCGCCGCGCCGGACGGCCACGCCGTGGTGAACACCCACGGGACTCCGTTCCTGGCCACAGCCGGGTCGGGGGACACGCTTGCCGGTATCGTAGCGGGCCTCATGGCCCAGGGCATGGACGCCTTTGACGCCGCCTGTGCAGGAGCCTGGCTGCACGGCGACGCCGGTCTGCGCATCGGTCCCGGCCTGACAGCCGAAGACCTTGGCGGCGCGCTGCGGGACGCACTGAAAGACCTTCATGAAACAGCGCGTTCCGGTTGACCGGGACGCGTGAGCCATCCAAATGGCGCCCAGCGTGCGGGTGTGGCGGAATTGGTAGACGCACTGGATTTAGGTTCCAGCGGAGCAATCCGTGGGGGTTCGAGTCCCTCCACCCGCACCATTAAGCATCGTCGCAGTAACGCGGGGTCAAAAAGCCCCGTGACTGCGCATATTCCACCCGCTTTGTTGCATGGACAGCCCATGGGGCCTGTGCAATAAGCCGCGCTTTCCTGGGGTCGCCCGGTCTTGCGAAGGACATGGGTTGCGCCCCTGTCCATGCATTCTGACAACGGGTTGTCGCCATGAACGTCACCGAGACGAAGTCCGAAGGACTTTCGCGCGAATTCAAGGTTCTGGTTCCGGCGAGCGAACTGGCCAGCAAGCTCAACGAAAAGATCGACGAGATCCGTCCGAAGGTTCAGCTCAAGGGCTTCCGTCCCGGCAAGGTGCCGACCTCCCACATCCGCAAGATGTACGGCCGCTCGCTGATGAGCGACATCGTCAACGAGACGGTGCAGGAGACGTCGACCAAGGCGCTGGAAGACAACGCCCTGCGTCCCGCCGCCCAGCCCTCGATCCATCTCGAATCGCCGGCCGACAAGGTTGTCGCCGGTGAATCCGACCTCGAATACCACATGCACGTCGAGGTCATGCCCGAGTTCGAGCCCGCCGACGTGGCCGAACTCGAATTCGAGCGCCTGATCGCCGAGCCGAGCGAAGACGAGATCAACAGCAGCCTCAAGACCATCGCTGAAAGCAACAAGGCCTACGACGCCAAGGAAGGCGCGGCCGAGAACGGCGACGCCGTCGTCATCGACTTCGTCGGCCGCATCGACGGCGAAGCCTTCGAAGGCGGTTCGGCCGAAGGCCACACGCTGGTTCTGGGCCAGGGCCGCTTCATCGCCGGCTTCGAGGAACAGCTGGTCGGCGCCGAGGCCGGCAAGGATGTCGACGTCAATGTGACGTTCCCGGAAGAGTACCCGGTCGAGACCCTCAAGGGCAAACCGGCGGTGTTCGCCGTCAAGGTCCACGAGGTGAAATCCCCGCGCACGCCGGAGATCGACGACGAGTTCGCAAAGCAGCTCGGCCTCGATACCCTGGAATCGCTCAAGGACGCCGTGAAGGCCCAGCTCGCCAACGAGCTCAAAGGCGCCTCGCGCCAGCAGGTCAAGCGCTCGCTGCTCGATGCGCTCGACGGCAAGCACGCCTTTGATCTGCCGCCGCAGATGGTCAAGGCCGAGTTCGACCAGATCTGGCGCCAGCTTGAAGGCGAGAAGGAAGCCGGCCGCCTGTCCGAGGAAGACAAGTCGAAGTCGGACGACGAACTGCGCGAAGAATACCAGAAGATCGCCGAGCGCCGCGTGCGCCTCGGTCTGGTGCTGGCCGAGATCGGCCGCCGCGCCGAGATCGACATCACCAACGAGGAACTGGTCAACGCCCTGCGTCAGGAAGCTTCGCGCTATCCCGGCCAGGAGCAGATGGTGATCGACTTCTACCGCAAGCAGCCGGGCATGCTCGCCCAGCTCCGCGCCCCGATCTACGAAGAGAAGGTCGTCGACTACATTCTCGCGAAGGCCAAGGTCTCCGACCGGACCGTCACGCGTGAAGAACTCATGAAAGAAGTCGGCGACGAATAAACCGTCCCTTCAGACGAACCTGCCATGGTCCCGGGAAGCCCTGCGGTTTCCCGGGACCTGTCGTTTCCGGGGGACGATTCAGCTAACGGGGCAGGGTCGGGCACACCGGGGCTTGCGCATCGGCCTTGGCGTTCGGATATAACGGTGACGATTCCCAAAGAGGCGCGGCCCCTCGGCTGCTGAGAGACCCATACATGGAAGATCACATCACCCGGGCCATGAACCTCGTCCCGATGGTCGTCGAACAGACGAGCCGCGGCGAGCGCGCCTATGACATCTTCTCGCGCCTGCTGAAGGACCGGATCATCTTCGTCACCGGCGGCATTGAGGACGGCATGGCCAGCCTCGTGACCGCCCAGCTGCTCTTCCTGGAGTCCGAGAACCCCAAGAAAGAGATCGCGATGTACATCAACTCGCCGGGCGGACACGTCCACGCCGGTCTCGCGATCTATGACACCATGCAGTACATTCGCAGCCCCGTTTCAACCGCCTGCATCGGCATGGCCGCGTCCATGGCGTCGCTTCTCCTTGCCGCCGGCGAGAAGGGCATGCGATTCGCCACGCCGAACTCGCGCATCCTGCTTCACCAGCCCTCCGGCGGCTTCCGCGGCGTCGCGACCGACATCGAGCGCCACGCGACCGACATCATCGCCATGAAGCGCCGCTTGAACGAGATTTATGTCCGGCACACCGGTCAGCCCTACGAAGTCATTGAAAAGACACTTGATAGGGACCACTTCATGACATCGGCCGAGGCCAAGGCCTTCGGGCTTCTGGATCTGGTCTATGAAAAGCGCGCTGCTGCTGAGTAGCAACGGCTCTTAACGCAGCATTGAAGCTTGCGGCCCTGTTATTGCTGTGTTCGAATTAGGCGCGGCCTGAACCTTCCGGCAAGGATTGGCCTTTATGGTCAACATCCTGCCGTGCGGTCTGGCCGCAAGGCCCGCCATCGCGGCGGATCGAGGTGTAGATGAACAAGTCAACGAACGGCGGCGACAGCAAAAACACGCTTTACTGCTCGTTCTGCGGGAAATCGCAGCACGAAGTGAAGAAGCTGATCGCGGGCCCGACTGTGTTCATCTGTGATGAATGCGTCGAACTCTGCATGGATATCATCCGTGAGGAGTCGAAGACCGCGCTCGTGAAGTCGCGTGACGGCGTGCCGACGCCGCAGGAAATCTGCGACGTGCTCGACGATTACGTGATCGGGCAGATGCGCGCCAAGAAGATCCTCTCGGTCGCGGTGCACAACCATTACAAGCGCATCAACCACGCGGCCAAGAACGCCGACGTTGAACTCGCGAAATCGAACATCCTGCTGATCGGCCCCACGGGCTGCGGCAAGACGCTGCTGGCGCAGACGCTGGCCCGCATCATCGACGTGCCGTTCACAATGGCGGACGCCACGACCCTGACCGAAGCCGGATATGTCGGCGAGGACGTCGAGAACATCATCCTCAAACTGCTGCAGGCCTCCGACTACAACGTCGAGCGCGCCCAGCGCGGCATCGTCTACATCGACGAGATCGACAAGATTTCCCGCAAGTCCGACAACCCCTCCATCACCC
>CAYOWK010000089.1:0-6976 GCA_964407665.1 uncultured Rhizobium sp. | reverse complement strand
GGGAGGGTTTCGGGAGGCCTCCGAAGTCCTGAAACGACAGGCGCCGGTCGGCGTGGCGGGTAACGCCCTGTCCGTCTGCAACGTCCGCCAGCTCCAGGCGGCTCATCCTGAGGAGCGCCCGCAAGGGCGCGTCCCTCACCCTGAGGAGCCAGCGCAAGCTGGCGTCTCGAAGGGGAAGGACGGGCCGCCGGGCTTCGGGGCGAAGCAGGCGGTCGGGGGGCGCCCCTGAAAATCTGGCTCCGGGTATGGAACCGGAGCGTCCAGAGGGATCGGAAGCCCTCTGCACGAGCTGTCCGGGATGTGGGAGTGGGTCTAAACACCGGGCGTGTCGCTCCGGCCTTCGCTTCGGCAAGGCGGGAGGACGGGACCACGGTCAAATCCTATCCTCACACCGGTCAGCAACCGATCTGCGGGGCGCGTGGGAACACGCACCGGCCAGCGAAAGCTGGCATTGTACTAAACAAGGCGCGTTTCCACGCGCCCCGGCCTCCCTTTGCCCAAACGGGCAGAATGGAGGCAAAGCTACAGCATCACGGACGGCTTGAGGCCGGTCCGGACGGAAGGTCATGCCCTGTGACGCCACAGCTGACGCCGTCCAGTCCGAACCTGCCTGCGCCGGAATGCCGAGTTGAACCGCGCGTCAGGCTGGGGCACACTCCACAAATGGGGTCTATCCGTCCGCTCTTTGCGGTCGCAGCGCTTGGTTTTGGTCTGGCTGGCTGCGCCGTCCCGGTGAAAGTGTACTCGTCTTCCTCGCCGGAAGAACGTGCGCTTGCGACGGAGTATTCCAGTTTCCTGGCCGCCCGTTATGCCGGGATGACCGACGATCCCGTCATGTCTGCCGTCTATTTCCGGGACGCCGCAGCGGCCTCGCCGGGCGATCCCGACATGCTAGACCGCGCCGTGGCCAGCACGCTTCTGGCTGGCGAAGTGTCGCTTGCCGCAAGACTGGCGCGTGAGGCCGGGCGCGAAACCCTGTCTGCAGCGCCTTATGCCCGGCTCGTGCGGATCGTGGATCTCGTCGCCGAGGGCAAGTCCCGGCAGGCGCGATCCGCCATCCGAGAGGGTGGTTTTGGACCCCTGAACGAGGATATCGCCGACGCTCTTGAAGCCTGGCTCCTCCGCCGCAGCGATCTGTCGGCTGCAAAGGCCGCGATTGGCCCGACCGGGCAGTTCCTCGCGCCCGAGCGCCTGTTCATCCAGGGCCTGCTGGAGCAGTCCGCCGGCGAGGATGTTGCGGCGCTGGCGAGGTTCGAGGCCGCCTGGGCGGCAGGTCTGCGCAAGCCGTGGACCACGGAAATTCACGCCCGGCACGCCGCCAGCATGGGAGACGCCGGACGCGCGCTCGAGATTATCGACCAGCAGACCGGCCGCACCGGGCGCGACGCGGCCATGTCGGCGCTGCGGACATCGATTACGGCCGGCAAGCGCCCCGCCGTGAAGCGCCTCACCACTCGCGAGGGAGCGGGCCTGTCGCTGTTCATCCTGACCTCGCAGACCCAGCTCAGCCCCGAGCTGACCATCGTCTTCGACTATCTGGCGCTGCACCTCGATCCGGGTCTCGACGCCGCCCGGTTCGCCGTTGCGGGCGTGCTGGCCGACAAGGACCGCCGCGAGGAGGCCATCACAGAGTACGGCCGGGTGCAGGGCCAGTCGCCCTATTCCATCCCCGCGCGCATCGAGAGCGCGTGGGCGCTCAATGCATCTGACCGGCCGGACGCCGCGGCCGCCATACTCGCCGATCTGCCGCCGGATGGCATGGCGGAGACAGATCTTCTGCGCACCGGCGATCTCTGGTTCGCCATGGATCGCAACGCCGAAGCCGAGGCCATCTACGACAGGGTGGTCGCCGATGAAACGTCGGCAGGCGAGGACGACTGGCGTTCGCTGTTCGCGCGCGCCGCCGCCCGTCAGGAACTCGGGCGCTGGGAAGAGGCCGAGGCCGATCTGCTTGCAGCGCTTGAGGTCAATCCCAACCAGCCGGAGGTCCTGAACTTCCTCGGTTTTGGCTGGGTGGATCGCGGCGTGCGGGTGGACGAGGGCGTGGCGATGATCCGCAAGGCGCTGTCGATCCGGCCCAACGCAGGCCACATCATTGATAGCCTCGGCTGGGCCTATTTCCGCATGGGCGATTACGAGGCCGCCGTCCACGAGCTGGAGCGCGCCGCCCAGCTGGCGCCGTCTGATCCAGTCGTCATCGACCATCTGGGCGACGCCTACTGGCGCGCCGGACGCAAGCGCGAGGCGCTCTACGAATGGACCCGGGCCATGCTGCTGGAACCGGCCATGGAGCTGCGGTCCGTCCTCGAAGGGAAGATCGATACGGGCTTGCCGGACTCTGCTAAGCGTGCCGGCGCCGATCCCGTCCAATCCTCGTCGCAGCGATAACCATGCGCCCGAATGTCCTCACAGCCTGGGCCCCTGCCAAGGTCAACCTCTACCTGCACGTCGGATCTTCGGGCCCGGGCGGGCTGCATCCGCTGGACAGTCTTGTCATGTTCGCGGACAGCCGCGCCGCCGACCGGATCTCCGCCAAGCCCTCGCCGCATCTGGCGCTCCGGGTCGAAGGACCCGGCGCCCGGTTGCTCAAGACAGCGCCCAACAATCTCGCCCTCGCCGCAGCGCTCGGCCTGCGCGAAGCCTGCGCCCATACCGGCCTCGGGGCCGAGCTGATCCTGCAGAAACACCTGCCGATCGCAGGCGGCGTCGGTGGCGGTTCTGCCGATGCCGCCGCCACCCTGCTGCTGCTGAACGAGATGTGGGACGTGAATTTCGGCGAGGCCGCGCTCGAACGCCTGGCTGAGCAGCTGGGCTCGGACGTCCCGGCCTGCGTGCGCGGACGGCCGCTGGTCATGCGCGGCACGGGCGAGCGCCTTATGGACATCGCAGCGCCTGGCCTGCCAGTGGTGCTGGTCAATCCGGGTGTCGCGCTTGAGACCCGCCGGGTATTCGAGCGCTATGACGGCATGGGCGCCGATCCCCGCTTCGCCGAGCGCCCGCCGCCTGAGGCCAGCGACATTGAGAGTTTTGCCGCAGGGCTGCGCGAGTATCGCAACGACCTCGAGCCGGCTGCGCTGGCGATCTGCCCCGAGATCGGCAAGGTCCTTGAACGGCTCCGCCAGGAGCCTGGTTGCCTGCTGGCGCGCCTGTCAGGCAGCGGACCCACCTGTTTCGGCATCTTCCGCACGAATGCGGAGGCCGAGGCTGCGTCCGCTTCGCTGTCCGGCCGCTACCGGAAATACTGGGTCCAGGCGACCGAGCTGCGCGGGGCCGAGCCTATCCCGGCCGACGACTAGGCCCGATGGTCACCGGTGTTTCCCCCCTCCTGATCGCCGCCCTGCTTGGCGTGGCCTTCCTGCTGTCCGCCCTGCTGTGCCGGGCTGTCATGATGCTCGGCGTGAAGGACGCCCCTGACGGCGGTCGCAAGACACAGGCAGCGCCCGTCCCAACCTCCGGCGGCGTTGGCTTCGCCGCCGCAGCAGCAGCCGTGCTGGCCGCCGCCCATGTCTGGGGCGGCATCCCCATCTCCCCGCCGGTCTGGGTCGGCCTCGGCGGCGCCGTCGCGATGCTCGTCCTCGGCGCCTGGGATGACCGCTTCCCGATGCCTGCGCGGGTCAAGCTGATCGCGCTGGCCGGTTTCGCCCTGGCGCTTGCAGCCTATGGCGTGCGGGTCGAGACCTTCGCCCCCTGGCCCAGCGCCGTCATCGTCCTGCCCGCCGCCGCCGCCGCCGCCGGCTCCATTGCCTGGATCATCGTCGTCGCCAACGCCGTCAACTTCATGGACGGCGCCAACGGCCTCGCCATGGGCATGGCCGCCACCGCCGCCGCCGGCCTCGCCGCCATCGCCCTAGCGGCGGGCGAGCCATCCATCGCCTTTGCCGCCGCCACGCTCGCCGCCGTCCTGGCCGGCTTTCTCGTCTGGAACATTCCAGGCCGGGTCTATGCCGGCGACGCGGGCGCCCTGTTCACCGGAGGCCTGCTCGCCGCGCTGTCGCTTGTACTGGTGCGCGCCCGGCCCGAGCTGTTGCTGATCCCGCCGCTATTGCTGCTGCCCTTCCTGACGGACGTCCTGCTGACCCTCGCCTGGCGTGCAAAGCATGGAAAGAAGCTGTTCGAGGCGCACCGGGACCATGTCTACCAGATCGCACTGAAGGCGGGCCTCAGGCACTGGCACGTCGCCGCCATCCATGCCGTCTGGGCCGTCAATGTGGCTGCCGTTGCCATTGTTGTATCGCTCGTCGGCGGGCGTATTCCGGCAGCGGCGTTCGTGCTGTTTCTGGGGGCGAGTGTCTGGGTGCACTTGCGGGCCCGCAAGGCAGGGGAGGCGGCGGGGCTGGTGGGGCCCGGTGTCGACTAGTCAGAACGCGCGGTTGACGCAGTAGTCGGCGAGTTCGGCGAGTTCGTCGGAGTATTCCCCCCGGGCGGCGGAGGCCAGGGCGGCGCGGGCGGCGGCGGCTTCCACATGCGCAGCTTCGAGCGTGCGGTCTGCGGCCCCGGTCGAGCGGATCAGGTGGATGGCGTGGGCGAGGTCTCCCTCGCGCTGGTTTTCGGAAACCATGACGCGATCCCAGAAGCGGCGGTCCTCGCCAGTCGCAGCTTCGCGGGCCAGAATCACGGGCAGGGTGAGCTTGCCCTCCCGGAAGTCATCGCCGACAGCCTTGCCGATGACGGAGGTAAGGCCGCCATAGTCCAGCAGGTCGTCCGTGACCTGGAAGGCGCGGCCGAGGCGGCGGCCGTATTCGCCCATGGCTTCGGCGACGCGCTCGTCACCGTTTGCGGTAAGGGCGCCGGCGCGGGCGGCGGCCTCGAACAGGGCGGCGGTCTTGGCTTCGACGATGCTCATGTATTCCGCAACGGGCAGGTCGGCCCGGCCGATGGCTGCCAGCTGCCGGACTTCGCCCTCGGCGATGACGCAGGACGCGCGCGAGAGAATGTCGAGGATGCGCATGTCACGCGTCTCGACCATCAGGGTGAAGGCGCGGGCGAACAGGAAGTCGCCAACGAGAATGCTGGCGGAGGCGCCCCAGACGTTCTTGGCGGCGGCCTTGCCGCGCCGAAGATCGCTGTCGTCGACGACGTCGTCGTGGAGGAGGGTGGCGGTGTGAATGAATTCGACGGCGGCGGCGAGGCAGGCGACGGGGTGGCCGCCCCGCCCTCCGGCGGCCCGGGCGGCGGCGAGCGTGATGACGGGGCGCAGGCGCTTGCCGCCAGCGGCGATGAGGTAGGCGGACAGGTCGGGGATGGTTGCAACGGGGCTGGCGGCGCGCTCTGCCAGCAGACGCTCCACGTCCTCGAGCTCCGGACGAAGGAGCTCGATCAGCCGCTCCATCGGCGGCCGGGCGGGCGGCCGGGCGGCGGCCTGGACATCCGCGTTAAGCGCCAACTCTAAACACCCCTGGTCGCATGGTGATCCGACACTCTTCACGCAGTGAAGATTTTAGACGATATTCAACGGCCTGCGGGCCGGTCAAGAAACCCGGGGCAAGGTTGCCCGCCCCTCGCTTCACGAGTCCAGTACCATGATCGAGGTAATGCGCACGACTGATCCTGTCCAGTTGAGCTTCGCCGTCTCCGTTCTGGAGGACGCCGGGCTGAACCCTTTTGTCGCAGACCGGTTCATGTCGGCGGCCGAGGGCGGCATTGCTGCGTTTCCGCGCCGGATTCTGGTGCCTGCCGAGGTCGCGGACGAAGCCAAGGCCCTGCTTAAGGAGGCGCTTTCCGCCGCCGCCGAGCATGCGGCCAGCCTGCCGGCAGACGACCGTGACGACGACTGAACCGGTTAATCTGACCCGCGACGGCTTCCTGGGGGGGCGCGTCCATGTGCAGCAGCCCTCGCGGGGGTATCGAGCCGGACTCGACGCTGTCCTTCTGGCCGCAGCGGTCGAGACAGGCGAGTACGCCGCCGTCGCCGAAGCGGGAGCAGGGGCGGGCACGGCCAGTCTCTGCCTAGCGGCCCGGTGTCCCGGCCTCAGCGTGACGGGGTTCGAGCGCGATCCGGCGATGGCGGATCTGGCTGCGGAGAATTTCGCCGCCAACGGGTTTGGCGACCGGATGCGTGTCAGCGTGCATGACATTGCCGGCCGTCCGGCTGACCTCCAGAACCGGTTTGACGCGGCTTTTTCCAATCCGCCGTTTTTCGAGCCCGGCCGTGCGCCGGAACCGGGCGAGGGGCGCCATGCGGCGTACATGGCCGAGACACCCCTGCGCGAGTGGGTGCTGTTTCTGGCGCATGTCACACGGCGCGGCGGCTGGATCACGCTGATCCATCGTGCTGCGGAGTTGACCGCCCTTCTCGGACTCATGGACGCGCAGACGGGGGAAATCGAGGTTCTGCCGGTGCGTCCGGCGCCCGGAATGCCTGCGTCGCGGGTGCTGGTGCGGGGCCGGAAAGGCTTGCGCCGCGGACCGCTGACCCTACATGCGGGACTGGACCTGTACGAGATGCGGGGCGGAGCCGATACCGAGCGCGCGGCAGTTGCGCTGGGCGGCGGCCCTCTGGAGTGGAGATAGAGATGGGCGGCGCAATCCTGATCGTCATTCTCGGCCTTCTGATCCTGCTGCTGCTCACACCTGCCATGCGCGCACGCGCGGCGCGCCGGCGCGAGGAGATCGAGACGGCCGCCCATGACGCTGTCGTCCGGCGGCTGGAAGACGAGCGGCGTAAACGCAACCGTGACGACACCTAGGCGGTCTGATCGTTCATTGGGTCGGTCGGTGCTGTTGGAAGAGTGAACCTTCGGTCTGTGAGCCTCGCCCTCGTGGTTCGATCCTTCGACAGGCTCAGGATAAACTCGACGGCGTGCTTCGCGCGCCTGCTCACCATGAGGTCTACTCTGCTTCTGGCGGGTGTCTTCCATACGGGACACGCTTTCTTCTTCGGACCGGCTTTCGCCGTCCGTGATGCATTAGCTCCCCTCCCTGATGGGAGGCCGGGGCGCGTGGAAACGCGCCTTCTTGTATAAGCTGCCAGTGTCGC
>CAYOWK010000088.1:0-7002 GCA_964407665.1 uncultured Rhizobium sp. | reverse complement strand
GCTCCTCAGGGTGAGCCGAAACGGAAACCAACATCCCGCCACGCCGACCGGCGCCAGTCGTTTCAGGACTTCGGAGGCCTCCCGAAACCCTCCCATGACAGGCGCGGGGAGAGAATGGCATGGGTGGATACCCGGTCGGATTGGAAGCGCTGGACCCAACAGAATCCGGGGAGCTTGTGGCGGGAAAGCCCGTCCTTCGAGACGCGCACTGCGTGCGCCTCTCAGGATGAGCCGTCCTGGCCGCACGCAAACGGCGAGGCCTAGACCCGGGCGCGTTTCAGCATGTCGTCGAAGGCGGTCCAGAACACCTGCCGGCGCGCATCCGTCTCCATCAGGATTTCGTGGCCCGAGCCTTCGACGGTCAGAACCCTTCCTGCCTTGAACCGGCGGGCCAGTTTTCTTTGCGCAGACTTCTTCACGATCGTGTCGTCGGAAGCGATGCCGACCAGAACCGGAAGCTGTCGAAGATGGTCGAGAGCGCCCGTCCTGAAGAAAGCATGGAAAACGTTGAGCGAGGCCACGATCCAGCCAATGGTCGGCTCGCCCAGAGCCAGCTTCGGCTCCGCATCGACGAGCTTGCGATAGAGCGACCAGCGATGTTCATCGTGGGTGAGCTGGTTGGTGGCGAAGGTCTCCTCCGGGCCCGGGGGGCGGGCTATGAGGGCGCCGCCGCCGAAGAGACGGACGCCGCGGGCGTACCAGCGCTGGAAGAACCATATGGGGATGCCCCACATCGGCGCCGAGAAGGCGGCTGCCGCAACCTCGATCCTTTTTGTACGGAGCGCCTCAAGAGCGATGGCGCCGCCCATCGAGTGGGCGAGGACGACGAAGGGCGCGGGCGCGCGCCGGCCCAGCTTTTCGATCCCGCGCGCGAGCGCATCGACGTAGATCGAAAAGGCGCGGACATGCCCCGCGAGCGGGCTTTTGTGCATGCGGGCGGACAGGCCCTGGCCGGGCCAGTCAAAAACCGCCACCGCAAACCCGCGCGCCTGCAGGTCCCGGCACACCTCGAAATACTTCTCGATCATCTCGGTGCGGCCCGGGCAGACCAGCACGGTTCCGCGCGGCTTGCCCTTGTCCGGCGCCGGGGCGAACATCATGCGCAGACGGCGGTTGCCCTTGCCCTCGTACCAGATCGCTTCCGCCCCGTCCGGGGGCGGATTGCCGGGGACCAGCACAAGGTCCCCGGACAGCTGACCCGGTGGCGAGCTTCCGTCCATCGGGTGCTAGCGGATCTTTCCGAGCAGGGACTGGAGCTTCATCACGACGCCCATGTCGCCCGCGATCTTGATCTTCTGGGTCATGAACGCCGACATCGGGTCCAGCTGGCCCTGAACGAGCTTGCCGAAATCCTCGAAGCTGACGGTGACCGTAGCGTCCGCCGGGCCATCGTCGTTGCTGGCCTTGTTGCCGACGCCGTCGATCAGCAGCTTGCCGACGTCGCCGAAGTCGAACTTGACCTTCTTGTCGAAGCCAAGCCCGCCGTTGAGGGCTTCCTGGACCTTGGTGGTGACGGCGGCGAGGTTCATGTGTGTCTCCTGACTGAACACCTTACTTGTCGCCCACGAAACGCCCCGGCGCAACGGGCTCCTTGCCGCCGTTCGCCCGGCGGCTACGGTAGATCGCAAGGGAACGTCAGACGAGACGAAGCGGCCCGGGGAGCAGGCAGGCGCATGACCTGGAAGTCCAGCATCGAGGAATTGCGGGCGCGCGAGCGTCTGGCCGAGGAAATGGGCGGGGAGGAGCGCGTCGCCCGTCAGCGTAGCCAGGGCAAGCTGACCTGCAGGGAGCGTGTGGCGTTCCTCGCCGATCCCGGCTCGTTCCACGAGGTCGGCAAGACAGCGGGCCGGGCGGACTATGCGGAAGACGGGTCGATAGCCGACTTCCTGCCGGCGACCATGGTGTTTGGACGGGCGACGCTGGATGGACGCCCCGCTGTCATCCTGGCGGACGACTTCACGGTGAGGGGCGGCGCATCCGACGCTTCCATTGCCGGCAAGATGCTGATGGCCGAACAGATGGCCAACGAGTACGGCATGCCCATCGTACGCATGATCGACGGAACGGGCGGCGGCGGCTCGGTGAAATCGCTGGAGGCCAATCCCCGCACCTACATCCCGACGACGCCGGGCTGGGAATGGATCGTAGCCAACCTTGGCCGGTCTCCGGTGGTGTCGCTGGCGCTTGGGCCTTGTGCAGGACTTGGCGCGGGCCGCGTCGCCGCCAGCCATTATTCGGTGATGGTGCGGGGCATCAGCCAGGTGTTCGTCGCCGGTCCGCCGGTCGCGAAGGCGCTGGGCGAAAATGTCGACAAGGAGGGTCTTGGCGGCTGGGAGATCCAGGCGCGCAACGGGACCGTCGACGACGTGGTCAACTCCGAGGCCGAGGCGTTTGCCGCCGCCAAGCGGTTTCTGTCGTATCTGCCCTCCAACACGGACGAACTGCCGCCCTGTATCGCGCCGACCGACGATCCGAAGCGGAAGGAAGAGTTCCTGCTGGATATCGTGCCGAGGGACGGCAAGACGCCTTACAAGCCGCGCCGGATCATCGAGGCGGTTCTGGACAAGGGATCCTTCTTCGAGACCGGCGCGCTGTGGGGCCGCCCCGTTGTCACAGGACTTGGTCGTCTGGACGGCCGGCCGGTTGCAGTTCTGGCGGGCGATCCGTTCTTCCTCGATGGCGCCTGGACGGCGGACGCCTGCGACAAGGTCGTCCGGCTGATCGATCTGGCGGAGACATTCCATCTGCCAGTTGTGCATTTCGTGGACTGTCCCGGATTTGCGGTCGGCGTCCGTCACGAGAAGGCCGGCGTCACCCGCAAGGGCGTGCGGGCGATGACGGCGATCTATCAGGCGACAGTCCCGATCTGCCCGGTGGTGATCCGCAAGGCCTATGGGCTTGCGGGATCGGCGATGTTCAACCCCTCGCGGACGCGGTGGCGGTATTGCTGGCCATCCGGCGACTGGGGAAGCCTGCCAATGGCCGGCGGAATCGAGGCGGCCTACAAGCGCCAGCTGGAAGCATCGGCCGATCCGGAGGCAGAGCTGAAGGCGCTGTACCGGAAGTTCGAGGCGATGCGCTCGCCGTTCCGGACGGCGGACGCATTCATCGCGGAGGAGATCATCGATCCACGCGACACCCGTCCGCTGCTGGTGGATTTTGCTCGCCACGCCTATCGCGTGCTGAAGGCGGGCAAGCGGGCATTCGGGCCGAGGCCCTAGGCGCGGTTTCGCATCGGGACCGGCGCGAGCCGTCCGTTGTGCTGTAGCTCCCCTCCCGTGAAACAGGAGGACAGGGCGCGTGGAAACGCGCCTTGTTGAGTACAATGCCAGCGTTGCCGCCGGCCGGATGCGTGTTCGCACGCGCCCCGTATCGGACGTTTAGAGCCGGTGCGTCGGTGTGGGTCTATTTGACCCTTTTCAGCTTCCCGTCTCCACGCGCATGGGCGCCGCCGCCCATGGTCACCCCCGGTTTAGATCGATTCCGGGGACAGGTGTTTCAGACCCTCGTTCCGTGCGCTGGACACTCCTGGGGCTTGGACCTGTGCTCGGCGCCCTCGTGGTTCGAGTCCACGCGGTCTGACATTCGTCAGCCCGCGTCCTCACCATGAGGGCTCAAGTTGGGCCTGAGCCTTCGGGTCGTTCAGCGGCCGGACACGGTGGTCGCCGCGCCGTCCGAGCGGCTGGCATTCGATGTTTCGGTGGCCACCGAACCCTCCCGTGCCAGACGCGAGGGGGAGAATAGCGCAGGTTTCGGGGTGTGGGATGAAACGGGTTTCGTTCTCCTATTTTCTGGCCCCTGTTCCGGGTGCACTGTCGTCCGTCACAACATGGCGAGCCGGGGAGCGTTGGCCCGCCGAAGACATGGTGCTTTGAGCAAACCTTGGCCGAGTTCGTCTTCGGGAGTTTTCAGCATGAACCTTGTCTTCAAGCGCCTCGAGACTGGCGAAGCACATTTGCTTCGCATTGTAGCGGACGACGTTTTTGATCACCCTTTCGATCTTGAACGCGCCGAGAACTTCTTGAGCGACCCCCGGAATATTCTGATCGTCGCCATTGAGGACAACACCATCATCGGACAGATCGCCGCCGTGGTGCACCTGCATGTGGATGCGCCGGCGGATCTCTACATCGACAATCTTGGTGTGACGCCAAGCCGCCAACGGCGGGGCATTGCAAGTCGGCTCATCGCCCTGGCTCTGGATGCGGGACAACAGCTGGAAGTCAAAGCGGCCTGGGTCGCTGTAGATGCGGATAACGTCGTGGCGCACAAGCTCTATGGCAAGACTGGCGCAGCTGGCGTTCCGGTTCTGATGTTCAGCTATGATACCAAATTGGCGATGTCTCCTCCGGGCGCTGCGCAGGACTGAGCCCGCAAGCGCTGGCGGCGTCACCAGAGTCCGCTACCGGAGATCTCCAGCCGGATGGGCGGCGATGCGGAGAGTCTGGAGGGGGCTCCATTGCAGCCATTGTTCCCTTCCTGCGTTTAGGCACAGGCCGCGCGGGGTGCACGTGAACGTGTCGGCGGCGCCCATCAAAACGCGGTCGCCCTCGCGTTTGCCTCGAAGGCGAGGTCCCGGGCGGACGTCCCGAACTGGCGCCGCTTGCCCGGGGAAACTCCACGGATACGACACCATGGTCGACCCGGCGACTGTCCGGCCTCGCCTGTCCCGAACCTGAACACTGCCGGACTCGCCCGAAGCGATAGCCCCTCACGGACTGGGTCAAAGCGGGCTGGGCCGGGTCGCCTGAAGCGGGAAATACGGATTTCTGGCTCGCGCAGCCCCCCGGACAGCACCGGCCCGCAGCTTGCAATCCCTGTTTCGTGCAAGCGCACGGAGGGAAGCGAATGCCGGTTTCGGACAGCACACTGTTGAAGGGCAAGGTGACCATCCATCACCCCGGCCTGGTCAACCTCTACGGCTGCGAAGTCGGCGACGGCTCGAAGATCGGAACGTTCGTCGAGATCCAGAAAGGCGCCGTCATCGGCGAGCGCTGCAAGATTTCATCCCACTCCTTCATCTGCGAAGGCGTGACCATCGAGGACGAGGTCTTCGTCGGTCATGGGGTCATGTTCACCAACGACCTCTTCCCCCGGGCCACGAACCCGGACGGCTCGGCCCAGACCGACGCCGACTGGAAGCTGGAGCTGACGCGCGTGAAACGCCGCGCCTCCATCGGGTCCAACGCAACCATCGTCTGCGGGATCACCATCGGCGAAGGCGCGCTCGTCGCGGCCGGAGCAGTGGTCACCAAGGACGTTCCCGCTTTCGCCATTGTGGCAGGTGTTCCAGCAAAGGTTATCGGCGATGTCCGCAACAACGACTAGCGCGCCCAAGAAGGCCCGCGCAAAAGCCCTGAACATCAAGCCGTCGAAAGACGCCAAGCCCATCGTCAAGTCCGTCGCCACGGTCGCGAAGGCCGCTGACAAGGCCGTCCTGAACATCGGCGTCGTCGGCTATGGCTACTGGGGTCCCAACCTCGTCCGCAACTTCTCCGAGATGTCGAACGCCCGCGTTCACTCGGTCGCCGACCTGAACCCGAAGGCTCTTGAAGTTGTCTCCAAGCGCTATCCGACGACCTACGTCACGACCGACTACCAGGAGCTGCTGCGCAACCCCGACATCGACGCCATCGCGATTGCGACGCCGGTCTCGACGCACTTCTCGCTCGCCATGGCGGCCCTGAAAGCCGGCAAGCACGTCTGGCTTGAAAAGCCGATGACGGAAACCTCCTCGCAGGCGCGCACGCTCGTCGAGGAAGCCGAGAAACGCGGTCTGATCCTGCACGTCGACCACACCTTCATCTACACCGGCCCCGTGAAGAAGATGCGCGAGCTGGTGCAGTCCGGCTCACTTGGCAAGACGCTGTACTACGACTCGACCCGCGTGAACCTCGGCCTGTTCCAGCGCGACGTGAACGTCATCGCCGACCTCGCCGTGCATGACTTCTCGATCCTGGACTACGTGTTCGGCGAGCATCCGGTCGCCGTCTCCGCCTCGGGCATCAACCACTATCCGGGTACGCCCGAGAACCTCGCCTACATCACGCTGTTCTACGCTTCGGGCTTTATCGCGCACGTCAACGTGTCGTGGCTGGCGCCGGTGAAGGTGCGGAACATCCTGATCGGCGGCACCGAGAAGATGATCACCTTCGACGAGTTGCAGCCGTCCGAGAAGCTGAAGATCTACGACAAGGGCGTGAGCTTCACCGACGACCCGGCGAAGATCCACGAGATGCGCGTCGGCTACCGCACGGGCGACATGTGGGCCCCGAAAGTCGACGGCTCCGAAGCCCTCAAGGTCGAAGGCGAACACTTCGTCGAATGCATCAAGGCCAACAAATCCACCATTTCCAACGGTTTGTTCGGACTTCGCATGGTCGAAATTATCGAAGCCGCAACCAGCTCCATGCGAGGTAGAGGCGAAACCGTACACCTCGCTCGCCCCCTCGCCACCGCTTAGGAATCGCGAAGATGATCCCGTTTGTGGACCTGAAGGCCCAATACCATTCCATCAAGGACGAGGTCGATGCGGCCGTCCTGGGCACGCTCGAAAGCTGCGCCTTCACACTGGGTCCAGAAGTGGCCCAGCTGGAGAAGGACTTCGCTGTCTATGCCGGCAACACCTTTGCCGCCGGCATCAACAACGGCACCAACGCCCTCTACCTGCCGCTGCTGGCGGCGGGCATCGGCCCCGGCGATGAAGTCATCACCGTGCCCTTCACGTTCATCGCCTCCGCCTCGGCGATCCACTACACCGGCGCCAAGCCCGTGTTCGTGGACATCGATCCGGTGACCTTCACGATGGACCCGGCTGCGATCGAAGCTGCGATCACGCCGCGCACGAAAGCCATCGTTCCGGTTCACCTGTTCGGCCAGATGGCCGACATGGAGCCGATCATGGCCATTGCAAAGAAGCATGGTCTGTTCGTTCTGGAAGACGCCGCCCAGGCGCACGGCGCCGAATACCGGGGCCAGCGCGCGGGCTCGATCGGCGACGCC
>CAYOWK010000087.1:0-8281 GCA_964407665.1 uncultured Rhizobium sp. | reverse complement strand
CGCCGGTCTTCATGTCGAGCTGGCCTTCGAACAGCCCGGTCTGCGGCGCGTGGCCGATGGCGATGAATATGCCGTGGACGGGCAGCTCGGTCGTCTCGCCGGTCTTCACGTTGCGCAGGCGTGCGTGGGTGACGCTCGGGGGCGCGTCGGAGCCGACGACCTCGTCCAGCGCGGTGTCCCAGATCACGTTGACCTTGGGGTTCCGGAACAGGCGGTCCTGCAGGATCTTCTCGGCGCGGAAATGGTCGCGGCGGTGGATGACTGTGACCTTCGAGGCGAAGTGGGTGAGGTGGAGCGCCTCCTCCACGGCGGTGTTGCCGCCGCCGACGACCAGCACTTCCTTGTTGCGGTAGAAGAAGGCGTCGCAGGTGGCGCAGGCCGAGACGCCGAAACCCTTGAATTTATGCTCGCTCGGCAAATCAAGCCACTTGGCTTGGGCGCCGGTCGCGATGATCAGCACGTCGCAGGTGTAGGTCTGGCCACTGTCGCCGACGAGACGGATGGGCTTTTCCTGCAGGAAGGCCGCCGAGATGTGGTCCTCGGCGATCTCGGTGCCGACGTGGATCGCCTGGGCGCGCATCTGGTCCATCAGCCACGGACCCTGGATGGCCTCGGCGAAGCCCGGGTAGTTCTCGACGTCAGTGGTGATGGTGAGCTGGCCGCCCGGCTGGATGCCGGCGATCAGGAGCGGCTTGCGCAGGGCGCGGGCGGCGTAGATGGCCGCCGTGTAGCCGGCGGGCCCCGAACCGAGGACGATGATCTTGGCGTGTCTGGCGGGGGCGGTCATGGGGCGTCCGTCTGGTCCTGAACTGGTTGCCTGTTATGGGGATCCGGATGGCGGGAAGGAAGCCCCGCGCCCAAAACTGCTGTGGGTGTTGAGAGTTTCTGGCGATCAGCCGCCCGGATGCCGCTCCAGCAGCAGGCGGACGATCTCGTCGGCGGCGCGTTCGGCCTCGCGGACCGGTTCGTAGGTCCACGTATCGAGTGTGCCGGCGAACCAGCGGGCGGCTCCGCGGTCGATGAAGCCGCGGTGCAGGCGGTCGAAACGGGGCGAGCCGCCCTTGAGGCGCATGATGTGGACGGGTTTTGCGAAGTATGCCGGGTCCGCGAGCATGTTGGCGCTGTCCTCCGTGACCAGCGCGGCGTCGCATTGCGAAAGCCAGGCGAGATAGGGGTTGGGGCCGTCGGCCGCCTCGGTCTCCCAGAAGCGCTGGCCGGTTTCGCGGGCGATCTGGCGAAAGCGGGCGCGCGCCGGCGCGGGTGTGCGGCGGGAGACGGTGATCCAGAGCTGGACGTCCTCGGCGGCGAAGGTGCGGAGGATGTCTTCGATGTCGGCGACTTTTTCGCCGGTCATCTGGTGGGTGCCGGAATCGCCCCCGATGGAGACCAGGATCTTGCGGCCGGATTGCGATGTGAGGCCGGGAAAAGCCTTGCGGGCGGCCTCGATGTCTTCGGGCGAATAGAAAGTCGGCGGGCCGAGGATCGGGAAGACGTTCGGGCCCGTGAGAGCGTCATGCTCCGGCGGAATGACGATGTCGAAGTCGCGCAGGCCCACCTTGGGATCCTGGGTCTGGACCACCAGCGTGTTCCGGCCGGAGAGTTTCCTGACCAGGCGCGAATAGGGGATGGAGCGGCGGCCGGTGCCGATCCACACGTCCGGCCAGGGCGGGGTCAGCTGCCGGCGCTGGTCCGGAGCAAGGGCCGCCAGCGGGGCGGGCCACATGTTGGCGGGCAGGTAGAGTTGCGGTCCGGCTGGCTGCAGCCGGAGCGGTTCGGCGCGGTGGGCTGTCGACTGGATGTGGGACAGGCGGGCCAGCCGGGACGGCGCCTGAAGCGCGCGGGCCAGCGACACCGACTGACGCTCGATGCCTGCGCGCCCGTCCGAGACGGCCCAGATCGACGGGCCCGCTGCGGCGGCTGGAATGCCTGAAGCTAGACCCACTCGACAGAGATGATTTCGAAGCTCTTGGCGCCGCCGGGGGCTGCGACTTCGGCGCTGTCGCCGGCTTCCTTGCCGATCAGGGCGCGGGCGATGGGCGAGGTGATCGATATCTTGCCAAGGGCCACGTTGGCCTCGTCCTCGCCGACGATCTTGTAGACGGCGGTTTCCTCGGTGTCCTCGTCCTGTACCGTCACCTGGGCGCCGAAACGGACAGTCGAGCCCTTCAGCTTGGACGTGTCGATGACGTCGGCGCGGGCGAGCTTGTCCTCGAGCTCGAGCACGCGGCCCTCGATGAAGGACTGCTTCTCCTTGGCGGCGTGATATTCCGCATTCTCCGAGAGGTCGCCATGGCTGCGCGCCTCCGAGATGGCTGCGATGATCGCCGGGCGTTCTTCCGACTTGAGGACTTTCAGCTCGGCTTCCAGGGCGCGAAAGCCTTCAGCCGTCATGGGAATCCGCTGCATCTAAAGTCCTGCCATGCCCACAGAAACGGGGCCAACGTGATGGGAACATCGATCCACGTCCGGCCGTGACAGCCAGCGCGAAGGATCAAGAGTAGGTCTGAAGCGGCGCGGCTTCAAGCGGGCGTGTTCTGAGCGCACGCAAGGCCTGCACAGCGGCCTTAACCCCTGAAATTGTTGTATAGTAGGGGATCCGGGCGGCCAGAGCCGATTGGCGGATAGATGCGGAATCCACAAGGGACTGCGCGCCTTCCGTTGTATTGAAGACGATCTGGACGTCGCCGTTGGTGATGGCGTCCACGATATGCGGCCGGCCCTCGAGCACCTTGCGGACGATTTCGACCGGGATTCCCCGGGATGTGAGGAACTCGGCGGTGCCGCGTGTCGCGATGAGCTTGAAGCCCAGATCGACGAGCTCGCGGGCGGGCGCTTCCACGATGTCCTTGTCGGCTGCGCGGACCGAAACAAAGCAGACCCCCTCCGTCGGCAGCGACATGCCGGCGGCAATCTGGCTCTTCAGGAACGCGGCGCCGAAGCTCTCGTCGACGCCCATGACCTCGCCGGTCGAGCGCATCTCCGGGCCGAGCACCGGATCGACACCCGGGAAGCGCGAGAACGGGAAGACGGCTTCCTTCACGGCGATGCGCGGCGGCTTGATGGGGCCTTCGCCGAGCGAGAAGGAGGCGAGCGGGGCGTTGGCCATCACCTTGGCGGCGATGGCGGCGAACGGACGTCCCACCGCCTTGGCGACGAATGGAACGGTCCGGGAGGCACGGGGGTTGGCCTCGAGTACGTAGATGTCGTCGCCCTTCACGGCGAACTGGACGTTCATCAGGCCCTTGACGTTGAGGGCCTTCGCCAGCTCGCGGGTCTGCTGGCAGAGACGGTCGACGATTTCGGCGGAGAGGGTGTAGGGCGGGATGGAGCAGGCGCTGTCGCCGGAGTGGATGCCGGCTTCCTCGATGTGCTCCATCACGCCAGCGATGTGGGTGGTCTCGCCGTCACAGAGGGCGTCGATGTCGACTTCGACGGCGTCGGACAGGAAGCGGTCGACCAACAAGGGCGTGTCGCCCGAGACCTGAACGGCCTCGCGGACATAGCGCAGGAGGTCCGTCTCGTCGTGGACGATCTCCATGGCCCGGCCGCCGAGGACGAAGGACGGGCGGAGCATGACCGGGTAGCCGATCTTGCGGGCGGCGGCGATGGCCTGCTCATCGGTGCGGGCGATGGCGGAGGGCGCCTGCTTCAGGCCGATCCGGTCAAGCAGTTGCGAGAACAGTTCGCGGTCTTCGGCGAGATCGATCGAGTCCGGTGTCGTGCCGAGGATCGGCGCGCCGGAGGCCTTGAGGCCCTGCGCCAGCTTGAGAGGCGTCTGGCCGCCGAACTGGACGATGACGCCCAGGAATTCGCCCTTCGACTGCTCGACGTGGACGATCTCGGTCACGTCTTCGAGCGTCAGGGGTTCGAAGTAGAGTCGGTCCGAGGTGTCGTAGTCGGTCGAGACGGTTTCCGGATTGCAGTTCACCATGATCGATTCGACGTCGAGATCAGACATGGCGAAGGCGGCGTGGCAGCAGCAGTAGTCGAACTCGATGCCCTGGCCGATGCGGTTCGGGCCGCCGCCGAGGATCATGGCCTTGCGGCGTCCGGACGGCTCGGCTTCGCATTGCGCCGGAAGGGGCTCGCCGTTCTGGCCGACCCAGCCGCCTTCGTAGGTCGAGTAGAGATACGGCGTGCGGGCGGCGAACTCGCCGGCGCAGGTGTCGATGCGCTTGTAGACCGGGCGAACGCCAAGGGACTGGCGGCTGGAGCGGACAGCTTCTTCCGGCGCGCCGGACAGCTTCGCGAGGCGGGCGTCGGAGAAGCCCATCGCCTTGAGACGCAGCCAGTCTTCGGCGTCCTCGGGAAGGCCGTCGCGGCGGATGTCGGCTTCGACTTCGATGATCTCGGCGATCTGGCGCAGGAACCAGAGGTCGATCCGGGAGGCGGACGCGACATCCTCGATGGAGACGCCCTGACGAAGGGCCTGTGCGACGTGGAGCAGACGGGACGGCGTCGGCCTTGAGCAGGCGGCGAGCAGCACGTTGCGGTCGTCGCCCTGACCCGTTCCGGGGACGGTGATCTCGTCGAAGCCGCTGATGCCGGTCTCGAGCGAGCGCAGGGCCTTCTGGAGCGATTCCTGGAAGGTGCGGCCGATGGCCATCGCTTCGCCGACGGACTTCATCTGGGTCGTCAGCGTATTGTCGGCGCCCTTGTACTTCTCGAAGGCGAAGCGAGGGATCTTCACGACAACGTAGTCGAGCGTGGGCTCGAACGACGCCGGTGTGACGCCGGTGATGTCATTGCCAAGTTCGTCGAGCGTGTAGCCGACAGCGAGCTTGGCCGCGATCTTGGCGATCGGGAAGCCCGTGGCTTTCGAGGCCAGAGCGGACGAGCGCGAGACGCGCGGGTTCATCTCGATGACGACGAGACGGCCATCGGCAGGGTTGACTGCAAACTGGACGTTCGAGCCGCCGGTCTCGACGCCGATCTCGCGCAGGACGGCGATGGAGGCGTTGCGCATGACCTGGTATTCGCGGTCGGTCAGCGTCAGGGCGGGCGCCACGGTGATGGAATCGCCTGTGTGGACGCCCATCGGGTCGATATTCTCGATGGAGCAGATGATGATGCAGTTGTCCGCCTTGTCGCGGACGACCTCCATCTCGAATTCTTTCCAGCCCAGCAGGCTTTCATCGATCAGGATCTGGCTGACCGGCGACATCGCGAGACCGCGCGTCACAATCTCCTCGAATTCCTGGCGGTTGTAGGCGACGCCCCCGCCAAGGCCGCCGAGTGTGAACGCCGGGCGGACGATGCAGGGAAGGCCCACAACCTCAAGCTGCCGCATGGCGTCAGCAAAGCCGGCGCGTACATCATACTCCACCTTGCCATCCGGCCGCCGGATCTCGGGCGACGCAACGATGGAGGAGCGCGGCGACTCCAGCCCGATATTGTCCATCGCCTGCCGGAACTTGGCGCGATCCTCGGCTTTTTCGATGGCTTCGGCCTTGGCGCCGATGAGCTCGACGCCGTATTTTTCCAGAACGCCGCTGTGGTGCAGGGCGAGCGCGCAGTTCAGCGCCGTCTGGCCGCCCATGGTCGGGAGGATCGCGTCCGGCCGTTCGATTGCGATGATTTTCTCGACGAATTCCGGCGTGATCGGCTCGATGTAGGTTCGGTCCGCCAGTTCCGGGTCCGTCATGATGGTGGCGGGGTTCGAGTTGACCAGGATCACCCGGTAACCCTCGGACTTCAGCGCCTTGATCGCCTGAACGCCGGAATAGTCGAACTCGCAGGCCTGACCGATGACAATTGGCCCTGCGCCGATGACCAGAATGGAGCTGAGATCGGTTCTCTTGGGCATGTCACCGGCGGATACAGGAGGGCGGGTTCAAATCGGGGCCGGGTGTAGCGACGGGGGACGGCGGGGGCAAGAGCAGTGGAGGCGTCTCTGGCGCCTGTAACTGGCAAGAATGCTGCAGATGCACACATTAAAGCGGCGAGCCGTGCTATTGTGGGCGGCCCCGCTTCTCCGTTATCGGACCCGAATGCTCCGCCGCGCCGCCATTTTTCTCGCGTTTGCAGTCGCAGGCGCCATTCTCGCGGCTGCAGCCATGGCGCAGTCGCGGCCTTCGGGCGCCGACAGGGTTCATTCGCTAACCGCCCAGTCTGCTGGCGGGCCAGCTGCTGCGCACGCGTCTGGGCGCGCGCCGATTGCCGTCGTGGCGGAAAAGCCCCCGATTTCCCAGCTGGCGATGTTGAAGGCCCAGAATGACGCACGCGCCAAGCTGGGCATGGAACCGCTCAGCTGGTCTTCCAGCCTCCAGAAGGCCAGCGAAGGCGTCATCGACGGAATAACGGCCAGCCTCTGCACATCGTCCATCGTGCGGAAAGCGGTCAATCCTGCGCTGGATGGTCTCTACTGGTCATCGCCGTCGCGTACCAACGATGGCGGTCTGAAGGTCCAGGACATTTCGCCAGCGTTCGTGGTGTCCGAATGGCGCGACCGGTCAGCCCAGCGAACCGGCTGCGCGAAGGATGCCGACTGCAACGCGTTTGCGCTAATGACCAAGGCGACCAACCGCAAGGTCGGTTGCGCGACAGCGATCTGCCCCAACCAGGCAAAGGTCTGGATCTGCCGCTACGGCGGCTGATCGGGCGCCGCAGATCAGTCCGATCCGTACATCTCGCGGGTCAGGATGACCTTGCCAGAGATGACATCTGCCACACTGATGTTCGGATAGCCGACTGTCGCGGTTGCGCTGGCCTTCCAGGCGTCCTCGATGCCGTCACGGATTTCGGCCGCGCCAGCCGCCGCGCGGGCTGTGGTGAACGCGACGGCTTCCGGTGTTCGGTCCCTGAGGGCGCCCGCCGCCACAAACTCGTAGAGCCGAGTAACCTGAGACCACGTGGCAGCGATGAAAGCGGGCACGCGCTTTTCGATCCCGCAGTCGCAGTCGCGATAGGGCGGCATGGCGGCCTTGACCGCCGCCTCCGTGAGCGTGTCCCGGGTGAAGGGGCCATCGTACAGCGCATGCACGCCATAGATTTCCTTGGGCATGCCCGGCGGCGGATAGGTCATCGGGTCCGGGTAGGCGTCCCACCCGTTCGAGTGTTCGCTGACGTGCTGCGGCTGGGCGGCGTCCGCGACGTAGTGGCTCCAGACGCCGATATCGCGGATCAGCAGCATTTCGCGGAGTTTGGCTTCCGCCTTGAACCACTCGCGGTCGGCGCGTGTCTTGGCGTTCTTCGAGGCGATGGTGCTAGCGCGCCAATAGGCGAAGTCCTTCACGACCTGCTGCCAGCCATCGATCATGGCGTAGGGCAGATAGCCCGGGTACTTCGCGCCAGCCGCGTTGATGGCCTTGTCGTACTCCCAGCGCGCCAAGGGGAGCGTGTCGAGCGTGTAGATCGTACCGATCTTGCCGTCGTCGTGGATATCGACGTAGTGCGCGCTGTCGCGTTCGGCCGAATGGGTTCGCCCCGATCCCCGCCAACGATCGGGCTCGCGGCCCAGCAGCGCGATCTGGGCGCGGGCGGTCTTCGATTTCAGGAAGCGGGGAACATCCGAGGACAGGCCGTCGACCGCGAGGCCGGAGATCAGCTCGTGCGTGCGGGCGCCCCACGCGAAGGCGGGGGCTGGCGTGGCTGCGATCGCCAGGACGAGCAAAGCTGCGGCCGTTCTTTTAAGGTTCCGCATGTCAGTCTCCCGCGATCCGAACGTCACGCAGACGTATCGCCGCTGCATGACCTGCGCGCAACGGAAGACGGCGCCGCAGGCGCCCGGCAGACATCACAGTCTTGTAGGCCGGCCCGAATGCGGGCGCCGGATGTCTAGGGCCGGGCCGGCGGCGCCTCGCCGACTTCGACGACCATCTTGCCAACCGGGGCAAGCGCCAGCCCTGCAAGCTGAAGGTCCTTGAAGGCAAAGGGCAATCCGATGATCGTCACGGCCTCGGCAATGGCGATGAAAAGGTGCGTCAGGGCCAGCCACCATCCCGCGAAGACGAACCAGACGACATTCAGCACGAAATTGAGATCGCTCGATCCGGCGTCCGGCCGGCCATAGAACGCGGACCGATCCACGATTTCCCGGCCAAACGGCCAGAAGACGAATCCCGCAATCCGCCAGGCTGCGAACGCCCAGGGCAGGCCGACGATTGTGCAGGCGAGAATCAGTCCGCCGAACAGCCAGCCGAAGCCCGCGACGAGGCCGCCGAAGATCAGCCAGAGGATGTTCAGAAGCAGGGTCATGGATCGTCGGCTCCGGGGGCGGGCGGGAGGATCACTGCCAGCGTTTGGCGAGCTTCTGGTCCATCGTCGATCCCTCCGCCTTGCC
>CAYOWK010000086.1:0-8379 GCA_964407665.1 uncultured Rhizobium sp. | reverse complement strand
CGGGCGTATTGATATTGATCAGCGACCAGGAGGGGAGGGGCAGGCAGATGGCGCCAAGATCGGCGGCGACGGCGCGGGCGGGGGGGTGAGCGTCCCGCAGCCTTTCGCGGAGGTGCGTCGCGAGGCTGGTGCGCCATGCGCCGATCAAGGGGTGCGGGCCGTCGGGTCCAGACGCGATGGCGGCAGCCGTGCTGGCCGACAGCGCCGCGTTGACCAGGCGTTGGGGAACGCCATACGGGAGAAGCGGCGTATCGCAAGGAGCGGTGACGACCCAGTCAGCGCCGGCGCTTGCAGCCCACTCCATGGCGGCGAGGACGCCGGAGAGCGGGCCCGGGACGGACGAGGCTCCGTCCTCTATCCGCTGGAACCCCGCCGGAAGGCCGTCGGAAGGCCCGGCGACAGCAAGTGACGCGCAGCCGGGAGCGAGTGCGTCTGCGACGTGCTGGATCAGCGTCTTTCCGCCCAGCATGGCTGCGGCTTTCGACGCGCCAAACCGGGCGGACCTGCCGCCTGCGAGGATCACGCCTGCGACTCTGGCTCCTGCTTTGGTGGGACGTATGCTCATGGAGCGTGTGTCCACTCTTGCGGCGAAAAGTTCAATTCCTGAAACGCCGTCGAGTGCTGTCCTCGCGTGCAAGTTTTCGTCGCTGGCGCCACTCCGCGTGGCGCCCCAGTGCGAAGAGCGGTGGTCGGGAGGTCTTTCTCTGCCGGACGGATAGGCATTGTCCGCGTTTTCAGCATGGTTGAAAACGCGCTTCGCCGAGGCTGGCGAAACTGGCGCACCGTCCATGGCCGGACGGGACTGGCCGTGCTGCCACTGCCGCTGACGCGGCGATGCACCTCATCCCTTTCAGCATCAAAACGCGGAACGCCGAAGGCGCGTTCGCGCGCGAGGAACCCGCCATGTCCAGATTCAAGACGTCTTTCCTGTTCGGCGCGGCGCTGCTGCCCGCCGCCATCGCCGCCGTACCTGTCGCCCATGCCCAGACGCCCGCCGCGTCCGCGAAGAATGCCGCCACGATCTCCGAAGCGATTGCTGCCTCGAAGCCGCTGCTCGATCTGCGCGTGCGCTTCGAGGGGGTGGAGCAGGCCGGTCTGGCGCAGGACGCCGATGCGCTGACCTGGCGTCTCCGCGCAGGCTTCGAGACCGGCGTCTGGAACAAGACGTCGTTCCTGCTGGATTTCGATCTGGTCGAGGATCTCTCCGGCGACTTCAATTCGACGACCAACGGGAAGACCGCGTATCCCGTCGTGCCTGATCCCTCGACGGCGGAGCTCAACCGCCTGCAGCTGACCACGGGCGTCATTCCGAAGACCAAGGTCACCATCGGCCGCCAGCGTATCGTGATGGACGATGCGCGCTTCGTGGGAAATGTCGGCTGGCGCCAGAACGAACAGACCTTCGACGCCGTCCGCGTCACGAATACGGCGCTCGGCAAGCTGGTGATCGATGCGGCCTATGTGAGCCAGGTGAACCGTGTGTTCGGCGAGGAGTCGGCGCAGGGCCGGTTCACCGGGGATACCTATCTCGTAAACGTCAGCCACCCGACGCCGCTCGGAAAGCTCACGGGCTTTGCCTATCTGGTCGATGCGGATCAGGCTGGCGGCGTGAATGCGTCGGAGACCTACGGCGCAAGGTTTGCGGGCAATCGCAAGGTCGGCGGCGGTACGATCGATTACGCCCTGTCCTGGGCGACGCAGGGGGATTTCGGGTCGAGCAATCTGGACTATGGCGCGGACTATTATCTGGTGTCAGCGGGATATTCACAGGGGCCGGTGTCGGCCGGGCTTGGCTATGAAGTGCTGGGCGGCGATACCGCGCGGGGATTTCAGACGCCGCTTGCGACGCTTCACGCCTTTCAGGGCTGGGCTGACAAGTTTCTGGTCACTCCGAACGGCGGAGTGGAGGATTTGTATGCATCGATCGGGTACACCGTCGGCGACGCCGGACCGGTCAAGGGCATCAGGCTGCTCGCCGTGTATCACGATTTCGGAGCTGAAACCCTGTCTGCAAGCTATGGATCCGAACTTGATCTGCAGGCGACAGCTTCGGTCGCCAATTTCAAGCTTGGACTGAAGTACGCGAGTTATGACGCGGACGGGTTCGCCACCGACACAGACAAGGCATGGGCCTGGATTGAGTACGCCTTCTGATACGCCTGACGGCAAGCCTCGCGGCGGCGGTCCATCCGGGCCGCCGCTAGTCGTGCTGCTCATCGACAGCGATCCCGAACGGGCGCGTCTGGTCGAGATGGGGCTGGCGACCAATTCGGTCGTCAAGCAGGCCGCCAGCGCCGGCGGGCCCGATCTCCTGCGCATGATCGAGGAGCTGCAGCCGGACGTGATCATCATCGACTGCGAGAGCCCGGACCGGGACACTATCGAGAGCCTGCGGACCGTGGCGAGGCATAACCCCAAGCCGATCGTTATGTTCGTCGAGGACGGCGACGGGGAGCTGGCCAAGGAAGCCGTGCGGGCCGGCGTCAGTGCGTACATCGTCGATGGGCTGTCGCCGCAGCGCGTGCAACCCGTGATCGACATCGCCATCGAGCGCTTCAAGCTGGTGGACGGGCTCCAGAAGGAACTGATCAAGTCCAAGGCGGACCTCGCGGCCCGCAAGGTGATCGAGAAGGCCAAAGGCATGCTGATGGAGAAGCGCGGCATGTCGGAAAACGCTGCCTATGAGGCGATGCGTTCGATGGCGATGAAGCAGGGCAAGCCGCTGAAGGACGTCGCCGAGAACATCATCTCGGTCATGGCGTTGCTGGGCGAATAGAGCGAGCAGGCGGATGCAAACGCTGGAACAGTTGCGGGTTCGCATCGGATTCGTCCGGCTCGTTGATTGCGTGACGATCGCCGCCGCGAAGGTGCGTGGCGAGTTCGAGGCGGAGGGGCTGGACGTCACGCTGACGAGGCATGAGTCGTGGGCGGCGGTGCGCGACCAGCTGGCCTATGGCGAGATTGATGCGGCGCATCTTTTGTCGCCGATGGTGGTGGCGTCGGCGGCGGGTCTCGGGCCGTTCCCGAACCAGCTGCGGACGTCGTTCGCGATCAACCTCAACGGCAACGCCATCACTGTGAGCAATCCGTTGTTCGAGGAGATGGAGGGCTTCGCGAGAGAAGGTGAATCGGGGCCTGTGCGGTTCGCGCGCCAGCTCAAGGCTGTGGTCGAGGCCAGGCGCCGCGCGGGCGGAGACATGTTGACGTTCGCTATCGTCTACCCGTTCTCGATGCACAATTACGAGCTGAGATACTGGCTGGCGGCGGGCGGCGTGCAGCCAGACATGGATGTCCGTATCGCTGTCGTGCCGCCCAGCCGGATGGTCGATGCGCTGCTATCGGGCGCCGTCGACGGCTATTGCGTAGGCGAGCCGTGGAACAGTGAGGCGGTCCATGCGGGGATCGGGCGCGTTCTGGTTACGTCATCCGAGATCTGGTCAAACGGGCCGGAGAAGGTTCTTGGCGTGCGGCGCGAGTGGGCCGAGGCCAATCCTGCCACACATAGGGCGCTGATCCGCGCGATGCTGCGTGCATCTGCATGGGTCGATCGGCCGGAGAACCGACAGGAGGCTGCTGAGATCGCGGCTGGCGAGGATTTCGTGGGTTTGCCCGCAGGACGTCTGGCCTGTGCGCTGACCAGCGCGCCGGATTTCAACGTCTTTCACCGGCATGCCGCCAACTTCCCGTGGCGCTCGCACGCCGCCTGGATCGCCGCGCAGATGATCCGGTGGGGGCAGGCGCCGGACACTGCGGACATCGCCGCCATCGCGGAAGCGGCCTTCGATCCGGCGCCTTACCGGACGGCGGCGGCAGCGGTGGGCGTTGCGGCGCCGACGGTCGATTTCAAGACGGAAGGCGCACACGATGCGCCGTGGATGCTCGGCGAGGCCAGCGCGCCGATTGCGATGGGCGCCGACTGTCTGCTGGACGGCAAGACGTTCCAGATCGGCGAAGCCGCTGCGAGCGCGGAAGCGTTCGGCATTCACTCCATGCGCAAGGCGCCCGCCGGAGCCTTCAGCGGTTGACGGCGGCAGGGATCTCGCCGGCGCGGCTTGAGAGCGATAGGGGGTAGCGGACAAAGAGGATCGCCGGATTGGCGATGCGATTCTGGCGTGCGTCCAGCGAGAGGCGTCCGAGCGAGGTTGGGACCGTGCGCACGTCGGGGCGGCCGGCGTTCTCGACCCAGTCGGCGGGGGCGTCGGCGGGAACGCCTGCGGCCATCAGGGTCGACTGGATCTTCCAGGCTTCGCGAACGCCCATGTAGAAGGCGAGGCAGACGCCGGGCCGCATCCGCGAGACCCAATCGGGCGTCGCGTCGGCGTCCGCCGCGCGAGCGGTGACGACGGCGAAGGTCTGGATCTCCGCGCGTTCGGTAACGGCGATGGCTGCGTCGGCGGCGGCGGCGAGGGCGGAGGTGACGCCTGGTACGATCTCAACTTTCGCGCCCGCAGACACAGCCGCCGCGATCTCCTCGCTGGCGCGGCCAAACACCATCGGGTCGCCGGACTTGAGTCGGGCCACGGTCTTTCCTTCGAGCAGCGCGGCGCGGATCGTGGCGTCGATGGTGGCCTGCTGGACGCCGCCGTCGCCCGGCGCCTTGCCGACATAGGCGACGGTTGCGGCAGGAGACGCGAAGGCGAGAACGTCTTCGTCCACTAGCCGGTCGCGCAGGATGACGTCGGCCTCGGCGATGCGTCGGATGGCGCGCAGGGTGAGGAGGTCGGCGGCGCCGGGGCCGCAACCGATGAGGATCAGGCGTCCGGGAGCGGCGTTCATTCGGCGGCCTTGAGGTCTGAGGTGGACAGGAGGCGTTCGAGGATGCGGGCGACTTCCGGCTTGCACGAGCCGCAGGTGACGCCGGCGCCGGTGGCGCGGCCGACGGCGACGACATCGCAGGCGCCAGCTCGAATGGACTTCTCGATGGCGGACACGCCGACGCCCTTGCAGGCGCAAACGAGCGGGCCGGCGTTCTCGCCTGTCGGCGGGCGGCCGGCGAGCGCGGTGCGGCGGAGGCTGTCCTGCGGCAGGGGCGATGACAGCAGACCCGCCCACCAGGCGCGGTCGGCCTCGACAGGCGATGCGCCCGTGACGAGGGCGGCGATGAGGCCGGTTTCGTCGAACCAGGCCATGCGCTCGACGCCCGCGCAGACGTCGCGGACATGGATGGCGCGGTCTGGATCGAGCGACAGGGCGGTGCAGAGACTTGCGGCTAAGTCCGCCGGGCTTGTCTGGCTGGCGGCTTCGGTGCGCCAGCCTGCAGGGGCGCGGGCTATGGCCCAGTAGCTGTCGCTGTCGAGGGCGGCGGGCTCGAGCCGGCTGACCATGAAGGCATAGGCGGTCATGCCCGCAGGGCGGACTGCGACGGGCGTGTGCTTGAGTTCGGGCTGGCCGGATACGGGATCGGCTGCGGGGTTCACCACGACGTCGATACGGCCGTGCGAGCTGAAGCGCCCTGTCCAGTGCATGGGGGCGGATACGACGCCAGGACGGACGCGATCCGTGACGAGCGCGCGCAGGCGGGCGGAGCCCCAGCGGGAGGAAACCTCGACGATGGATGCGGCCTCGATCCTGAGGCGGGCGGCGTCCTGTGGGGCGATCTCCATAAAGGGTTCGGCATAGTGCTGGGAGAGGCGCGCGGTCTTCCCGGTTCGCGTCATGGTGTGCCAGTGGTCGCGCACCCGCATGGTGGTGAGGCGAAGGTCGTGGCAGTCATCGGGGGCGTTGACCGGTGCGCGGGCGTGCGTGGCGATGAAGCGGGCGCGCTGATCCGGCGTGTAGAAGCGGCCGTCCTCGAACATGCGGGGCGGCCGGGGAGCGTCACCAGCAGGGGCGGGCCACTGGAAGGGCGACATGGCCTCGTAGGCCGTCTCGCTGGCGCCCGCCCATGCGCCGATGTCGAAGTCGCGGGCGCCGTTGTTCTCGAAGGCGGAGAGGGCGGCATGTTCGGAGAAGACTTCAGAGGGTGAGGCGAAGTCGAAGCCGGAATAGCCCATGCGGCGGGCCACGTCCGAGAGGATGTCCCAGTCGTGGCGGCACTCTCCGGGCGGCTTGAGGAAGGAACGCTGGCGGGAGATGCGGCGCTCGGAGTTGGTGACCGTGCCGGTCTTCTCGCCCCAGGCGGTGGCGGGCAGGCGAACGTGGGCGAGGCGGACGGTGTCGCCGGTGGCGATGACATCCGAGACGACCACGAAGGGACAGGCGGCGATGGCGTCGCGGACGCGGTCGGCGTCCGGCATCGAAACGGCCGGGTTTGTGGCCATGATCCACAGCGCCTTCACGCGCCCGTCGGCAACGGCCTCGAAGAGGTCCACTGCCTTGAAGCCGGGCTGTGTTGCGGAGGCGGGCGCGTTCCAGAAACGGCGGACGCGGTCGATGGCGTCGGGCGTGAAGTCCATATGGGCGGCGAGCTGGTTGGCGAGGCCGCCGACCTCGCGCCCGCCCATCGCGTTGGGCTGCCCGGTAATGGAAAACGGCCCGCAGCCGGGCTTCCCGATCCGGCCCGTGACGAGGTGGGTATTGAGGATGGCGTTGACCTTGTCGGTCCCGCTAGCCGACTGGTTCACGCCCTGAGAGAAGACGGTGACCGTGCGCGGTGTCTGTTCGAAGAGCTGGAAGAAGGACATCAGCTGTGAGGGGTGCAGGCCCGTCTCCAAGGCTGTGGCCATGAGGTTGTGCGGGCCGGCGGCGGCGAGCGCCTCGCCGATGCCGGAGGTGTGGGCGCGGATGAAGGCGTCGTCGAAGGCGGGGCTCGCGACCAGCGAGGCGAGGAGACCGTTGAATAGCGCGACGTCCGATCCGGGGCGGATGGCGAGGTGGAGGTCGGCGTCGGCGCTGGTGGAGGTGGCGCGGGGGTCGATTACGACGATCCGCGTGCCGCGCGTCTGGCGGGCGGCCATCAGGCGCTGATGGAGGACGGGATGACACCAGGCGAAGTTGGAGCCGACGAGCACGACGAGGTCGGCCAGTTCGAGATCGGCGTAGTTGACGGGTACGGTGTCGGAGCCGAAGGCGCGCTTGTGGCCGGCGACGGCGGAGGCCATGCAAAGGCGGGAGTTGGTGTCCATGTTGCCGGAGCCGATGAAGCCCTTCATCAGCTTGTTTGCGACGTAGTAGTCCTCGGTCAGGAGCTGGCCGGAACCGTAGAAGGCGACGCTGTCGGGGCCGTGACGGTCGATGGTTTCGCGGAAGGTGCGGGCCACGAGATCGAGGGCTGTGTCCCAGCTGGCGCGTGCGTCGTGGATCTCGGGGTGGAGCAGGCGCTCGTCGAGCGTGAGCGTCTCGCCGAGTGCGGAGCCCTTGGAGCAGAGGCGGCCGAAGTTGGCGGGGTGGTCGGGGTCGCCGGCGATGGCGGCGGACAGGCCGTCCGGGGCGGGCGTTGCGAGGACGCCGCAGCCGACGCCGCAATAGGGGCAGGCCGTGCGCGTGACCTGCTCGGCCTGCATCAGGCGGCGACCTTGAGGCGAATGCGGCTGTCGGCGATATCAACGTCATAGGTGCGCACGCAGCCTTCGTCCGCGCCGCGCGCCTTGCCGCTGCGCAGGTCGAGCACCCAGTTGTGTAGGGGGCAGGTGACGGCGGTATCGTGGACGATGCCTTCCGACAGCGGGCCGCCCTTGTGGGGACAGCGGTTGTCGATGGCGTAGATGTCGCCCGAGGAGGTGCGGAAGACGCCGATCTCCAGCGCGCCGATGCGGACGACGCGGGCGCCGCGCACAGGGATGTCGGCGACGGTTCCGATGTCGATCCAGCGCGCGGCCATTGTGGTTCCGTCCATGGCTGTCACTCCGCCGGCTCGAGGATGCGGAATTCGTGGGCGTCCGCGCGGCCCTGGGCGCGCTCCTCCCACGGGTCGATCTGGGCGTCAGCCTGCGAGCGATTGAAGCGCTCGACCAGCTGGGCGCGGCTGTCGAGATCGACGACGACACGCGCCTTCGCATGGTCGGAGCCGACGCGCTTCGCCCATTTGTAGATGCGTTCGAGATACCAGCCTTCCTCGCGGTAGAGCTGGAGCAGGGCGGATATGACGTCCACCGCTTCGTCCTCGGTGGCGACCTTGGTGAGGACCTCCGTGCCCTTGATGTCGAGACCAGCGGCGCCGGCGAAGTGGATTTCGTAGCCGGAATCCACGCAGATCACGCCGATGTCCTTGCAGGTGGCTTCGGCGCAGTTGCGGGGGCAGCCCGAGACGGCGAGCTTCACCTTGGCTGGCGTCCAGGAGCCCCACAGGAAGCGCTCCAGCCGGACGCCGAGGCCAGTCGAGTCCTGCGTGCCGAAGCGGCACCAGTCGGAGCCGACGCAGGTCTTCACGGTGCGCAGGCCCTTGGCGTAGGCGTGGCCGGAGACCATGCCGGCGGCGTTGAGGTCAGCCCAGATGCCGGG
>CAYOWK010000085.1:0-8978 GCA_964407665.1 uncultured Rhizobium sp. | reverse complement strand
TTTTTCGATCAGGTAGACCATCGCGCCGGACCGGCCGGCCAGATCGCAGGCGAGGAGTACGCCCGGGAATCCGGCGCCTGTGCCGAGGTCGGCCATCGCCAGAATATTGTTGGGGATGAGAGGCGCCAGCTGCAGGCTGTCGAGCACATGGCGCCGCCAGATGTGGCGCCCCTCGGACGGGCCGATGAGATTGATTCGGCTCCGCCACTCATCGAGAATGGCAAGGTACGCATCGACCCGACTGAGTGTTTCACGTGAAACACCCGTCAGCCGGATGACATCCTCCGGGCCGAACCCGTCTTCGTCCTGGGTTGGGAAGGTCACGCTCTCGCCTTTGCCATGCGGCGGACGTGGCCCATCAGCGCGGTCATGGCGCCGGGGGTCAGCCCCTCGATGCGGGCGGCCTGCCCCAGCGTGGCGGGGCGTACGGTCCGCAGTTTTTCGCGGGCCTCGTTGGAGAGACCGCCGACTTCGGAATAGTCGAGATCAGCCGGGAGGCGCAGATCCTCGTCCCGGCGGAAGGCGACGATGTCAGCCTCCTGGCGCCCGAGATAGCCTGCATAGGCCGCTTCGATTTCCATCTGCTCGGCGACCTGCGGGGCGATTTCCGACAGCTCAGGCCAGATGCCCGTGAGCCGCGCAAAGTCGACGCTGTCATAGGCCAGGACCTCCAGCGCGGTGCGGCGGCGGCCATCGAGGTTGATCTGGATGCCGTGGGCGCGCGCCTCGTTGGGGGTGAGCGTCAGGGCGTCCAGCTGCTGCCGGGTGGCTTCGAGCGCGGATTGTTTCACGTGAAACACTCCGGCCCGTCTCGACCCGACCACGCCCCAGTCGATCCCGTGAGGGGTCAGGCGCTGGTCGGCGTTGTCGGCCCTCAGGGTCAGGCGGTACTCGGCGCGCGATGTAAACATGCGATAGGGCTCGGACACACCGCGCGTCACCAGATCGTCGATCATGACGCCGATATAGCCCTGCGACCGGTCGAGGATCACGGGGGCCGAGCCGCCCGCCAGACGTGCGGCGTTCAGGCCGGCGATCAGGCCCTGCCCGGCCGCTTCCTCGTATCCCGTGGTGCCATTGACCTGTCCGGCCAGGAACAGGCCGGGCAGTTTCTTGACCTGCAGGTCCGGCGTCAGTTCGCGCGGGTCGACGTAGTCGTATTCGATGGCGTAGCCAAACCGGCGGATGACGACATTCTCCAGCCCCGGCAGGGTGCGGATGAAGGCTTCCTGCACTTCCTCTGGCAGGGAGGTCGAGATGCCGTTCGGATAGACCGTTTCACCATCTTCAGTGCCGGGCAGGCCTTCCGGCTCCAGGAAGATCTGGTGGCGGTCGCGATCCGCAAAGCGCTTCACCTTGTCCTCGATGGAGGGGCAATAGCGGGGACCGCGCCCGGCAATCGCGCCGGAATAGACGGCGGAGCGGTGGATATTGTCCGCGATGATCTGGTGGGTGGCGTCGGACGTCCAGGTAACCCCGCAGGCGATCTGCGGCGTGGTGATCCGGTCGTTCAGGAAGGAGAAGGGGATCGGATCGGCGTCCGCCTCCTGCATCTCGAGGCCGGACCAGTCGATGCTCCCCCGGTCGAGCCGCGCCGGCGTCCCGGTTTTCAGGCGGCCCATGTTGAGCCCGAGAGCATAAAGCCGGTCAGACAGCCCGATGGCCGGGGCTTCGCCGACCCGGCCAGCCGGGATGCGCTTTTCGCCCAGGTGGATCAGACCCTTCAGGAAGGTGCCCGTCGTAACGACCACGGCGGCGGCGCGCCAGGATCGACCAGACAAGCCGGTGACGCCCGCGACGCGGCCCTCCTCGACGATCAGGTCCTCCACCCCGTCCTCGATCAGCGCGAGGTTGTCGTAGTCGCCCAAGATGGACTGGACCGCTTCCCTGTAGAGGCGGCGATCGGCCTGGGTTCTCGGACCCCTGACAGCGGGGCCCTTGGAGCGATTGAGCATCCGGAACTGGATTCCGCCCCGGTCGGCGGCTCGGCCCATGACCCCATCGAGGGCGTCGACTTCGCGGACAAGGTGGCCCTTACCCAGCCCGCCAATCGCCGGATTGCAGGACATTTCCCCGATGGTCGCCAGCTTGTGCGTGATAAGCGCGGTGCGCGCGCCAACGCGGGCTGCGGCGGCCGCAGCCTCGGCGCCAGCGTGGCCGCCGCCGATCACAATGACGTCGAAGTCCGGCATCCGGTTACCTCTGGAACAAGGCGGCTCCCTTACTTCAAGGGGCCCTCCACGTCGAGACAATGAGGTGTTTCACGTGAAACCCCGGTGAGACCCACATCCTGCAGGCGCAACTTCGACCGCCGCCCGCCGTTGGTCGGGAAAGGAGAACTCGATGCCAGAAGACACCGAGACCAACGACATCGTCATGGTCGATCCAGCCGACAAAGACATCCATGGGTCGGACGACGCGTCCGCCTACCCTGACTCTCCCAAAGGGAAAGAGGTCCTGTACACCGACGGCGGGGATATCGGCGACCCGGCAAACCCTGAGCTCAGGGCGACAAGTGAAAAGGAATACCGCGCTTGGCGCGACAAGCGGAACCCGACGGCCGACTGAGGCGCCTGGCTATTTGCCGATGCAGAAGTCGGAAAAGATTCGGTCCAGCAGATCTTCCACATCAACAGCGCCTGTGATGCGGCCGACGGACCGGGCGGCGAGCCGGAGATCCTCGGACACGAGTTCAGGCTCCCGGCCGGCCGCCATGGCAGACGCGGCGCGTTCGATATGTCCAAGAGCATCTCGCACCAGGCCCTCGTGACGGGCGCGGGTGATCAGCGGGGCCTCATCGCTGCCGAGTCTCGCCATCACGGTCGATGCAAGCGCGGCCTCGAGGTCGGCCATTCCGTTCCCGCTTATGGCGCTGACGGTGAGGGCGCCGGGAATGTCGGCGCCGTCCACGAGAAGGTCGGCCTTGTTCAGGACGTGGAGGTCGCCTTCCCGCCAGGATGTTTCACGTGAAACATCGGGGGCCGGACCAGCGGCGCCGTCGTGGACCCAGATACGCAGGTCAGCATGTTCTGCGCGCTCGAGAGCGCGGCGGACACCTTCGGCTTCGATAGCATCAGCAGCCTCACGCAGGCCGGCAGTGTCGGCCACCCAGACGGGGAAACCTGCGATCACGAGGCGAACCTCGACGACATCCCGGGTCGTACCGGGGATAGGCGATACGATGGCAGCCTCGCGGCGCGCCAGGCGGTTGAGCAGGCTCGACTTGCCCGCGTTCGGCGGTCCCATGATGGCGACCCGGAAACCCTCCCGGACAGCCCGAAACCGGCTGGCGGCGGTAAGGGCGTCTTCCATGTCCGACGAGAGAGTCCTGAGCCGCTGGCCGACCCCTGAGGCGACGTCCGGCGGCACATCCCCTTCGTCCGGGAAGTCGATGGCGGCCTCGAGGGCCGCCATGCTCCCGATCAGGGCGTCGCGCCACTGGTCATACCGGTCGCTGGCTTCGCCCTGGTACAGCCGGGCGGCCTGACGGCGCTGGGCGTCGGTCTCAGCGTCAATCAGGTCGGCCACGGATTCGGCCTGAGTCAGGTCGAGGCGGCCGTTCTCGAAGGCGCGGCGGGTGTATTCGCCCGGCTCCGCGAGCCTGGCCATACCCGTCGACTGGATGGCGTCCAGAACCGCCGAGATGACGGCCATACCGCCATGAACGTGGAGCTCTGCGACGTCCTCACCCGTGAAGGAGGCGGGGTGGGTCATCAGGATGACCATCGCTTCGTCGAGGTAATCCCCCGAGGCGGGGTGGCGGAGGGTTCGCACCGCGGCGCGGCGCGGGGGTGGGAGGGGGCTGCGGGTGAGGCCTTCGAGTATGGCCGGGGAGGCCGGGCCGGACAGCCGTATGACCGCGACGCCGCCCCGGCCGGCGCCACTGGCCAGGGCGACGATGGTGTCGGGCGCCGCGCCGGGCTGTTTCACGTGAAACATCGCTCAGGCCCAGCGGTAGTTGAACGAGACGGAGATCCGCTCCTCGTCGGCCCGATTGGGCGGCACTTCGTGACGCAGCCAGCCTTCCCAGAGCAGGACGTCGCCCGGTTTCGGGGCGACATGGACGAAGCGGCGGCGGTCGGGGTCGCAGTCCTCCAGGGGCGTGGGGGCGGCCATCATGAATGGCAGGCGGGGATCCTCGAAGCGGAGGGACGAGGCGCCGTCCGGTATGGCCACGTAGTAGGTCCCGGACAGGACGCAGTGCGGGTGGATGTGGCCGGAATGGCCGCCGCCGGGCGCGAGGATGTTCACCCAGATGTTGTCGAGAACCAGCTTGCGGCCGCGCAGGTCGAACTGGAGCAGCAAGGCGAACGCGTCGGCGTGCTTCTGGAGCTTTTTCGAGAGCGTCGCGAAACAGGTTGCGCGCAGGGGGAGGTCGTCGAGCGAGGAGTAGGAGGTGTAGCCGTCATACCCGTTGGCCTCGCACCAGTCGGCGCCGGCCTGATCGTCCTCCGCGAGGGCCCAGGCCATCTGCTCGATGTCGGCGTTGAACTCGTCCCAGCCCTTTTCGGCGGCCAGGCTGGCGGAGTAGATATCGGTGGCGAAGAGGCGCTGTACGGTCATACCGCGAGCCCTACCATGTGGATGCGGGACTTTGCGAGCGGGTGCGTGGTTACGCGCGAGTCTCCGGCGGGACCGGCGCGTTCGCCGTCCATTGTGCTGTAGCTCCCCTCCTGAAGACAGGAGGACGGGGCGCGCGGAACGCGCCTTGTTGAGTACATTGCCAGCGCTGCCGCTGGCCGGTTGCGTGTTCCCACGCGCCCCGTATCGGGCGTTTGTCCCGGCGGTTGGTGCGCACTTTTTAGTGCTCATCCCCGTCCCGGTGTCACGCGCATGAGCGCCGACGCCCATGGTCACCCCCGGTTTAGATCAATTCCGGGGACAGGTGTTTCAGACTTCTTGTCCTGTGGCCGGTCCGGCTCGTCCTTCCCCTTCGAGACGCCGTCCCGGATCAAGATCGGGACGGCTCCTCAGGGTGAGGGACGCGCCCTTTTGGGCGCTCCTCAGGATGAGCCGGACCAACCGCAATATTTGAGGTCGCCGCGCCGTCCGAGCGTCTGGCGTTCGATGTTTCGGTGGCCACCGAACCCTCCCTTGCCAGACGCGGGGAAGAGATTGCGGGAGGCGGATACCCGGTCGAATTCGAAGGGTTGGGCCCGGCATCTTTTTCGGCGGCATGCCGGGGCGCCGGTCGCGCGGGGGCGGGATACCGATCCTGCAAATTGCGGGCTTCGCCAGAGCGTTAGGTCTGGATCCCCGCCTGCGCGGGGAACGCGGACAGCTGGATGTCCGCTTCCAGAAGCGGGCTCCGGCTGCTGAGAGTGAGGCCCTCTCATCCCGCATCGCAAAATGGTCCGGCGGACGAGGATCGAGAAAAAAGATCGCTCCGGGTCCCACATTTTTCCCGCCGTTTCTGTTTCGACAACGGGTGTCGGCCAAGCTGTCTTCGGGCGGCGAGATGAAGGAAACGGCATGCTGACAGACTTGGCGGACCGGCAGTACGCGGACTGGCAAATCGACAAGGAGACATCGGAACTGGAAGCGAGGAGCCCGGCGGGCTCGACATGGCGGGTGGCGACAGACCAGGGGGGCGGCCGCATGCGGTCTCGGCTGGTTCTGGTCCGGGACGGCGAAGACAGCGAACAATCAGGCGAGACGAAACAGCCGGCGGCGGACATGGGGTCCGAGCCGGATTCGAGACCGAGGATCGTGTGGCGGCGATACGGTGAGACGCACGGCGCCGAGTGAGCGGCGGCAGGCGTCGGACAGTCAACACACAGGCGCGGCCCCGTCATCGACGGGGCCGTTGCTGTTTCAGGCGCATCTCTCCGGGCAAGGGGAGAGCGACCGACATGCGCCCGTCACACGGCGCCCGTACCAGCAAACTCTCAGCCGGGAGTTTGAACATGCGCGCGATTGCGGCCCTGTCTGTGCTGGCGCTGGCCGCCTGCACGCATACCGAAACCCGAACCGGCGCCGGCGATCGCGTCTGGCTCGCGGGCGACCATCATATCCACAGCCAGTACAGCGTTGGCTGGACGCCTGCGGGAGCGGACCCCAACCGGCCGCCTTCGCCCATTATTGCGGGAGATGCGAAGTACCCGATCCCCGTGAACGCCATGATGGCCCGGGAGTTTGGCCTGTCCTGGATGGTCTCTACCGACCATGGCGGCCCCAATCACTCGAAGCTGAACTACGAGCAGGCCTACCCGGAGCTGCAGCGCTCGCGCGAGGAGGTTCCCGAAGTCCTCCAGTTCTATGGCATGGAGTTCGACACGCCGGGCGCCGACCACTCCAGCATGATCATCCCGAAGACGCCCGGCGAGCGCGAGGCGCTGCGGGCGATCGAGTCGCAGTTTTCCAAGCGCGAGCCGTGGCCGGCCAATCCGGCATGGGACACCGAACCGCGCATGCTGGATGCGCTCCGGTTCATGAAGGCGACCGAGCATCCGCCCGTCCTGATCGCCAACCATCCCTCGCGTTCGGCGACCGATGTCGGCGTCTACGGCCAGGACAAGCCCGGCGAATTGCGGGACTGGAACGATACGGCGCCGAGCGTGGCCATCGGCATGGAGGGCGCGCCGGGACATCAGGCCGGAGCGCTCAAGCCGGACGGCTCGCTCGATCCCGAAGGCTCGCGCGGCGGCTATGGACGCTCGCCGACCCTGGGCGGCTTTGACCAGATGACGGCGCGGCTTGGCGGGTTCTGGGATTCCATGCTCGGTGAGGGCAGGCGCTGGTGGGTAACGTCCACATCCGACTCCCACGTTCACTACACGGAAGGCGGGTCGGACTTCTGGCCGGGTCAGTATTCCAAGACCTATGTGCTCGCGCGGCGGGACGAGGCCGACATTCTCGATGGCCTGCGCAATGGCCGGGTGTTCGTGACGACCGGCGACCTGGTCTCGGAACTGGACGTTCATGCCGCTGTGTCCGGCAAGCGGGCAGGGATTGGCGGCGAGCTTGCGCTCAAGGGCGGCGAGGACGTGACGGTGACGATCCGGGTGCGCGATCCAGCCGGCGAGAACCGGATGGGGAAGGCCAGCGAGGTCGCGCGCATTGACCTGATCGTGGGCGACGTGACCGGGCCGGCCGCAGACCGCAACCTGGACACGAACGCGTCCACAAAAGTCGTGAAGCGCTTCACGGCCGCCGACTGGCGCCGCGAGGGCGAAGTGCTGACGATGACGTACACGATCGCAGACGTGAGCCGCGCCCTGTATGTCCGGGTGCGGGGCACCAGCACAGACGAGCTTGAGCCGCTGCCGGATCCGAAGGGCGAGAACCCGTGGGGCGACCTGTGGTTCTACTCCAATCCGGTCTTCATCAAGCTGGCTGGCGGCTGACCGCAGCGCTCAGGGCTTGTTCGGGGCGGCTGTAACGGTCCGGTGGGACATCCACAGGGCGACGTCGCCTTCGTCATCCCATGGCTGCCGCTCGAACTTGGCGACACGGGCGGCGGCGAAGCCGTTGAGCAGGCGGCGCTGGAGGGCGGGGCGGTCGGTCGCCTCGGCAAAGCGGCCGCTTTTCAGCTGCTGGAATCGGGCCTCCATCGACGTGCCCGGGCCGCGCTTCGGGTCCATGCTTTCGACGTAGTCTGTGATCGCGAGGTCGCAGCCCGCGCGCCCGGCCGGAGCCGCGACGACGGATGAGCGCCCCCAGTCGAGCACGTCGTCGAAACGGGCAAGCGGCTGCCAGGTGTTCGAGAAGACGTGGATCGTCCAGCCGTGAATGCCCATGCCGTTGCCCTGCGCATTCCACAGGGCGGCGATGTTCTCGCGCACGCCGTCTGCGTCGAGGTCGGCCTTGATGACCTGCAAGGCCTCGTGGCGGCCGGCCATGACCTCGTCGCGGTAAGCCTGAACGGGCTGGCCGGCCTTCATGACGAGGAAGGCATGGTCCCAGGCGTCTTCGGGCGGGTCGGAGCCATCCGGGTATTCGATGAGACAGCGCCAGAGTGTGACGCCGGTGTCGGCGCTGAAGGGCACGCCAAGCTTGCAGTCCACAGGATTGGCCGGGACCGGCTGGAGGTTGCCGAGCGGGCGGGTGTCGTTTGCGGGCGGCAGGGGCGGCCGGGCGACCGACATCGCCGGGCAGGGCGCGAGCTGCGCGTGGGCCTGGGCGGCGGCAAAAGCGGCCAATGCGAGGAGAGAAGCGGCGCGCAGGAAACGGCGCGGCGAATGCGAGGCGGACAGGGGTGTAGCTCCGGAGAGAGGGCGAATTGCGAATGCTTGCGCGCGCCGCGCCGGGTGTCCATGGGCGGCGTGCAGTTGGGACAGGATATGTTGGTTTCCTGTTTGGCGGCGGCCAGGGCGGGTGTCATTCCAGGCAAGGGCTGCAAGTCCGCCGACCCGGAATCCAGAACCCCTCCCGGATCACCGACCGATCTGGATTCCGGATAGCCGCTGCGCGGCTTCCGGAATGACAACAGGTTTTGTCTGCCTTCCGGTACAAAGCCGCGGGCGCAAAAGGATAGGGGCCCGCCGATAAGGCGAGCCCCTTGTTGGCTTGTCCTGTAGCCGGATCCCGGATCGCGCTGAGCGCGTCCGGGATGACGATCCGCTCGGCGGCTCGTCAGTTATTCATCGACTGGAAGAAGTCGCCGTTGGTCTTGGTCTGGCGGAGCTTGTCGAGCAGGAACTCGATCGCGTCCTGGGCGCCCATCGGGTTGAGGATGCGGCGCAGGACGTAGACCTTCTGGAGATCCTTCGGGTTCGACAGCAGTTCTTCTTTCCGCGTGCCCGACTTGAGGATGTCGATGGCGGGGAAGACGCGCTTGTCGGCGACTTTGCGGTCGAGGATGATCTCGGAGTTACCCGTCCCCTTGAACTCCTCGAAGATGACCTCGTCCATGCGCGAGCCGGTATCGATCAGCGCGGTGGCGATGATGGTCAGCGAGCCGCCTTCCTCCAGGTTACGCGCGGCGCCGAAGAAGCGCTTGGGGCGCTGCAGGGCGTTGGCGTCGACGCCGCCGGTCA
>CAYOWK010000084.1:0-9027 GCA_964407665.1 uncultured Rhizobium sp. | reverse complement strand
GTGGGAGTGGGTCTAAATACCGGGCGTGTCGCTCCGGCCTTCGCTTCGGCAAGGCAGGAGGACGGGACCACGGTCAAATCCTATCCTCACACCGGTCAGCAACCGATCTGCGGGGCGCGTGGGAACACGCACCGGCCAGCGAAAGCTGGCAGACTTTTATCGTAGGCGCGCTTCCACGCGCCCCGGCCTCCCGTGCCTCAAGGCGCAAAAGGGGAGGGAATCGGCAGCATCACGGACGGCTTTCGCGCCGGTCCGGTCGGAAAACCGCGTCCGCGATGCACCGTACGTCGCGACGCCAGATGTTCGCATGTGATGCAAATGTGCCACAGTGTCGCAAGGTCAGGCGCATTTGATCTGCGTCAACGCGAAAAGGTGAACGCTTTGACGGCGCTGGACACTGTCAAGCGTCCTGAAAATGGGGTATGTGACCATCTGCCAGAAGCGCGATCGCACGCGCCGGCGCCAGACTCAGGGAAGCTGACATGAAACGCATGAAGACAGCCGTAGCCGTGGGAGCTCTCCTCGCGCTCTCGATGGGCGCCTCGACCATCGCCCTTTCCGGGGCCGCATTCGGCAAGGCCCCGACGGTCAGTGAGGCCAAGGCGCCCGAGCGCATGGACAATTTCCGCCTGATCGACGCCGCTGGCCGCTCGCACGAGCTGTCGCGCCTCAAGGACGCCCCGGCGGTCGTCTTCGTCACCTTCAAGACCGGCGACGCCGGCTTCAAGAAGATGGCTCCGGATCTCGCGAAGCTCGAAGCCGCCTACAAGGCCAAGGGCGTCGAGTTCTTCCTCCTGAACTCCAACCCGAAAGACACCCGCGAAGCTTCGGCCGCCGAAGCCGCGAAGTACGGTCTCTCCATGCCGGTCCTGATGGACGACCTGCAGCTCGTCGCCGAGCAGCTGGTCGCTACCCGCATTGGCGAAGTGGTCGTGGTTGATCCGAAAGCCTGGAAGGTCGCCTATCGCGGCCCGCTCGCCGACGGAAAATCGAAGTCGAAGGCCTACACCGCCAACGCCCTCGAAGCCGTGATGTCGGGCAAGGCTGCGCCGGTCGCCGCCGTTGCCGTCAAGGGCACGAAGCTGGATGTCCCCGGCCTGACGCCCGCCGCCCGCACCGCGCATCAGGAAATCTCCTACTCGAAAACCATCGCGCCGATGCTCGAAGACAAGTGCGTCGCCTGCCACCAGGAAGGCGGCATCGCTCCCTTCGCGATGGACAACTACCTGACCGTCAAGGGCTTTGCCCCGATGATCCGCGAAGCCGTGCGCACCGACCGCATGCCGCCGTGGGATCCGGATCCGCACGTTGGCAAGTTCGCCGACGACAAGTCGCTCTCGGCTGACCAGGTCAAGACGCTGATCCACTGGATCGAAGCCGGCGCTCCGCGCGGCGACGGCCCTGATCCGCTGGCTTCGACCAAGCACGTCGCGCCCGAATGGCCGCTCGGCAAGCCCGACCTGATCGTTGATATTCCGAAGTACAACGTGCCCGCGTCGGGCGTTGTCGACTACCAGTACCCGGTCGTTGACAACCCGCTGACCGAAGGCAAGTGGCTGAAAGCGTCGACCGCCAAGGTCTCGCAGCGCCAGGCCGTTCACCACATCCTCTCCGGCCTGATCGCTGAAGGCCAGGAATCCAAGGGCATGCAAGCCTGGGGCGGCGCTGTCGGCGGCTACACCGTCGGCATGGAGTCGGTCGTGAACCCGAAGTCCATCGGCACCTACATCCCTAAGGGCGGCAAGTTCGGTTTCCAGATGCACTACACGCCGTTCGGCAAGGAAGCCGTGTCGGCTGAGCAGATCGGCCTCTACTTCTACAAGAACGGCGAGAAGCCCGAGCTGATGATGCGCGAAAACGCGCTGGTCGATCAGTTCATCGAGCTGCCGCCGAACGACGGCAACCACAAGGAAGTCGCCTACTTCAACTTCCCGAAGGACGCGATCCTGCACACCGCCGTCGTCCACGCCCACTACCGCGGCACGTACTCGAAACTTGAAGTCCGCTATCCGGACGGCAAGCAGGAGACGATCCTCAACGTGCCGTTCTACGACTTCAACTGGCAGCGCCAGTACGAGTTCGCCCAGCCCATCGCCATCCCGGCGGGCTCCAAGGTGATCGCGACCTACGTCTACGACAACTCGAAGCGGAACCCGGCCAACCCGAACCCGAACGAGAAAATCGTCTGGGGCGACCAGTCGTTCGAGGAAATGTTCTACACCTCGCTCCGCTATCGCTGGAAAGACGAGACCGCCGAGAAGCAGACCAACTATGACGAGCTGATGCTGCAGACCCGCCTGATCGGCATGTGGGACGACAACATCGACGACAAGGTCCAGAAGGACGAGCTCCGCGGCCAGCTTGGCGACATGATCAAGGCCCAGTTCACGCTGGCCGACGCCAACAAGGACGGCGGCATCGATGCGAAGGAGTTCGAGCCCATCATGAAGATGATGGCGAACGCTCGTCGCCCGAAGCCGGCCGCTGACGCGGCGCCTGCCGCCAAGCCGAACGCCGGCTAGGTCTTCAGGCCTCTGAACGAAATAGCGCCTCGCCCTCACGGGCGGGGCGTTTTTCGTTCGGGCGTCAGACGCCCCGGTTGACCTGGATGCTGTCGAGATAGCCGAGCAGGGCGCGGATCTGCGCCGCCGAGAGGTTGAACTCCGGCATGTCCGGATGCCCGACGATGACCCCTTCCGCAAACGCCTCCTCAAGGGCAGTGACCGGGTATTCCTCGGAAAGCCGCGACAGCGCCGGCGCCTCGGGATGCCGGCTCGCCGAGCCCCGATCGACCGCATGGCAGCTGGCGCAGCGCGTCATCACGATCTGCCGGCCTGCAGCGATTTCCTCCGGTGTCGCCGACATCATGGCTGGCTGCTGCGCCGCGTCCTCCTGCAGGGCAGGCGCTGAGGCGCAGGCAGACACGGTAAGTGCAAGAGCAAGGATCCGGAGCATCTCAGTAGCCTTGCAGGCGGACGGGCATGGCGCCTTGCTCTGGATCAGAAGCAGCCGCACGTCGGCGGGCGCCTGACAAACAGGCGCCGTTCCAGATTCCCACAGCCTTTCCCTGTCATTCGCGTGCGTGCGGGTATCGCGCAACGCACCTTCGGCGCGGCTAGGGCTGAGGGAGTGTGGCATGGGGTTCTCGCTGGCGGCGTTGTTCGGCCTGGGCAAGAAGCCGGAGCCATTGGCGCCGTCGCCTGCCGCGCCTGCAGCTTCGCCGACCCGTGTCGCCATGGCCGAACCAGCCAGTCCAGCCATGGTCGTGACCGCATCCCTGGCTCCCCCCGAACGGGCGACAGCCTCTGAAGCAGGCGCGGCGGGTATAGCCGCACTTGTCCGGACCCATGCGGCGGCCGTCGCCAGAGGCGACGCCACGGCCTCCTATGACGCCGCCTGCGCGCTCGCGGAGGCGTTCAAGTCGCGCGGCCGCCTCCAGCTCAGCTCGAAATGGGCGGCAGAGGCCGGCGAGATTGCGATCGGACTGGCGACGGCCGACGCGGGGCGTGCTGTGGTTGCGAGGTCTGCAGCGGCGGCCGCGCTGAAATCGATCGAGGCTGGCAGGCCTCTGGCCGCTGGTCCGCATGCAGCCGTCATCGCCCGCGTCTGTGGCCTGGGGGCTGCCACACTGCTCGCCGAACATGGCGCCTGGCTGGCGGGCCTGGGTTTCCGGACCGCCCCTTCGGCGGCGGAAGACGACGAACTCCTCGAGCCCGCAGCCGCCTGAACCCCTCTCCAGGGCCGGTCTAGCGCGCCGATTCGATCAGGTCCCAGCGGTTTCCGAACGGGTCCTCGAAGACGGCGACCTTGCCGTAGGATTCGGCCCGGGGGGCCTCCAGGAACGTGACGCCCTTCGCCAGCATCTCCGCGTGGTCCCTGTCGAAGTCATCGGTGTCCAGAAACAGGAACACCCGCCCGCCGGCCTGGCGTCCGATGGCCGCCGTCTGGTCCGGCGTCGTTGCCTGCGCCAGAAGCAGCGCTGTCTCGCTTGCCCCCGGCGGCGCCACAACCACCCAGCGCTTGGCCTCCGTCACCCAGCTGTCCTCGATCAGCCGAAAGCCGAGCCGGTCGACATAGAAGGCGATCCCTGCGTCATAGTCGGGAACCAGAAGGGTGATACGGGCGATGGTCTGGGTCATGGGGCAGGGGGATATCACGTCATCTGGCGCATGCACCCGGATTGGAACCTGTCGCCTTTAATTCCGTTTGTTTGCCGGGGGATTGACTGGAACAGACGGCGGGGCGTGCACACATGACTATCGTTGAAGCGCAGAACGTCACAGCGCCCCCCCACCCCGGCCGCGCCATCGTCACCTACGGCCGCAGCCTGATCTCCCTCGTGATCGCGCGATCCCTGCACGAGCGCGGCGTCGAGGTTATCGGCTGTGACGATGTCGGCCTGACCGTGCTGAGCTTCTCGCGGCATTGCGAACAGACCTTCGTCCATCCGGCTTTCGACGATGACGAAGAAGCGGCGCTGGACGCGTTCGAGGAAGCCGTCCGCAAGCACGCGCCCGACGACGGCAGGCCATACGTGCTCATCCCGTCGTTCCGGGACGCTCGGCTTTTCGCAAGGTACCGCGACCGGTTCGAGCCGCTGATCCGGATCGCCGCGCCCGATATCGCCTCCATCGAGATGGTGGACCCCAAGGACAGGTTCGCGGTGTTCTGCCAGGAGCACCGCCTCCCCGCCCCCGCCACCCGCATCCTCGCCCCCGGCGAATTCCGCGACACCCCCCCAAAAGACGTGGCCCTGCCGCTCATCGCGAAACCTGTGGACGGCGTCGGCGGGCGCGGCGTCGAGCGCATCGAGACGGCTGCAGAGCTCGCGACCTACCTCCGCGATGCCGACGCCTCCGCGCCCGTTCTCCTGCAGGAACCCGTGGACGGGGTGGATTACTGCGCCTCATTCGTGGCCGTACGGGGCGAACTGATCGGCCTCGTCGTCTATCAGAACATCAAGCAGTTCCCGATCAGGTCAGGCGCGGGCGCCATCCGCGAAACCGTGGACTCCGCGCCGTTCAGGGCCGCCACAAAAGCTCTCGCGCGCATAACGAAATGGAATGGCGTTGCGGAGATCGATTTCCGCTGGAACGGGCAGGCGGATACCGAGCCAAAAATGCTGGAGGTGAACCCGCGCTACTGGGCGGGGCTCTACCACTCGACAGCCTCGGGCGTCGACTTTCCCTGGATCGCCTTCCGGCTCGCCGCCGGCCTGCCGGTGGACCATGCCGACGTCCACGAGGGCGAGGCGGGCTTCCGCACCCGTACGCCCGGGGCCTGGCTCCTGTCAGCGGCCCAGGAGGTTGCAGCGTCGGACCCGCATCTGGAGCGCGCGGCTTTGGCGTGGGCGACGGCACGGGAAAGCGTCTCGCGCGGACAGGTCATGCACGCGCTCGGCAAATTCGCGGAGTCGATGACCGCGTCTGCGCAGGGAGCCGCTGCGCTGACAAAGCTGCGCGACTACATCCGCGAGAATGGAGATCTTCCCTCCGAACTCGATCCGGCCGACGATCCTGCGGCCGGGCTTGGCGTGCTCTTCGTGCTGTCATCGCTGATGCGGCATGGCGAACTGCCGCCGGAGGTGAAGTTCTCCGCGCCAGAGAAAATCGATGCGCTGGCTCACCCCCCTCGACTGGCTGCGGAGCTTTCGGGTAGCCGCCGCAGGCCGGTCATTGGTGTGACCCGGCCTGACAATGGCGACTGGTTTTCATGGCAGGCCCTGAGATTTGCTGTCTGGCTGGCCGGAGGCAAGGCGATCACCATCACAAGCCGCGCCCCGCGGGATCCCAGGTCCATCGACGGCTTGCTGTTTGGCGGCGGTGCGGACATTTTTCCTCAGCGCTATGAAGGCCAGCCGAAGCACGGATACCGCTACGATCTGGCGCGCGACGACATGGAGGCTTCATGGGCAGACGCCGCGCTGAAGCACGACATACCGGTCCTGGGCATCTGTCGGGGCATGCAGATGCTGAATGTGCTGGGCGGCGGTACGCTCCACATGGACCTGTCGGGGTTCAACACCAGGTATCCCGACAGCTTCTGGCGACGGATATTCTACCGGAAGGACATCCTGATAGAGCCGGACTCCTGGCTGGCCTGCACGACAGACAGAACAAGCGTAAGCGTCAACTCGATCCATACCCAGGCCGTGGATGCGCTGGGATTGGGCTTTGTGGTGACGGCCCGCGAAGCGAACGGCGTCATCCAGTCCATCGAACACACGCGCAGCGCCTTTCTGATCGGCCTGCAGTTCCACCCCGAGTTCCTTCTCTATCGCAGCTTCGCCCGAAAGATCTTCGCGACGTTTGTGGAGGCGGCGCGCGAGCGGGCCACAAAGCGGGCCGGTCGGCAGACGCCCGCTGCTATAGCCTCAGGCGCAATGGTTCCGGCCAGGCCCTAGACGAAGGTCACCTGGTCCGGCCTGCGGTCCCCCTCTAAACATTGCTGACCAGACCGTTAGCCAGCAGGCGTCCAGATGAAATAGATCAGCGGCGTCGCGACCACGAGCACGATGATCGAAAGCGGCATGCCGAGACGCCAGTAGTCCATGAACTTGTAGCCGCCGGGCCCCATCACCAGCGTGTTGCATTGATGTCCGATCGGCGTGAGGAAGTCGCACGCGGCCCCGATTGCGACAGCCATCAGATAGGGGTCGACCGGTGCGCCCGTTGCGGTGGCGGCGGCAGCGGCGATCGGGGCCACGATCAGGACAGTCGCGGCATTGTTCAGGAACGGCGTGACCAGCATGCCCACCGCGATGAGGGCGGCGATATCCAGCATCGGCGGCAATGGCTGAAGCAGCAGGGCCAGCCCGCCAGCAATCAGCTGGTCGCCGCCGGTGCGGGTTATGCTTTCACTGATGGGGATCAGCGCCGCGAGCAGCACCAGTAGCGATCCGTCCATCGACCGGTAGGCGTCGCTCATGCTCATGATGCGCAGGAGAAGGACGCCGACCGCAGCCGTGACAAACGCCAGCTGGATCGGCACGAGGCCAAGCGCAACCGCGACCATGGCGGCCGCCAGCAGAACGACAGGTGCATAGCCAAGCCGTCGAGCGCCAAGCGCCAGTGGCCGCTCGGTTAGCGGGAGTATGTGCAGATCCCCGAGGGCCGCCGTCAGCTGGCCATCCTCCGCCTTCAGGATCACGATGTCGCTTGCGCGCAGGCGCACCGAGCGGAGTTCGGTGGAGATGCGTGCGCCCCGCCGGCTGATGGCAATAAGGCTGACGCCGTAGCGTTCGAACAGGCGGGCACGTGCGGCTGTCGAGCCGACCAGTTCGCTGTCAGCTGAAATCACGCCCTCGACGACGCGGACGCTATCGACAGACTCGCGTACGGCCCTGTGCCGTTCGCCCACGAGAACGAGTTTCGCGGCGACTGCGAAGCGGTCCAGCTCCGCCTGCTCGCCGTTGACAACGATCTGGTCATCCTTGCCGATAAGCTGATCTTTCAAGGGGCGCCTGCGTCCCTCGCCGTTGACCACAGCGGAGATCTGGATGTTGCCGCCCACCGAATCCGACAGTCCTGAATAAGGCTGACCGATCCATGCGGAGTCGGGCGGGAACCCCATTTCGGTGACATACGGGGCGCCTTCCATTGCCTGGTCCAGACCTGCCGGCGCGGGCCGGACGATCCGGATGATGAAAGGAGCGATGATCAGAAAGACGAGGCCAGCCGCGCACACGCCAAGCCCCACTGGCGCGAAATCGAGCAGCTTGAATGGCTCGCCGGTCATGTCTTCCCGTACGGACGAGACGACAATGTTTGGCGATGTACCAACGAGCGTGACGATCCCGCCGAGCAGAGATGCAAACGCCATGGGCATCAGCACCCGGGACGGGGCGAGCCCGGTCTTCCGCGCCTGCTGGAGCGCGACCGGAAGGAGAATGGCAAGCGCGCCGATGTTCTTGGTCACCATCGACAGCAGCATCGTGGCCGTCACGAAGGCCGGGATTTGCAGGCTGCGGTGCGGCAGTGCCGACAACGCCGGTGAAAGCAGCCGCTCCATGACCCCGGACCGCTCTATGGCGGCGCTCAGGAGAAGGGCGGCTGCGATGATCCAGATGAGCTCGTTCGCGAACCCCGAGAACATCTCCTCAACGGGTATGATGCCCAGGAGGGCCCCTGCACACAGGGCGGCAAGCGCTATGAGATCATACCGCAGCTTTCCCCAAATGAAGAAGCCGACCGTTACGGCCATCAGGCCGAAGGCCATCGCCTGGTCTGGAGTCACGCTTGCCCGCCCCTGTTTATATTCCTTGCGGGAATAACGAAGCGACAGATTGGCCGGTTCCGGTGTCCGGGATCAAGGGCCCAGGGCGCCTGTTCCCCGACGGCCTGCATTCGCCACTGAAACGCCCATACAAAAGCGGGCGGCTCTCTCGAGCCGCCCGCCATCACTTGCCGAAGGGTGGAGTGGACTAGAAGTCCATGCCGCCCATGTCGGGCATGCCGCCGCCCGCCGGGGCGCCGGTGTTCTTCTTCGGCGCTTCGACGATGCCGGCTTCTGTCGTGATCAGGAGACCAGCGACCGAAGCGGCATTCTGGAGCGCCGAGCGCACGACCTTGGCCGGGTCGATGATGCCCATCGCGACCATGTCGCCGTATTCCTCGGTCTGGGCGTTGAGGCCCCAGTTCTTGTTCTTGTTGGCCAGGATCGCGTTGACGACGACCGAGCCTTCAATGCCGGCGTTTTCGACGATCTGGCGAACCGGAGCTTCGAGCGCCTTGCGGACGATATCGATGCCGGCCTGTTCGTCGGAGTTGAGACCTTCGACCTTGATGCTGGCCGCAGCGCGGAGGAGGGCCGTGCCGCCGCCGGCGACGATGCCTTCTTCAACCGCAGCGCGGGTGGCGTTGAGGGCGTCGTCCACGCGGTCCTTGCGCTCTTTCACTTCGACTTCCGTCGCGCCGCCGACCTTGATGACCGCAACGCCGCCGGCGAGCTTCGCCAGACGTTCCTGCAGTTTTTCGCGGTCGTAGTCGGACGTGGTGTCTTCGATCTGGGCGCGGATCTGCGAAACGC
>CAYOWK010000083.1:0-9355 GCA_964407665.1 uncultured Rhizobium sp. | reverse complement strand
ATCACTGCCAGCGTTTGGCGAGCTTCTGGTCCATCGTCGATCCCTCCGCCTTGCCGGCGCCGGCATAGCCGGTCAGCCGGTCAGCAACGAAGGGATTTGTCTTCCGTTCCTGCCCGAAGGTGGACGCCGGGCCGTGACCGGGCACGAAGGTGATATCCTCGCCCAGCGGCCAGAGCTTGCCGGTGATCGAATCGATGAGATCCTGGTGATTGCTCTTCGGGAAGTCGGTCCGGCCGATGGAGCCCTGGAACAGGACGTCGCCCACGAAGGCGATCTTCAGGTCGGCATTGTAGATGACGACGTGGCCGGGCGTGTGCCCGGGCGTGTGGACGACGTTGAAGGGCACGCCGTCGAGATCGAGCACGTCGCCGTCGTCGAGGTAGCGGTCGGGGGTGACGTTCTTGAGGCCTTCAAGGCCGTACCGCGCAGCGGATTCTTCCACCCGGTCGAGCCAGAACTGGTCATCCTTGTGCGGGCCGACGACCGCAACGCCCGTGCGGTCTCGGAGGTCGGCGGCGGCGCCCGCGTGGTCGAGGTGGCCGTGGGTGAGCCAGATGTGCTTCAGCGTCAGGCCGAAATGTTCCAGCGCGCCCATCAGGACGTCGATGTCTCCACCCGGATCGACGAAGGCGGCGTGCTTCGTCTCGGGGTTGAAGATCAGCGAGCAGTTCTGTTCCAGCGGCGTCACGGGGATGAGGCGGATCTGCAGCGTGGGCTTGGCGGAGGCGGCGGTCTGGTCGGTCATGGAGCCAAGATGGCCGCTGTGCAGCGGGGGCGCAAGACGCTCCTCAGTTGCCCGCAGCGCGCCTTTGGTCGATCGTGCGGGTGGTGGTGTCGGCTTTTGCCCGCTCGGCACGGGCGCCGGAGCGAAGGTCGAGGAGGCGGCTGCGGGTTTCCTCGAGCCGGTCGATCTTGGCGACGAGGCTCTCGACGCTGTTGTAGGACAGGCGTTTCATCTCGCGGCGGCCATGGCTGACAGTTTCGAGCACGGCGCCGCAGACGAGGCTGAGGCCAGACAGGACAGCCAGCGTGCCGACGGCGAAGGCGGTGGGGAAGCGCGGCACCAGGCCGGTCTGCAGGTATTCAACCAGGACCGGTGCGCCGAGGATGGCTCCGAGGAGGGCGCCGGACCCGGCCAGCGCGCCAAAGAACATCATGGGGCGTTCGTCGCGGACGAGCCGGCCGATGGTCATCAGGATGCGGACCCCGTCGCGCAGGGTGTTTAGCTTCGAGACCGAGCCCTCGGGGCGGGCGAAGTAGGTGGTCTGGATCTCGGTGGTGATCATGTCGAGTTCGAGGGCGTGGACGGTGAGGTCCGTCTCGGTCTCGAAGCCGCGCGCAAGGGCGGGATAGCTCTTCACGAAGCGGCGCGAGAAGGCGCGGTAGCCGGACAGCATGTCGGTGAAGCGGTCACCGAAGATCTTGGCGACGAGCCCGGTCAGCAGCTGGTTGCCGAAGCGGTGGCCAGACCGGTAGGCGGCCTTTTCCTCGGTGATGCGGGCGGCGACGACCATGTCGGCGTTCATCTCCACGAGGCGGGAGACGAGGCGGGGCGCGGCTGCCGCGTCATAGGTGGCGTCGCCGTCGACCATCACATAGATGTCGGCTTCGATGTCGGCGAACATCCGGCGTACGACATGGCCCTTGCCCTGGAGCGGCTCGCGCCGGACGGTGGCTCCAGCCTCGCGGGCGGCTGAGGCTGTGCCGTCGTGCGAGTTGTTGTCATAGACGAAGACGCGGGCGCCGGGCAGGGCGACGCGGAACGAGCGGACGACGTCGCCGATGGTCGACGCCTCGTTCCAGCACGGGATGAGGACGGCGATATCCAGCTCGGAAACGGCGGGCGAAATCGACTGCCCGATGGCGGAGAGTGCGGCCTCCGCTGCTTCGAGCCGGGCGCGGATGTCGGCGGCGGCTGTGATGTTGTTCGTCGACATGAACGGGGTCCCGGGGGCGCAACCTGTCTCTTTCCGGTACAGGCTGGCACGGCAGAGTAAAAAAAGTGGGCGCCTTGTCGGGGAATTTTGCCTGGTCAAGCGGAAAAGGGTTTCCCGAACGCTCCCGTGCATTAACCGGAAGCGGCGGAGCCCTTACCGGGCCTGCATCGGGGCGGGACGATTGAGTCCCCGCACAGCTGGCCCCATGTAGGGCGCTGCATTGTATCGCGAGGAGTTTCGCCCATGCCCATGACATCCGTGAACCCGGCGACCGGCGAGACCATCCAGACCTACCCCACGCTCGATGCGGCGGGTGTCGAACGGGCTCTGGCGCTGGCGGCCAGCACATTCGAGATGTTCTCCCCCAGGGCGCGGCTGGGCGAGCGAACGGCCTGGCTGGTGAAGGCCGCGGAGATCCTTGAAGCGGACAAGGCCCGCTTTGCGCAGATGATCACCGTGGAGATGGGCAAGCCGATCGCGCAGGCCGAAGCGGAAATCCAGAAATGCGCCGATGCCTGCCGGTATTATGCGGCGAATGCCGAGCGAATCCTGGCGGATGAGCATGTCGAGACGGGCAAGCCCGAGAGCTATGTGCGGTGGCTGCCGCTCGGACCGATCCTCGCGGTGATGCCGTGGAATTTTCCGTTCTGGCAGGTGTTCCGGTTTGCAGCGCCTGCACTGGCGGCCGGGAATGTGGGGCTGCTGAAGCACGCCTCAAACGTGCCCGGCTGCGCGCTCGCGATCCAGGAGGTGTTCGACCGTGCGGGATTCCCGGCGGGCGCCTTCCAGACGTTGATGATCCCGGCCTCGATGGTCGGCGCCGTGATCGCGGATGATCGGGTGAAGGCGGCGACCCTGACGGGCAGCGAGGGCGCCGGATCGAAGGTCGCCGAGGCGGCAGGCCGCCATCTCAAGAAGGTGGTGCTGGAGCTGGGAGGCGCTGATCCGTTCATCGTGATGCCGAGCGCCGACATCGACGCCGCCGTGAAGACCGCCGTGACAGCGCGGACCCAGAACGCCGGGCAGAGCTGCATCGCCGCCAAGCGGTTCATCGTGCATGCTGACGTTTACGACGCCTTCCTGTCGAAGTTTGTCGGGGCCATGAAGGGCCTTAGAACCGGCGATCCCATGGACCGTTCGGTGCATGTGGGGCCGCTCGCTACGGCTCAGATCCGCGACGATATCGCCACCCAGGTGGCGGACAGTATCAAGGCAGGCGCGAGGTGCGCCACGGGCGGCGATGCTCCACAGGGGCCGGGCTACTTCTATACGCCAACCATCCTGACGGACATTCCGGAGTCGGCGCCGGCCTATGCAGAGGAGACGTTCGGGCCGGTGGCAAGCGTGTTCCGGATATCGGGCGTGGCGGAAGCGATCCGGCTGGCCAACGCCACCCGGTTCGGTCTCGGGTCTGCGGTCTGGACCACCGATCCGGCGGACCAGGCCGCGTTCATCGACGGCATCGAGGCCGGGTTCACGGCGATCAACGGGATGACCTCCTCCGACCAGCGTTTGCCGTTTGGCGGCGTAAAGGCGTCCGGATATGGCCGGGAGCTCTCGGACATTGGCATGAAGGAATTCCTGAACGCCAAGACAGTGGTGAGGAGCGCCTGACGCGCGGGACCACCCGTTGAACAGGTCGTTAGGTTTGCCCGGCTAGACTGCTGCTGTCCCGCAGGAGTTGTACCGGTCGATGCGTTCCGGCGTTCCCTATCGCTTCGTTCTCGTCTCCGCGGCGGCCTTTGGTCTGGACGCCATGATCGCGCTGGCGTTGCGGACGCAGGCGGGATGGCCCGTCTGGCTGGCTGCGGCGGCGAGCTTTCTGATCGTAGCGGTACTGGCCTATCCGCTGCACGAATACTGGTCGTTTGCCCGACAGGGTGCGGGCCGTTCCGGCCGCCGACTGGCGAGAACCGTCGCCGCAGCCTGTGCATCCCTCAGCGCCCGTGTTGCGGTAGTCGCCCTTCTGGAGGCGGCCCATGAGCCGGATGTGGCGCTGGCCGCCGTCTATCTGCTGTGCGGGGCGCTGGTGTCGCTGACGCTGAACTATGCCATCAGCAAGGCATGGGTGTTCCGCGCCGCCTGAGAAAAACACGACCCCGTTGATATTCTCTCTTTGTTCTGCGGAACATTTGTAGTACACACGTCCTCAACAGGATCAACGGAGCGGGAATTTGCCCGCCACCGCGCCTCGTGTCAGATGTGGAGACGAGCTAATGAGCAAAGCTGTTCTTAGAGTGGTGGCGGGAGAGTCGGGCGTGGACAAGCAGAAGGCTCTGGAGACCGCTCTCGGCCAGATCGAGCGGAGTTTCGGCAAGGGCTCGATCATGCGGCTGGGCGACAACCCAGCGCTGGATATCGAAGCTGTCTCGACCGGCTCCCTGGGGCTGGACATCGCCCTGGGTATTGGCGGACTGCCGAAAGGCCGCATCATCGAGATTTACGGGCCTGAAAGCTCGGGCAAGACAACGCTGGCCCTGCACGCAATCGCCGAAGCCCAGAAAAGCGGGGGTGTCTGCGCCTTCATCGACGCCGAGCACGCGCTCGATCCGGTCTATGCCGGCAAGCTGGGTGTCGATCTTGATGACCTTCTTGTCTCGCAGCCGGACACGGGCGAGCAGGCGCTGGAAATCGCCGACACGCTGGTTCGGTCGGGCGCCGTCGACATTCTCGTGGTCGATTCGGTGGCGGCGCTGACGCCGCGCGCCGAACTTGAGGGCGAGATGGGCGACAGCCTGCCGGGTCTGCAGGCCCGCCTGATGAGTCAGGCGCTGCGCAAGCTCACCGGCTCGATCTCCAAATCGAAGACCATGGTGATCTTCATCAACCAGATCCGCATGAAGATCGGCGTGATGTTCGGCTCTCCCGAGACGACCACGGGCGGCAACGCCCTGAAATTCTACGCATCGGTTCGCCTGGACATCCGCCGGATCGGCCAGATCAAGGACCGCGAGGAAGTGGTCGGCAACCAGACCCGCGTGAAGGTGGTCAAGAACAAGGTTGCCCCGCCGTTCCGTCAGGTCGAGTTCGACATCATCTATGGGGAAGGCATCTCCAAGACGGGCGAACTGGTCGATCTCGGCGTCAAGGCGAACGTGATCGAGAAGTCCGGCTCCTGGTTCTCCTACGGGTCGCAGCGGATCGGGCAGGGGCGTGAGAACGCCAAGAAGTTCCTGAAGGACAATCCGGCCATGGCGGCCGAGATCGAGGACGCGATCCGCAAGCATTCCGGAATCATCTCCGAGGAGCTGATGGCGGGCTTTGATCACGGCGACGAGGTCGCAGAAGGCTGAGGTCGTACTGGGCCGGGTCTGGTGGACCGGTTGGTGTGTTGTGCGGGAGGCGGGGCCGGATGGTCCCGCTTTCTGCGCATAAGGGGGAAGTCCGGACGCCCTGGACGCTCCCGAGGTGCACAGGTTCAGGGCACGGGCGTCGGGGGCCGGCGTCATGTTCGGTGAAGTTGTGGTTCGCCTGTCCGGTCTCTCGCTTGGCTTGGGAGCGGGCGCGGCTTATATGGCCTGTCCGGCCGGGTTAGACCTGCCGGAAGGACGGTGCGGACGCCACGGGGGCAGGCCGCGCCGGTAGACGGAGCGGTCCGGGCATGTCGACGCACGAAACGAAATCGGGAACGCCGGGACTGGAGAGCGTCAATGCGATCCGGTCGGCATTCCTCGACTATTTTGCGTCGACAGACCATGCCGTGAAGCCGTCATCGCCACTGGTCCCTCAGGGCGACAATACCCTCTTGTTCACCAATGCCGGCATGGTGCAGTTCAAGAACATCTTCACGGGTGTCGAGAAGCCGTTCGCGCCACGCGCTGCGACATCCCAGAAGTGTGTACGCGCCGGCGGCAAGCACAACGACCTCGACAATGTCGGCTACACCGCCCGCCATCACACCTTCTTCGAGATGCTCGGCAACTTCTCGTTTGGAGACTATTTCAAGGAACAGGCGATCGAGCACGCCTGGACATTGCTGACGCGCGACTATGGCCTGCCGAAGGAAAAGCTGCTGGTCACCGTCTACCACACCGATGACGAGGCCGCTGGTCACTGGAAGAAGATTGCGGGCCTGCCGGAGTCCCGGATCATCCGCATCGACACAAACGACAACTTCTGGATGATGGGCGACACGGGACCCTGCGGCCCGTGTTCAGAAATCTTCTATGATCACGGCGACAAGGTGTGGGGCGGTCCGCCCGGCTCGGCCGAACAGGACGGCGACAGGTTCATCGAGATCTGGAACCTCGTCTTCATGCAGTTCGAGCAGTTCAACGATGGCCGTGAGCGCATCCCGCTGCCGAAGCCTTCCATCGACACCGGCATGGGGCTCGAGCGGATCTCGGCGATCATGCAGGGCGTGCACAACAACTACGACATCGACCTGTTCGCAGCGCTGATCCGCGCCGAGGAAGATGTCTACAGCGCGAAGGCGGAAGGCGACAGCCTGCCATCCTTCCGTGTCATTGCCGATCACCTCCGCGCCTCGTCCTTCCTGATGGCGGATGGCGTGACGCCGTCCAATGAGGGGCGCGGGTATGTGCTGCGCCGGATCATGCGCCGCGCCATGCGCCATGCCCACATGCTGGGCGCCCGCGAGCCGTCGATGTTCCGTCTGGTTCCCGCGCTCGTCGAGCAGATGGGCGCAGCCTACCCCGAACTGGGCCGCGCGCGTGCGACGATCGAGAGCGCGTTGCAATCGGAGGAGGCGAGCTTCCAGCGGACGCTGGGGCGTGGCCTGTCTCTGCTGGACGAGGCGACAGCCAATCTGGGCGAAGCTGGCGTGTTGCCGGGCGACGTGGCTTTCCGGCTGTACGACACCTTTGGTTTCCCTCTCGATCTCACGCAGGATGTGCTGCGGGCCAAGGGCCAGTCGGTTGACGAGGCTGGCTTCCAGACCGCCATGGCCGAACAGAAGGCGCGGAGTCAGGAGAGCTGGAAAGGCTCTGCCGAAAGCGGCGGCGTGGAAACGTGGTTCGCCCTTCGCGATGCGTCGGGCGCCACTTCTTTCCAGGGCTATGAACTCGAAGAGACGTCTGCCCGGCTGACAGCGATTGTCGCCAATGGCGCCCCGGCTGCGAGCCTGACGGCGGGCCAGCCCGCTGAACTCGTGTTCGACATGACGCCCTTCTACGCCGAATCGGGCGGCCAGAGCGGGGACAAGGGCGAGGTCCGGTTCCCGGGTGGCGGCGTGTTCCGGGTTGATGATGTGCAGAAGCGCGCGGGCGACGTCTTTGCTCATGTCGGTGAGATGGTGTCGGGCGACGTCAAGGTTGGCGCTGTTGCGGAGCTGAAAATCGACCGCGTCCGGCGCGCGCGCATCCGCGCGAACCACTCTGCGACGCACCTGTTGCATGCGGCGTTGCGCAACCGTCTGGGCGGTCACGTCTCGCAGAAGGGCTCGCTGGTCGAGGCCGACTATTTCCGCTTCGATTTCTCTCACACCGCGCCGCTGACGCGCGAGGATATTGATGTCGTCGAGGCGGAAGTGAACGCCGTGATCCGCCAGAACACGGCGGCGGAAATTCGCGAGATGGCGCCTGAGGCGGCCGTTCAGGCGGGTGCCCTGGCCCTGTTCGGTGAAAAGTATGGCGACATCGTCCGCGTGCTGCGGCTCGGCAATTCGGTGAGCGAGGCGGACAAGCCCTATTCGGTCGAGCTGTGCGGCGGAACGCATGTATCCCGCACCGGCGACATCGCGGTGTTTGTGATTACATCAGAGGGCGGCGTCTCGTCCGGCGTAAGGCGTGTCGAGGGCGCCACTGGCGCTGCTGCGCTGGAGTACCTCAAGGCGCGCGCAAGCATCGCCCGCGAGGCTGCAGATCTGTTGAAGGCGCCGCTGTCGGATCTGCCGTCGCGGGTCTCCCAGCTGAACGACCAGCGCCGCAAGCTGGAGCAGGAGCTGGCGGATACGCGGCGCAAGCTGGCGATGGGCGGCGGCGGGGGCGCCGGGGGCGGGCCCGAGGAGGTCGGCGGTGTGAAGTTCATCGGCAAGGTGGTCGAAGTGCCGGCGAAGGACCTCAAGACGCTGGTCGACGACGCCAAGAAGTCGCTGGGTTCAGGCGTTGCGGTGTTCGTCGCCGTCAACGAGGGCAAGGCTGCGGTGGTGGTCGGGGTGACCGATGACCTGGTGGGGCAGTATCCCGCTGGCAAGCTGATCCCTGCGGCGGTTGCTGCGGTGGGCGGCAAGGGCGGGGGCGGGCGTCCTGACATGGCGCAGGGCGGCGGTCCGGACGGCGACAAGGCGGACGACGCCATCGCCGCTGTGAAGGCGCTTCTGGCTGGCTAGGTTGTGAGGCCGGGAAGCTTGAGGGTTGCGCCCGCAAGCCCGAGGCCGGCCGCCACGGCGATGAATCCCCAGTCTTCAATGCCGAGCCGCCTGGCGCGGTGACGGATGGCGAGCGCTGCCCGGAGTACAACCACGCCGATGCCGAGTGCGGACAGCGCGAGCACGACGTCGGCGGCGTCCGTGCGGCGGGTCGCGTTGGAGTAGCCGACGGCCATAACGGCGAGAATGACGGTCGGCAGGTGGCGGCCGAACCAGGCGTCGGCGTGGAGGGCGTGGGCGGACTTGTCGAGACCGGCCGGCGGCGGGAAGGGGCGGCGGCGGCCGAGCATGACATGCACGACCAGTGCAAAGGCGCTGGCGCCCGAGGCGATGAGAACAAGATAGTTCATGGGCGGACCCGGCTGGAGTCTGGCCCGAGGTAATGCCGCTTTGGGGGCGGTTCGTCACGCCCCAAAAAGGTATTCGACCAGCGCCTGAAAACGGAACCGCCCGGAGTTTCCTCCGGGCGGTGTCGGGTTTCGAAGGTCAGGCCGTTCAGGCTGCGGCGAGCGCGTCCTGGAGGTTGGTGGCGACCTTCTCGATGAAGCCCTCGGTGGTGAGCCAGGCCTGGGTGTCGCCAACGAGGAGCGCGAGATCCTTCGTCATGAAGCCGGCCTCGACGGTGTCGATCACGGTCTTCTCGAGCAGGTCGCAGAACTTCGCCAGCTCGGCATTGTTGTCGAGCTTGGCGCGGTGCGCGAGGCCGCGCGTCCAGGCGAAGATCGAGGCGACGGAGTTGGTGGAGGTGGATTCGCCCTTCTGCCAGTTGCGGTAGTGGCGCGTGACGGTGCCGTGGGCGGCTTCGGCCTCGACGGTCTTGCCGTCGGGCGTCATCAGCACGGAGGTCATCAGGCCGAGCGAGCCATAGCCCTGCGCGACGGTGTCGGACTGGACGTCGCCGTCATAGTTCTTGCACGCCCAGACGTAGCCGCCGGACCATTTCAGCGAGGAGGCGACCATGTCGTCGATGAGGCGGTGTTCGTAGATGCCGCCGAACTCCTTGAACTTGTCGGCGAACTCGGCGTCGAAGACTTCCTGGAAGATGTCCTTGAAGCGGCCGTCATAGGCCTTGAGGATCGTGTTCTTGGTC
>CAYOWK010000082.1:0-9360 GCA_964407665.1 uncultured Rhizobium sp. | reverse complement strand
CGACCGTCCGTGAAGCGCAGGACGCCGGCCTGTTTGCATCGGACGATACGCGCGGGCTGGCCGCTTTCTACTGGGGCGCGCTCCTTGGCGTGATCGAGCAGATCATCCGCCGCCGCATCCGCGTGTCGCCCGACAACCGCGACCGCTACATCCGCCAGATCGCCCGGCGCATCATTGCTGGCCTCGCCGTTGAGGCGTGAGGGCGGGGCGGCAGCCGGATCCTAGCCGGCCAGCTGATAGATCGCCCACCCGGCGGCGCTGGCGACGCCGGCGAACAGCACGCCAGCCATGAACCAGCCGGCCCGGTCGGTGGGTCGCGCCGGCGCCGCTTTCGGCTTTGCCGTCTCCAGCAGGGCGGCGTTCAGAAGATCGAGCGTCGTGGGCAGCTGCTGCAGCCGCCGGCCGGTTTCCTTCAGCGTCTGCAGCGCGATGCGCTTCAAGCCTTCCGGGCCGAACTCGCGGCGCGTCCAGCGGTCGACAACCGGCTTTGCGGCCTGCCAGATATCGTGACCCGGATCGATGGAGCGGGCGACGCCTTCGACCTGCACCATCGTCTTCTGCAGCAGGATCAGTTCGGGGCGCAGGTGCATGCCGAACTCGCGGGTGATGTCGAAAAGCTGCAGCAGCACGCGCGACATCGGCAGGTTCGAGGCGTCCTTGCCGAAGATCGGCTCGCCGACGGAGCGCAGCGCCTGGGCAAACTCCTCGACCGAATGGTCGCGCGGCACGTAGCCTGCCTCGAAATGAACCTCCGAGACGCGCCGGTAGTCGCGGGCGAGGAAGCCGGCGATGATCTCCGCCAGGAAGCGGCGCTCGGCGTGGCCAATGCGGCCCATGATGCCGAAATCCACCAGCACCAGCCGGCCGTCATCGGCGAGGATCATGTTCCCCTCGTGCAGGTCGGCATGGAAGAAGCCGTGATCGAGCGCGCAGGCCAGAAATCCGCGCGTGACCTTGTTGGCGAGCTCGGCGCGGTCCTGGCCCTCCGCGGCGGCCGGGTCGGTCAGGCTGCGGCCCGTGATCCATTCCGTTGTGAGAACGCGGCGGCTTGTGCGCTCCCAGTCGACGCCGGGGGCCGAGACATAGCCGTCAATGGCGGCGATGTCGGCAAACTCGCTGGCGGCGGCGGCTTCCAGCCGAAGGTCCATCTCGCGGCTCATCGAGCGGGCGAGCGTCTCGACGAAGGCGATGGGCTCCATCCGCATGACTTCGGCATTGCCGCTCGACTGCGCGACGCGCGCGACGCGGCGCATGGCCCGCAGCTCCATCTCGATGGAGTGCTCGACGCCGGGGCGGAGGATCTTCACGGCGCGGGGGCCGTTGGGGGTCTCGATGCGGTGAACCTGCGCCACCGACGCCGCCGCGATGGGCGGGCCGAGTTTCGGGAAAAGGCGGTCGGCCTCGGCGCCGAATTCCGTGCGCAGCGCCTTGAGCGCCAGCTCGCCCGAGAAGGGCGGGATGGCGTCCTTCAGGCGCCCCAGATCGTTGGCGGCGGCGACACCGATCACGTCCGGACGGGTTGCGAGAAACTGGCCAAGCTTGATCCAGGCGGGCCCGAGCTTTTCGAGCGCACGCGCAAAGCGCTGGCCGGGGCGTTCGCCGCGTCCGCCCGCGCCGGGGAGAATGCGCAGCAGCGATCCGGCAAGCCGTGCAGGCCAGGGCGCCCGCTTGCGGTATTCGGCGGGGATGACGACGTCATGGCGCGCCATGACCATGCCCGCGCGGGCGAGCCGCATGTAGTCGGAGAGGGCCTCGAACATCCTAGACGGCCCAGCCGGTGTGGAGGGCGGCGACGCCGCCGGAATAGTTGGCGTAGGCCACTTGCGAGAAGCCCGCTGCGGCGATCCGTTTGGCAAAGCTGTCCTGGTCCGGGAAGCGGCGGATGGACTCGATCAGGTACTGGTAGCTGGCGCGGTCGCCCGTCACCATCTCGCCCAGCGGCGGGATCACCGAGAAGGAATAGCGATCGTAGACGTCCTGCAGCAGGGCGTGAGTCATGTGCGAGAATTCAAGGCAGGCGAAGCGGCCGCCCGGTTTCAGCACCCTGCGGAATTCGCCCAGCGCGCGGTCGATCTCCAGCACGTTTCGGATGCCGAAGGAGATGGTGACAGCGTCCACACTGCGGTCCGGGAAGGGCAGTCGGGCGGCGTCGCAGGCAACATGCACCAGCCGGGTCTCTTCCGCCTTGCGGCCGGCCAGCAGCATGGCCTCGTTTATGTCGGAGACGATGGCGTAGGCGCTGTTGGTCACATGGCGGCGTTTGGCCACCGCGTCGGCCCGTTTCAGGAAGGCGCGGGCCACATCTCCCGTGCCGCCAGCAACGTCCAGCAGGCGCTCGCCGGGCTGCGGGTTCAGCCAGGCGATCATGTTGGATTTCCAGATGCGGTGGACGCCCGCCGACATCAGGTCGTTCATGAGGTCGTATTTCGAGGCGACAGAGGCGAACACACCTTTGACCCGCCGGACTTTTTCCTCCGGCGAGACCTCTTCGAACCCGAAGGAGACGGTGTCCTTGTCCGTGCTCTGGGTCATGGGGGGCGGGTTTCCTGCGGCTGTGAGGCGACCATAGGCGAACCGCCGCCGCATCGCTATATGCGGCGGCCATGCCAGAGCTTCCCGAGGTTGAAACAGTTCGTCGCGGCCTGGCTCCGGCCATGGAGGGCCGAAGGCTGTTGACCGTTGAGGCGCGGCGGGCGGACCTGCGGTTCCCGTTTCCCGAGAATTTCGCCGCCCGGCTGCTGGGCGCCCGGATCGTGCGCATGGGCCGGCGGGCCAAGTATCTCGCCGCGGAACTGGACACGGCCAGTGAAGGCGGACTGCTGCTGGTCATGCATCTGGGCATGACGGGCCGGTTTACCATCGGCCGGCAGATGCTGGGCGAGTTCCACCACGACGCCGGACCGTCGGACAAGCATGAGCACGTCGTTTTCGGCCTCGATGACGGGGGACGGGTCGGCTACAGCGACCCGCGGCGGTTCGGCTTCATGGATCTCTGGCCGCTGGCGGATGTTGAAAACTACCCTGCCTTCAAGGCGATGGGGCCAGAGCCGTTGTCGAACCGGTTCTCCGGCGCCTGGCTGCGGGAGGCGTTCCGGGGGCGCAGGACGCCCATAAAGTCGGCGCTGCTCGACCAGACCATGGTGGCGGGTCTGGGCAATATATATGTGTGCGAGGCGCTCTGGCGGGCCGGGATCAGTCCGGAACGGCTCGCGGGCTCGATTTCGGCGGCGAAATCGGAGGCGCTGGCGGCCTCCATCCGGGAGGTCATCGCCGAGGCCATCGAGGCGGGCGGATCGTCAATCAGCGATTTTGCGGCGGCGGATGGATCGCTTGGGTACTTCCAGCACCGGTTCAGCGTCTACGACCGGGAAGGCGATCCCTGCCAGCGCTGCGGCAAGGCGGTGGAACGGCTCGTACAGTCGGGCCGTTCGACCTTTCATTGCGGGTCCTGCCAGCGCTAGAGCCGGATCGTCCGGGATGGACGAAAAGTCAGTCACGGGCGAATTGACCGCGACAGGCGACGCTGTTATGACGCCGCTCCCCTGAGCCGGGGAGGGCTGCCTTTGCAGCCGGTTTTCTGGAGCTGTGAGACTATGGCCAATACCAAATCCGCCAAGAAAATGGTGCGCAAGATCGCCCGGCGGACTGAGGTCAATACCGCCCGCGTCTCGCGGATCCGCACGTACGTGCGCAAGGTCGAGGAAGCCATCCTGACCGGCGACAAGTCCGTTGCGACCGCCGCGCTGAAAGCGGCCGAGCCGGAGATCATGAGCGGCGTCACCAAGGGCGTCGTTCACAAGAATACCGCCTCACGCAAGGTCTCTCGCCTGGCGTCGCGCGTCGGTAAAATGGCCTGAGGGCTGTTATCTGCGGCGCGGGTCTGGCGCCGCATAGAATTCTCCTAAGCATTGATTTCATGCCCTGATCCGTGTCCGGATGGACAATGGATTCAGGGTATTTTTCTGTCCGTATGCGGCAAGTTTTCCATTGTTGCAGCTGACGCATTGACTCTGTGAGTAGATCGCGCCGTCATCGGCGTGTTATAAAAAAACGACACAAAAACAAGGTCGTAATATCGTTAACGTTTTGCGCAAGCGGTTTTTTTATCGTTCGTGAAGGTTTTTTTCACGGAGTCTGGCGGGGGGGCTGTTGATTCATTTTCCCGTTGGAGCAAACTCTCCTCTGTCGCGAGTATTTCCCTGCAAGATGTAGTCTGAACAGTTCCGGGGCTGGAACTGGTCGGAGGAGTTTTGCGCGAAAGGGGAAGCAGTTGCTCCCGGCGGTCTCGGGTTTGGAAGAGGGGCATATGATTAACAGAACAGTGACAGCCAGATACGCAGGCGGGTCGGTTGCTGGAGGCCTGGGGCAGGCCAACCGGTTCTCGGCCAGCGGCGGCGACGGCGGACAGGGCGAAGGCGCCCGCGAGGTCTGGGCGCGCGTACGTGAAGTTCTCCGCAAGCGTCTGGGCGGCATCCGGTTCGACAACTGGATCGCCCGGCTCGAATTCGTAGCTGAAGTCGACGGTGAGATCCTCATCGCGGCGCCGGGCGAACTGGAGCGCGATCGCGTGTCCAGCAGCTTCGGGCACCTGATCCAGCAAGCATGGCGCGAGGAGGACCGCCGCGCGCGGTCCCTGACCATCGAGGCGCGCGGGCGGATTTCCCCGGACGTGCTGGCGCTTGCGGCGCTCGCGCCGGAGCCGGCCGCTGCCGTCGACGAGATGGACGAAACGGAAGAGGCCGGCACGTCTGAGGCCGTCGAGGCTGGCGCCAGCGTTGACGCGGGCGCGTTCGCGCTCGACGCCTTCCTGGTCGGCGAGTCCAACCGCGTGGCCCACGGCATTGCCCGCCGCGTCGCTACAGGCGCGGCCGTCGGCGCCGCCGTCGTGACGCTCGTCGGCCCGCATGGCGTCGGCAAGACCCACCTGCTGCGCGGCGTCGAAGCCGCCCTGCGCGCCGCCAAGGGCGCAGATCACGTGCTCTACCTCAGCGCCGAGGAGTTCACGGTCGCCTTCGTCGAGGGCGTGAAGCGCAAGGACACGTCCGACCTGCGGTCGCTGGTTCGCCGCGCCAAGGTCGTTCTGCTGGACGATTTCCAGTTCATCTGCTCGAAGCCGGGTACGCTGGTGGAGTTCTTCTCCCACCTGCGCGCCATCGTCGCCAAGGGCGGCGTTGTCATGCTGGCCTGCGACCAGGCCCCGGCGACGTTCGAGCAGCTGGACAGCCGGATGCGGGACGAGATCCTCGGCGGCGTCGTCGCCCGGATCGAGCTTCCCGAGACGGTTCTGCGCCGCCAGATCGTCCGCTCGACGGTCGACGCCGCCGCGAAGGTCCATGAGGCGTTCGATTTCGCCGACGAATGGTGCGACCTGATCGCCGACCGCCTGCCGTCCTCCGGCCGCGCTCTCGCCGGCGCCGTGTCGAACATTCTGGTGTCGACGGTTCTCGCCGGAGAGCCCGTCACGCTGGCCGCCGTCGAGGCGGCGATGCAGAACCAGCTGGGTGGAAGCGGCTCGCGGGCGCCCAAGATCGACACGATCAAGGATGTGACGGCGCGGATCTACGGCGTCACCAAGCAGGACCTCGAATCCAGCTGCCGCAAGCGGCAGTTCGCCCTGCCGCGCCAGTACGCCATGTATCTCAGCCGCAAGCTCACGACCTGCTCCTATCCGCAGATCGGGCGTCATTTCGGCGGCCGCGACCATACCACCGTGTTGTTCGCGTTCCGGAAGATCTCGGCCCTGACTGCGCGCAACGACGCGCTGGTCGAGGAACTGCGCCAGCTGGAGCAGAAGATCATGATGGATCCGCGCAACCTGCGCTGACCGGTTTCGTCCACAGGCCGCCCACAGGTCCCTTTTCATGGGGCCTTCCCGTCGCGAGGGAATGAGTTAATGTTTCGGCCCGCCCTGTCCGGCGGGCCGAACGATTCTTGTCACGGGTTCAGGACACCGCCAGATGGCCGTCCCTGTCCCGAAGCATTCCGGTGTCTCGACTGCGAGGCCGGCCGAAAGGTGAGGACGTATGAAACTGACGATCGAGCGCAACGTGCTGATCCGGGCGCTCTCGCACGTTCAGGCGGTCGTGGAGCGGCGGAACACCATCCCCATCCTGTCCAACATCCTGATGCAGGCGGCGGACGGGCGGCTGCGGCTGACCGCCACCGACCTCGACCTTGAGGCGTCCGACAGCGCCGAGGCCAAGGTCTCGCGGGCAGGGGACATCACCGCCCAGGCCCAGGTCCTGTTTGACGTTGTCCGCAAGCTGCCGGACGGTTCGGAAATCCTGCTCGAGGCCAAGGACAATCACCTCGCGATTTCCGCGGGCCGCTCGAACTATTCGCTGCCGACCCTGCCCGCCACGGACTTCCAGACCATGGCGCGCGAGGACGCCGCCGTGACCTTCGACATCGCCGCCGCCGAACTCCGCCGCCTGATCGACAAGACGAAGTTCGCGATCTCGACCGAGGAGACGCGCTATTATCTGAACGGCATCTTCCTGCACCACGCCAAGGGGACGGAAGGTCCGGTGCTGCGCGCGGTCGCCACCGACGGCCACCGTCTGGCGCTCGCCGAGACCAAGGCCCCGGATGGCTCCGCCGGGCTTGAAGGCGTCATCGTGCCGCGCAAGGCCGTCATGGAAGTGCGCCGCCTGCTGGACGGCGCTCCGGAGACGGTTCAAGTCGCGACAACTGACGCCAAGATCGTCTTCCGGATCGGCGACGCCACGCTGACCTCGAAGCTGATCGACGGTTCTTTCCCGCCGTACCAGCGCGTGATCCCGAAGGACAACCAGCGCCGGCTGGTGGTCGACAACAAGGAATTCGCCGCCGCCGTCGACCGCGTCGCCACGGTGTCCGCCGAGCGCTCGCGCTCCGTGAAGATGTCGCTGTCGGATTCGAAGCTGACGCTCTCGGTCAGCCACTCGGACACCGGGCAGGGCACCGAGGAAGTCGAGGCGTTCTACACGTTCGAACCCATGGAGATCGGCTTCAACGCGAAGTACCTGCTCGACGTCTCCAGCCAGATCGAAAGCTCCGAAGTCACGTTCGAGTTCAACGACGCAGCGTCTCCGGCGCGGGTTCTGGACGGCAAGGACGCCGGCGCCCAGTACGTGCTGATGCCGCTGCGGGTGTGAGCTCCGCGCGGGCTCCGGCGGGTCTTCTGCGTCTCGGCCTGCAGGACTTCCGCAACCATGTGCAGACGCAGATCCGTACGGATGGGCGCCATGTCTGCCTCTATGGAGCCAATGGCGCCGGCAAGACCAACATCATCGAGGCGATCTCGGTGCTGGCGCCCGGCAGGGGGCTGCGCAGCGCGGATCTGCGCGATCTGGTGCGCAAGGGGGCCGATGAGGCGTCGCCGGGCTGGGCGCTCTCAGCCGACCTGGCCGACGCGGATGTGACGCGCCGTATCGCCGTCGCACTGGAAATGGATGGCGAAGGACGATCGAAGCGGACCGCGCGGCTGGATGGCGCCCCGGCAACGTCCGCAGACATTGCCGAACTCGTGCGCGTCATCTGGCTGACGCCGTCGATGGATCGGGTCTTCGCGGGGCCCGCAGCCGACCGCCGAAAATTCTTCGACCGGCAGGTGCTGGCCCATTTCCCGTCGCACGGCACGGCGGCGGCGGCCTATGACAAGTCCATGCGCCAGCGCAACGCCCTGCTGGAGCAGGGGCGGCCCGATCCGGCCTGGATCGGCTCGGTGGAGGAGGCGATGGCCCGGGCCGGCGCGGCCATGGCGATCGGGCGCGCCGAGGTCATGCGGCGCATGCAGGCGTCGATTGATACGCGCCCGGAAGGGGCCTTTCCGAAGGCCGATCTGGCCCTCGACGGGGTCTTCGAGCAGATGGCGCTGTCGGGCGCGGGAGAGCCCGAAATCGGCGAGGAAATGGCCCGTGCCTGGCGGTCCGGACGCCCCCGCGACACGGCCGCGGGACGGACTCTGGACGGCGTCCACCGCACCGATTTGCTGGTTGTTCACCGCGCCAAGGGGCTGGAGGCGGACAAGTGCTCCACAGGTGAGCAGAAAGCCTTGTTGATAGGGCTTATTTTGGCGAATGCGCGGGCGCTTTTCGGGCGCGACTTTGCCCCCAATCCCCTGCTATTGTTGGATGAAGCAGCCGCCCATCTCGATTCGGATCGGCGGGCTGCCTTGTATGACGAACTGGCCGCGCTCGGCGGCCAGGCCTGGCTGACAGGTACGGACAGGGCCCTGTTTGACGCATTCGGCGACCGCGCGCAGCGGTTCGCCGTGTCAGACGGCTCCGTCCGCGAAGAGTGACCCGCCTGCACCAGGCACGGGTCGCCTGCAGCCAGTCTGGAGGTAGGCATGACGACGACACAGACTGAAGCTGGCGGCCCGGAAGAGGCCAAGCCTGTCCGGTCCTATGATGCGGAATCGATCAAGGTGCTGCGGGGCCTCGAGGCCGTCCGCAAACGCCCCGGCATGTACATCGGCGACACCGATGACGGTTCGGGCCTGCACCACATGGTCTACGAGGTCGTGGACAACTCGATCGACGAGGCGCTCGCCGGCCATGCCGACTTCGTCAGCGTGACGCTGCACCCCGACGGGTCGGTTGAAGTGTCGGATAATGGCCGCGGCATTCCGGTCGGCATCCACCCGGAAGAGGGCATCTCCGCGGCCGAGGTCGTGATGACCCAGCTGCACGCGGGCGGAAAATTCCAGAATACTGACGAGGAGGCAGGCTCCTACAAGGTTTCGGGCGGTCTGCACGGGGTGGGCGTTTCGGTCGTCAACGCGCTGTCGGATATCCTGGACCTCAAGATCCACCGCGACGGCAAGGCGCACGAGATGCGCTTCCGTCTCGGCGTCGCCGAAGCGCCGCTGAAGATCACCGGCGACTCGCCCATGCGCGAGAACGGCAAGCCGCTGACGGGCACCACCGTCCGCTTCCTGCCGTCGCCTGCAACGTTCACGATGATCGAGTTCAACCGCTCGACGCTGGAGCACCGGCTTCGCGAACTGGCATTCCTGAACTCGGGCGTGAAGATCGTCTTCAAGGACCTGCGCGGCGCCGAGCCGTGGGAAACGGTGATGGAGTACGAAGGCGGCGTGAAGGCCTTCGTCCAGCACATCGACAAGCAGCGCAACGCGATCATCTCCGCGCCGATCTACGTGACCGCCAACAAGGACGGAATCGTGGTCGAGGCCTCGATGCAGTGGAATGACGGTTATTACGAAAACACGCTCTGCTTCACCAACAACATCCCGCAGCGCGATGGCGGCACGCATCTTGCCGGCTTCCGGGGCGCCCTGACGCGGGTGATCAACAAGTACGCCACCGAGACCGGCATCGCGAAAAAAGAGAAGGTCGACATCACCGGCGACGACGC
>CAYOWK010000081.1:0-9550 GCA_964407665.1 uncultured Rhizobium sp. | reverse complement strand
ACATCAAGTTCCCCGACGACCAGACGATGGCGGACATTGTCGAGGTCCACTTCCCCGGCATCAAGAAGAAGATGATCTCGGAGGCGCTCACCACCTTCTACAAGATGCGCGACGTGCCGGGCCTGAAGAAGAAGCCGTCCACGTCCGAGCTGCTGGACTGGATCAAGCTGCTGGTGTCGGAAGACATCGACGTCGCCACGCTGCGCGAGAAGAACCCCAACAAGCTGGTCCCTCCCCTGCACGGCGCGCTGCTGAAGAACGAGCAGGACCTGGCGCTGTTCGAACGCCTCGCCTTCCTGGCGCGGCGCGAGAACGGCTAGGCGACGGGCCGCTCAGCGCGAGATGGCGATCTCGTTCGCGGCGGGCTCGATAGCTTCGTTGTCCGCCGGTCCCTCGAAGCCGCGCTCGATGTCCACGCCGGACCAGTCGAGGGCGGAAATCCCTGGCGCGCTCGTCGAAGCCAGCCATGCGCGGCGGCCGAAGGAATGGATGGCGGTTGGCCCCTCCCCGAGCCGGAAGGGCTGGTAGGCCGCCCGGAACCGGTCGGACCGCAGAAGGCCCTTCAGGACGAGGTCCTCGACATAGTGGACACGGACGCGGCCCTCGCGTCCATCGGCGCGCGCCAGGCTGAGGACGATGTCGGGGCCCGCACGCCAGAAGATCTCCGGGTCGAACCCCGCGTGGTTCTTGAAGCCCACCTTGGGCTGCGGGCTGTGGGCCATCTCCGGCCAGTTGAGCCCCATGAGGTCCAGCACCGGGCCGCGCGCGTAGGTCAGTGCAAAGCCTCCGGCGGTGATGACGCCCACGGATAGCGCCTCGCCCTCCGGCGCAAGGGCGTTGAAGCGGGTCCCGATTTCTCGGCCGTAATTGGCGATGAAGAACTCGAACCCGATGTGAGGCTTCCGCGTCCATTGCGAGACAGCGGTCACAACCAGCGCCGCCATCGCCCCGGCGGCCAGCATGCGCGGAATCAGGGGGCGCCGCGTCACCGGTCCCGCCGCAGCCAGCGAGATGGCGCCCGCGATGCCCGCAGCCAGCAGCGGCAGCAGGGGCTGGAAGAAGCGCTGCTCGCGGAAATGGTCTCCGCCGGACAGGATGGTCGTGGCGACAAGACCCAGCACGGGCGACCATAGCATCACGGCGACGCCGAGCGCCCGCGTCCGGCCAGCGGGGTCCGTGTCGCGCTTCATGAGGCAGGCGGCGAGCAACACGGCCCAGGCGAGGGCCCCGATCACAAGCACAGGCATGTCGCGGGCGGCCTCGAGGCAATAGGCCAGACCGTCGGCGAGCCGCTCGCCCCAGTTGCTGGACACCTTGGCGTAGTAGGTGTTCGGCAGCGGATAACCGAAGATCGCAACCCGCCCGGCGGTCATCAGGGCAAATGCAGCCAGCGCGGCCAGACCGCCAGACGCGACAAGGACAGCCTTGCGCAGCCGGAACGGGTCCGCAGGCGCCAGAAGGGCGATGACGCCAAGCGCCAGAACCAGCTGGCCGGCAGCGATGGCGACGCCTTCCGGCCTGCACGCGACGGTCAGAACCTGCAGCACGCCAGAGACGATGGCGGCGCGGAGTGTCGGTTGCGGCAGCGCTACAAGGAACGCCAGCTGGACGGTCGCGGCGGTGAGCACGACGGTCCACAGCGTGATGTCCATCAGCGACCAGACGTTCCATGAGAAGAAGGTCGGGACGCTAAGGAAGATGGCCGCCACAACGAGGCCGGCCGGCTGCCACTGTGTTCCGGTTGCGTCCTGAACCATGCGGAGCGCGCGAAGACCGAGCCAGACGCTCACGCCGCACAGGGCAAGGCATGTGGCGACAAAGGCTGGCGGCCAGCCGCCGAAGAGGCTCCACAGGAGCGTGTTGACCAGCGTCCAAAGCGTCGATGTCGAGCCTTCGACCGCGGGTCCGCCCGGATAATAGACAGGGCCCAGACCTGAGGCCAGGTTGCGGGCGTAGACATGGGTGATGTTTGCGTCGTCGATCCCGAACACGGCGACGCCGTCGAGCCAGAGCCAGGACAGCAGCGCCCCCGCAAGCGCGATCGCCGCTGCGAGCACGCCGTTGTTCCGCAAGATGCCGGTCATCTGCCCCCCGGGGATGCGCATGGAAGATCATACCGATCCAGTGTTACAATTGGCTTTCCAGCGGTGCGCGCCCTGCGCCCGTGCGGGCCGACGCAGCCGGAAAGACCGCCCATGAGGACTCTCGCCTTTGTCCCCGGCACGATGTGCGACCGGCGGGTGTGGGAGCCGGTCTGGGCGGAACTCGGCGGCGCCTTCGGCCACCGCTACATTCCGGTCGAGACGCGGCTCACCCGCACCGATATCCGGGCGGCCTTCGACGAGGCCGCTTCAGCCGGCCCGCTGCATCTCGTGGGCTTTTCCATGGGCGGGTATCTCGCGCTCGAATACACGCTCGACCATCCGGACCGGGTCGCCTCGCTCGCCGTTGTCTGCTCGTCCGCGCGAGGGCTGTCGGACGCGGAGAAAGCCGACCGTGCGAAGGTCATCGATTTTCTCGAGACGCATGCGTATCGCGGCATCTCCGCCAGCCGCATCAATCCGTTTGTCCACCCCTCGCACCAGTCCGACCCGGCTGTGGTGGACGTGATCCGCGCCATGGACCGCGACCTCGGTCAGCGCGTGCTGCTGGCCCAGATGCGTGAGACGACGATGCGCGCCTCCCTGATGGAGCGGCTCGGCGACATCGCCTGCCCTGTCCTGCTGGCGGGCGCGGATGGGGACAATCTTGTGCGCTGGGAAGATATCGCGGAGATGCATACACGCATTCCCGGCAGCCGCCTCGACCAGGCGAAGGACGCCGGGCACATGCTGCCGCTGGAACAGCCCGGCTGGCTGGCGGCCCGGCTTGGCGCGTTTCATGCGGAAACCTGAAAGGTGCAGCCAGGCTCCAGCACGCCGGACTCGGCTGCCGGACCGCGCCTTGCGGCTTTCCGCTATTGGCTGTCGGCAGGAGAGGGAGCCGGCGGAGGATCATCAGGAAGCTTCCAGACCCACGTCAGCCGATACCCACACATTGCGGTTGGTTCGCCATTGACCGCACCGGCATTTAGCCGATTACCTTGGATGCCCTTAAGGGCAGCGGCATCCAGTCGCTCGGACCCGCTGGAACCGACAAGTTTGCCGGACAGAACCCGGCCCTGGGGATCCACGCATAGCTCCAGGAGACTGTCTCCTTCTTCCTTCGCGCGTTCGGATGCGGGGGGATAGGTGGGCGGCAAAAATCGTCGCCCTGGCGACGGCCTCGTGACTGCCGCTGCTCCATGCTTCTCTCGCAATTCGGCTATCGTGGGAAAGTTCGCTGGACTATCTGGCGTTAAATCGAGCGAGGTTGCGGGCTGGGCTGGACTCGCAGTCGGCTGTGCAGGCGCAGCCGTTACTTCCAGTATAACGGGCGGCTGCAAAACCTTCAGCAGCGCATTTTCTGCGGCCTGCGCTTTTGCGCCCGGAGGTTTTGCCTTTGCGGGGAAGGCTGCGAGGTAACGCTCATAGCCAGCCTTCGAGTTCTGCCGTGCGGCAGTCGACCAGGCCGCCGCGTCGAGGGATTTCAGCAGGTCGCGCGCTGAATCGGACTCAGGACCGGATGGATGCTTTCCGAGGAACGCACGCAGTGCAGAGGGATCGCTGGCAGAGACGGCCTGCCAGGCCAGAGCGGCCGGCGTCGGTTGCTCTGCCGCCGGCGCCGTCGGCGGCTGGGCGGCCGCACCGGTCGGGACAGCGGCCGGGGCTGGCGCGAAGGACGGCTGGGCGACGGATCCACCGGGACCTTCAGATCCACCAGCGATCTCGCCCTGAGCGGCCGCTGCGGGGATCAGGCCTGCCGAAGCATCCACCGGCTGGCGCCATGCGAATGGATCAAGCAGCCACAGCGCCGCGGCGCCTGCGCTGGCCACAACGGCGGTTGGCAGCGCCACATAGAGCCATGCCTGGTTCGCCTTGCCGGAATCGCCGCGTGCGCCTGCCGGGGCCGCCTTGCGTCTGGCGCCAGCCGGCCGGAGCGGCTTGATGGCTGGGAGGCGTGAAAGCTCCTTCTTGGAATCCGGTGCGAGGCGCGAATTCTTGCCGAGCCGTTCGCAGACATCCCGGACGAAGTCGTCCAGAACCGGGTCGAGGATCGAGCCATTCCAGTCCTCAAGATGGATCGAGTGAATCGATTCAAACTCGTCAGGTGGCGACACGCGCTGGATGCGAACCGGCAGCAACTTCTCCCTGCCCTGCCGCGCCTCCATCAGCACCCACGGCGAGAGGACGCTTTCCTCGCACCAGAAGGGGATGACGAGGCGCGCCTGCTGGAGCTCGGCGAAAATCTGGTCCCGGTAGCTTTCGCCAGCCTCGAGGCCGTGGTCCCACCAGACCGATATGTCATGGGCGCGCAATATGGTCGCGAAACGCGTGACCAGGCGGCGCCGTTCTTCGGTGTTTCGGTAGGATAGAAATACGTCTGCCATCTTGGTCCCCGTCAAGCGAGACTACGCTGCGGCCCCTGCTTGTCCAGACTCGCGCCAGGACCACGCGGCCTTGCCCGCTGCGCCCGTCCGTGATGACCTGCAGACGGCGGAACAACGGGGTCATTGATGAAGCGGATTCTTCTTGCGGGCGCAGCGTTTGTTGCAGTGGCGGCATGCGCGCCGTCGCCCGAACCAGCTCCGCAGGCGGCGCCCGCTGACGCGACAGCGCCCTTCGCGGAACTGGTGCAGGAACCCAGAACCATCGCCCAGCTGGCGGCCGCGATCGAAGCGGGCGAGACGACGTCGCGCGAGATCACGCAATCCTATCTCGACCGCATCGCGGCGGTGGACGACGCAGGCCCGATGCTGAACGCGGTCATCGCCGTCAATCCGGACGCGAAGCAGACGGCTGAGGAAAACACCGAAGTGCGTGCTGAGGGTACAAATCCGGGCCCGCTCAACGGCATCCCGATCCTGATCAAGGACAACATCGAGACCCTCGACAACATGCCCACAACTGTCGGCTCGCTGGCGCTGAAGGACTATCGCGCCGGACGCGATGCGCCGGTCGTGGCGCGCCTGCGGGCTGCGGGCGCCATCATCATCGGCAAGGCAAACCTGTCGGAGTGGGCCAACTTCCGCTCCAACTATTCTTCCTCCGGCTGGAGCGGAGCGGGCGACCAGACGAAGAACCCCCACGTCCTCAACCGCAATCCGTGCGGCTCGTCGTCGGGCTCCGGCTCGGGCGTGGCGGCGGGTCTTGCGCCGGCCGCTGTCGGCACCGAAACCAACGGCTCGATCATCTGTCCGGCCACCACCAACGGCATTGTCGGCGTCAAGCCGACCGTGGGCCTGGTCTCGCGCACCGGCATCGCACCGATCAGCGCCAGCCAGGACACCGCAGGCCCCATGGCGCTGACGGTGGAGGACGCCGCCATCCTGCTGACCGTGATGGCGGGCAGCGACCCGGCCGATCCCGCCACCGCAGAGGCAGACGCCCGCAAGTCGGACTACAGGACAGCGCTCGACCCCAGTGCGCTCAAGGGCAAGCGGATCGGGGTGGCGCGTTTCATGGCGGGCTATCATCCGCAGACCGACGCGGCCTTCGAGGCGGCGCTCGCCAAGCTGCGCGAGGCCGGAGCCGAGCTGGTCGATATCACCGAGGGGCCGGATCGCGGCGGCATCGGCCGGGCGCAGAACATCGTTCTGCATGCCGAGTTCAAGGCCGGCATCAACGCCTTCCTGGCCGCGACCCCGGCCAGCCAGCCGATGCGGACGCTGGACGACCTGATCGCCTTCAATGACGCCAACGCCTCGACGTCCATGCGCTGGTTCGGGCAGGACACCTTCATCGAGGCCGCCGCAGCCCCCGCCCTCACCGACCCTGAATACGTGAAAGCCAAGGCCGATGCGAAACGCCTGGCCGGGCCGGAAGGCATCGACCGGATGCTGGCCGCCAACACGGTCGAAGCCATCGTCGCGCCATCGGGCGGCCCGGCGTGGGTAACCGATCATGTGGTGGGCGACAATTTCCTCGGCTCGTCGGCCGGGCTCGCCGCGGTGGCTGGCTATCCGCACGTCACGGTGCCGATGGGCGGCGTCGAAGGGCTGCCCGTCGGGCTGTCCTTCTTTGGCGGGGCCTGGCAGGAGGCGAAGCTGATCGGCTTCGCCTATGCCTACGAGCAGGTCTCGAAAGCCCGCCTGACGCCGAAATTCATCCCCGCGCTCCCATAGACCGTTCCGTGGGTGGCGCGTTCAGGGATGATGACCGACATCATCCAGTGGAGCGCCACCCTCACCGGCATCGCCGCCGCGATCCTCGTGGCGCTGAACCTCGGCGCCCGGCTCACCGGCTGGGGCTTTGTGATCTTCATGGGATCGTCGATCGCCTGGGTCGCGTTCGCGCTGATCAAGGGCGAATTGCCGCTGGCGATCCAGAACGGCGTGCTGTTTGTCATCAATGCCATCGGGGTCTGGCGGTACTGGGTCCTGAAGCCGGACAAGGACGCCGGCGCCTGAGGCGTTGACGAGACGCCGGAACAGAATGACCATTGGCGCGTTGGGGCGAAGGATACGGGAGCGCAGCCACATGACAGCCAAGGTGAACCGGCTCGGATACCGCGCAGCCTTCGCTGCACTGGCCATGGCGCTGTCGGCGTGCGCGTCCGCCCCTGTCCTTCCGCCGGCAGGGCCCGCACCGTCAGCGCCTGTCGCGCCTGCAGCCAGCTCGCCCTACATGACCGAAAAGGTCTCAACCAACCGCTATCGTGTCTTCTATCGCGGCGGCGCAGCGCCGGCGAACTTTCGCGAAGAGGCGATGAAGAAGGCTGCTCAGCTGACCCTCGACAATGGCCGGGAATGGTTCGAGATCGTCGGCTCCACGAAAGGGTCGCTCGAGGTCGTGATCGGCAAGGGCGAGACGCTCGCCGGAGGCGCGACCCAGTACGACGCCAAGGACGTGCTGAAGGGCAAGGGCGCCCGCACCTCCTGACCGGTTGCTGAACCCCAAAGTTGACCGTGCGACCGCTTTCCGCCGATACGGGGCTGGGGAACGGGAGGCTCTGGATCATGCGTAAAGCTTTTGCAGTCTCGGCATGCGCCGCTGTGTTCGCGCTCACGGGCTGCCTCGAGGAGACGTCCGAAACAGCGGATGGCGCGGATCCACTCGAGCCCGGCCTCCAGGGCCCCGCTGCAGAAACCGCCGCCGCGCCTGCGATCCCCGTAAAACTCTACGCCCTGAACTGCGGACACATCCACACGGACAACGCCGCCGGCTTCTCGGACGAACACGTCTATGACGGTGAGGCGCGCGAGCTTGTGGACCCCTGCTATCTCATCCGCCATCCGGCAGGCGATCTCCTCTGGGACACAGGCCTTCCGGCCGGCCTCAAGGATATGCCCGAGGGGATGGTCAGCGGCCCGTTCAAGCTGACGCTGTCGGCCACCCTTCCCGCACAGCTCGAAGCCCTCGGCCTCACGCCCGCGGACATCGAATACGTATCGATCTCGCACAGCCATTTCGACCATGTCGGCAACCTCAACCTGTTCGCGGGCTCCACCTGGATCGTCGACAAGGACGAGCGCGACTGGATGTTCCGCGACGAGGCGCGCAAGGACGGCGCGTTCGCCACCTACGACAGGATGGAGACCGCGAAGACCGAACTGATCGAGGGCGACGCCACCCGCGACGTGTTTGGCGACGGCAGCGTGGTGATCCACCAGACCCCCGGGCATACGCCGGGACACACATCGCTTCTGGTCAGGCTGCCGGGCTACGGCCCCGCCCTGCTGTCGGGGGACCTCTACCACCTGAAGGAGGCTCGCGAAAAACGGACAGTGCCGGAAGGCAACACCGACCGTGACCAGACGCTGGCGTCGATGGACCTGATCGAGGAGCTGGCGCGGGCGAACGGGGCGAAGGTGATCCGCCAGCACGTGCCGGACGACTTCGCCTCGATGCCGGCGTTCCCGATGGCGGCGGAGTAAGGAGGCGGCCGCTTACGCGTCCACTTCGGCTTCCAGCGCGAACTCCTGGATGAATTCGCGGCGCGGTTCGACCACGTCGCCCATCAGCTTGGAGAACATCTCGTCGGCGAGATCGGCCTGGTCGACCCTGACCTGCAGCAGCGTGCGGGCGTTGGCGTCCAGCGTCGTCTCCCAGAGCTGGTCGGGGTTCATCTCGCCCAGACCCTTGTAGCGCTGGATCTTGATGCCCTTGGTTCCGGCCTGCAGCACCGCCTCGATCAGCGAGATCGGGCCGTGGATCGCCACGTCGTCGCCCTTCTCGCCGCGCAGTGTGGCGCGTCCGGCATAGAGGGAGGCGAACTGCTCGGCGCGCTCCGCGAGACGGCGCGCGTCGGGCGAGGCCAGCATGGCCCTGTCGATCGCCGCCTTCTCTTCGACCCCGCGCACGACGCGCTGGAAGATCGCGCCATCGTCCGTGAAGCGTCCCGTCCAGGTGTCCTCGCCCTCTTCGGCGACACGGTTGAGGCGGGCCGCCGCAGCTGCGGTCTCGGCGTCGCCCGCGCCCTGCCGCAGCACGCCGGACAGCGCTGCATGTTCGATGATGGAAGCGGGCGCGCGCAGCGCCAGCCGTGACAGACTGGCCTTGAAGCTGGCGGCCTCGCGCACGCGGACCCGAAGGTCTTCGCCCGCAACCTGCTCGCCGGCTTCGAGGATGAGCGTCTGGCCCTGAACGCCCTGCTCGATCAGGAACGCGTCCATTTCGGAATCGTCCTTGAGATAGCGCTGGGACTTGCCGCGCTCGACCTTATAGAGCGGCGGCTGGGCGATATAGAGATAGCCCTTGTCGATCACCTCGCGCATCTGCCGGTAGAAGAACGTCAGCAGCAGCGTGCGGATGTGGGCGCCGTCGACGTCGGCGTCGGTCATGACGATGATCTTGTGGTAGCGCAGCTTCGACAGATCGAAATCCTCGCGGCCGATGCCGGTGCCGAGCGCGGTGATCAGCGTGCCGATCTGCTCGGAGCTCAGCATCTTGTCGAAGCGCGCGCGCTCGACGTTGAGGATCTTGCCGCGCAGCGGCAGCACGGCCTGGAATTCGCGGTTGCGGCCCTGTTTGGCGCTGCCGCCGGCCGAGTCGCCCTCGACGATGAACAGCTCCGACTTGGCGGGATCCTTTTCCTGGCAGTCGGCGAGCTTGCCGGGGAGCGAGGCGTAGTCGAGCGCCCCCTTGCGCCGGGTCAGCTCGCGCGCCTTTCGCGCGGCTTCGCGGGCGGCGGCGGCTTCCACCACCTTGCCAATAATGGTTTTGGCTTCGGCGGGGTGTTCTTCCATCCACTGGTTAAGCTTCTCATACACGTAGCTTTCCACCACGGGGCGCACTTCGGAGCTGACCAGCTTATCCTTAGTCTGCGAGGAGAATTTGGGATCGGGTACTTTCACCGAAACGATACAGGTGAGGCCCTCGCGCGCGTCGTCGCCGCTGATGGCGATCTTTTCCTTTTTCGCCATGCCGGATTCTTCGTAGTATTTGTTGATGGCGCGTGTCAGCGCTGCGCGTGTTCGCCGAGCGCGTCCACGCACGCGCGTCCTTCGTTTCCGCTGCTCGTCGCCAAGCTC
>CAYOWK010000080.1:0-9629 GCA_964407665.1 uncultured Rhizobium sp. | reverse complement strand
CGTCGACGTAGCAGAACGAGCGCGTCTGCTGGCCGTCGCCGTAGATCGTGATCGGCTCGCCACGCAGCGCCTGCATGATGAAGTTCGAGACGACCCGGCCATCGTCCGGGTGCATGCGCGGCCCGTAGGTGTTGAAGATGCGAACGACCTTGATCCGGAGCGCGTGCTGCCTGTGGTAGTCGAAGAACAGGGTCTCCGCGCAGCGCTTGCCCTCGTCGTAGCAGGAGCGTGGCCCGATCGGGTTCACGTGGCCCCAGTAGTCCTCGGTCTGGGGATGCACTTCGGGATCGCCGTAGACCTCCGACGTCGACGCCTGGAGAATCTTGGCGCCCAGACGCTTGGCCAGGCCCAGCATGTTGATCGCGCCGTGGACCGACGTTTTCGTCGTCTGTACGGGGTCATGCTGGTAGTGGATCGGGCTGGCCGGACAGGCGAGGTTGAAGATCTGGTCCACTTCGACGAAGAGCGGAAACGTCACGTCATGACGTATGAACTCAAAGCGGGGGTTCGGATGCAGGTGGGCGATGTTGCGCTTCTGGCCGGTGAACAGGTTGTCGGCGCAGAGGACGTCATAGCCACGATCAAGCAACCGGTCGCAGAGGTGTGAGCCGAGGAAGCCGGAGCCGCCCGTGACGAGGGCCCGATTTTCCAACAGGCTGCTGGCCTTCGCCATTTTGTTCTCCTGCCAAAGCTGCCTGCGCGGCAGCCTGGACGTACGCCAGTCCGCGTGTCGACGGCCTGCTCTCGCCAGCGGACGACCTGGCTGCGGCATATCCCAATCGCAGACAGGCCCACAAGGGGCGCTGGCGGTCCTCACGGCACGGCCCCAACGGGCAAGGCTTGCCAAGTCCCGGCGCCGAGCCGGCATCGAGGAGGACTGGCTTTTCGAACCGGACTACGCAAAACAGCAGCATGACGCCACGCTCGCCGACTTCTTCAACGCCTCTGGCGCGATCCCGTCGCTGCGATGCGGCCGTATGAGCAAACCGGGCATGCGCCAGCGCGTCCTGATCGACGCCGGCTATGCCGGCGCAGCCCGGGGCACCGGCATCAGCAACTATGCGCGCCTGCTGGCGCAGTCGGTCGAGGCCAACGGACATGAGGTCTTGTGGCTGACCGATCAGGGCGGCCGCGGACGCGACAGGCTGGGCGATGAAGTCGAGGCTTCGGATACCCCGCCAGCAGAGCAAGGTCTGCGGGCGAAACTCGGCACCGTGCGCCGCATGACCGGCGGCTTGCTGCAGGCGAAAGCCATCCCGCGCGAGATCGCCCGGTCGGGGGCGGTGCTCGACAGGGGGGATCTGGGAAACAGGGCGCAGCTTGCATCGCCCGACCTGTTTGGGCGCGCCCACTACAGGCACATGCTGTTGCGGCAGTTCTCACAGCTGTCCCTGCCGCAGACGGTCGACATCACCCATCTGACGGCGCCGCTGCCACTTGCGCCGCTGGCCGGCCGGCTGGTGACGACGATCCACGATCTGATCCCGATCCGCCTGCCCTGGACGACCCCGGACAACAAGCAGGAAATCACCGCGCGCCTGCGCGGATGCGTCCGGCGATCGGACCTGATCACGACGGTGTCGGAAGCCTCACGGCGAGACATAATCGAAATCCTCGATGCAGACCCGGCGCGCGTGGCCGTGACGCCTCTCGCTTCAATGCTGGAGCCATTCGAGAGGCGCGAACCAGACGCCCTGGCCGGCGCGATTGAGAGGTTCGGGCTGACGCCGGAGGCCTACATCCTGTTTGTCGGCGCGATCGAGCCGAAGAAGAACCTGCGTCGCCTGATCCAGGCGTACCTCGATTCAGGGGTGGAACACCCGCTGGTGCTGGCTGGCGGCCGGGCCTGGATGTCGGAGCAGGAGATCGGTTGGATCGATGAACAGCTGGACCCGCAAACCCGCAGCCGCATCCGCCTCCTCGGCTATGTGGACGCCGCGGACCTCTCCGCCCTGCATGCCGGGGCGTGCTTCCTTGCCATGCCGTCGCTCTACGAAGGATTCGGACTGCCGGCGCTCGACGCGATGCGCGCAGGACGGCCGGTGCTTGCCGCAGCTACGCCTTCGCTCGAGGAGACCTGCGGCGGCGGCGCCTGCTATGTCGATCCGCTGTCGCGATCGGACATCGCCGCCGGAATAACGCGGCTGGTTTCGGACGCGGATTACCGGGCAAGGATCGCGGAGGCCGGACGGACCCGCGCTGGGGATTTCACGCGGGAGCGCTTCGCGGCGAGCGTGGAAGCCGCCTATGCAAAGCTGTCGTAACCGGCCCCGGAGAGAGCAGCCGGCTGAATGCGGCCGGTTTCGACCGCGGCGTCGATGGCGGGGGACAGCCAGGGATCCGAGCGCAAAAGGCGCCCCCATCGCTGCATGAAGGTTGCGCTTTCGGCCGCCAGACGCCTTCGGGTTGCGGGAGTGGCGTCGTCCGGACCGCGCGACTGGCTCTCGTGGTGCACAAGGACGGCGTCGCCGCGATAGATCGTGCGCAGCCCTGCCTTGCCGAGGCGCAGGCAGAGGTCGATGTCGTTGAACGCCACGGGGAAGGCTGCGGCGTCGAGCCCGCCGACCCGATCGTAGGACTCCCGCGTGAGAGCCAGGCATGCGCCCGTAACAGCCATGCGCGAGCCCGGCAGGGCGATATGAGGATTGCGCTCCGCCGCTTCCTGCCCGAGACCCTTCCACAGATGTCCGCAAAGCCCACCGACGCCGAGCCACACGCCGGCATGCTGGATGTCGCCGCCCGGATAGAGCAGCCGGGCGCCGACCGCGCCGACGCCCGGCTGGAGCGCCGATTCGATCAACCGGTGCAGCCAGCCCGGTTCGACCGGCTCGATGTCGTCGTTGAGAAGGAGCAGGACCTCGCCGCGGGAGGCTTGCACGCCAAGGTCGATGAGGCGCGGGAAATTGAAGGCACCCGGGCCGGGAACGAGACGGACTTCGAGACCCATTGACGCGTGGCCCGCGATGACATCCGGCAGGGATGGGTCCGGGCTGTCATTGTCGACGACCAGGACTTCCAGCGCGGGATAGCCGGTCTTCTCACGCAGGCCGGTCAGGGCGCGATCGAGAAGGTCCATCCTGACCTTTGTGGGAATGATGACGGAGACCAGCGGCGGTCGCTCGAAGACCGGCGCTGGCGGCCTTGGCATGGGAGCCTGCCAGGGTGGATGGGCGGCTCGCACAAGCGGCAGCGCGATGCGTCCGATGGCGCCGACCCCGTGCTCTTTTATCAAGGATCCGACGAGGGTCTGGTCCGTAATCTCCTCCATCACGCCGCCTTCGCGAAAGAAGACAGGCCCTGGAACATACCAGGCATGGCGCGCCAGTTCCGCATCCCATTCGGGCCCGGTCGTCACGTCGTCGCTGCTGACAACGTCGGACACGAGCGCGCGAAGATGAGGCGCACCCGCAAACGCTGCGGCCGCCAGCTCCAGCGCCCGGACGTGGAGGGTCTCGCCCTCGCGCAGGCCTACGCATACACCCTGCCCCGACACCTTTCGGCCCGGCGCCGCGCTGCCCGACAGGGTCGCTGCAGGAGTGTTCAGCGTCCCCAATGGCGGCGATGCGCCGCCAGCGTTCATGCCGACAGCCTGTCCCGCAATCAGCCGGTGGATCACCTCTGCCAGTATCCGGAAGCGCGCCGGGTTGCGCAGGAGACGCAAGGCTCCACCTATCATCAGGAGCCTGATTTCCATGGGCCCGAGCCTGACGAGACGCAGCCGGGTAACCGGCCGGAAGCCGGGCCAGGCTCCCAACGTTGCGGAAATCGCCACAGGACCCTCCGCGCGAACCAGTACACGCTGGCCTGGCGAGGCGGCATCGAGGATCACCTGGGGATCGGCTGGCGTCGACAGCGTGATGCGCATTCCGGCCGCAGCGGACCCAGCCTCAGACGGAGGCAGATCGCTGTCGATCCGCCACCATCCGGGTTCGAGAAGAACCTCGCCCCAGGACGCGCGCGCCCAGGGCGTGACAATTTCAAGACCATTCGGGGTGCGGCTGGCTCCCTCGAACACGCCCTGCGAAAGGAGATCGAACCCGGCCGAATGCGTCCGTTTTGACTGTCCGAGCATCAACCAGCACCAAAAAAATGCGATGGCTCCGGTTCACACCACTCAACCTAAAGGTTCAGCCGAGACACATCATTACTATGCAATGTTCGCTGGGACGATCCGAAGGAGTCCGAACAGAGCTTACTACCGGAGCGCGCCAAATCTGCTTCAAGATCTGGCTCCCAAACCTGTGGCTAGTCAGGAGCCGGCCGCGACATGATAAAGCGCAAGTCAATGCGACGGTTCCTAGCCTTAGCCTGCTCGTTGTCGGCGGCGTCAACCGGCCTCTGATCGGCATACCCGGCCACCGAAAGTAGCGTTTGGGACGTCCGATTCCCGGTCGGGCCGCTGCGATAGCGGAGAAGGGCCGGCTTGTATTGCGATAGGATACGGAAGGTGTTGGACGCACGGGCCGAGGACAGGTCCCAGTTGTCGCGCATGCGGCCGCTGGCGCTCAGGCGATCAGAATCGGTGTGGCCCTCGATGAGGATCACCTCCACAGAGTGGGGGGAATCGCCGCACGCGGCCGGCCGCCCCCCACCCGGCTGGAACGCGTAGCAGGGCAGATTGGCGTCAAGCGCGTCGGCCAGCACCTGGATCGCCGCTACACCGCTCGGTTTTGGCTCTTCCCTACCCTTGTCGAACAGGACGTCGTCCGGCAGACGGAGCACGCCGGCCTCAAGGTCTACTTCCGCCTTGACGTTATGGTCGCGCATGTATCCCGCGACGCGTTCGAGCAACAGGCTGCGGCTGTCGTCCGCCGTCGTCAGATCCTGCGTCACGGTGCGCAGCTGCAATGCAAAATACATCAGCATGATGATGAAGAGGAACAACAGGCCGATCATCATGTCTGTGATCGAGACGAAGTAGCCCTCGTCGGCCTCCTCCGCCCAGCCCTGCTCATCCGCCATGTCCGCCTACTCCGCCGCCCGCGCTTCTGGACCGGACTGGCCAAGAAGCTGCGCGATATTGCTGGCCAGAGCGGCGTTCTGGGCATCGGGATCGACCCGGACGCCGAACTCGATGGCGCCCGACAGGCTGTCGATGCTCCGCCGCAAGCTGATTGTCAGGAACCGCTCAGTCAGACGAAGCACAAGGGACAGTCCGACCCCCGCAACGGACGTCACGAATTTGGAGGAGGCTGCGGAGAACAGGTCCCTCAGTGCGGCTTGCATGGCGTCCGGGGCGTCGCTCTGCATGCCCTCGGACGCGAACGTCAGGGCCGCCACGAGGCCGAGGAAGGTCACGAGAAGGCCAAAGCCGACAAACATAGTCGCCGCAAAGCCCAACCAGGTCGGCGGCGTCAGCATCCGGTAGAAGAATACGGCGGGGCGCTGGCTCGACCGGATAGGCGCGGCGTTGCCGACAATCAGCGTCTTGCGGTAGCGCCGCCAGGCATGGGCGATCTGACCGGCGACCGCGCCGGACTTCTGCATGGCGGTGTCAATCTCGCGGAAGCGCCGGAAAAACTCGGCCTCCCGGGCGTCCGCGAATTCGGTGTCCTGCGCGCCTCGCAGAGCGACGAAACCGGACAGCTGCAGTTGCTTGGTCTTCAGCGCCGACTTCTGCAGCAGGTGCAGGACGATGGCGCAAACCACCATGGCGATGGCCACCATCGCCATGACTGTAGCGATCCCGTAGGCGAAATCGGGGTCCCGGAACCATCCGATAAGTCCGCCGATGGTTTCCCGTCCTCTGGCGGCAAGCATCTCGAACATGGACACGGAACTCACTGAATTTGCCCCCGCAGCGTCGGGGCCCCGAATTGTCTAATCATCCGGTGCCCTGTTCGGCAAGCACGACGGCGGAACAGGACGCAGCTGGATGCGCCTTCGCCCGAGCTAAGGGCGGCAACCGGCCCGTTACATGTCTGATACAGTATATGGCTTGCCATTCGCGGAATTCGCGTGTCAAGAAAGCTATCGCCCCCGGGGGACGCGCCTCGGTGCGTCGTGCCTGCGCACGGAAGCTAATAGGGCCTGTTTCCACCTTGATGACCGCGCAGGTCGAAGAGACGAGTGTGTCTGTGACGAGTTCCAAACGTTCTCCGGCGTTCTTCAGCCACCTCCGGCCGGTCCCCGAGGACAATTCGGCGGCGTTGGCCCCGGCCGAGCCGGAGGCGGCCGCATCCGCCCTGCCGGGCGGGCAAGTGGACGAGGCCAAATTCGACATTGCTGTACGGCAAAAACGGCAGTGCGGCATCGAGCTCGAGAACGCCACGCTCCACTATCCGATAGGCCCATATGTCCGGGGCAGCCTCAAGAGCAGCATCTTCAAGCTACTCGGACATCGCGAGCAGACTGTCCAGCCAACCTATGTCGATGCGATCCGTGACCTAACACTCTCCATTGAGCTGGGAGAGCGGGTGGCGCTGATTGGCCGGAACGGGTCGGGCAAGAGCACACTCTTGCGCGCCATGGCCGGCATCTATCCAGTGAAGGCCGGCAAGGTACGTGTGCTTGGTCAAATCGGAACGCTGCTCGATATCGGCCTAGGCTTCGAGATGGAGGCCACCGGCCGCGAGAACATATACTATCGCGGCCTCGCCATGGGGTTTTCGCGCAAGGAAATCGCCAAGGTCGAAGATGAAATTGTGGAATTTGCTCAACTTGGCGACTTCATCGATCTGCCGATGCGCACCTATTCCGCCGGTATGCAGGTCCGTCTGGGCTTCGGAGTTTCCACGCAGATTTCTCCAGATATCCTGCTGGTCGACGAGGTCTTTGGCGCAGGTGACGCGCAGTTCGCTGCCCGGGCTCAGAAGCGTATCCGTGCGCTCATCAAGCGGTCCGGCATCATGGTGGTCGCGACGCACGACATGCATCTTGTTGAGGCACTTTGTACTCGCGTGATATGGCTCGACAATGGCGTTGTTGTCCGAGACGGATCGCCAGCCGTTGTGATTCCTGACTTCTTGTCCGCGATGACAGCAGGCGAGGGATAAGCTGCCCAATCCCGGAAAATCTGGAGACCGTGTCATGGCGTACAGCAACTACCGGGACCGAGAGTGGCCCTTCATCATCACTTACGCGATTGACCTTGCGCGATATCGCCACTTGCTTTGGAACCTGGTGGGCTCCGACCTGCGCGGACGATTCCGCCGTAGCCGCCTAGGCATACTGTGGGGCGTTATTCAGCCGATGTGCTTCGCTATTGTGCTTGCAGCGGTGTGGGGAGCCGTCTTCAAAGCACCCGACTACATCTCGTTCATGATCACCGTACTCAGTGGACTTATCATGTGGGAATATTTTACCACGCCAATGATAGTGGGCCTGAATGCGTTGATGAACGCAGGGGGTTATATTAAGCAATCACGAATTCCGTTCGTGGTATTTCAAGCTCGGGTCCCCCTCACGGCAACGGTGATGTTTCTGTTTGGCCTTCTGGGGCTCGTTCTAGTTATGACCGCCACTCAGCGTCTACCGCCCTTGAGTATCGCCTATCTCCAGCTGCCAGCATTCCTGCTTCTCATGCCGCTTATTATGTTGCCGCTGACTATTATTTTTTCAATTCTCGGCACCAAATATCGTGACACCCAGTACATTATCGGACTTCTTATACAGGCTTTGTTTTTCGTGTCGCCTGTTATGCTCCCACGCGAAACGCTGGATTTGCCGCACCTTCACTGGTTGGTTTATGCTAATCCAGCGGTGTCGGTCATCGATATGTTCCGGGATACGATTGTTTACGGGAAGCTCTGGTCATTTCAGACACTGACTGTGTTCGGAGCGTGGACAGCGGGCCTCTGGATGGTTGCCTTGCTGTTGTCTGGAAAATTTGGACGGAGGATCGTGTTTGCGATATGATAGGAGAATGATATTTTGGCTGCGTTAGCCATTGAGCTTGAATTTTTTGCTGATAGCCCCGTCTGGCTCATTGCCAGCCGCCTTCATCGCTGCGAGCTCCTCGCGGAGCGCCCTTGCGCGGCCCTGCTTGGCAATCTGCCTGCCGCGCGCGATGGCGAGCGCGTCCGGCGGCACGTTGTCGGTGATGACTGAACCCGAGCCGACATACCCGCCCGCGCCGATCGTCACCGGTGCCACCAGCGACGAGTTCGAACCGATGAACGCGCCTTCGCCCACCACCGTGCGGTATTTGAAGAAGCCGTCGTAATTGCAGAAGATCGTGCCCGCGCCGATGTTGGCCTTCGCACCCACTTCGCCATCGCCGAGATAGGCGAGGTGGTTGGCCTTGGCGCCTTCGCCCACCTTCGTATTCTTCACCTCGACAAAGTTGCCGATGTGGGCGTCCGCGCCAATGTCCGCGCCCGGACGCAGGCGCGCATATGGTCCCACCTGCGCGCTATCGCCCACCTTTGCGCCTTCGAGATGCGAGAACGCGCGGATCTGCGCGGTCTTGCCGATGCTGACGCCCGGCGCGAACACCACGTTCGGCTCGATGGTTGTACCCGCGCCGACGCGCGTGTCGTGGCTGAAGAACACGGTCTCCGGCGCCGGCATTGTGACGCCCTCGGTCATCATGCGCTCGCGGACCGCCTGCTGGAACACGCGCTCGGCCACGGCCAGCTCCTGCTGGCTGTTGACGCCCAGCACGTCCTTCTCTTCGCAGCGCGCCACGGAGGCTTTCAGCCCGCGAGCCCGCGCCAGCGCCACCAGGTCCGTCAGATAGTATTCGCCCTTGGCGTTGTCGTTCTTCACCTCGCGCAGCAGCTCGAACATCAGCTGCGCCGGCGCCGCCATCACGCCCGAGTTGCACAGCCGGATCGCCAGCTGGTCGGGGCTCGCATCGTTCGCCTCGACGATGGCGTCCAGCGAGCCATCGCCGGTTGTCACCAGCCGGCCGTACTTGCCCGGAATCGCCGCCTCGAAGCCCAGCACGCAGACCGACGCGCCGGACTCCAGCTCGCCAAACGCACGCTCGACGGCTTCGACCGGCACAAGCGGCGTGTCGGCATAGAGGACGATGGCGTGGCCTTTCGCGCCCGACAGCGCCTCGCGCGCCGCGTCCACGGCGTTGGCGGTGCCCAGCTGCTCGCGCTGGATCACGACATTCCCGCCGCCGGCAAGTTTCGCCCCCGCCGTCTGGACATCGGCGGCGTCCGGTCCCGCCACCACCACGATCTTCGAGCACCCGGCCGCCTTCGCCAGCGCCACCGACCAGCCCAGCATTGTCCGCCCGCCAACCTCGTGCAGCACCTTGGCCTTCGGCGACTTCATGCGCGTGCCCTTGCCGGCGGCGAGGATGATTGCGAAACGGTCGGCCATGGCGTCTTCAAGCCTCAAATCAACGCAGAAGGAACTTGTGGTGCTAGGTAGAAGTTATGTTGGGGGTACGAGTGAGGGTCCTTCATCGCCAACACTCACCCGCGACGCCTACTCCGCGTCCAGCGCGTTCAGCACGCCGTTGACGGCCTCATCCACCAGCGCATCCGTTTCGGCCTGCGCCATCACGCGGATCAGCGGTTCTGTGCCGGACTTGCGCACCAGAAGCCGCCCGCGCGCGCCCAGCGCCTTCTCGGCGGCGGCGATGGCGTCCTGAACCTTTTTGCGCGCCATCGGGTCAGCGCCGGTGAATTTGCGGTTGACCAGCTTCTGCGGCGCCGGCTCGAACACGTGCG
>CAYOWK010000079.1:0-9980 GCA_964407665.1 uncultured Rhizobium sp. | reverse complement strand
AACTATGCGCCAGGATGGCCAGCAGCAGGAGTGCGATGATGTTGGTGATCTTGATCATCGGGTTCACGGCGGGGCCCGCCGTGTCCTTGTAGGGATCGCCGACGGTGTCGCCGGTCACCGCCGCCTTGTGGGCGTCGGAGCCCTTCTTGTGGACGACGCCGTCCTTGTCCTTGAAGCCGTCCTCGAACGACTTCTTGGCGTTGTCCCAGGCGCCGCCGCCCGCCGTCATTGACACGGCGACGAAGAAGCCCGTCACGATCACGCCCAACAGAAGCGCGCCGAGCGCCGACAGCGCCTGGCTCTTGGCGACGTCGGTGAAGCCGCCGATGGCCCAGATCACGAAGAACAGGACAATCGGCGAGAGAACCGGCAGCAGCGAGGGCACAATCATCTCCTTGATCGCAGCCTTCGTCAGCATGTCGACCGCCCGGGCATAGTCGGGCTTCTCCTCATAGGTCATGATGCCGGGCTTCTCGCGGAACTGCCTGCGCACCTCTTCCACGACCGCCTGCGCGGCACGGCCGACGGCCATCATCGACATGCCGCCGAACAGGAAGGGAAGCAGGCCGCCGAACAGCAGGCCGACCACCACATACGGGTTCGACAGATCGAAGTCCGGCGTCACCCCATACAGGAATGACCCTTCCGTGGCGTTCAGAGAGAAGTAGTCGAGGTCCGCCGTGAAGGCGGCGAACAGCACCAGCGCGCCGAGGCCCGCCGAACCGATCGCATAGCCCTTGGTGACGGCCTTGGTGGTGTTACCCACTGCGTCGAGCGTGTCGGTCGTCTCGCGGACGCTGTCATCCAACGCCGACATCTCGGCGATGCCGCCGGCGTTGTCGGTCACGGGACCAAACGCGTCGAGCGCCACCACCATGCCCGCGAGTGCAAGCATCGTCGTGACAGCGATCGCAACGCCGATCAGGCCCGCCATCGTGTGCGTGAAGATGATCCCCGCAATGATGATCAGCGCCGGAACGGCGGTCGCTTCGAGCGAAACGGCCAGGCCCTGGATAACGTTGGTGCCATGTCCGGAGACCGACGCCTGCGCAATCGAGCGAACCGGACGATAGCCGACGCCGGTGTAGTACTCGGTGATCCAGACGATGAGACCCGTCACGACCAGACCGGCGATCCCGCACAGGAACAGGTTCTGGCCTGTGATGATGTCGCCGTCGACCGTCTCGATGACGGTGCTCCAGCCGTCAAAATCAGCGAGCGAGATCTCGATGGCCGCAGCAAGCGCCGGGATCGACAGGACAGCCGAGGCGATGAAACCCTTGTAGAGGGCGCCCATCACATTGCGCGAACCCTTGCCGAGCCGGACGAAGAACGTGCCGAGAATGGAGGTCACGATACAGACGCCCGCAATGATCAGCGGGAGCATCATCATTGGGGCGACCGCATTGGTGCCCGCAAAATAGATCGAGCACAGAACCATCGTCGCGACGATCGTGACCGCGTAGGTCTCAAACAGATCGGCCGCCATGCCGGCGCAGTCGCCGACATTGTCGCCCACGTTGTCGGCGATGGTTGCCGGGTTGCGCGGATCATCCTCCGGGATGCCCGCTTCCACCTTGCCAACCATGTCGCCGCCCACGTCGGCGCCCTTGGTGAAGATGCCGCCGCCCAGTCGCGCGAAGATCGAGATCAGCGATGCGCCAAGGCCAAGGCAGACCAGCGCGTCTACCACGGTGCGGTCGCCGGGCTCGAGGCCCAGGCCCGTCGTGAGGAAGACATAGTAGCCGGCAAGACCCAGCAGCGCGAGGCCGACCACGTACATGCCGGTCACAGCGCCGGACAGGAAGGCCACGTTCAGGCCCTGCGCGAGCCCCTTGGATGAAGCTTCGGTGGTGCGCACGTTGGCCTGAACCGAAACCTTCATGCCGATGAAGCCGGCAGCGCCGGAGAGGATCGCGCCAAGAAGGAAGCCGACAGGCGCCTGCCAGTTCTGGAAGAAGCCGATGATCACGACGGTCACCAGGGCGCCAACGATTGCGATGGTCTGGTACTGGCGCTTCAGGTAGGCGTTTGCGCCCTCCTGGATGGCGGCTGCGATCTCTCGCATCCTGTCATTGCCGGTTGGCATCGCCATCAGGCGCTGCGTAGTGATGACGCCGTACGCAACGGCGATAGCGCCTGCCACAATGGGCAGCCACAGCGACAAACTCATGAACGGTCCTCTCCACTTTGTTGCGGTGTGACGGACCAGCCGCCTCCTGTTGGAGGACGCCTGGATCCCGGCCCCGCTTTGAAAGAAGCATGCATAAATTGTCGCACCCACGCAACACGACTCTGAATTCACACAACGTTGCGCCTGGCATGGGCTTCGCGCGGCAGGAACGGCGCCTCGACTGCCGCTCGCGGCGCCTTGCGCTTTTGCCGGATCACCCCGAGTCTCGACCAGCGCCAAACAGACGCCAAGGGGACGGAAACGATCATGGGCTGGAAGATATCGATTGCGGTCGCTCTTGCTGGAGCGGCGGTTTGCTCGGGCGCGGCGCACGCAGAGAAACGCGTGTCCGTGGGTCTGAGCGGCGGCACGACCGGCGGGACGCTTGAGGCCGGCTTCCAGATCAACAAGTTCGTCAGCCTGCGCGGCGGCTACAATTACTTTGAATACGACTTCGACGACACGTACGACGGGATCACCTATGAGGGGCCCCTCGATCTCTCCACGGTCGGCGCGTTTGTGGACGTTCACCCGTTCGGCAACGCCTTCATAATCACCGGCGGCGCGTTTATCGGCGACAAGACGCTGAACATGAATGCCCAGCTTAACCCATCTCAGGTGTACGAGATCGGCGATGGGCAGTTCACCGGCGCCCAACTCGGTTCGCTTCTGTTCGAGGGTGAACTTGAATCGACAGCGCCATTTCTTGGGTTGGGTTTCGACACAAGTTTTGGCGACGGCCCTGTCGGTTTCAAGGGCGTTTTCGGCGCGATGTTCACCGGCGAGCCATCCTTCAACCTGACGGCGCCGGGCGCCTCTCCGCAGGTCCAGGCCCAACTCGCGACAGAAGTCGCGCAGATACGGGCGGATGTTGAGGACGCCATCCCGATCTATCCGGTGGCCCAGATCGGCCTGACGATTTCCTTCTGAGCGGACAACAAGAAGGGCGGCTCCATCTGGGGCCGCCCTTCTCTCTTTCTTCGAACGCCCGTTCTAGAATTTCGTGCGCAGGGTCATCCCGTAGGTGCGCGGCGCACCGAGGAAGGCGTTGTAGACGCTGACAGAGTCGTTGTTCTCGTCCACCTGGAACGGGCCGTTGAAACCGACTTGCAGATACTCTTGGTCAGTCAGGTTCTGGGCCCACAGTTCCAGCATCCAGACATCGTCATCCGATCCAACGCCCATGCGCGCATTGACGAGCGTGTAGGCGTCCTGATGCTTGCTGGGATGCAGATCCGAGCCCGTGTTGTACTCCGACGAGTATTTCGCGGAAACGTTAGCGCGGAAAACCATGCGGTCTGCGAAGGGTTGCTCGAACGTCGCCGCGAGGGTGGACGACCACTCCGGCGCAAAGGACAACGTTTCGCCGGGCAGACGGCGAAGGCTGTTGAAGCGGGCCGGATTGATGAGGTCAGACGCTGTAAAGCTGCTGACGACCGTGTCGGCGTAGGTGACGCCGCCCTGGAAGGACAGCTGGTCCCACGGGGACGTCCAGAAGAAATCGGCGTCCACGCCTTGCGACACCACTTCCGGCAGCGTCTCCACGACGAACGCGGTTCCGGCAAACGTGTTGAGCTGGAAGTCGGTATAGGTCTGGTGGAAGATCGCAGTGTTCACCAGAAGGTCGCCGTCGAGCCACTCGGATTTTGCTCCGATCTCGAAGGCGTCGACGTACTCGCCGGCAAAGCTCGTGTCCGGGTCCGCCGTGAAATTCGGGCCGGTGGGCGTGATCACGATGGCCTGTTCACGGTCGAGGTTGAAACCACCTGCCTTGAAGCCCCGCGAGTAAGATCCGTAGATCATGGCCGCGTCCGTGATGTCGTACTTCAGCTTGAGCGTGCCCGTTACAGCATCTTCGGTGCGGGACTGCGTGTAGGGTCCAAGCGCGTCGAAATCGTTGTTGAGCTGGTTGAGGCACAGGCCGCCGACAATTGTGGATGCAGAGGCCTGCCCGACCACGCCGGCCAGTGTTCCGAATGCAGCTTCGCCCTGATCGCATGAAGAGCCCGAGGTGGAGTAGACCGTATCGAGTTCCTTCTCGTCCTGGGTCCAGCGCAGGCCACCGGTCAGGGCCAGCCGGTCGGTGATGTCCCAGGTGTTCTCGGTGAAGATCGCCCAGCTGTCGCCCGTCTGGCTGTAGGTGTCGCGCAGGCCGCTTCCCGCAGCGGCTGCGCCCGACGCCGGCGTGAGGCCGATCAGCGAAGGCGCCCCGCCAAGGACCCGCGTGAAGAAGTAGGGGTAGAAGTCCGACCCGGCGAGCAGCACGGAGCCTGAATCCAGCTCTTCACGCGCAAAGAAGCCACCGACCAGCCAGGTGAACGGACCCGCATCGCCGGCAAGACGCAACTCCTGCGAATACTGTCCGAAGCTGGTGAAGTTCGATCCGTCGCTCGGCCGCCAGATCAGGTCGGCCGACGTGAAATCGCTGTCCTGCCCGATTGTGGCGTCCCACGAGCGTGCGGCCGTGATCGACGTCAGCGTCATGTCGTCGTTCAGGTCGTAGTTCACCTCCAGCGAGGCGCCCTGGTCGATGATGTTCTGGCTGGTGTCGCGGTTGGCGAGCGCCTGTCTATCAAAAGGCGTCGCAACGGTATCGATGGAACCCGGGCGAACGGCGTTGATGGCGTTGGCGCGCGAATTCGTGGCTGTACCGACGAACAGCTGGGTAGCCCCGCAGCAGTTCTCGCTCCGCTCCGTGTAGTCGAGGATCAGGCGAGCCGTCAGAGAACTCGTGGGTTCCGCCAGCAACTGGCCGCGGATCGTGAAGAAGTCCTGGTCGTTGTCTTCGTCCAGCGTGCGCGGTCCCGGACCCGTCTCGACATCGAGGAAGCCATCCCGTTTGCGCTGGGCCATATAGATACGGCCGGCGAGCATATCCTCGACGATCGGAGCGTTGATGGAGACTGCGCCGCCGAACAGGCCATAGTTTCCAGCCGACAGCTCCGCTTCCGCGGAGTAGTCGTAGTCCGGCGCCTCAGTGAGAATGTTGATCACGCCAGCCGAGGCGTTCTTGCCGAAGAGTGTGCCCTGCGGCCCCTTCAGAACCTCGATCCGCTCCATCTGACCGAGGTCGCCAAAGCCGACGCCGTTGCGCGGCCGGTAGACCCCGTCGACCATGACCAGGACGGATGATTCAAGGCCGGGGTTGTCTCCCACCGTACCCACGCCGCGCACCCGGGCGGTGGTGGAAGTCTCGTTTGACGAGGATGTCACGGTGAGGCCGGGCGTCAGGATCTGGAGATCCTTGATGTCGGCGATGCCGGCGTCAGCCAGCAGTTCCTGACCGATAGCCGTGACGACAATCGGAACGTCCTGGAGGTCTTCTTCGCGCTTGGTCGCGGTGACCACGATGACGGCGCGTCCGGAATCCGGGGCGGCGGCCTCCGGGACGGCGGATGGGGGAGCCTGCTGGGCGTAGGCGGGAGCCGCGAGGGCTGCTCCGGCCAGGGCGATCATGGATATGGAGTTACGGAGTCCGGATGGAGTGACCACGGTGTGCGCCTCCCTGTTGCGCTGAATAGGTCGCGACGGACCATGATGGTTCTCGTTTGCGCGAACGTAATCCCTATTCGTTACATCACATATGAGCAATCCGGCCAGCCGGTTTCTATATCCAGCCCGGTAACATTTCGGTGGACGCGACGAAAAGGTCACAGGGTGGGCCGGGGCCGGTCTGCGCCGGGGGCCCTGAGCGGGGCGGTCCTGATCTTGCTTTCCACTCACACGGGAAACCCGTTGGACACGCCGTCCGACGCAAGTGACTGAAACCGGAACAGGAACGGCATAATGCACGCAGAGGCAGGAAGTTCCCTGACGCGCGCTGGCGGGATGGCCTTCAGGCTGATCGATGCAATGGGCGATCTGGCGGCGAAATCGCCCGCGCGGCTGGCGATGGCGGCGATAGCGCCCCTGCTGCTGTTGCAGTTTGTCTCGTACTTTGTGCTGGCGACCGGGGACTACGGGTACGCCGCCTGGGCCGAGGACGACTTCTTCTATTACGCCGTGATTGCCGGGAACATTGCCGAGACGGGACGGTCAACGTGGGACGGCGTCGTCCTCACCAATGGTTACCACCCCCTCTGGACCCTGATCTGCGCCGCGATCGCGTCTGTCTTCGAGATCCGGTCCGCCCCCTTCTTCATGGCGATCTACCTGATCCAGGCAGCGCTCGTGGTGTGGGGGACCGGCGTGTTTGCGGGTCTCGCCCGCACCGCCGCTGCAGGCCTCAATCTACCGGCCGGGTCGGCCGTCATCGCGGCGACCCTCTACGGCCTCTCGGGCGTAGTGATCGCCACCGGCGGCATGGAGATCGCCCTGCTCTGGCCGGTCATCCCCGCCCTCCTTCTGGCGATCTGGAAGCTTCTGGATGGGCCGACAGTCGCGCGCGCCGCCCTTGCGGCGGGCCTCCTCACCCTCGCCTTCCTCTCGCGCCTCGACAGCGTCGTCGTGCTGGCGCCCGTCTGCCTCGCAGCTGCGATTCTGCTGATCGGCCGCATGGGACCGAAGGTGCTGCGGCTCTGGCCTGCGGCTTTCGCGTTCGCGCCCGCCTTTGGCTACCTGATCCTCAACAAGGTGGTGTTTGGTGCGCCGATGCCGCTGTCGGGCGCCGCCAAGCGCCTGATGGTGGACGGGGCAGGCTTTGCCCTGTCTGGCCAGGCGCTGAACAGCTTTGTGGAGATCCACGCCCCCAACAACTGGCTGGCGCCGGTGGGGGTCCTTGTCCTGACCGTGCTCGGCGCCGCCCTCGTCATGCTCGACCGCCGGCTGCGCAACAGCCTGCCGGGCCTCGCCTTCCTTCTGGTGACGCTGGGGGCTGCAATCTACTATGCCCAGACCCTGATCACGAGCGACTGGCGCCTGTGGGCCTGGTACTTCTATGCGATCTGCTTCACCGGCCCCGCCGCCGCCCTGTTCCTGTCGGGACGCGGACTGGAGCTGGCCTCGCGGATGGATGTTCGCAGCTTGAAGTTTGCCCCTCTTCTGCTGTGCGGGCTGATGGCGGCGGCCTCGGTGCTGTTCAACGCCTGGCAGCTGAAGCGGCCGCCGTCCGAGACCAACGCGCTGTTCCTGCGTGCGATACCGATTGCCGAATTCGCGAACGCCAATCCGGGGCGCTATGCGATGGGCGATGGTGCGGGCGCTGCGGGCTTCCTGATGGATACGCCGCCCGTCCACCTTGAGGGCCTCGTCAACGATCAGGCGATGCTTGATGACATCGCTGCGCAGGGCAGCGTGGATGGCAGCCTTCGCCGTCAGGGGGTCGACTACTACATCGCGACTCTGGAACTGGGTGCGACCGGTTGCCAGAGCGTCCGCGAACCGATCCAGCCCGGGCCCCGCGCCCCGCGCATGACGCAGGACGTCTGCGAGGCGCCTGCCTTCACCGCCCAGACGCAGTGGATACCCAGCCAGATCTTCGACGTGCGGGACGGGCTCAACTAGCCTCAGCCGCCCTTGCGCGCCTGTTCCTCGGCGTACTTCTGCTGCTGGCGGCGGAGCTCTTCAGGCGCACAGGCGCCCTTGTAGGTCGCGTCAGCCTTCATCGAGAAGCCGGCCTTGATGCCCCACACCTTGGCGCTGCCCTTGGCGCGGATCTGCATCTTGCCGGGCGTCGCGTTCAGGGAGGCCGCGGCCTTGCCCGGATACTTGCCCGTGCAGATGAGATCGAAGTCGTAGCCGGTCCCGGTCGGCCGGACATTGTCGACGGTGCAGCCCTCGTCGAGATCGTAGGCCAGTTCGGAGAGGGTTATCGTCGCCTTCTCGGGGATCAGGCACTCCAGGTTGGATTCATTGATCGGAATCCCGATCACGCTGGTTTCCTGCTTCCAGTTCCACATGCCGGGCGTGACGCTCACCGAGCCGTCCTTGGGGGAGTCCGCGCCGGCGGTCGCCACAATGAGCAGCGCCGCAGCGGAGGCTATCAGGATGGGTTTCACCGTCGAACTCCCTCTGGTTGTCGCAATCGATCTACGCACTAACGCAGACCGCACATGAATGGCTGCCGAACGAACGAAATGATCGGCGCCAACTCAAGGCGTCGGCATGTTGACAACCGGAACCGGGCGAGAAAAGGGCGGAGGATCAGTCTTCCTCGCGGCGCATCAAGCGCCACTGGATCGCAAGGAACACAGCCTCTGCGATCATGAATCCAATCGGGAGGGTAATGAGGGAGACGACGTTCGTTGCAGACCCTGAGAGCCGCTGGATCGCATCGAAGATCGCGGCAATCACGACGCCCATAAAACCGGAGCCGATGACTTCCGCGACACGCGGCCGCCGGGCGACCCAGGGTTGCGCGACGCTGCGCAACAGCCAAATGAACCCGCCCGCAACGACCCCGGCGACCAAGGAGATCACGATGGCGATGTCGGGATGCAGGCGCATCAAGGGGTCCACCAGCGCCTGAAACTCTGGTGATCGCGGCAGGAAAATCACCACCAGCGCATAGACCGGTATGACGATGAAGAGTCGTTGCATTCGGCGCCCCCGACAGTCCGCCACAGAGACTGCGGCAGCCGTCATGCTGGTTTTCGGCTGAAGAGACAACCGCCCTTTCTGCGCCCCTCAATAGAGGGATTTGCCCATGCGGACGCCGGGCACGTCGACGCCGTCCATCGACGCCGCCACGATGCGCTGGATCGGGTGGTAGCCGCAGGCGAGATAGAGCGGCTCGCCGGACATCGTCGCCATCAGCTCCACAGACCTGAACCCGGCCTCGCGGGCGGCCTGTTCCGACAGGTCGAGGATCAGGCGGCCGACGCCCCGGCGCTTGAAATCCGGATGGGTATACATCGCGCGGACACGGGCGGCGTCGGTGGCCATATCAAGGAGCGCTGCGTGGCGCTGGGCGGTGGAATGATCGCCGCCGTAGAGCGTGGCGCGCTTGCTCCAGCCGCCGCAGCCCGCCATGCGGCCGGTCTCGACATCCTCGACGATGAAATAGGTGCGATCGGCCACCAGCTGCGTGTCGAGCCCCATGATCGAGCGGCTGACGCGGACCTGTTCGGGATCGAGGAAATCCTTGAGGTGCTCGGCGATGGCGAGCTCCATCAGCTCGCGCAGGGCGTCGAGATCGGCTTCGGTGGCGAGGCGGTGGGTGAAGGACATGGGGCTGTTCTGCTGCATGCGTCTGAGGTTGTCATCTGCGGGTTGGGTTTGCGTAGCGGTGTCGCTGGAGCGTGCCTGAGGGATGGGCATGGTCTGGCCCTGCTGAAGCTGAGGCTTTCTCCTGAGAGCCTCATGGTGAGCAGGGCGCGCAGCGCCCGTCCGTCGAACCACGAGGCGCGGCGGGCACAGCTTGATGGTTCATTGTGTGGACCGTCGCTGTTGGCAGAGTGAACCGACCACCTGTGAGCCCCGCCCCCGTGGTTCGACGGGCGGCGTGCATTCGCACGCCTGCTCACCATGAGGGCTCTCTTTTGAGGGGGATATGATGCAGATATTTTTCTCCGTTCGGACCGGCTTTCGCCGTCCGTTGTGCTGTAAGTCCCCTCCCTGATGGGAGGCCGGGGCGCGTGGAAACGCGCCATTGGTAGTCAATTGCCAGCTTGCGCTGGCCGGTGCGTGTTCCCACGCGCCCCGCAGGTCGTTTGTCGGCCCGGTACGGGGCGGGGGACTTTGAGCCCGGGTCGCTCCTGACTCTCATCAGGAGGAAAGACCCCCGGGGGTTTGGTCCCGTCCCGTATTCCCGAGCCAGCGCGCTGGAGGCTCCGAACCTCCAGGGTTCTCCGGTTTCTCGCGCCCGGAGTCAGTCACGCCGACCGGCGCCTGTCGTTTCAGGACTTCGGAGGCCTCCCGAAACCCTCCC
>CAYOWK010000078.1:0-11710 GCA_964407665.1 uncultured Rhizobium sp. | reverse complement strand
TCCCGTGACAGGCGCGAGGGGGAGATTGCGGGAAGTTTGGACCCGGTCGGATTCAAAGACTGGTTTTTCCTTTCTGGAAGCGGCCCAAAGGCCGTGGTCCTCGCGTCCTTCGACGGGCTCAGGATGAGGTGCGAGGATCCCGAGTTTGTAAATAGTGTTTTGGATCAAGGCGTTAAGTGTGTATTCCCGCGTGCTTGGTAAACACGGACAGCAGGCTGTCCGTTTCCAGAAGTGTCATCTGGTTGTGGGAGACGAGGCGTCTGTGCCCCACAGATTGCAGCGCCGCTGTGAGGCGTCTCGAAGGACGGGCCGCGTGCCCCCCATCAATACTTCAGCGTCACCGAAGCACTGTAGTTGCGGCCCGGCTGGGTGAAAGCGTCGAGGATGGTGGATGTCGCCGACTGGCCGCGCACATCGCCCCACCACCAGTATTTTTCATCCGTCAGGTTGAAGGCCCCGACGCGCAGCGCCGCCCGGTCCGTGATGTTCCAGTAGGCGGTGAGGTCGAGCAGCGAGAAGCCGTCCGGGCGGAACAGGGCCGGGCTGGCGACGTCGCCGATGTCCTTGCCATCGGCGAAGGTGGCGATGAGCTGGCCGCCGAACCGGCCGCCGGGCGCATCGTAGAGCAGGCCGGTCACCAGCTTGGCGGGGTCGATGCTCTCCAGCGGGCTGGATGCAGCGCCCTGGACCTCGCCAGCTGCCTGCGAGGCTGCCACCCGAAGCCCCAGACCATTGTCCCAGCGCGCGTTCAGCGTCGCCTCGACGCCATTGATGCTGACCTGCGTGAGGTTGATGTACTGGTAGATGGCGGGGTCGGTTGGCGTGAAGCTGCCGCCCACCACCTCCTGTGAGATGAAGTCCTTGTAGTCCGCCACGAAGGCGGACGCCTGCGCGGACCAGTCGGCGCCGAGCCACGACACGCTGCGCAGGCGGGCGCCGATCTCCAGCGACTCGCTGGTCTCGGGTTTGAGGTCCGGGCTTGCGATGGAGGTGTAGCCGAAGGCGAGGTTGGAGAAGCCGGCGTTCACCTGACCAGGCGAGGGCGCCTTGTAGCCGGTGGAGTAGGTCAGGAACGCGCCAAACCAGTCGACCGGATCCGCGACGATGCCCAGCTTGGGGGAGACATGGTCCCCCTCGGACGGGGTTGCCGGAAAGCCTGCCGGATAGAAGGCGTCGCGCTCGGGTTCAAGTTCATAGGCGTCGTAGCGCAGCGCCGGATAGATCCGCAACTGTCCGTCGAGGAGGCTGATCTCGTCCTGAAGAAAGACGCCCGAGAGGCGGTAGGTCGTGTTCGGGAAGGCGCGGATCGGGAAGGTCTCGCCGGCGGGCGGTACGGTTCCGCCGCGCAGGCCCGACTGTTCGGTTTGCGAATGATCGGCGCCGAACAGGATTCGATGCCTAGCAGGGCCCGTGGAGAGCGCGGCGTCAAGTTGACCGGACAGTCCCCATACGGAATTGTCGAACGTGTTGTCGCGGATGCGGTCGGCTGCGCTGTTACGGTCCTCGAACGTGTACTGGCGCGTCGTGGAGTCCTGCGTGTAGGCGCTCCACTGGCCGCCGCGCACGAAGCCCTGACCGAGCTTGAACGAATGGTCGAACGCCACGCGCTCGCGGGTGGTCGTGTCGGTGGCGTCGAGATCGATCACGGCTGATCCGGCAAGGACGGCAGGCGGCGTGGGCGCCGGGGTGCGGCCGGAAAGAACCTCCACGGCGGTTTCGGCGTCCATGCGGTCATAGGTCAGGCGGAAGCGGTGCGTGCCGCCGGGCGAGAAGACCAGCTTGGCAAGATAGCTGTCCGATGTGTCGTCAGTGGGATTGGGTGTGGTGCGTCGGCTGTTCGGCTCATCGTTCTCGCCTTGGGCGCCCTGTTCGTGGCTGTCACGGCGGGTGTATGAGAGCATCGCGCCCCAGTCGCCGGTCTGGGTCGCGCCAATCAGGCTATTGGCCCAGCTGTCGTCGGCCGAGGCGTAGGCAGACCGCGCCCGCACGCCCAGCAGGTTTCCATCCGCAACCAGATCGTCGGGATCGCGCGTGATGAAGCTGACTGCGCCTGCGACGCCGTCCGATCCGTAGAGGGCCGACGCGGGGCCGCGCAGCAGCTCGACAGATTTCAGAAGATCGAGGTCGACATAGTCGCCGCGTCCCACGGCCTGTGGCCCGAACCCGAACCCGTCCGCCACGCGCACGCCGTCCACCTGGATCAGGACGCGATTGCCCTCAAGGCCCCGCACATTGAACCCGGCATTGCCATCGCGGCCCGTGGAGCCCAGCGCTGCGCCAAAGCGGGCGGGCGAGGATCGCACAGAGACACCCGGCTCGAAGCGCACCAGATCCTTGATGTCGGTCGCCAGCTCGTTTTCGATATCCTCTGCCGTAATGACTGTGACTGTGGCGGGGACGGTGTCGATCGCTTCTTCCGTACGGGTGGCCGTGACGGTGATGCGCTCGCGCGCAGGGGAATCCGGCGCGGGGGTTTCATCGGTTGTGGGGCCTGAAATGGCTGGCGCAGTCTGGGCGTGCGCAGGCAACAGGGCGGCGATCGCCGCCGCCATGGCGGCGGAGCGCAGAAGCAGGTCTCGCGATGTCACGGTAGTCTTCCTGTGTTGGAGGCGTTTCAGTCTGACGGGGTGCGCCAGGCCCCTTGTTCAGGCGCCTTCGCTCAGCGCTGGACCTCGAGGGTCAGCGAGGTGGTGTAGCTGCGGACGGGGGTTGCGGCGCCGGGCGGGGAATCGCCCGAGAGGCGCGTCCAGATGAGATAGACGCCCGGCCTGTCGAAGCGCGCATGAACGGAGCCGTCAGCGCCGGATTTCAGCGTCTGTGCAAAGGCGGGCTCGTCATAGGCGCCGCCTTCGCGCCAGACGGTGACATCCTGACCGGCTACAGGTTTGCCGTTGAGCAGGACGTTAAAGCGGAAGCCGGTGTCCAGGTAGACGTCGTTCGGGTGCGTCTCGGGCTTTAGCTGCAGGGCGCCGATCCGGACGTCCACGGGCGCGCGGGTGGGCGCGCCCTTCGTGACATAGACGTCGGCGACGGTGGCGGTCTGGCTCTGGCGGGTCTGCGTGCCGGGCGGCAGCTCGCGACCGGGCGCGTAGGGCCGCCACTCGCCGTCGATCAGGGCCTGCGGTCCGGAGCGGCCGAGGCGTTCGCCCGTGGACAGGCGGAAGGTGCCCGCGCCCGGCAGGGCTTCCTCCAGCACCGTGACCTGCTCCAGCGCCTCGATCCGGTCGACCGATCCGGCGGCGCCATCCGGGCCAACAACGGTCCATGCGTCCGACTTCAGGGCGACCGACGGGTTGGAGAACACCTCGGTGAAGGAGGCGTAGGCCGTAACCTGATCCTCGGTGGAGGCGGTAAACAGGTTGGGGCGGATGAAGGATGTGTCGGCAAGGGCTGGTGCGCAGGCGCAGACGAGGGCGGTTGCGAGCAGGCCAAATCGGATCGAGGCGGGTGATGCAGGCATGGTGCTGGGTCCTCAGGCGTGTGCGGCGGCGGCCGGCGCCGCTCTCTGGCTACCGGTCAGGTGCTCAAGTTCGCGCATCAACCAGGCGTGATGGCCAGCAAGGGTTGCAGCAAGGTCGCTCTCGCCATCAAGCTGCAGGGCGGCCTCCTCGCGCAGCACGCTCAGGATCGAAAGCTGGCTCTGCAGCCAGCATTGCAGGGCGGGTCGATCGACGGGAAGACACATGAACGGGCTCCTTCGGACTTGCGAAGCGTTCGCAACAAATACCGGCTTTGAATGCGATTGCAAGTGATTCTCAAAAAGAGTATCCGGAGGCCGCAATTGGGAGAGATGATGATGGTCTGGACGCTGAGGTCGGCAGGTCGGGTTGCGGGGGCGGGTCTGGCTCTGCTGGTGCTGGCGTCGTGCGCCTCGCAGGCGCAGGTCTCAGCCACGGCGCCGCTGACCGCCGCCGCCCTCGCGTCGGAGCAGGCCAAGTTCGAGCAGGACAGGCAGGCCATCCTCGCCATGGCGGGGGACTACGACGTCGACTTCGACTTTCTCGAAACCGTCGCCTTCGCGCCCGGTTATGCACTGAAGCCGGACCAGCTGTCGGGCGGCGACGAGGTGGTGCGGGTGATCGAGGACCGCGGGACCTTCATCAGCCTGCAGCACATCCTCGTGGTGGGCGGGCCCGACATGAAGATGCCGATCAAGCACTGGCGCCAGGACTGGGAGTACCAGCCGGCGAGCGTGCTGATCTTTACCGGCGGCAACGCCTGGGAGACGCGCGCGGTGCCCGAGGCCGAGCGGGCGGGGCGCTGGTCGCAGACGGTCTACCAGGTCGAGGATTCGCCGCGCTACGGCGCCGTAGGCGCCTGGACGCACGCGAATGGCGTGTCGGAGTGGACCGGCAAGGCCGAGTGGCGGCCCCTGCCGCGCCGCGAGGCGACCGTCCGCAAGGACTATGACGTGGTGATCGCCGTGAACCGCCACGCCATCACGCCGACCGGCTGGGTGCACGAGCAGGACAACTCGAAGCTGTCGCTGAAGGGCGGCAAGCCTCAGATCATCGCCCGCGAGATGGGCCTCAACACCTACACGAAGGACACCCGCTTCCAGGCCAAGATCGCGACCGACTACTGGGCCGCCACCAGGGACTACTGGGCGCTGGTGCGCGCCGAGTGGGACAGGCTCGAGGCGTCTGCGCCGGTCTTCGGCCTCACCGTCAAGGGCGAGCCCGAGCCCCTCTACGGACCGCTGCTGGACTATGCCGACAAGGTGCAGGCCGGCGAGATGACGGTCGCGGCGGCGGGCAAGGAAGCGGCGGCTGTGATCGCAAAGCTGACCACGGCCACGCCCGCCCCGCTGCAGACCCGCATCGCGGTCGACGCGAAGTAGGCTCTGGTTCATGCGCCGCGTCGACGGCTGCTCTGGCCAGCGGTGCGCGCGAGGGCTATCAGCCCGCGCAGACGGGGCTTCAGACAGCAGTGCGACCCACGGATGGCGGATACATCGTTCGACTGCGTGGCCTGCGGCGCGTGCTGCTTCAGCCGCCATCCGCGCTATCTCGTGCTGCTGCCCGAGGACGACGCCCGCACCCTGCCGCCCGAGGCCGTGTTCGAGGAAGACGGGCGGCGTTATGTGCGTTTCGAGGGCGGCCACTGCGTGCTGCTGCGCCAGGCGGAAGACGGCGGGCTGGTCTGCAGCGTCTACGACCAGCGCCCGGAAGCCTGCCGCGCCTTCCGGTCCGGCAGTTTCGAGTGCGGCAAGGCCCGCCGCGCCAACGGGATCAAGGGCGCGAACGTCGAGCACACGCCGTGCGAGCCGGTTTCGGGCCCGCCTGCGTCTCACCAGTGAGGCGGCGGCGGCTCGTCTCCGGGCGCCCGCGTCGAGCCCAGCTCGACCGTTGAGGCCCGGTCCTTTAGCGCCTGGATCTCGCGCGTGAGCCGGTCGATCACCGACCACTGCGCGGTGACGGCGGCGTTCAGCTCCTCGATGGTCTCGTCCTGATGCGCGATGCGCATTTCGAGGGCGTCCAGGCGGGTCATGTCTGTCATGGCCGAGCAGATAGCGTGAACCGGCGCTGCGGGTAAGGGCCCTGCCGGACGTGCGCCCGGCGTGTTGACGGGGCGGGCGGGAAACCCTTAGCTCGGCGCGGTTTTCTCAATCGGGGCGGCGACATGAAATTCCTTCTGGCAGGCAGTGCACTCATGCTGGCGGCGGCGGCTGCCGCCTGTTCGCCGGCGCCCGAGACCGAGACCGCCGCGCCGGAAGCTGCGGCGCCGGCTCCGGTTGTCGCCGAGCCCGCTCCGCCGGCCGAGGAGGCGAGCCTGCTGACCCCCATGACGGGCCGCTGGGGCGTGACCGATACCGCCTGCGCTCCCACGAATGAGGCGCGCGACGGCGTGATCGAGATTTCTCCCGCCACGGTCGCCATGGGCCTCGACACGTGCGGGGTGACGAGCTCTGCGCCGGAAGGCGCGGGCGTGCACGTGACCGTGCAGTGCGTGAGCGGCGAGGGCGGCGAGGACTACGAACGCGATTTCTCCTTCGTGTCGTCGACACCCGAAACGCTGACCTGGATCACCGAAGGCGGCTCGGCCGAGCCCTACGTGCGCTGCGAATAGCGGACGGGTTTTTTTTGTCTGCAGCTGTATCGGAAGCGCCTCATGGTGAGCAGCCGCCGAGAGGCGGCGTCCGTCGAACCACGAGGCGCGGCGGGCGCTGGCTGATTGTTCACTGGGGCGATCCGCGCCGTTGACGGAGTGAACCTGCGTCCTGTGAGCCCCGCCCTCGTGGTTCGATCCTTCGACAGGCTCAGGATAAACTCGACGGCGTGCTTTCGCACGCCTGCTCACCATGAGGGCTCTCTTTTGAAGTGTGATGTGAAGCAGACAGTGTTCTCCGTTCGGACCGGCGCGACCCGTCCGTGATGCTGTAGCTCCCCTCCCGAAACACAGGAGGACGGGGCGCGCGGGCGCACGCCTTGTTTAGTACAATGCCAGCGTTGCCGCTGGCCGGATGCGTGTCTCCACGCGCCCCGCGATCGTTTGTCGTCCCGGCAAGGTGCGTTGAGGATTTCCGCCCGGTCGAGGGAGCCCTGACGTCACCGCCCGTTGCGAGGCGCCGCCAGACCACAAGTCTCGCCGGACGTTGGTCCAGGCCCTATCGCCGGGTCGCGCGTGCAGGAAGGACCGATCCTCCCTGGACGCCCCGGTTTCAGTTCACCGGGGCCATAACGGGCCCGCCCTCGCCTGCCGGGCCCGCAACTACGGGGAGCCCGACAGGCGCTGGCAGACCGCCACGCCGACCGGCGCCCGTCATTCGATGTTTCGGTGGCCACCGAACCCTCCCGTGACAGGCGCGAGGGACAAGATAGGGGCGGCTCCCGACCCCGCGGGCAAAAAATGTTTCGCGCCACCAGTTGGAGCGGCAGCTTTGCTGCCGCGTCCCTCGCGCATGCGAGGGCCCAGACTTGAGATTCGCGCGTGCGGTCAGGGCGTTAAGTCTGGACCCCCGCATGCGCGGGGGACACGGCTGCGTGCGTGTCCGCTTCCAGACGGCGCCTGTTGTTCCCCCGAATTCATGCGCGACGATCCCGCACAATTCAGGGCGTCTTGCGCGGCGCGGGGCCGCCTCGCCGGAGAGCACAGTCATCCTCGGGACAAGCCCGAGGATGACGGCGGCGGGGCTTACGGCCCGTTCTCCGCCGCGGCGCCGGCTTCGGGGCCATCCTGCACATAGCTGTCGAACCGGTAGAACACCCGCCTGTCGTCTCCCTCGCCCGTGTGGAACGCCTTCAGGCGTACGGGCGCGTCGGGGAAATAGAGACTGCCCTTCGGCAGCCGGGTCTCGACCATCTCGCCGTTTTCAAGCTCCACGGACAGGTACAGGGGGTGTTGATAGAACTTCGACGCCGGGCTGAACGAGCCGCGCGTATGGCCAGACACCACACCATCGAATTGCTGTGCAGCGCGCAGGTGTCCCATGACCGGCGGAGCGACAACGAGCAGAACGAACAGCACAAGGCCGACCGCACACCCGATCAGGGTCTTCGGCTTCAGATGGGTTTCCATCCACTGCCGCCGCAGGGCCCTGTCGATGACCTTGTTCGTGTCTGAACCGTCCAAGCGCATGGCCCCATCATGCCCCGCGCCCGCATCCGCGAAAAGCGAAACCGGACGGGCTTGCGAGAATAGGTAGAGTGCAATGTGGACTATAGGTAGGAACGGGGCCGCCCGGCGGGGTTGGCGAAGGTGCATTTCGCGCGGCTCCATACATCCTGCGCTGTGCGGAGCGCGGCCTCCGCCAAAAAAATGCACACCGGTTGATTCCGTGCAAATATTTCTCCAAGGAGCCGTCAGGGGCCAAAGGGGAAAAATATGAAGCTCAAACGTCTGATCACGAGAGGTTATTTTCCTCTAGAGCTTCCAAGGCCGTTCACTGCTGAAGATTTCGGCAAGGAGGCGGAAAGTTTGTCGGTTTTGTGGAAGGCCAAAAAAATCGAAAAATACTTTACTCAGCCGGAGAAACTCAATCATCCCCGTTTTGGGCATGCTAGACGTAATATATCAATCGTAAACCCGATAAATCAACTGCGTGTTTCGGAGCTTATTTCTGAAAACTGGATCGATATAAAAAATAAAATCAACAGATCCACAATAAGTGAGTTTAAGCCACTCCGGCCCGCTGCCGGGGGGCGGGCGGTTCCCGGAGTGGATTTTCCAGCAGTAAATCGAAGAAAAGTGCGAATTCTGGCTCGCTATGGCCGCTATATAAAAACAGATATCGTTCGCTTTTATCCATCAATTTATACGCACTCGATCGGATGGGCCATTCATGGGAAGCCTTGGGTGAAGGCAAACATGCAAAGCGCCGCCTATAAAAATTCTTATGCCAATAAATTGGATGCAGCTGTTCGTTCGGGACAGATGAACCAGACGATCGGCATCCCGATTGGCCCGGACACCTCTAGGATTATATCGGAACTTATTGTAACGGAGCTTGAGCAAGATGTTATAAAAAATATACCAGATCTATCGATTCGAGGTGTTCGCTACGTTGATGATTTCATCATCGGCGTGTCTAGAGATGAGTCTCCTGACGCACTGCTTTCAAAGCTATCTTCGTCCCTGTATGAATACGATCTGGATCTAGCTGCGGAGAAAACAACGGTTCATGGAATTGGTCACCCACACGCGCCCGAGTGGATCAACTATGTCCGCAATTTTGTTATTCCGGGCGGATCATCAAGGCAGCGTGATAGTCTTGATTCCTATTTTGAACAAGCGCTTCATCTTGCTGACGCCCATCCAAGAGAAAATGTTCTACTTTTTGCGATTAAGAGAGCGGCGGCCTTCAAAATTGATGAGGAAAATTGGTATCACTTGATCGACTGGATGCTCTATTGCGCGCGTCGTTCAACTACTTGCATCACATATGTCACAGAATTTCTGGCTACGGCAAAGTCGGATAGGAGGCGTCTACCAATAAAAACTCTTATAACAAACTTCATTCATGAAATGCTAATACTGGAATCGGCAGCCGGTCATACTTCGGAAGTAAATTGGCTGTTGTTTTGTGCGAGAGAGCTAAACATAAAAATCAATGAAGATGCCTTGGGTAATGTCGTGAAGCTTAGAAGTGGCGCATGCGCGATGATCGCGATGGACCTTTCTGATGCCGGGCAGATAATTGGTAATTTGGACGACAGCTATTGGATGTCGTTTGCGAATAGCTCTGGATTGAAATCGGAGATGTGGCTTACCGCCTATGAGGCAACCCGAAAGGGTTGGTGGTCGACGTCGGTGGACAAGAAATTTATTTCCAGCGATGAGTATTTCACGGAGTTGGACGCGAGGGATGTGGAGTTTTATAAACGAAAGCGAAAAGCCAGAACCGTCACTCACATCTCCTTCTTGCAGAGCGCTTTCGCCTTTCGCGGATCCAGTGCCAACAATGTGGAGTACCAGTGAGTGGATCGTCATCGGCGTGAACTGCGTGTGTCCCGATAGGCTAGGCCCTCGGTTGTCTCGGTGGGAGGGGGCGTGTGCGGTTCGGCCGGGGTTGGGGGGCTTTGGTCTGTCGATCGGCTCACGCGTTTCGCTTGTCTCTCTTAGGTAAAGCGCCTCGCCCACGTCGAAAAAATTTGCGTTCATTTCGTGCTTTCCGGCCGCGATCTCCTCGCGCGCCAAAAGTTGCGCCGCGCCGTCGGGATCACTCGTCGCCGCGGGTGTCTCTGCGCAGCCCACCTTGACAAAAGTAACCCCAAGGTGACACCTCAAGCCAGTTGGTCGAAGGGGTGAGGCGGATGGCGGTGGATCTGGACAGGCGTGGGCGGGGGCGGCGGCGGGCGATACTGGCGGGGGCGATCTTCCTGGTTCTGGTGGCGCTGCAGGCGGTGAGCGTGGCGGCGCCGGTCGAGGCGGGGGCGGCGCGCGCGGTGGACATTGTGCGCGTGGCGGCGTTCTGCGTGCTGGCGCTGGTGCTGGCGCTGCGGTCGACCACGGCGTTCAGCTTCATGGCGCGCACGCCGGGGCTGGATGACGAGCTGTCGCGCGAGAACCGCGCATCGGCGGCGCGGGCCGGCTTTCTGGCGACGGTGGCGGGCGGGGCGGCGGCGCTGATGGTCAGCTTGTTTGCGCCGGTGAGCGCGCTGGAGATCCTGCCGCTGGTGCTGATGGCGGGGGTGTTCGTGGCGGCGGTGCGGTTCGCCCTGCTGGAGGGACGCGGCGAAGCCGATGGCTGAGCGGCGGCTGGTGACCCATCTCAAGGCCGTGCGCACGCAGGCGGGCCTGACGCAGGCCGAGCTTGCGGTGCGGGTCGAGGTGTCGCGCAAGACGATCAACACCGTGGAGAACGGCGTGTTCATCCCCTCCACGCTGCTGGCGCTGAAGCTGGCGGAGGCGCTGGGGACGAAGGTGGAGGCGCTGTTCGAGCTGGAGTAGACGCGGGGGCAGGCTGTAGCCACTGCCGGGCGGCGCGCTATAAAGCCATTCAGCGAGTGTGGAGACTGGGCGGATGAGGCTGAAGGTGCTGGGCGGGCTGGCGGCGATGGCTCTGGCCGGGATGTCGGGCGTGGCGCTGGCTGAAGGCGGGTCGGGCCTCGCGGCGGGCAAGTACACGCTGACCTGGTCGGCCGACCATGGCAGCGGAGGGGAGCAGATCTGCCTCTCCGACATGGAGGATTTCCGCGACCCGGCGCATGTGGTGGCGGCCTATCTGAACGACTACAATTCCGCCTGCAGCACGTCGGCGCGTGGCGGCGGCGTCTATGATGTCAGCTGCTCCGGCTCGCTGGTGGAGGGCACGTTCACCGTACTCGGTTCCGGGAGCACGTCGCTCACCGTGTCGGGCGGCGTGCTGATGAACACGGACGGACAGGGCGGCCGCCAGCGCCTGACCGTGCGGATATCGCTGCAGCGTGACGGGGATTGCTGAGCCCGTCCGCGCAGAGGCCTGCGAGCGGGGAGAGGGGTGGCCGCCGCGCGTGCTGGTCACCATGAGACGCTCTCCCGACTACCGGAATTGCCCGGTAGCCCTCATGGTGAGCAGCCTCGCGAAGCGTGGCGCCCGTCGAACCACGAGGGCAGGCTTGCAGGCGGCTGGTTCATGCTGGCGGCAGGGCAGGCAGCCAAGGAGAGGTCAGCGCCCGCCGCGCCTCGTGGTTCGACGGGCGCGGGCTGCGCCCGCTGCTCACCATGAGGCGCTATGGATGGAGCAGCGGGGGCGGGGGGAGTCTAGTCAATCGCCTCGCGCTTTGCGCCGGTCTCCGAGACGTAGAGCTCCTTGCCGACTTCGGCGAACTTCGCGGACATGTCAGACATGCCGGCGGCGATCTGTTCGGGGGTGAGGGCGGCGCCAGCCGCGGCTCGTCCTTCGAGACGCCCGGCCGCGCCGGGCTCCTCAGGATGAGCCGCTTCGAGAGGCTGGTTCAGGGTCGCCGTGTAGTCGCGGACGTCCTGCGTGATCTTCATCGAGCAGAATTTGGGGCCGCACATCGAGCAGAAGTGGGCCGTCTTGTGGGCGTCCTTCGGCAGGGTGGCGTCGTGGAAATCCTTCGCGGTCTCGGGGTCCAGCGACAGGTTGAACTGGTCCTCCCAGCGGAACTCGAAGCGGGCCCGTGAGAGGGCGTCGTCGCGGAGCTTGGCGGCGGGGTGGCCCTTGGCGAGGTCGGCGGCGTGGGCGGCGATCTTGTAGGTGATGACGCCCACCTTCACGTCGTCGCGGTCGGGCAGGCCGAGGTGCTCCTTGGGCGTGACGTAGCAG
>CAYOWK010000077.1:0-11907 GCA_964407665.1 uncultured Rhizobium sp. | reverse complement strand
TAAATACCGGGCGTGTCGCTCTGGCCTTCGCTCCGGCAAGGCGGGAGGACGGGACTACGGTCAAATCCTATCCTCACACCGGTCAGCAACCGATCTGCGGGGCGCGTGGGAACACGCACCGGCCAGCGCAAGCTGGCATTGTACTAAACAAGGCGCGTTTCCACGCGCCCCATCCTCCCTTTCTTTGGGGGGCCTCCCATCAGGGAGGGGAGCGACAGCATCACGGACGGCGAAAGCCGGTCCGAATGAGGGAGCGTGCCTATAAGTGGAAGAATCCATCCGCAGCAAAGAAGCCCTCATGGTGAGCAGGCGTGCAAGGCACGCCGTCCGTCGAACCACGAGGGCGGGGCTCACCGGCGGCTGGTTCACTGTGACAACCGTCAAGATCGATAGACTGAACGATCAGTCAGCGCCCACCGCGCCCCGTGGTTCGACGGACGGCTTGCTGCGCAAGCCTGCTCACCATGAGGCGCTATCGTGAGATTAGCGCGCCTCCAGCCGCCTCAGACCCACCCACCCCCGGGCTGTTAAGCCCGCCCGAGCATGATAGACCGCGCCCAGACCGACTCCAGAGGACCACCATGCACGACATCCGCGCCATCCGGGACAACGGCGAAACCTACGCAAAGGCGTGGTCGCGGCGCCCCTCCCTGGATGGCGCAAAAACGGTGGCCGAAATCCTCGACCTCGACGCACAGGTCCGCGCCGCGATCCTGAAGAAGGAACAGGCCGAGCAGACCCGCAACGCGAAATCGAAAGAGATCGGCAAGGCCAAGGCCGCGAAGGACGAAGCGCTGGCCGCCCAGCTGATGGCCGAAGTCGCCGACGCCAAGGCCGTCCTGGAAACCGCCGCCGCCGAGGAAGCCGAAGCCACCCGCAAACGCGACGACCTGCTCGCGCGCCTGCCCAACCTGCCGCAGGACGACGTGCCCGACGGCGCCGACGAACACGCCAACGTCGAGGTCCGCAAGGTGGGAACGCCGCGCGCCTTCAACTTCAAGCCGAAGGACCACGCCGATCTGGGTGAAGCCCTGAAGATGATGGACTTCGAAGCCGCCGCCCGTATGAGCGGCGCCCGCTTCGTGGTGCTGAAGGGCCAGCTGGCCCGTTTGGAACGCGCGCTCACCCAGTTCATGCTCGACGTCCAGACGGGCGAGCATGGCTATGTCGAGCATGGTGTGCCGCTGCTCGTCAAAGAGCACGCGATGTTCGGCACGGGTCAGCTGCCAAAATTCGAAGAGGATTTGTTTGTCATTGGTGTCGACCCAACGGCCCGGGCCAAACTTATGACCGACGTGCTTCAGCAATTCGACCAGCTCTCCTTCAGGGACGCAGTGGTCAGGCTCGGCTCGCTCCTCGAAGAGATATCCGCTGCTGCGAGCGCCGCTTCCGAGGCCGGCGTTGACACTGCCTGGGTCGATCCTGGTCTCAAAAGCGCGGCGTCTGTGCTTGAGTCGCTGGAGGTCTCCGAAGGCGTCAATTTGACGATGCAAGGTCTCGTTTCGTCGATGCGCGAGCGCCTAGTGTCCTTGAATGCCGAGCGTCGCTATCTCATCCCAACCGCCGAAGTCTCCCTCACCAACATCGTCCGCGAGCAGATCCTCGACGAGGCGCAGCTGCCCCTGCGCATGACCGCCGCCACGCCGTGCTTCCGCTCGGAAGCCGGCTCGGCCGGGCGCGACACCAAGGGCATGATCCGCCAGCATCAGTTCATCAAGGTCGAGCTGGTGTCGGTCGTGAAGCCGGAGGACTCGGACGCCGAGCTGGAGCGCATGACCGGCTGCGCCGAGGCAATCCTCAAGCGGCTGGAGCTACCCTATCGCACCGTGATGCTGTGCGCCGGCGACATGGGCTTCGGCGCCCGCAAGACCTACGACATCGAGGTCTGGCTTCCCTCGCAGGATACCTACCGCGAGATATCGTCGTGCTCGACCTGCGGCGACTTCCAGGCCCGCCGCATGGACGCCCGCTTCCGCCGCGCGGCGACCGCAGAGACGCCCAAGCCCAAACCCGAATTCGTCCACACCCTCAACGGCTCCGGCCTCGCCGTCGGCCGCACGCTGGTGGCGGTGCTGGAAAACTACCAGCAGGAAGACGGCACGATCCGCGTGCCCGCAGCGCTTGTGCCCTACATGGGCGGTATCGAGGTCATCGGAGGCTAGCTTGTCCCTCGGTGCGCGGTTGGGTCTCCTCGCAGCAGCTGTGCTGATGCTTGGATGCGGCAAACAGGCTGAAAGCTCGACGGACGAGCCGGGGAGCGCGTCACAGGCGGCAGTTTCCGCTGTCATCCTTGATGGGCGCGAGGATGTGGTGCGATCCGCGCCGCAGGGCTCTGTGAAGTCCATCTCGTCGCCGGGGACTCAGGCTGAGTGCGAGCGCGAAAACGGGCATTGGCAGGAAGTCCCCGGCCTCCAGCAGGGCATATACGCATGTCAGCTTTCGTTCTCGGATGCGGGAGCGTCCTGCACCGATCCTGCGGATTGTCTGGGCAACTGTCTTGCCGAAACCGCCGCTGCGAAGACTGGCCAGTGCCAAGCGACGTCCGCAGAGTTGCAATGTGCGACCATTCTGGTTGGTGGCGAAGTGTTCAGATCGCCATGCTGGGTCAACTAGTGGACCGTGGCCGGCCTAAGCGGTTGGTAATGAGGTGATTGGATGAAACGCGCCCTGATAGGTCTGCTGGCTGCCGCCCTGATGGCGGCCTGTTCGCCCTCCACGGAAGAGGCGCCTGCAGCCGAGCCAGCGCCCGTAGAGATGCCCGCGCCGGAAACGCCTCCGGCTGAGGATCTCGAACCCACGCGGACACGCGCCGAGACCGAAGCGGCCTGCACAGCCCAAGGCGGCGCGTGGCGTCCGATTTGCCGGATGCAGACGCTGGCCTGCGTCACCACCTTCGAGGACGCCGGGAAGGTCTGCACCGATGGTTCGGACTGCAAATCGGGCCGCTGCCTGGCGGACGGGATCACCGACGCCGGGATCGAGACCTCGGGAACCTGCGCCGCGAACGACGATCCCTGCGGCTGCTTCACCGCCATCGAGGACGGAAAGACGCTACCGGGCCTCTGCGCGGATTAGGCCCAAGCCAAATGCGGGGAATCAGGGAAAGGGAGGGCGCATCCACGGTCCAGTCTTCCCGTCCTGTAATGAAAGACCTTCTGGCGGCTCCCGCCGGAAGGAGTAGAGTCCCGTCCATGAAAACGCGCCGCGAGAAGCAGCATCACAATCCATTTGTCGTTCTGGGGGCAATCCTGCTGGCCGCCCTGATCGCGCTTGTGGCGTGCTCGACAGCCGCGACCAAGCCTGAAGCGGGCTTGCCCGCAGCCGAGGCCAACACGCTGGCGAAGCCGCCCTCGCTGGTCCAGTCGCTGAACGATCCCGTGCCGGGTCCGCAGCAACCAGTTCCGGCAGGGCCGCCGCAAACGTCCGGCGCCTCCACGGTGGATCCGGCGGCGTGCTCGGCAAAAGGCGGCCAGATCCAGCCCGTCTGCATGATGGGCCGCCCGATGTGCATTCACCCCTACGCCGACGCGGGAAAAACCTGCTCGGGCGACACCGACTGCGAAGGCCGCTGCATGAGCGATGGCCAGTCGAGGGCCGGCACGAAGGCGACCGGCGTCTGCGCCGCCAACAACCAGCCCTGCGGCTGCCTCACCATCGTCGAGGACGGCGTGGTCCAGCCGACCCTCTGCGTGGACTGAACGGTTGCTCTGGATTTGAGGGCCGGATCACCCGATCATCGAAAAAGAGCACGCAGCCGGGGTTGCGGTTTGGCGGGAGATTACCATGTCGCATTCGCTGGTGTGGTTTGCAGTCCAGGGCATCGACCCTGAGGAGTTCCTGGAGCGCGCCGACCTCCTCGACACCGAGGAGCCGGACGAGTTCTTCGACGCCGACATAGCCGGCGCCGTCTTCCCCGGGGGGTGGTTCGTAGTGACCTCCTCCGATTTCTCGATGATGGACATCGAGAACCTCAAGGAATGGTCTGAGGGCGGGCGCCTCCTGGCCGTCGCGGTGGAGGAAGAGGCCTTGACCAGCCTCGCCACCGAATGGGCCAACGGCAAGATGCTGTGGTCGATCTCGCACGAGCCCCACGAGAGCGCGGGCGACGGCGAGCCCGAGCTGGCGGTGGAGGGCGCCCTCCCGGCCTGCTTCGGCGAGGTGAAGGACGAGTACGCCGAGGCGCTGGACGGCGAGTCGCCCGCGGAACTGGCCTTCCAGATCCCCATCGAGGTGGCCCACCGCCTCACCGGCTTCCACCACGAGGAGCTGGGCTTCGACGAGGAGGCCCCCGTCTTCACGGTGCTGGAGCAGCAATAGGGGCCAATTGACAGCCGTCCGGGCAGGCCCCACGCCCCAGTCCGCAACTGCAGACAGGACCATCCATGCGCATCCTGCTTTCCAACGATGATGGCGTATTCGCCCCGGGACTCACCGTTCTGGAGCATATCGCGCGGTCCATCACGGACGATGTCTGGATTTGCGCCCCCCATGAAGAACAGTCCGGCAAGGCCCGGGCGATCACGCTGAACGCCCCGGTGCGGGTGAGGGAGGAGGGCCCGAAGCGGTATGCCGTGATGGGCACGCCTGCTGACGCCGTGCTGCTCGGCGTGAAGGACATCCTGGCCGACATGAAGCCGGACCTGATCCTGTCCGGCGTCAATCGCGGGCAGAACATCGCGGAGGACACCAGCCAGTCCGGCACGGTGGCGGCGGCGATCGAAGGCATGCACCTCGGCATCCCGTCCATCGCGTTCAGCCAGTCCCGCAATTTTCGGCGGGGCGAGGAAATCCCGTGGGAGACCGGCAGGATCTGGGGGCCGAAGGTGCTCAAGGCGCTTCTGGCGGCGGGCTGGCCGAAGAATGTCGTGATGAACGTCAACTTCCCGGATCGCCTGCCGGATGACGTTGCGGGCGTGGAGGTGACGCGTCAGGGCTTCCGCGACGAGTCGATTTCGTACCTGGAGAAGCGCAGTGACCTGCGCGGCGTGGACTACTACTGGATCGGCTACACGGGAAAGCTCTCGCAGCCGCCCGAAGGCACGGATCTGCGGGCAATATACGAGGGCAGGGTGTCCATCACTCCCCTCCACATTGACATGACGCACCACGCCTACAGGGATGAGCTGGCGAAGACGCTGAAGGTGTAACGATGGGGGAAGGCGCCGCAGAGGGCTGGGTTGTGTTCGCGGGACGAGTGGGCGACATCGCAATCGCTCTGCTCATACTGGTTGCCAGTCTCTGGCTCGCATTCCGAAAGTTCAAGCGGGCGTGGGAAATGGCGGACCCCGATCACGAGACCCGTAAAAAGATCGCCGACTATCGCAACAGGCAGGCGAAAGATGGTTGATCCATACGCCCGGTTCGAGGCGGCGCGGCTGGTGCTGGCGCTGAGGCAGGCCGGGGTCACCGAGCAGCGGCTGTCCGAAGCCATGGAGAAGACGCCGCGCGACCGCTTCGTGCCCGTCATGTTCCGCGAAAGCGCCTGGGAAAACGTCGAGCTGCCGATCGATTGCGGTCAGGTGCTCACCCGTCCGGTGACCGTGGCGCAGGTGATTCACGCGCTGGACGTCCAGCGTGAGCACACCGTGCTGGAGATCGGAACCGGCACCGGCTATCCCGCCGCCGTCCTGAGCCGGCTGGCGCGGCGGGTGTATTCGGTGGACCGGTACCGGACGCTGGTGGACCGGGCGCGAGAGGTGCTGGACCAGGTGGGGGCGCCCCGCGTGGAGTTGCGGCTGGCGGACGGTTTCATGGGCTGGCCGGAAGCGGCGCCCTTTGACCGGATCGTTCTCTGGGCCGCTGTCGCCGATGTTCCGGCGGCCATCCTGCAGCAGCTGGCGCCGGGCGGGCGGCTGGCGGCTGCGGTGACCCGCGATGGCGAGCAGCAGCTGACGCTGTTCATCAAAGATGGCGAGGGGGCCCTCTCCGAGACACCGCTCATGAAATCGCGATTTACCCCGCTTCAGAACGGGGTTGCGCGCGAGCTTTAAGCTGCTGCGGGCACGGGTGGCGCTCGCCAGGCAAATCCGGTTATCAAGCCCCGGTCTGGAAGGTCCACGGGAGGCGGCATGGCGGGTTCGTTGCGGATCGCGCTGGGCGCCAGTGTCCTGACGGTTCTGGGCGCCTGCGCGTCCGGGAGCGGCGAGGCGCCAGCGCCGGTCGTCTACCGCTCGAGCGCGCCCGTTGCACCCATACCGTCCGTCACCCGTCCGGTCCCGCCGCCCGCCCGCCCAACGCCGCCGGCTTCCGCCATGGCCCCCGCAGCGGATCCCGCCTCGGTATCGAGCATGCCGTCCGTGCAGGAAGCGGCGGGCCTGGCGCCTGAGCGCGGTCCCCGCCCCGGCGGCTCCCTGAAGCAGCCGAAGGATGATCCCGGAGCGCGGAGGATCACCGTTGAACCGGGCGATTCCCTCTACAGGCTGGCCACCCGGTACATCGTCAACGTCGGGGCTCTGATCGAGACCAACGCCCTGAAGGAGCCCTATACCGTCAAGCCGGGCCAGACGCTGAGCCTTCCTGCGCCGAAGGTTCACGTCGTCGAACCTGGGGAGACGCTCTACACGGTCTCGCACCGCTATAACGTCGAGACGCGTTCGCTGGCGGTCATGAACGGTCTGAAGCGGCCCTGGAAGGTGTGGCCGGGCGACGAGCTGAAGCTGCCCGTGCTGGCGCGGGATCAGTGGCTGCTCGACCATGCCGAGGCTCCGGTGGCGGTTGCCGCCAGCCTGCGGGCGCCCGCTTCGGCTCCGGTTGCCCCGTCGCTGTTCACGCCAGCGGCCGGAGGTCCGTCCGCATTTGTCTGGCCCGTGGCCGGGCCGATCCTGCGGCCGTTCGGTCCGTCTGCGGACGGCCAGCAGAATGATGGCGTGGATATAGGTGCGCAGCCCGGCGAGGCTCTGGTGGCGGCCGCCGACGGGACGGTTGCTTACGCTGGCGACGAGCTCACCGGATATGGTAATCTGGTGCTGGTGACGCACTCCGGCGGCTGGATATCGGCCTACGCTTATGCGGCGGCGCTTCGGGTAAAGGTGGGGGACCGGGTGACGCAGGGGCAGCCGATTGCGACGGCAGCCGGAGGCGAGGGCGGCGCGACCCCCCAGGTGCATTTCGAGCTTCGCAATGGCCGCAAGCCGGTGGATCCGGCGCTTCACCTGCCGGCTCCCGTGACGCGGCCGTGACCTCGCCGGATCCATTTATCCCCCATGTGCGGCAGGCCTCACATTGCAAAGGGGCGCCGCGTGGATATAGTCCGCGCCGCTGCGTCCGCCCTTCCGCTGCGGACGACCAATGATTCCCACGGAGCGAGTATGCTGCTTACCCCCATGATCTTCCAGGCGACCGGCGTTGACGCCGGAGCCGCGGGCGGCACTGGCGCGCTGATCATGAACCTGCTGCCGATGGTCGGCATCATCGCGATTTTCTATTTCCTGCTGATCCGTCCCCAGCAGCAGCGCGCCAAGAAGCACAAGGAGATGCTCGGCGCCTTGAAGAAGGGCGATGAGGTCATCACGTCTGGCGGGATCATCGGGAAGGTCGCGAAGCTGTCTGACGCCGAAGTCACCATCGACACCGGCGAGGGCGGCAAGCTTCGTATTGTCCGCGGCATGATCATGGACGTGAAGGTCAAGGGCGAGCCTGCGCCGGCGAACGACACGAAGGAAAGCTGATCCTTCATGCTTATGCGTTTTCCGGCCTGGAAGGTCGCCCTTATCGTCATTGTTGTGGCGGTCGGCGGCTTCCTCGCTCTTCCCAACATGGTTCCCGAGAGCATGCGCGGCTGGCTGCCGACCCAGCAGCTGAAGCTGGGGCTCGACCTGCAGGGCGGGGCGTCGATCCTTCTGGAGATTGATCCGGAGGACCTGCGGTCCAACAAGCTGCGGGAGATGCTGCGAGACGTCCGAGAGGAGTTCCGCAAGCCCCCCCTGATCGCCACGACCAGCGAAGGCCGCCGGCTGGCCGAAGACAGCAAGACGCTGATAATTAAGCCGAATAACGCAACCGATCTCGATGAGGCGATGGCGCGTGTCAGGAAAGTCGGAGCGAATGTCGCCCCCGGTGTGCCCAATCCACTCATTCTGGCTTCGCGCGGCGATGGAAGCTTCACGGTTGCCCTCACGGATGAAGCGCTGGCCAAGCTGAAGGCCGATGCGCTGGCGAACTCGATTTCGGCTGTCGATCGCCGGATCAACGCGTCCGGCGTGGTCGAACCAACGATCCAGCGCCAGGGCGACAATCGCATCGTTGTCGAGGTTCCCGGGGTCGACCAGGAGCAGACCAAGGCTCTTGTCGATGTCCTGACGCAGGCTGGCGTCCTCTCCTTCAACATGGTCGACACCGAAGCGGACGTCGCCAGCTACACCGAAGGCGAGACACGCAACGGTCGCATCGCCATGATGAACGAGTCGCAGGGCATCGTTCAGGTCGTGTTCGAGGAGCCCATCATCACGGGAGCGGACCTGTCCCAGGCGCAGCAGTCCTTCGACGAATATAACCGCCCCAACATCTCGTTCCAGCTCCGGCCCGCCGGCGCAGCCCGCTTTGGCAAGGCCACCACCGAGAATGTCGGCAAGCCCTTCGCCATCGTGCTGGACGGCCGCATCGTGTCGGCGCCGCGAATCATCAGCCCGATCACGTCCGGCAGCGGCCAGATCACCGGCGATTACAGCGTCCAGGAGGCCGAGAACCAGGCCATCATCCTGCGTTCCGGAGCCTTGCCGGCCAAGCTGAAGGTCGTCGAGCAGCGGCTTGTCGGCGCCGGCCTCGGAGCCGATTCCATCGCTCAAGGCGTCACCGCGACCCTTGTTGGATTTTCGCTGGTCGCCGTGTTCCTGATTGCCGCTTACGGGCTCCTTGGCGTCGTTGCGCTGGCTACGCAGCTCTTCAACATGATCCTTGTGGTCGGGGTGCTGTCGGGCCTCGGGGCGACGCTGACCCTGCCCGGGATTGCCGGCATGCTGCTGACGGTCGGCATGGCCGTCGATGCAAACGTGCTGATCTATGAACGTATCCGGGAAGAACAGAGGGCCGGCCGATCCGTGACCAGCTCGCTTGAAGCCGGGTTCCGCGAGGCGTCTTCGACCATCATTGACTCGAACCTCACAACCCTTCTGGCCGCCGTTATCCTGTTCATCCTGGGCTCCGGTCCGGTCCGGGGATTTGCGGTCACCCTGTCTGTCGGGATCATCACTTCGGTGTTCTGCGCCATCGTCCTGACCCGCTGGATCATCGCCGGATGGGTGAAGGTCGCCCGGCCGAAATACGTGCCTCTCTAAGCCTGTCATGAAATCAGCAACTTCGGCATGGACGGGGGCCGGAGTATGCCTTAGACGGTCCCGTTCCTGAAAAACTGAAGGTCCCGCCCGCCGGGAACTCGCATGTCCGAAACAGTCAAGAAAAAGCGTACCGGCCCGTTGACCTTCTTCAAGCAGGTTCGCGACGAAGGCCGGAGAGTAACTTGGGCGACCAGGAGCGAGACGTTGGCCGCGACGGGCATGGTCCTTCTGATGGTCGTGGTGGCTGCGCTGTTCTTCTATCTGGTGGACGCGATTATCCGGGTCCTCATCGGCATCATTCTTTAAAGGTACCAACCCATGGCTGAGGCCAAGTGGTTCATTGTCCACGCCTATTCCAACTTCGAGAAGAAGGTGGCTCAAGCGATCCGCGAACAGGCGGAGACGCAGGGCCTGTCCGAACTGATCGAGGAAATCGAAGTTCCGACCGAAGAGGTGGTTGAGGTCGTTCGCGGCCGCAAGCGTACGGTCGAGCGGCGTCACATGCCCGGTTACGTGCTGGTCAAGATGAAGCTGACCGACGAGGCCTATCACCTCGTCAAGAATACCCCGAAGGTAACCGGCTTCCTCGGCGCCGAAGGCGGCAAGAAGCCCCAGGCTGTGCCGCAGTCCCAGGTTGACCGCATCCTCGGAAACGCCGTGGCGGCGGGAACCGAGCGCGCGCGCCCGCTGGTGTCGTTCGAGATCGGCGAGAAGGTCAAGGTCACCGATGGGCCGTTTGCGTCCTTCGAAGGCAACGTCGAGGACGTCGACGATGGCGCAGGCCGCCTGAAGGTCTCCGTGTCCATCTTCGGCCGCGCCACGCCGGTCGACCTGGAATACGGCCAGGTCGAGAAGATGCTGTAGGGCCGCTCGCCGGTCCGTCAGTCGCGTATTCCCATACATGAGTTCCCGTCCGGACCGGCGCCTGCGCCGTCCGTGATGCTGTATCTCCCCTCCCGTTTGGCCCTTTCAGGCATAGGGAGGCCGGGGCGCGTGGAAACGCGCCATTGGTAGTCAATTGCCAGCTTGCGCTGGCCGGTGCGTGTTCCCACGCGCCCCGCAGATCGGTTGCTGACCGGTGTGAGGATAGGATTTGACCGTGGTCCCGTCCTCCCGCCTTGCCGAAGCGAAGGCCGGAGCGACACGCCCGGTGTTTAGACCCACTCCCACATCCCGGACCGCTCGCGCAGAGGGCTTCCGATCCCTCTGGACGCTCCGGTTCCATACCCGGAGCCAGATTTTCATGAGGTGTGGCGGGCTCCCTCCCGCCCTTCGCTTCCGCTTCGGGCGTTCGTCGTTCGAAACGCTCATCGCGTTTCGTTCGCTACGCTCACCACTCCTCACCCACGCCGACCGGCGCCTGTCGTTTCGGATCTCGGAGGCCTCCGATAACCCTCCCGTGACAGGCGCGAGGGGAGATTGCGGGAGGTGGATACCCGGTCGGATTGGTCGATGAAATTTCTTTGCTGGAGGCGGCCTGCAAGGCCGCGTTCCTCGCGTCCTTCGACAGGCTCAGAATGAGGTGCGAGGATCCAGACTTTGGAAATTGTTCGAGATGTCAGACGGTTAAGTCTGGATTCCCGCATTCGCGGGAACCACGGACAGCAAGCTGTCCGTTTCCAGAAGCGGTTTTAATCTGCGGGAGAACAGCGTTGCCAATCCTACAGTGGCAGCCACACGCGGGAGTTCCGAACGCCTGATCAAAGAGCGTCGCAAGCGCAGGCCGGCAACCGGGCGGCCTGAACGCGCTGGACATTTCGTGCGCTTTCGGTCATTAGCCCGCTTCCGCGTGGAAGGCTTCCCAAAGACCTGGGTCAGCCGGACCACGCGCCCCCGCCTTTCCGGATGGTCCGGCGAGGTCTGGGCGGAGGTGAAACACCCTCCGTCCGTTCGCAAAAGAGGGATACATGGCGAAGAAACTTCTTGGCAGCCTGAAGCTTCAGGTTGCCGCCGGCGCGGCCAACCCGTCGCCGCCCATCGGCCCCGCTCTCGGTCAGCGCGGCATCAACATCATGGAATTCTGCAAGGCGTTCAACGCGCGCACGCAGAACGAGACCAAGGGCATGCCCCTTCCGGTCGTGATCACCTATTACCAGGACAAGTCGTTCACCTTCGAGATCAAGACGCCGCCGGCGTCGTACCTGATCAAGCAGGCCGCCAACCTGAAGTCCGGCTCGAAGCTGCCGGGCCGGGAAGTGGCCGGCAAGATCTCGATGGGCCAGTGCCGTGACATCGCCAAGGCGAAGCTCAAGGACCTGAACACGGACGACCTCGAAGCTGGCGCCCGCATCATCGCCGGGTCCGCCCGCGCGATGGGCCTGGAAGTTACGGAGTAACGGACATGGCACTCGGAAAACGCACTACCGCGGCCCGCGCCACGGTCGATCCCCAGAAAACCTACGCCATCGCCGAAGCGGTGAAGATGGTGAAGACCAACGCCAAGGCCAAATTCGATGAAACCATCGAGCTGGCCGTCAACCTCGGCGTTGATCCCAAGCACGCCGACCAGATGGTTCGCGGCGTCTGCAACCTGCCGAATGGCACGGGCCGTGACGTTCGCGTCGCCGTCTTCGCCAAGGACAAGAAGGCTGATGAAGCCCGCGCCGCCGGCGCCGACATCGTCGGCGAGCAGGAC
>CAYOWK010000076.1:0-13366 GCA_964407665.1 uncultured Rhizobium sp. | reverse complement strand
GTACTTCAACTTCACTTATTGGGCCCGCCCCCCCCCCCCCCCCCGGGGGGGGGGTGGTCCCCCGCGCGCCGGGGGGGGGGGGGGGCCCCACGGTGATTGCCCCACGCACAGACGCAAGTGCGCGGCTAGATACCGCGCCCCCCTCGGTCGCGGCTTGCGCCGCGCCCGGCCCCCCCCGCTCGGGGGGACGGGCGGCTGCGCCGCCTGCAGACCTCGAGGCGCAGGTGATAGAGCGGGCACAACCAAACGGGAAAAGATGGGTCGAGGGTTTGAGCCCCTTGGGCGAGATCATTTGGCAAAACAGCAATGCGCGAGCACCGCAAAAAAAGCCGCTGCGCCAACAACCCTCAAGCCGTCTGCACCACAGATCCGCACGCGTCGCAGATCGCCACGCCGTCATCGGGCCGAAGTGTGAAGTGGCCGCAGGTGGGGCAGGCGTCGCCGAGATACTCGGCGCTGCGCTGGGGCGTCACGGGCGCGCCTTCAGCCTCGTCCCGGCCGGCCGGTCCACGTTTCTGGAAGGGCACGATGTTGTCCGGCATGATCCCGCGGCTGAAGCCGCGCGAGATCAGCTGTTCAGGCCGGGGCGGCGCCATCCCTTCGCGGTCGCCGGACCCAAGTCCGTCAGCCGAGACATGATCGACTTCCGCCAGATCTTCGCGGTCGAGATACGACACGGCCAGCTCGCGGAAGATGTAGTCGAGGATCGACGTCGCCTTGCGGATCGAGTCGTTGCCCGTGACTTCGCCGGCTGGCTCGAAGCGCGTGAACACGAACGCATCCACGAACTCTTCCAGCGGCACGCCATATTGCAACCCGATGGAGATAGCGATCGCGAAGTTGTTCATCAGCGAACGGAAGGCGGCGCCTTCCTTGTGCATGTCGATGAAGATTTCGCCCAGCTCGCCATCCTCGAACTCGCCGGTGTGCAGATAGACCTTGTGGCCGCCGACCGTCGCCTTCTGGATGTATCCTTTCCGGCGATCCGGCAGACGCTGGCGGACGGCGATGACAGGGCCATCGTCATGATGGTGGACAGGGGGTGCGGGAGCAGGCCGGAACGACGTGGATTGCGTCTCGATGCCGGCCGGCGCCTTGGCGCGCCGGCGCGCTTCGGCGATGCGGGCGCGAAGCTCGGCGTCCACCGCCGGGCGGCCAGGCTCGATGCGCAGTCCAAGTCCATTCGACATGGCGGCGCGAACCGTTGCGTGCACCGTCGTCCGCGGGGCGTCATCACGCGCCGAGCCAATCGTGAGAACCGGCGCACGCGAGAGATGGGGCGCGATGGCACGCGCGAGCCGCACGCGGGCTTCAGGCGCGATGGCGTCAGCCCGTGCAAGCACCTTTGCAATTGGCGATCGTGGATCGGAGACCGGACGCTGCCGCCCCTGAACCGCCACCCGTGCATCCTCGATCTCCTTGGCGGAGATGCCCAGCGCCCGGAGCAGAGCTTCTCCATCCGTGTCGAAGGCCTCTGGCGAAAGCCGCAACCGGTCGCGGATGACCGCATCCCCGACGACCCAGCGCGAGAATGCGGACTGAAGGGTGAGCCCGTCCGCAAGCGCCTGCTCGATACGGTCCAAAGCATCGCTCGTCAGGCCGCGGGCCTCGAGGCGTGCGCGCTCAAGCCCGTCGATCTGATCGAGCTTGCGGGCGCCAAGAATTCTCAGCTGGGCGTCCTGCGCCTCGGTCTCGGTGGCGATAGCGGCCAGGGCGGCCTGAACACATTCCGGCAGGCGTGGGCTGTCCTCGTCCTCCTGCGCCAGCAGGTGCTCGACCGGATCGACGCTGGCGCTCTCCGCCGAAAGACGCGTGATGGCGGCGGCGGATGGACGGTCGACGGACAGCCGTGCGCCCTCGACCGATGCGCCCATCACAAGGCTGGCCGCCAGCGAGGTGGCGCCGTCGCTGTCATAGGCCAGACCGGACGACATGATGGCCGCCGAAAGACCAGCCAGCACGATCTCGATCTCACCGGTCGCGGCCACGAGGGCGGCAATATCATTGGCGAGAACGGCGACGTCAGCTTCGCCGCCCAGCGCGTAGTGGGCCAGGTTGACGGCGGCGGTCGGCGCCAGGGCAGGCGGCGTTTCAGCCTGAACCCCGATTGCGACCGACAGACGCGAGCGGCTGACGGCTTCCACGGCTGCCGCGATCTCGGTGGGGTCGGCGCCGGACCAGCCCGGAATCGCGAGGGCATGGCGGCCCGGCTCGCTGCTTGCGGCCGCCTGCCTGCGCAGCGTGATGGCGGCTGCGCGCGGTCCGCCGGGCGAGGAGAGGGCGATCTCGACCAGATCGGGGTCGGCTCCCGCGCGGAAAGCATCCACCAGCGCATTCGTCGTGGGCCGGCCATGCTCGTCCGTCTCGACGGTGAGAGCCTCGAGGGTGTCGGCAATCGCCACAAAGGCCTGCGCGGCTGCGGCGCGTGCGGCTGCCGAAGTGGCGGCTTCAGAGAGGACAGAGGCAAGCGAGCTGGCGGGGATCGAGACCGGCGCCGTCTCCACGATGGACGAGAAGGGCGCGATTGGCGTCAGCCGGCCAGACCGGATGGCGTCACACAGACGCTCCCCGGCCTCGCTTTCGGAGCAAAGCGTACGGATCGCGGCAAAGTGGTTGGCGGCAAGGCGGGCGCTTCCGGCCAGATCCGCAGACCCGTCGAGGATGGCCTGACCGGTCTCCAGCACCTTCGCCAACCGGCGTGCATCCGACTTCGATCGGGTTACCGGCTTCTGGCTGTCGGTCATTGCTTGCTCCGCGCCGCAGCCCCCAAACTAGGCGCTCCCCGGCGAATCGGCCACATACTGGTGGTAAACGCGGGGGCTTGCACACAGATTTTGCGCCCGGATACAGGCGTATCCGCGCGGCGTTCGGCGCGCTGGACCGCAGCGGTCCAGGGCGCCATATATCCCCCGCGCCGGCGTATCCGGCGAGACTCGGGAGCAGACATGCTGGCTCAGATCTTCACCTGGTGGAACGGCGCAACGCTGGGCGCCATGTTCGACATCGGCAAGCGGGCCACGCTGGTTGGCAAGGACGAGCAGGGCAATCGCTATTTCGAGGAGCGCAAGGCCAGCATCGAGGGCCGCAAACGCCGGTACGTGCTCTACAAGGGCTATGCTGAAGCGTCAAAGGTGCCGGCTGACTGGCACGGCTGGCTCCACCATACTTTCGACAAACCGCCGACGGTATCTCCATTGCCCACGAAGGCGTGGGAACTGGGACACAAGGCCAACATGACTGGCACTGCAGAAGCCTACCGGCCCCAGGGAAGCCTGAGCCGGGGAGGCGACCGCGCCGCCAGCACGGGCGACTACGAGGCGTGGGATCCGGATGCGTGAATCACTGTTCGAAACCCTGGTCGGCTTCATAGTCGTCGCCGTCGCAGGGTTTTTCCTGTTCATCTCGATGGGCCAGCGCAGCGAAGCGGCCCCCCGTGACAGCTACACGTTGGACGCCGTTTTCAGCAGCGTCGACGGCATCAGCGTCGGCAGCGATGTCCGGCTGGCCGGCAAGAAGATCGGCGTCGTTCAGGCGATCAACATAGATCCCAAGACCTATCAGGCTCTGGTCACCCTGTCGGTGCCGCGCACGATGGCTTCAGGCGGCAAGTCCGAGGAATTCCTGCTGCCGGACGACACAACCGCCCAGATCAAGACAGACGGTCTCCTTGGCGGCGCCTACATTGGGCTTATGGTGGGGGGCTCGTTCGACTATCTCCAGCCGGGCGGCCGCATCGAGTATACGCGGGGCACGGTCGATCTGCTGACCGTGCTGTCGGAAGTGGCCAGCGGCGCCATGGGCGGCGACAAGGACGAGGACACGGCGTCAGGCGACGAGCCTGCGCTCGAACCCGCACTGGAAGAGTAGCCCCATGCGTTCCCTACGCCCCCTGCTGGTTGCGGTCGCCGCGGCGACGGCGTTCGTGGTCGCGGCCAGCCCGGCCACCGCGCTGGATCCGCGCAAGGCCGTCGTCCTGCGCACGCTCGACAAGATCACAGGCAACGCCCGGGACGTCACCACCCAGGTCGGGGACTCCGTCAAGTTCGGTCCGCTCGAAGTGAAGGTCCGCGCCTGTTACCAGGCGCCCCCGGAGGACGCCCCGGAGTCGGCCGCCTTCCTCGAGATCACCACCTCCGCTCCCCCCACCCGGGGCCTCTCCGGCGTCTCCGACGCCAAAAAAGACGAAAAAGGCGAAGCCCGGGTTTTCTCCGGCTGGATGTTCGCGTCCTCGCCCGGACTGAACGCGCTGGAATATCCGACCTATGACGTCTGGGTCATATCCTGCAGCGGCGGCTGATAGCCTCCAGCGCGGCTGCTCCCGACAGGGGCGCAACGCCGGTCGCTGGAAACGCAGCGTCAATCTGCAGGGCTTCGTTGAGCAACAGGTGGAAGTCCTCCCGCTCGACCTCCTCGACCCCGAAATGGGCCAGATGCTCGGTCAGGAACTGCGTATCCAGCAGCGTAAAGCCGCCCTCGATCAGCAGCGCCACCAGATGGACCAGCGCCACCTTCGAGGCATCCGTCACCCGGCTGAACATGCTCTCGCCAAAGAACGCTGACCTCACCGCCACGCCATACAGCCCGCCCACCAGCTCGCCATCGAGCCAGCACTCAACGCTATGCGCATGCCCCATCCGGTGGAGGGCGCCGTAGAGGTTGACGATCGGCGTGTTGATCCAGGTGTTCGGCCGGTCCGGAGCCGCCTCCGCGCACAGATCGATTACCCGCATGAACGCCGTATCCGTTCGAACCTCGAACCGGTCCTGGCGCACCACTTTCCGGAGGCTTCGGGAGACATGAAACCGGTCCAGCGGCAGCACGCCCCGCAGGTCCGGATCGACCAGGAAGAGGCGAGGGTCGTCGGCCGAGTCCGCCATGGGGAACACCCCCCGGCGGTAGCAGTCGAGAAGTTCGCTGGGGCCAAAGCCACGGCTCACGGCGTCTCTCCGCCTAGTCCGTTTTCTCGTCCTTGAGGAACTTTTCCAGCCAGTGGATGTCGTAGTCGCCGTTCAGGACATCCGCGTTCTGGACAAGCCTGCGATGCAGCGGCAGCGTTGTCTCCACGCCGCCGACCACCATCTCGTCGAGCGCACGCTTCAGACGCATCAGCGTCTCGTTGCGGGTCTGGCCGAACACGATCAGCTTGCCGATGAGGCTGTCGTAGTAGGGGGGCACCGTGTAGCCGGAGTAGGCCGCCGAATCGAGCCGCACGCCGTATCCGCCGGGCTGATGGAAGTCGGTGATCTTGCCGGGCGATGGCACGAAGGTCTCGGGGTTCTCGGCGTTGATCCGGCACTCGATGGAATGCCCGATGAACTGGATGTCCTTCTGCGTGAACGGCAGCTTGTGACCCGCTGCGATGCGGATCTGCTCGCGCACCAGATCGAGGCGCGTGATCATCTCGGTGACAGGATGCTCGACCTGAAGGCGGGTGTTCATCTCGATAAAGTAGAACTCGCCATTCTCGTACAGGAACTCAATTGTCCCGACGCCGAGATAGCCGAGCTTCTTGATGGCGGTGCACACCGTTTTGCCGATGGCGGCGCGGGTCGCGCTGTCGATGACAGGCGAGGGGGCCTCCTCGAAGACCTTCTGGTGGCGGCGCTGCAGCGAGCAGTCGCGTTCGCCCAGATGCACCACGTTGCCATGGCTGTCGGCGATGACCTGCACCTCGATGTGACGCGGCTTTTCAAGGTACTTCTCGAGATAGACGCCGTCATTGCCGAAGGCGGCCTTTGCCTCTGTCCGGGCCGACGACCAGGCTTCGTCGATGTCATCCGCCGTGCGGGCGACCTTCATGCCGCGTCCGCCGCCTCCAGCTGTGGCCTTCACGAGAACGGGGTAGCCGATCTTCTTCGCGACTGACCGCGCGTCTTCGATGGTGTCCACGCCGCCATCCGAGCCGGGCACGACCGGGATGCCGGCCGACTTGATCGCCTCTTTCGCGGTGATCTTGTCGCCCATCATGCGGATGTGCTCGGCCTTGGGGCCGATGAAGGTGATGCCGTGCTTCTCGACGATGTCGGCGAACTTGGCGTTCTCGGACAGGAAGCCGTAGCCGGGGTGGATCGCCTGCGCGCCCGTGATTTCGGCGGCGGCGATGATCGAGGGAATGTTGAGGTAGGACTTCGCCGAAGGCGCCGGACCCACGCAGACGCTCTCGTCCGCGAGGCGGACATGCATGGCGTTGCGGTCAGCCTCGGAATGGATCGCGACCGTGGAGATTCCCATCTCCTTGCAGGCGCGGTGGATGCGAAGCGCGATTTCCCCCCGGTTCGCGATCAGGACTTTGTCGAACATGGGGGTCATGCCCTATTCGATGATGACGAGAGGTTCGCCGTACTCGACCGGCTGCTCGTTGGTCACGATGATCTCGATCACCTTGCCGGCCTTGGGGGCGACGACCTGGTTGAAGGTCTTCATGGCCTCCACCAGCAGCAGGGTCTGACCGGCCTTCACCGTATCGCCGACGTTGATGAACACCGCCGCGCCGGTTTCAGCCTGGAGGTAGACGGTGCCGACCATGGGCGACTTTACAAGGCCCGGATGATTTGCTGCCGGAACGGGAGGAGGAGCTGCAATGGCGGCGGCGGGCGCAGCCGCAGGCGCTTGAGCCTGAGGGGCCGGCGCGTAGGCCATGACGTTGGTTTCGGGCTTGCACACGCGGATACGCAGGTCGCCCTGCTCAACCTCGATCTCGCCGAGGTCGGCGTCACGAAGGATCGCCGCCAGCTCGCGGATCAGCGAGGTGTCGAACTTGCCAGGCTTGTCGGGCTTGTCGACCATGGTCCTGTTATCTCCGTTGTGTCGCCAGATGAGCGGCGGCCTGAAGGGCGACGCGGTATCCGAATGCGCCCAAACCCGCAACAGTGCCCGTCACGGCAGGCGAAACGTAGTTGACGTGCCGAAAGGCTTCGCGCGCGGCGGGGTTGCTCAGGTGAACCTCGACAGCGGGAATCGTCAAGGCTTTCAAGGCGTCATGTATGGCGATTGACGTGTGCGTGTAGGCTGCAGCGTTGAGGACCAGCGCCTGCGCGTTCAGGCGGGCCTCCTGGATCCAGTCGACGAGCTGCCCTTCTTCGTTCGTCTGGCGGAACTCGAGGCTCGCGCCCAGTTCGCCGCAGGTTTCGCGGCAGAGCGCGAACACGTCATCAAGCGTCGCGGTCCCATAGATATGGGGTTCGCGCTGGCCGAGAAGGTTGAGATTTGGGCCGTTGAGGCAGTAGATGGTCAGGCTCATGACAGGACCTTGCGGGGCCGGATGGGCCGGGGACTCAGGCGAACATTACGTTCGGGCAAAGGAATAGGCGAAACAGGCGATGGAGCCAATCACTCTCTTCGTCAACGGCGAGGCCTCCAGACTGGCTGGCTCCCTGACAGTACGCGAGTTTCTCGTGTCACAGGGCCTGCCGGAAAAGGGTGTCGCGGTCGAGCGCAACCGGGTCATCGTGCCGAAGTCCGCGTGGGACGCCGTCCGCCTGGCTGAGGGCGACCAGCTGGAGATCGTGCAGTTCGTGGGCGGCGGATGAACCGTCGGCAGCCCGACTTTGGAGCGCCGCCGGAGCTGGCGGTCCTCATGTCCTACCTCGAGTTTCTGGACAGCGATCGCCGCGAATTCATCATCGCGCGAGAGCTCGTCGAGCAAACTCCATTCCGGCTTGATCGGAACGCCTTTCAGCGGGCGGACGACTTTGTTGCGCAGCTTCTTGCGGACGAGACGCTCGATAACTCCGATCTGAAGGGTCTGCTCCGCCGGCTCGACCGGACGGCTTCCTGGGAATACGGCGGCTCCCCGCGCGAGTTCTTCACGGCGCTTCGGATCGAGCTTGCAACGTGGATCAAACGGCTGCGCTGAGCGCTGGCTGTTGACGGTTCTGGCCGCCTCCTGCAAGTCGCTCCATCGCTCGAAGAGATCATGATGTCCGTTCCTGCCGCCACCGTTTCCGACACGCTCACCATCGCGGGGCGCACGTTCCAGTCGCGCCTCATCATCGGGACGGGCAAGTACAAGTCGTATGCGCAGAACGCCGAAGCGGCGGACGCTGCCGGCGTGGACATGGTGACCGTGGCGCTTCGGCGGGTGAACGTCGCAGCGCAGGGTTCGGAGCGTCTGGTCGATCATATCGACCCGAAGCGCTACACCTATCTGCCGAACACGGCTGGATGCTTCACGGCTGATGATGCGGTCCGCACGCTGCGGCTGGCGCGCGAGGCGGGCGGCTGGACGCTGGTGAAGCTCGAGGTGCTGGCGGACCAGAAAACGCTCTACCCCGACATGGAGGAGACGCTGCTGGCGGCGAAGCTGCTGATCTCCGAAGGCTTCGAGGTGATGGTCTACTGCTCGGACGATCCGGTCTATGCGCGCAAGCTGGAGGATGCCGGCTGCGTCGCGATCATGCCGCTGGGCTCGCTGATCGGTTCGGGGCTGGGCATCCAGAACCCGGTGAACATCCGGCTGATCGTCGAACAGTCGCGCGTGCCGGTGATTGTCGATGCGGGCGTCGGAACGGCTTCCGATGCAGCCATGGCGATGGAGCTGGGTTGCGACGGCGTTCTGATGAACACCGCCATCGCCGAAGCGAAGGATCCGGTCCGCATGGCGCGCGCGATGAAGCATGCGGTTATCGCGGGCCGCGAAGCCTATCTCGCCGGCCGCATGCCGAAGAAGCGCTATGCCGATCCGTCCAGCCCGCTCGCGGGCCTGATCTAGGTTCGCCCTGCAGCGCTGGCGTTTCAGGCATATCTCTCCGTTGGGACCGGCGCGAGCCGTCCGTGATGCTGTCGTTCTTACTCCTGAAGACAGGAGGACGGGGCGCGCGGAACGCGCCTTGTTGAGTACATTGCCAGCGCTGCCGCTGGCCGGTTGCGTGTTCCCACGCGCCCCGTATCGGGCGTTTGTCCCGGCGGTTGGTGCGCACTTTTTAGTGCTCATCCCCGTCCCGGTTTCACGCGCATGAGCGCCGACGCCCATGGTCACCCCCGGTTTAGATCAATTCCGGGGACAGGTGTTTCAGACTTCTTGTCCTGTGGCCGGTCCGGCTCGTCCTTCCCCTTCGAGACGCCGTCCCGGATCAAGATCGGGACGGCTCCTCAGGGTGAGGGACGCGCCCTTTTGGGCGCTCCTCAGGATGAGCCGGACCAACCGCAATATTTGAGGTCGCCGCGCCGTCCGAGCGTCTGGCGTTCGATGTTTCGGTGGCCACCGAACCCTCCCTTGCCAGACGCGGGGAAGAGATTGCGGGAGGCGGATACCCGGTCGGATTGGAGGGGCGATTTTTCCTGTCTGGAAGCGGCCCGGACGGTGCTGGTCCTCGCGCCCGCTAGGGCTCGAACCTTGAAAAACATGTGGGGTTTTAGACGGTTAAGACTGGATTCCCGCCCTCGCGCTAAACACGGACAGCAAGCTGTCCGTTGCCGGAACGGGCTCCGGGATGCTGGGAACAAGCGCCGGTTGTCCCACAGACGGAACATTTCGCCATCAAGATGCCGTCGAGACTTTCATCAACGCCATCCCCGCCACGATCAGCAAGGCGGCGGCGATGCGCATGGGCGACAGCGTCTCGCCGAACAGGATCGCGCCGGCGATAAAGGCGCCGACCGCGCCGATGCCTGTCCAGATCATGTAGGACGTTCCCAATGGCAGCGTCTTCATCGCCGACGACAGCAGGCTGAAACTGGCGATCATTGCGAGGATCGTGATTGCGGACGGGACCAGCCGCGTGAAGCCGGCTGAATGCTTCATCGACGTCGCCCAGACGATCTCCAGCAGACCGGCCGCGAGAAGTTGTATCCAGGCAAGCTGCAATGCGGGCATGTCTCACCCTCCATGAAGCGAGCCGGGCCGTCCCGGGCTTCAGCCTGTCTGCGCCAGGCAGTCAGGAGAGGACGTGGCCTCGCCGATCCATTTCGACGATCAGCCGGCCTGTGCGGCCTTGCGTTCGTCCTCGATCATCTTGGTCAGCAGATCCTTGTCGAAGCCGTTCACGAACTTGCCGTTGATGAAGAAGCCGGGCGTTCCCTGAACCTGTGCTTCCTCGGCCTCGGCGTGGATCCGCTGGACATGCTCCATCGCCTTGTCGGATTCCATGTCCTTGTTGAAGCGCTCGATGTTCAGGCCGATGGATGTCGCGATTTTGGTGATGCTCTCCGGCGACAGGTCCTTGGCCTTCATCAGGGCCACGTGCATCTCGCGGTACTTGCCCTGCTTGTCGGCGGCGAGCGCCGCCTTGGCCGATGTCAGCGAGGACTGGGCGAGGATCGGGTATTCCTTGAAGATGACCCGGATGTCGCCTTCGCGCGCATCGACTTCCTCGAACACCCAGTCGTTGGCTGCTTTGCAGTAGCCGCAATTGTAGTCGAAGAACTCGACGATGGTGATGGGCGCATCCTTGGGACCGAGCGCCGGATCATCGGGGCTGGAGACCAGCTTGGCGAAGAGCTTGTCGCCTTCACGTTTCTGAAGCTCGACCAGAGCGTCCGCCAGCACTTCCGGATTGGTGACGAGGTACTCCTTGATGATCGCCTCGACTTCCGAGCGCGCCATCCGGTCCACGCTGTCGGGCGTTCCCTGCGAGCAGCCGGCAAGGGCCGCAAGGACGGGCAGGGCGAACAGGACGGCTTTGCGGATCATCGTCGGTCTTTCAATTGGCGGCGCAATCTATCGGTCAAACCTGCCGATTGCGCAAATAACGCATTCGCGCGGATGCGGACAGTGGCCGGCTCAGCCGCGGTTGCGGCCGGTCGCGCGGGCGTCCGTGATGGCCGAGATATCGCTGGCGCGGCGACCGTTGGGGGTCGCCATGTCCAGCTTGCGAGCCGCGCGTGTCGCGAAATTGTTGGCCCGGCGCATGTCGCCAATCAGGTAGGCTTCCTCGGCGGTTGCGAGATCGGCATCGCCGATGCGCCCCTGCTTGCCGTACACGCGGGCAATCTGGTTCCAGGCGAACGCATTGTCGCGATCCTGCGCGATGGCGTCGATAAGCAGGCCTTCGGCTTCCTTCAGCGCCTCGGGCGTCGAAAGCTCTGTCAGCGAGCGCGAGAGATTGACCTTCAGCAGCGGCTGACCGGGGGCGAGCTCAACTGACTTGCGGTGCGGAGCGATGGACTCCTCGATCCGTCCGTTCTCGAACAGGATCTGCCCGAGCAGTTCGTGGAAGTAGGGGTTGTCCGGCTCGAGCGCGATCAGCCCATTGGTCTCGTCGGTCGCCGCCTTGATGTCTACGGCCCGGTAGGCCGCGATGGCGCGAGCGTAGCGGGCAGGTACGGACTGGTCGGACTTGGGGTACTTCGAGTTCACGCGGGCGGGCGACTGCAGGAAGCCGATCAGCTTCGCCTTCATGATGGCGAGTTGCCGGACGGACTCTTCGCTCTGGGGTTTGGCCTGTGCGGCCGTTTCGGCGACCCGGCTGCGCAGGTTGGCTACGCGGTCGGACGAGATCGGGTGCGAGCGGAAGTAGGGATCACGGCGCCCCTCAGACATGAGCTCCTGGTAGCGGAACTTGTCGAAGAATTCGACCAGGCCCTGTGCCGACTGGCCGGTCGCGGTCAGGTACTTGACGGCCGCCTGGTCAGCAGAGGCTTCTTCGGTCCGGGTGTGTTTGAAGATCGTCAGCATGCCGAACTGCGGCCCGGAGGCGATGAGGGCCATGCCAGCATCCGGCGCGCCTGCGGCGATCGCAAGGACGCCGAGCCCCATCGAAATAAGCGACATGTTGGAGCCGGCGGACATCGCCTCGCTGCGCGTGATCTGGTGGCCGCAGGCGATGTGACAGGTTTCGTGGGCGATGACGCCCTTGAGCTGCTCGGGCGTCTCGGCGGCGATGATCAGTCCGGTATGGAAGTGCACCTTCGCGCCGCCAGCCACGAAGGCGTTCAGCGACGGATCGTTGATGATGTAGATGTCGACGTCGGCGGCGGTGAGACCGGCCGCGTTGAAGATCGGGTCCGAGTAATCCCGCAGGATGCCTTCGATTTCGGCGTCGCGGATGAGCCCTTGTGCGGAAGCCCCAGCCGCCGAGGCCGCCACGGAACCGGCAAGCAACAGCCCGGCGGCCAGTACATGACGCAGGCGCCCCAGCATCGTCCGCACAGGTGACGTCCTGACGGGGCTTGTCCAGGTGCGGGTCGTCATGTCGCCTCCCTGCGGGACCGCGCAGCATGTGCTTGCGCGGTCCGGTCGAAGTGCGGCCCCCGGAATGGGGGCCGCCCGTCGTCGTCTAGGCGCGCCGCTTGCTCCACCATCCCATGCGCCGGGGCTTGTTTTCCGGCTCCGGCTCGGACGGCGTTGCGCCCGTGCCGTGAATGGGGTGACGGCGGATTTCTTCGGCAGCCGCTTCCTCTGAGGCCGTGAGAGCTGCAGGCGCAGCCTTCACCACTTCAGACTCCGGTACACTCTCGGCAGCGGTTGGGGCGATTTCGTGGTCGTCCTGAGGCGCAGGACCGGATTCCTCGCCTGTTTCCGTCTCTGTTTCCGAAACAGGCTCCGAGCGGATCTCCTGGGTCATGAACTCCGGGATGTCGGCTTCGGGGAGCGCTTCGGGCCCGTCATGGCTCGATGCATCCGAAATCGCGGGAGCCTCGGGCTCCGCCGAAACCGCGGCAGACTCGGTGCTGGCCGCCTCGACAGGAGCCTCTTCCGGCTCCGGCAGAAGGAAGGGAGCCGACGAGATTGCGTCAAGCATCTCGCCGCCGTCCGCCGCAATATCCGGGATCCGGCTGCGGGTTTCGCGGTCACGATCGCGGCCACGGCGCCGGCGGCGTCCGCCCCGGCGGTCGTCATTGCGGTCGCCGCCGTTACGGTCGTCGCGGCGGGGAGCTTCGGCCTGGGGCTCGCTTTCGGCGGCTTCGACGGCCTCGGGGGCTGCCGCCGACTCGCCATCCTCGCGGCCGCCGCGCCGTCTGCGACCGCCACGGCGGCCCCTGCGGCGCTTGTTGCGGTCGTCTTCGTCCTCGTCGCTGTCGCCGTCGGCCGAGTCGCTGGCGGCGTCTGCGTCGCCCTCGTCGTCGCCGAGTACAACGTCCTCGTCCTCCGCGGCTTCGTCCTCGTCATCGACCGGTATCGCCTTGAGCTTGGCAAGATCGATCGTTGGAACGGGGCGATAGGGAACAGCCTGTCCGTCAGAGCGGCCCTCGACGTCGCATTCGCCCGCCTTGAAGTGGGCGTTGGCCTCGATCCGGACGATCACGTGGTTGTCGTTCTCGATCTCGGCGATGGAGGCGCGCTTCTCGTTGAGGATGTAGAGCGCGACGTCAGCCGGGGCCTGGACCTGGATGGTGTCGACGCGGTCGTCCGAGGCGCGGGCCTCGATCATGCGCAGAACCTGAAGGGCGGCGGATTCAACCGAGCGGACGCGGCCGGTGCCGGCGC
>CAYOWK010000075.1:0-14181 GCA_964407665.1 uncultured Rhizobium sp. | reverse complement strand
CGCAAGCTGGCAGCTTATACAAGAAGGCGCGTTTCCACGCGCCCCGGCCTCCCATTGTCGGGAGGGAGCTAAGGCACCACGGACGGCGCCCGCGCCGGTCCGAAGGAGGAGGTGTGAGTGTGTGCGAGACCCAGGCGCGAAGCGCCACCTCCCCCGAACGGGGGAGGTCGGACCCGCAGGGGCCGGGTGGGGGTAACGGTGATTGCCCCACGAACGGCCGCCAGCGCGAGCGGAAACACCGCGCCCCCCTCGGTCGCGGTTTACACCGCGCCCGGTCCCCCCGTTCGGGGGGACGGGCGGCTGCGCCGCCTGACCCAGAAAGACGCCAAACCGCCCCTACTCGACGATCGCCGCATAAACCAGCTGCTGCAGCTGCGGACGGATCGGGTACGCGCCCGAGGGCATCAGCTGGGTCATCTGGATGGCGATGAGGTCCTCGACCGGATCGATCCAGAAGAACGTCGAGGCCATGCCGCCCCACGAATAGGTGCCGAGGCTGCCCGGCTGCGTCGTGGCGATCACGTCCGTCGTCACCGCCCAGCCCAGACCGAAGCCCGAGCCTTCCATCCGAGTCTCGGAGAACGTCTTGTCGCCCATCTGCGCGATGGTGCGGTTCTCGGGCAGGTGGTTGTTGGTCATGAACTCCAGCGTCTTGGGGCTCAGCAGACGGGCGTCGTTGTAGACGCCGCCATTGGCCAGCATCAGGCAGAACTTCAGATAGTCGCCGATCGTCGAGACCAGACCGCCGCCGCCCGACAGAACGTTCGGCGCCTTGGCATAGCTGCTGCCTGCGCCCGCCGGATCGGCCTGCACGATCTTGCCCGTCAGCGGGTGGCGCGCATAGTTCGCCATCAGCCGGTGGATCTGGTTCGCCGGAACATGGAAGCCGGTGTCGCTCATGCCCAGCGGCTGGAAGATGCGCGTCCGGAAGAATTCATCGAGGCTCATGCCCGACGCCACTTCCACCACGCGGCCGAGAATGTCGGTCGAGTTGGAGTAGTTCCAGCGGTCGCCCGGCGAGAACACCAGCGGCGCCTGCGCCACGGCTTCGCAGAACGATTTCAGGTCGCCGTCCCACTTCGAATAGTCGAGCCCGCGCTCGCGGTAGATCTCGTCGACCGCACCCTGCTGCAGGAACGCATAGGAAATGCCCGACGTGTGGATCAGCAGGTCCCGCACCAGGATGGGCCGCGCAGGCTTCTTCAGCTCCGGCGCCGCAGCGGTCCCGCCGGCAAACACCATCGTGTCCGCGAACTCGGGGATGTAGCGCGACAGCTCATGGTCGAGGCGCAGCTTGCCTTCCTCGAACAGCATCATCGCGGCCACCGAGGTCACCGGCTTGGTCATCGAATAGATGCGGTAGATCGTGTCCTCGTTGATCGGCTCGGAGCCGCCCATCGTGGTCGCGCCCTGGAAGGACAGGTGCGCCACCTCGCCCCCGCGCGCGACCAGCGCGGCGCAGCACGGCAGCCGCCCGCCCGACACATAGCCCTCGAAGAACTGCGGAATGCGCGCCAGGCGCTCCGCGCTCAGGCCCACTTCCGAAGGGTCAACAGTCTGGATCGCCATCTGGGGTTCCTCTCGTTCCACGAAGGGGCTTTACGCTCACGAAGGCGGACTGTCAGCCCGGCCTTTCCCAGATTGAAAACAGCCCCCGGACCGCACAGGTCCGGGGGCAGTGTCTCTCGGGGTATCGGGCCCTGGGCGACCCACTATGGGCGCCCGTGGACCGATCTGGGTCGGCTGCCCCTGCGCAAAGGAGCTACCGGAAACTCGGATTGGCAGTATGCCTGACATTTTTCAACGCACAATACCGGCTGGCCGGATTGTTATTCGGTGTCACGGCCGGTACGGTTGCGGTCAGGGAGGGCCACGATATGATAGCGACAACGGCATGGCCCCATTGTGGGTCCGCATGAACCGCTTCAACGGATTGAGTCACGTGGCTGACGGTCGCCGCACGAACCCCGAGCGATCGGCGCAGACCCGCAACCAGATTCTTGACGCAACCGTCGCCTGCCTTCACCTGCACGGATATGGCGCCGTCACCAACCACCGGCTCGCCGAGATGGCCGACGTCAGCCGCGGCGCGGTGCTCCACCACTTCCCGACCCGGCAGGACCTTCTCGTGGCGGTCATCGCCCACGCCTACGCCCGGCAGAAAACCTATACCGAAGAGCGCTTGACCGACATCGAGCCCGGTCTCGGCCGGCTTTACGCCCTCATTGACATCGCCTGGGAGCGCCAGCGCCTGCCGGAGGGGCTGACCCTGATCGAGATCCGCATGGGCGCCCGGTCAGACCTCGAGATCGCCGCCGCCGTCCAGCCGCACTTCATCAAGATCGCCAACGACTACGGCCGCTTCGTGGGAAAGATCGTGCGCGAGGCCGGGCTGGTCTCCGACGACGAGATGAAGGGCTTCCAGACGACAATGGCCATGGCTGTGCGCGCCCTCGCCATCGACCGGTTCACCCACCCCAGCCCCGAAATGGTCGGCATGGTCCACGCCAGCCTCCGGTCCACCCTGCAGGGCATCATAGAACGCCAGCTCGCCCATACGCCGCAGGCAGCCGGAGCGCGCTGATCTTGCGGGAGACTCAGTCTTCGTCGTCAGGTAGCGCGGCTGCAGCAGGATCGTCGCTCTCATGCGCCGCCAGCCAGCGGAAGTAGAACTCCAGCGGGCGCATGCCGGCCCCGGCCGCGATCTGGGGCAACGGATCAAGCTCCTCGGACGGGCTGTACCCCAGCGCCAGCCCCGTCGTCAGGAAGTGCCGCAACGCAGTCCCGCGGTACACCGTCCCGGGGGGCAGCGCCGCCGAGTAGTAGTAGGGATCAAATCCCGCCAGCGGCGATTTCCCCTCCTGTTCGCCATACAGGATGTAGTGCGTCAGCGGCGACATGTCCTCTGGGATCCCCGCCTGCGCCACATAGCGCTTGGCATCGAAGATCTTCGGCGTCACGCCATGCGGGGTCAGGTTGCGCGACAATTGCCGCTGCAGCTTCACGATCTCCGTCGTCTCGGGATAGGCGCGCGCCCAGTGCCACAGCCTGCGCGCGGCGCTGCGTGTACGCCCGGCGAGCGACCGGATCACCGGTTCGTCCCGCTCGGGCCTCTCGTAACTCACCTCGGCTAGCGCCAGCGCCTCCGCGGACGCCGCCGCCTCCGCCTCAGCAATCGTCGCTTTCGAATCCGGCGCAGGATTCGGGTCCTGCTGGGACGCCACGGCTTGCGTCGTTGAAGTCTCCGGTTCGACAGCACGCAGGATGCGCGCCGATCTCACCTGCATCCGCGATCCGGCATACTCGATCACAGGCCGCGGCGGTTCCGGAACATGCAGACGCGGCGGCGCGGGCGCAGGCGCGACGGACGTCTCCGGCGTCGCGTCCTCAAACATCTCGGCGTCGGTCGTGTCGGGGCCGGTGTCGACAGCCTCCGCTTCAGTCGCTGACCCGGACCCTGCGATCGCCTCGGGCTCGACAGGTTGAGCCGCAACGGGCTCGGGCTCGACAAACTCAGGAGCCGGAGCTTCAGCAGTTACGGCCTCAGTCACAACCAGAGCCGCTTCGGCAGCCGCCGGCTGAACGGCTGCCGCAGTCAGCAGGTCCGCCTCACGTACAGCCGATTCATGCGCCAGATGATCCTCAAGCGCGCCCAGCTCCGTCATCAGGGCGTCGGCCGGGTCTCCATCCGCTACCGGACGCGCTTCGCCGCCGGCGCGCCTGCGAATGCCCGCAGCATGCGAGGTCGCCGCAGCCAGCATCGCCTCCAGGCGTGCGGCATGCCGCACCGCCTCATCCAGCGTCAATTCCATCGCGTGCTCGTGCGAAGCGCGGGTCGTCTCCAGCGCCTGCGCATGCACCTCGTCCGCGACGCGCCAGTCCGCGGCCGCCTCTTCGAAGGTGCGCGCCATGTCCGTCGAGAGGTCGGCGGCCCGGCCGTGCAGTTCGGTCGCGAGCGTCAGCAGGTCCACACGCGCATCGCCCGGAGGGGGCGGGGTGTAAGCCAGCTCGTTGCGGTGGAAGGCTTCCGGGTTCGCCCGGAACGCCTCCAGCGACAGCTGCGCCATGCGGATATGCGCCGAAACGCCATCGAGCCGCACCTGTGCGTCCGCTTCACGGCAGGCGGCGTTGACGAGCTCCAGACCCTTGTCAGAAAGCTCCGCCTTCAGCTGCGCTGTGCCGGTTTCCAGGGCCCGGCGGCTGTCGGCCAGATCCTTTTCCAGCCCGGCAATCCGGGCGGCGGACGCCTTCGCAGCCACAGCCGCCGCAGCGGCCTCGGACTTCAGGCGGTCGATCTCGCACTGGCGCTCCAGCAGTTGGCCGTCCAGCCGGCTGGAACGCGTCCGAGCCTCATCGGCTTCCCGGCGCTTGCCGTCGAGATCAGACCGCAGCGCCCGCTCGGCGGACCTCAGCGACTCGATCTCCTTGAGATGGAGTTCCTTTTCGTTGCGCCAGTCCTGGCCGCGTGCACGCTCCCGCTCACGGGCGGCGTCCAGTTCCGCCAGCAGCGAGGCATTGGCCTTGCCCGCGCGATCATCCCACGAAGCGAGCAGCCCCTCGGTCTCGGCCAGCTTGGCGGACACCACCGCCTGCGCTTCGCGGTCTGCGACGCGCGCCGTCTCGAGCTCGGTCAGCTGCTCCATGAGCAGCGCGATCTCGGCCTTCAGTTCACCGGACTGCGCTTCATGCGCGGCGACGGCATCCGCCAGCCGCTGGCCGTGTTCGGCGCGCACCGCAGAGATCACCGCCGACATTTCCTCGGCCGACTTTGCAGCCGCCGAAGCCCGCGCACTGTCGACCTCGGCCAGCTCCTCGCGCAGCCGGGCAGCCTCGAGCTCCAGCGCCGCGACCGACCTCTGGGTCCGCTCGCGATACGACGCGGCGTCCTCGGCGGCTTCCGCCAGATCGCGGCTCAGCCGTTCGCGTTCGGCCCGTGCCTGATTGGCTTCCGCCGCCTTCAGCGCAGCGCCACGCCGCAACACGGCCTCGGCGTGCACTCGCTGCAATTCCACCTGCTCGCGCAGGCTCGCCATTGCCGGGGTCAACTCAGCAGCCTGTCGCCCGCGCCCGTCGCGGAACCCGCCAGCCGGCGCAAACAGCAGCAGCGACGCATGTCGCGACGCCGCCGGGCGCGCCGAAGCCGCATCGCCCGCCGACCATCCATGCCGGGCCCGTTCGAACTCAAGGCCCGCCGGCGCATAAGCCGTCAGGCCCTGACCAGCGGCCAGGTCAAGAATCCGCGCCACCGGACGCGCATGGGGGCCCGCAGCGCCAGCCTCGCCCGGCGGCGTCGCCAGGAACAGGGCCGGGGTCCGGCTGTCGGCGAGCCGCGCGAACAGCCGCCCCAGGAATTCGTCCGGTGCGAAATCGAGCAGGTCGGCGCTGAACAGCATCGAGCCCTGCGCGTGATCCAGCGCATTGGTGATCTGGTCGATCACTGGCTCGAAGAAGTGGGTGTCCCACTGCGCCGTCGTCAGCCTCAGCGAGCGGTTGGACAATCCCCGCCCGCGCATCGCTGCACCCAGCATCGGCGAGGTGGCTGTCACCTCCAGAATCGGTTTGTTGCCGAAGGTCTGCGCAGCCATTTCGGCCAGCCGCGACTGCAGGGCGGCCGGCGCATCCTCGACGGCTGCGGTCCAGCCGCCATTCAGCTTCGCCCCGCCGCGCCTCGTCAGCACGCCGATGGAACGGTCTTCCAGCATCAAGGGCGGATGGGCGAAGCGGAAATCGGGATAGTAGCGCAGGAATTCGAACACGCCCGCCCGCACCGAGGCGCCCGCCGGGCCGATCACCCGGTCACAGGCAATAACCCCGTCCTGCGTCAAAGCACTCGCGGCGAGCCGGATATCGGCGGCGCGCGCTTCCGCCGTCGACAGTCCGCCAATGAAGGCCAGATCGAACGGACCATGCGTCTCCGCAATCTCGGGCCCGGCAACCCTCGCCTTGCGGCGGTCGGCAGACAGCGGCACCCGGCTGGTCTCGGTCTCGGCGAACCCTGCTGCGATAAACGTAACCCTGTCGGTCAGGCCAAGCGCCCGCGCAGCCGATCGCGCCAGGGCGGCGGCGCCCGAAGCGTCCTCCTCCTCCAGCCTGGGATCGACGCCGGCAATCGTGCTCTCGGGGAAGGCCAGCGCCAGCTGCAGCGTCCGAGCGCCCGATCCACATCCAACATCGACGATCCGGCGGACGCGCGGCGCAGCAGCGATCAGCGCATCAAGGTCGGCGTCACCAATCAGCGAGGCCAGAAAGGCGTCGCGTCCATCGTCGGGCCCCGCATACGCGTCCGCGACCTGCCCGCGTATGGCGGCGGGCCGGCGGTGGGGATGATTGGACGACACACCTTCCATCCTCGGGTCCAGTTGCCGGCAGTCCGGCGGCCCGGCGCAAGCCGGACGAGACCACCTGCCTATATCGAGGGGGACGCCGGGTCGAGACGACTCGCCTTTGCGGTGGCGTTACGCCTTGTTCAGGATCGGAAACTCGCCCCCGGACCGTCGAGCGTGCCCGGATGGGACGCGTTAGCCTTAACGGATGCCGGGCGGACAGCGCGTGACAGACCCGTGACACACGGATCGAACGCCTTGCCCGCAGCCACAAAGGCCGTGGACGTCCAGATCAGACCTTTCTGCAATTCCGGACTGACAGCCGATACGCCAAGCCGCTTGAGCCAGAGGTATATCCCCGCAGAATTCGAACTCTGGGAGGCCTCCATCAGGGCAAGGATGGCGGCCTCGTCCCACGTCACGCCGCGCACGCACGGCCAACCCAGGGTCAGCTTGCGGGCGCTTTCGAGAGGCAGCCGCTCCGTTATCCGCGCGATGCCGGAAAGCGCCTGCGGCCCCTGCCGCCCCAGCCTTTCCTCGAAGATCGCTGCCAGGCCGGGGCATTTCCGCCGCCCGATCCCCACCATCCGGACCGCACGCAGCGCCATCCATTCGGAGCGTCCCAGTTCAACCGCCTCCACACCGGGGATCAGTTCCGTCTCAAACGCCACGGGCGTCTCCTCTGTGTACACCTCATCATCCTGCAGCAACATATATGCGACTCATTCTCATTCGCAATCTCTGAATGCAGCGAGCCGCCTCGGCGCTTTGCCTTTCCGGCAACTTTTGCGCCGTTTTTCGGAACCATATTGGGACACCAAGCGTATCACGCGTGACACAAAATCAGAGTCGAGCGCTCCATGCCCCCCATCGCCACCGCTCTAAGGTCGCTGCGCCGCGTCCGCCGCACCTTTTCGCTCTGGCGGCTGCGGTGGTCGGTTCGTGAGGTCTGCTGGCAGGCGTGGCTTGTCGTCCGCTGAGCCCACCGCCAGTCGCCAAAACGAAAAACGGCCGCGCTGGACAACAGCGCGGCCGTTTCAGTTTCAGACCATCACGACCGGAAGCGCAGTCCGGCAAACACGCCCTGATCGGGAGCGTTTGCGCCATAGGACATTTGATGGTCCTCGTCCGCCGCGTTCACGATACGCCCATAGACCTCGACCTGCTCGGTGACTTCATAGGACGCCAGCAGATCGACAGTGACGAACCCATCTACCGTGCGTCCAGCCCTGGACGCGTTGTCGGAGCGATACCGCGCACGCGCCGTCAGGGCGAGCTTGTCCAGCGGCCGGACCGTCAGCGACGTCGCACCCGCATACCGCGGACGGCCGCGCCACTTCCCGGACACGCCATCCTGCACATCCACCACCGTCAGCGTCTGCTGCACACTCGCCCATGACGCCAGCTCGAAACGCGCGCCGAACTCGGCGCCCTTCGACGACGTCTCGGCGAACTGCGCGTACCCCCCGAACGGCGGGCGCGCCGTGTCGAAGCCGATCTCGTCCGAGATCTGCGTGTCGAACACGGTCAGCTCGACCTGAGCCTTGTTCCAGTAGAGATCGACGCCAGCGTCAAAGCCTTCGCTGGTCTCCACCTTCAACCCCGGATTGCCATATGTCGGGTCGAACAGCTGGTAGAGACCCGGAGCCTTGGCGCCCGTCCCGTAGCTGCCGCGCAGCTTGAGGTCGCCGCCCAGGACGCCGCTGAACATCCACGCCGCCGTCGCCCGATAGGTATCGAATGTTCCGAACCGGCTGTTGTCGTCCAGACGCGCAGCCAGCGTCACCGTCAGCGGCTCGAGCGGCGTCAGCGCCACCTCCGCGAACGCAGACTTCGTCGTGATGTCCGCCTCCAGCGCCGAATAGGCCGACGTCTGGTTCGTCTCTTCCGTCTCCCAGTTCACGCCGCCCGCGAGCCCCACCGCATCCGACAGCCGGAAGCTGCTGGTCAGCGCAGCCGCATCCTTCACCCCGTCGTAGACGTCGCCACTCGCGGCGTTGTAGGCGCCGAAATACGTCCGCTCGACATCGTAGCGGCTGACCGCCAGCTCATTGCGCCAGCGCTTGTCCGCTGTCTCGTGCAGCAGCTTCGCGCCCGCGCCGTACTCTTTCGTCTCGGCGGTGTCGGTGCTGTTGGGGCTGAAGCTGTCGTCCAGATCGTTCACGGCGTCATTGTAGAAGGCCATGACCTGCGCTTCGAGCGTGTCCGAGATCTGGTACCCGCCACGGCCGCTCAGCGACCACCGGCGGTACTCATCGTCCTCCGTCTCCGCAGGATAAGTATCCGGATCGTTGGCCGACGGGCCGTCGCTGGCGAAGCCCGAAGCCGTCACGCGGAAATCAGCCGGCCCATACTTGCCAAGCAGGCTGGCGCCGCCGGAGCGCGTATTCTCCGACCCGTATTCCGCATTCCCGTTCACAGCGAGGCCCTCGGTCCGCGCGCGCTGAGTGATGATGTTGACCACGCCGCCGATGGCGTCGCTGCCATAGAGCGAGCTCTGGTTGCCGCGCAGCACCTCGATCTGCGCGATATCCTGCGCGCCCATGTGCTCGACCTGGAACTGCGTCGAGATCGTGCTCGGGTCGCCCAGCTCGAAGCCGTCGACCAGGAACAGGACCTGATCTGCATCCGATCCCCGGATGCTGGTGGAAGCCAGGGCGCCCGGCCGTGTGGACGCGATCTGCACCCCCGGAACATCCTGCAGGACGTCCCGGGCGAACGCGCCCTGGCCCGCCTCGATGTCAGCGGCGGTCACCACGGTGATGGCGCTGCCGATCTCCCTCGCCTCGATGCCGGTCCGGCTCGCGGTGACGATGATCGTCTCGCCAACCGGCTCGCCGGCTGCCTCCCCGACTGGTTCATCGGCCCAGGCCGCGCCCGCAAGGGCGCTCATCGCAACGCAAAGCGCTGCGTACGAAATAGTGGATTTCATCTCATAGTTCCCGTCGGCGTCCGAACGAATGAGGAGGACCTGCGGCGGACGATTCCGACGCTCGACGCGCCCGGACGGGCGGACGCACGGGCGCCACACCGGACGGGTCGATGCGGCCCTCCGCCGCAAAGCGTCGCTCAGACGGGTTTCCGCGCCTGGACCATCCCCTGGACCCGGGCAAGAGCGACTCGCGTCAGCCGGTCTCCTGGCTCACGGGTCAACGCGCGACGCACGGCCTTCCCGGGGCGACCCCATACGCAGGGGCGTTTTCCCAGTGACTGCAGTCCGGAAGACCCGGACCACGTGTGCATCGCACTCGCCGCTTACAGTTGCAGGGACAGCCGCGGAATCGTCCGGGGGCCTTCACCCGGTCTCACCGCGTTCCCGTAAAGCCCTCTCGGGCGCCAGCGCGAATGTCACGACTCCCGGTCACCCGGTCGCCGCACTCGGTGAATAGGCGAGGTTGCTACCGGGATGCAAGCCTCGCCGTCGCGGCAGATCGGGGAGGCTCAGAAGGTCTGCGTGAACTCGATGTACCCGAACAGCGTGTCGTCATCGGGCGGCGCGTTGGGCGCCTCTTTCGCGAAACGCCCCTTGAGAAGGGTCGATGCGCCGACCTCCATCAACAGGCCCCTCGGCACGATCCAGTAGCGCGCCCGCGCATCAAGGGTATGTCCAACAAACCGTCCCGATGCGCCGGTGGAGTCCTGTAGCCGCGCGTCGATCCAGGCGTCGCGCGCCTCAGCGAGGAACGCGGCCTTGTAGGCGATCCGGAAATCGAGCCGGTCGCTGGGACGCAGTTCGATGCGCCCCCCCGGAGCGTCAATGTTGGCCGACGTGAGCGGACCATGGATCCCGGTATTGCCCAGATCGCTGCGCCGCGAACCGAAGAGCCTCTCGAACTGTTCATACCGGCCGTCGCGGGGATCGCTGTCGCCGCTGGAGAAATAGTAGTCGAGTGCAATGCGTGGCTGCCAGGGATGGTCGAACGTATACCCGACCTGCGCAAACAGCATCTGGGCATCGACATCGAGATCTCGCTGGTCCGCCAGCGCGTTCGTGGCGCGTCGCGATCCTGTCCGCCACGCCGCTTCCACATCAAGGTCAGTCCGCCCTGCCTTCGGCGCGCGGTGCAGGCGGAAGCCCGGCTGAACATAGTTGCGGTTCGGTGTCGGCACGGCGGCCGTATCGCGTTCATCGAGCGTGTAGACGAAACCCTCCGCCCAGAGGTCCGGATAGCGATCGCCCAGGACATCCGCCGCCCGGTAGTGGACGCCCAGAACCTGCCGCCCCCACTGCTCTTCGTCGCCGGACAGGTCGTTGTCGTCCAGAGAGGGCCGGTCCGAGGGCAAACGCCCCGTGGGGACAATTGCAACAAGATGGAGCTCGTCGCTCTCGCGGAACGTCATCCGCCAATAGGCGCCGGTGTAGCTGAAGATGACATTGGCCATGTCGACACGTTCGAAGATCCGGCGGCTACCGATGTCGAGGGTCTGGCGTCCCACCTTGAGGCTTGATGACTTCGCGCCGAGGACATCCTTGGCATCCCACCGCACATAAGCTTGCAGGATATCGAACGGGTTCACCGCGCTGGTGGACAGCGGCGTTCCGGCATCGTCCAGATAGGCGCGGCTGTCCTGTATCTCGACCCCAAACGCCACGGGACCAGGATCGGCCTCGATAAGCGCCAGATTCCTGAACGCCAGGATCTGGTCGCCCCCGGACCCGCCAGCTCGAAACTGCCCACCCAGACTCTCATACCGGACGCGCAGCCGCCCCTCGATCGACAACCAGTCCGGGGCGCTCAGCGTTTCATCCAGCCGCCAGGGGGGCGCTTCGCGGGCCGCAGCGGGAAGAGCCGATTGCACAAGCAGCAACCCCAAGACGCCAAGCCCGCCAGATACGCCTTGCCAGTTCATGACTGTCCCCCCGAGCCGCCAGATTGACAACGGCGCCATAGTACGGGAATTCTCGTACTATGGATGAAATGGCGGCGATAGAGCGGCTCTCGGCAATCGCGCACAGAACGCGCCTCGCGACATTCCGCCTGCTCGTACAGTTTGGCCCGGAGGGACTTCCCGCAGGTGAAATTGCCCGGCGGCTGCATGTGCCGCCGACGACCATGTCGACGCATCTGAGCATTCTGACGCGCGCCGAACTGATTTCATCGAAGCGCGACGGCCGCACCGTCTACTATGCGCTGAACCCGGATGGCGTACGCGGGTTGTTCGCGTTTCTCACGGCGGATTGCTGCGCGGGCCGGCCGGAACTTTGCACCCCGATCGCGTCGGTCACAGATCTGGTGTGCTGCGACAAGGCCGGGTGACCGGATTGGCCAGTCGCCTGTCCTTGTCCATTGCGAAGCCGACGGGTCACCCTGCAGCGAGTTGCTACCCTCGCACACCCCCCGCCATCCGTGATAACCGCCTGAAAACCGCAAGACACCACAGGGACGGAACATGGACTTCGACGACGTCATCCTCGGCCGCCGCAGCATCCGCGGCTACAAGCCCGATCCCGTACCGCGGAAGCTGATCGAGGAGATCCTCACGCTGGCCATGCGCGCGCCGTCGTCGATGAATACCCAGCCCTGGAATTTCTACGTCCTCACCGGCGAGCCCTTGAACCGCATCCGCGCCGGCAACACCGAGCGTATGCTGGGCGGCGTCCCCCAGTCGCGCGAATTCCGGACGGGCGAGGCCTTCGCCGGCCAGCACCGCGAGCGGCAGATCGGCGTCGCCAAGCAGCTTTTCGCCGCCATGGGCATCGAGCGCGACGACAAGGAGCGGCGTCAGGACTGGGTGCTGCGTGGCTTCCGCCAGTTCGACGCGCCGGTCTGCGTGATCGTCACCTACGACCGCGTGCTGGCCGGCAGCGATGACACCCCGTTCGACTGCGGCGCCGTCACAACCGCACTGGTCAACGCCGCCTGGTCGCGCGGTCTTGGCGCGGTGATCAACAGCCAGGGCATCATGCAGTCGCCGGTCGTGCGTGAACACGCAGGCATCGCCGCCGATCAGGTGATCATGAAGAGCATCGCGCTGGGCTGGCCCGACGAGACCTTCCCGGCCAACGCCGTGGTCTCCGAACGCAAGAGCGTCGATGAAGCCGCCGTATTCGTCGGATTTGACGAGTAGCTCCAGCTCCGGAGCGCGGAGCGGGCAGCCTTACCGATAAACAAACGCCGCGTCATCGAGAGCGATGGCGGGCAGGTCGTCCTTCTCCGCCCAGTAGTCCTGGGTGTGCCGCCACTCGGGGGACGCGCCGGCCTTCGGCAGCAGCGACATGCCGCGCTGGATGTAGCCCGGATTGAAATCCTCCGGATCCATCCATGGCCCGAGGGTCATGCCCGCATCCTGCGGACGCAACGCGACCTCAACCTGTCTGGAGCCGGTCTGATCCATGTGCGCCAGCAGGCGGCAGACGAAGTCCGCAACCAGATCGGCGCGCAGCGTCCAGCTGGCGCGGAAGTATCCGAACACCCAGACGAGGTTCGGGACGCCCGTGAACATCATTCCCCGCCACGTGACCGTCTCCGAAAAATCCACCGGCTCGCCGTCAACCGAGAACGCGATGTCGCCCATCACGTTGAGATTGAAGCCCGTCGCGGTCACGATGATATCGGCCTCCAGCACTCCGCCGGATTTCAGCTGGATACCGCCGGGCGTGAACCGCTCGATCTCGTCGGTGACGACGGACGCCTTGCCCGAGGCTATGCCCCGGAACAGGTCCCCGTCCGGCACGAATGCGATCCGCTGGCGCCACGGCCGATAGCGCGGCGTGAAATGGGTCTCGACATCATAGTCCGGCCCGAGCAGCGCGCGCACGCCCGACAGCAGCTCCTGCTTCACCGTCTCGGGCTCTGTCGCCGAGCGGCGCGTGAACGCAGCCTGCTCGAACAGGATCTTCCGCCGCACGATCTCGTGGATCCAGCTTTCATCAACCTGCAGCTCGCGCAGCTGCAGGGCCAGATCGATCTGGTTGCGCCCCGGAATGAAATAGGTCGGCGAGCGTTGCAGCATCGTGACGTGCGCACACTCGCCCGCGATCGCCGGAACCAGCGTGGCGGCAGTGGCGCCCGACCCGATCACGACAACCCGCTTGTCCTTCAGGTCGATGTCCTGCGGCCAGGTCTGCGGATGCACGATCCGCCCGCCGAAGTCCGCCATTCCCTCCCACTGCGGCGTGTAACCTTCGGAGTGACGGTAATAGCCCTGGCACATCCAGAGAAAGCCCGCCGTGAACCGGACGATCTCGCCCGTATCCGTCCGCTCGGCTTCGACGGACCACCGCTTCTGGTCGCTCGACCAGTCCGCGCGAAGAATCCTGTGGCGATAGCGGATGTGGCGGCCGAGATCGTTCTCCTCGATCACCTCACCCATGTAGCGCAGGATTTCCGCTGCGCTGGCGATGGGCGGCCCCACCCATGGCTTGAAGCGATAACCGAAGGTGTGAAGGTCGCTGTCCGACCGGATGCCCGGATAGCGGTGCGTCAGCCATGTGCCGCCGAAGCTCTCAAGCGCCTCGAGCACGACAAACCGGTCGCCGGGGCGCTGGGTCGCCAGATGATAGGCGCCGCCGACGCCGGAAATCCCGGCCCCTGCAATGAGCACATCGAAATGCTCCGGAACGCTCTCCGCTGCCGTCCGAACCGCCGCCATCCGCTCTCCGCCCGCTCGCCGCCGCCATACCCGATCTTCAGACTGTGACGGGATCGACATGAGGGCAAGATGACAACCCCAAACATGCGGGTTCATCCCCCTTCAATCCGACCGGGTATAGGGATGCTGCAGTCTTCCCCTCGCGTCTGGCGCGGGAGGGTTCGGTGGCCACCGAAACATCGAACGCCAGACGCTCGGACGGCGCGGCGGCCACCGCTCAAGCCGCCCGCGAAACTCGAGCCCCTGATCGGCTCACCCTGAGGAG
>CAYOWK010000074.1:0-15075 GCA_964407665.1 uncultured Rhizobium sp. | reverse complement strand
GCCGCGCCGTCCGAGCGGCTGGCATTCGATGTTTCGGTGGCCACCGAACCCTCCCTTGCCAGACGCGAGGGGGAGATTGCGGGATGCGGATACCCGGTCGGATTGAACGGGATGGGACCAGCATATTTCGGGGCCGGCCGGCCCTACCTGTCGATACGCCAAGGCGCGCAACTCCAGGCGACGCCCGGTCTCCAGCGCCGGAAACGAAAAGGCCCGGCCGTTGCCGGCCGGGCCTTGAATTCCGGATCCTGAAGGATCCTTACTTGTTGGCGATCAGCGTCCAGACCCTGCCGAGTTCGGCGGCGCCGTTCTCGGACTTGATGCCGGCCCAGGTCTTCTTGGCGGCGTCCTTCTGGCCCGACTTGAACTGCGCAATGCCGAGACGGAGCTGCGCGTTGGCCATTTCCTCGGGCTTCATGTTGCCCTTGGTGATGCCCTTCTGGATCAGCTCGGCGGCCTTGGCGTAGTCCTCGAGGCCGAAATAGGCCTCGCCGACGTCAGCGTAGACAACGCCCGAAGCAGCTTTCTCGGCGTCCGGGATGCTGCCGGCGATGCCGCCGTTCTTCTCGGCTTTCGCCTGAGCCTGGATGTCCGTCCACATCTTCTTGTTGCGGGTGGCGTTCTTGTCTTCGGGGCCGCCGATATAGCCGGCGTCGGCCAGCGGCTTCCAGTAGAGTTCCGCTTCGGCCGGCAGGCGGCTCGAGAAGGCGGCTTCACCCATCTGCAGCTGCTGGGCCTTGGTCAGAGCGAGACCCGCCGCCTTCTTGGCGCGGTACAGATCGACTTCCGACTCGACGCGGCTGAATTTCGGAGCCTTTTCGGCGCGCTGGATCAGCGCCTCGAAATAGGTGTCCTTCGGATAGACAGCCGCAGCGCGCTCGAGCGAGGCGTAGTACTGGTCCATCTTGTTCTGGTCGAAGTAGGACCGGGCCTCGATGTTGTACCAGCGCTCATCGGCGCGTTTGCCTTCCTTGCGCGCCTGTTCGATCGCCTTGCTCGCGAAGTCGGTGGCGTCGGCGTAGTTCTTCGCCTTGAAGGCGTTGCTGGCCACGAAGGCGTAGAGCGAGGACTCGCCGCCATAGGCGTTCAGGTAGTCCTTGGTCAGCTGGAGAGCCTTCGCCTCGTTACCGACTTCGGAATACAGGCCGAGGATGGTGCGCTTGTGGCTCTTGACCGTGTCGGCAGGCAGACCGCCAAGCGCGATCTGGGCCTCAAGCGACGTGATCAGCTTGGCCTTGTTGCCGGTGCCGGCATAGACCGCCGTGCGGAGCTGCTCGACCGCCAGTTTCTCCTGCGGGGACTTGGCGTGGGGAGCGGCCTGGTCGAGCTTCGGCAGCGCAGCGGCGTAGTTCTTGGCCGTGATCAGCGTACGCGCCTCGTTGTAGGGCTGACCGAATTCTTTCGAGGTCTTCTGAGCATAGGCAGCCGGGGCCGTCATGACAGTCGCTCCGGCCATCAGGCCAAACGCGCTGACCAGGCCAAGGCCGATTGCGGGGATGCGGCGGCGCAGGGCCTTGCCGAGAGTAATCATAGTAAAACCTCCACCTGTTCGTCATCGGCTCCGGCCAGCGGGCCCGGATTCGACTGGTTCAATTCTCGGCCCGCGCGCACGGTCGGTGCTGTCGCGGGGATGACTGTTCCTTGTGCCCTTATCATCGGGCTTGGCGACCAAAAGAGGGCGCAAATACGATCAAAACGTCAAGCTGCTCTGTCATCTCGCAGAAACGGCGCCCGTTGGGCGCCGCCTCGACTAGCCTAACATGCACAACCCATAACCGCTACGGCGCCCACAAGTTCCCGGCTTACGAAGTGCCGCCGATCACGCCGATTTTAGTCAGGCCCTGGCGCTGCGAAGCGGCCATGACCGACGCGACATAGCGATACTTCGCCAGACGGTGCGGCTCGATGTGGAGCTCCGGCTGCGGGTTGCGCTGGGCCGCAAACTTCATCTGCTGTTCCATCTGGCTGTGGCTGACGATCGCGCCGTCCCAGTAGATGGTGCCGTCGAAGTCGATCATGACGCGAATCGGCGGCAGAGGATCCTGCGGCGGCGGCGTGCCCGGAGGAGGAGGCAGGGGAGTGTCGAGGTTCACGGCCTGCCGCTGGGGCGGGATCGTGATGATGAGCATGATCAGAAGAACCAGCATGACGTCGATCAACGGCGTCGTGTTGATCTCCGACAACGGTTCGCCTTCTTTGGCTTCGCCGACCGCCATCGCCATGGTGTAGTCTCCTTTGGTTCGTCTGCCTCTCCCCGCAGGTCCGCCAGGATCTGGCAGGCCTGCGAGGGTTGGCGGAGCGCCTGGACCCCGTCGTTACGGGCCGGTTCCGGGCGGCTTGGCTGTAATGAAGGCAATGCGAAGAATACCAGCCCGCTGGACCGTTTCCACGACCTTGCCCACGTTCAGATAGTCGGCCTCGCTGTCGCCGCGGAGGTGAACCTCCGGCTGCGGCTGGAGCTGCGCAGCGTTGACGAGCCTGGAGTACAGCTCCTCATCGTTGGCGATCGCAAACTCGCCCCAGAAGACCCGACCCTGAGAGTCGACCGAGAGGTAGATGTTCTCGGGCTTGGTCGTGGCGAGGCGGCTGCGTTCTTCAGGCAGCTGGACCTCGACCGTTCCGACCACCACCGGAACCGTGATCAGGAAGATGATCAGCAGCACCAGCATGATATCCACGAGCGGAGTCGTGTTGATCGAGGAGTTGAGGGGGGAGTCTTCCTCATCGACAAGGGAGATCCCCGCCCCGCTCGATCCGATGTTGGCGTCGGACATGTTGGTACCCTTAGGCGTGGCTGGCGCCGACCATCAGCTTCTCGACGTCGTACGCGAAGTGACGGGCAGCGTCGGAGAGGTTCTTGTTCCGGCGGCCGAGCAGGTTGTACATGATAACCGCAGGCACAGCGACGAGCAGGCCGATGAAGGTCTGGATCAGCGCCTCGCCGACGGGGCCGGCCACTTTCTCGATCGAAGCGTCGCCGGTCATGCCGATCCGCGTCAGAGCGTTAACGATACCCCACACCGTACCCATCAGACCCACGAACGGGCAGATAGCGCCAACGGTGGCCAGGAAGGCCATGCCGGCCTGCAGACGGCCGTTGATACGCTCCAGCTCGATGCCGACCTGGTGAGACGTGCGGTCGTTGCGGCTGAGGCGCGAACCGAGACCCGCCTGGGCGCTGTTGGCCTGGGCGATGGCGCCTTCGGCAATGGCGCGGAAGGCGTTCTTGGGCCCGAGCGAGTCGAGACCTTCGTCGAGCGACGACGCTTCCCAGAAGCCGCCGAGGCGCTTCATCTGGCTGTACAGCGCGTTCTGGTCGATGACCTTGGTGACGGCGATGTAAACCGTACCGGAGAACATCAGAACCATGACGATGAACACGGACCGGCCGATCATGTCAGCCGATTCCCACATGTGCTTCAGGCCGAAGGGGTTCTCGGTTTCGACGGCTTCGCCTTCCGCTGCTTCTTCAGCAGGGGCTTCGGCAACGGCCTCGGGAGCCGGAGCGTCCACGGCCGGAACCGGGTTCACGTCTTCAACCGCGGGCGGCGCAACGTCTGTGGGCGGCTCCTGGGCGAGAGCGCCCATCGGCAGGAACGCCATCGCTGCTGCGGCCAGCAAGAATTTCACCGGAGTGCTCCGCCGCGAAGGACCATCACCGAAAAACGCCGTGTTCATAGTCGTCTTCTCCAAATTTGGGCTCCCTGTGAGGGTCTCCCCCTACAGACTTCCCCGAGCCTATTGATTTGCAGCGATGGGTTTTTCCCTCGCCACCCTTCCCCAATGCATGTCCCGCCGAAATCAGACCCGACGTGACAATGGTTCTTGTTCGTTCCTGCCGGCGACGCGCCACCGCCCAAGCGGCGGGGGCGCTCGCCCCAGACCGTTACTTCGGCAGCTGCCAGACCCAATCGATGGGCCAGCCGCAGGTCGCCATGGCCTTGCCGTTCTGATCCTTCGCAGGCTCCCAGCGCTCGCCCCGCATGTGCTTGAGGGCGGCGTCATCGAGGCGGGTAGACCCGCTCGACCGGACCAGCTTGATGTCGGTAATCCGGCCGTTGGCGTCGACGCAGGCCTGCATGCCGGTCGTGCCTTCCTCTTTCGCACGCTCGGCGGCGGGCGGATACGGAGGCGGCTCGAAGCGGCGGGTCTTCGTCGGCCAGGACGTGACGACCTGGGCCGGGGGCGCAGGCGGAGCCGGCGGCGGACGCGGCGCGGGCGGCGCGTTCACGGGACGCTCCACAGCGGTGACCTGCTGGATGGCGTTCGGCGGCGGCGGCACGTCGAACGTGAATTCGGGAAGCACGACCTGCGGCGGCGGCGGCGGCAGATCGATATCTGGCGGCGGCGGCGGCGGCGGCGGCTCGTCGTCCGGAAGCTCTTCCGGCACGATGGCGACTTCGGTCTTGACGATCGTATTCACGATCGCCTTGCCCATACCCATGGCGAGGCCGGCGCCAACAGCGACGTTGAGCGCCACAACGGCGACAATGGCCACAACCCGGCTGTTACTGGTCTGTGTCTTCGTAGCGTAGTACATGTCTCTCTCGCTCTAGACGCCCCGCGGCACCGTCGGCGGCCTTAAGGCCTGTCGTAAACGGCGCCCGGTCTGTATGCCTTTATTTCGCCGCAAGCGCCAGCCGCTCAATCTTGAATTTTTTGGCGCAGCACAGCGCGCAGACGAAGAACCCACCTCTGGATTCCGCCGCGTCAGTCCGGGGTATCGCGCGCCGCACACCGTCTTTTTTATACCGCGGTGGGCGGGCTGCCGTGGGGAAGTCGGCGACCCTCTGTACGTGTTCGATCATTCTGGCTTGGTTGCTTTTTTGTCAACGAGCTTTGCGCAGCGGTAGGGGGTCGCACCCCGAGCGCCCGGTATGTTGGCGCAGAAGCCGCGGGGCGCCCTGAACGGTAGCTTGCGACCGCAGGCCGCATGGCGATTGCGCGCTCACCCCCACTCCCACGCACTTTCGTCTTGTCGATCCGTGGTTCCATGGGCGACGTTGCCGCTGTCAGCGGTCGCCGCGCGCGGTCCGCCGCCCGATCAGCCCGCCTACCCGGAGTGCGTTCACAATGCCGCTAGCGAAAATCTTTCTGGCCTCGACCGGTCTCCGGCCGGCGATCACGGCGCCGCTGCTGGCCGGCATGGCCCTGCTCGCCTCGGCGTGCGCAACGGGACCGGGCGCCGATTCGTCGCTTCCCGGCGCTGCGCTGGTCGGGGCGGATGTCGCCGCGATCCACCAGTCGTTCATGGTGCTCGACACCCACCTCGACACGCCCGCATCGCTGGTCCGTCCAAAACCGTTCGACATCATGGCCCGCCACGATGTCGAGCGCGACGGCTCGCAGGTCGATGTTCCGCGCATGAACGAGGGCGGGCTCGATGGCGGTTTCTGGGTCATTTTCACGCCGCAGGGGGCCGTGACGCCCGACGCCTACAAGCGGGTGCGGGACACCGCCCTCCTCCGCGCCCTCGCGATCCACAAGATGGCCTCCGCCTATCCCGACACGTTCGGCATGGCGACCACCGCCGACGAGGTCGAGGCTGTCCACGCCGCCGGCAAGAAGGTGGTGCTGATGTCGATCGAGAACTCCTATCCGCTCGGCGAGGACCTCAGCCTGCTGACGACGTTCCACAAGCTGGGCGTCCGCCTCGTCGGCCCCGTGCATGGCGCCAACAACCAGTTTGCCGATTCCTCGACCGACCGGACGGGTCCGAAATGGAATGGCCTGTCGCCGGCCGGCAAGGAGCTGATCAAGGAAGCCAACCGCCTCGGCATGGTGCTGGACCCCAGCCACGCATCAGACCAGGTGCTCGACCAGATGCTCGACCTGTCGGCGACGCCCCTGCTGCTGTCGCACTCGGGCACAAAGGAACTCTACGACCACCCGCGCAACGTGCCGGACGCCCTGCTCAAGAAACTCGCGGCCAAGGGCGGCGTCATCCAGATGAACGCGCTCGGCTCCTACATGGCGGACCTGCCGCCGGCGCCGGAACGCACGGCGGCGATGCAGGCGCTGCGGACCAAGTGGGGCAACGCGGATGCGCTGCCGCCTGAGTCGTACGAGGCCTATCTGGACGAAATGGCCGCCATCAACACGAAGTATCCCGCATCGATGGCGACCTTCGACACGTATATGGAGCAGTTCCTTCATGTGCTGAAGCTCATCGGTCCGGACCATGTCGGCATGGGCGCGGACTGGGATGGCGGCGGCGGCGTCGCCGGCATGAAGGACATCACCGAGATCCCGAAAGTCACCCAGCGCCTGCTGGCCGAGGGCTACACCAAGGAAGACCTCGCCAAGATCTGGGGCGGCAACGTGCTGCGCGTCATGCGCGCATCCGAGGCCTATGCGGCGGCGCAGCCGAAATAGCGCCGGGCCATAGACGCACCTCTCGCAAGCCGGAGCCGTTGCAGCAGGTTGCGGCTACTGACGGACGCTCAGCCTCCGGATAGATTGGTGCTATTACATCTTTGCGCCAGCGGCACTTTTTTCCTTACCCGACAGGCGAATTTACGCTTACGCGCAGGTTAACGCGACCGTCCGTCTGGCCCCGCCTATGCATCGTAAGGCTTCGTAACGCACGCATGTCCGGATGTAAGGGACCTGGCGCGCAGGATGGCACGCAAGTCGCGCCAGAGGCGATCCACCACTCGCCCAGCCTGCCCTCCAGACCCGCTCCGGTCAGCGAAACGAGGGGTGAGGCCTGACATGTTGAACAATGTCCAGCTGCTGAGAGCCTGGTCCGCCTATATGGTGGTCGGCTATCACACGATGGAATTCATTGCCTGGAACGCGACCGGGAGCTGGATACCGGATACCGACATGGGGTCCGGCATCATCACGCTCTTCTTTGCCATCTCCGGCTTCCTGATGGTGCAGATTACCCCGCAGAATGAGACCTTCGCCTGGTTCATCGCCAAGCGCGCGGCGCGGATCGTGCCGCTCTACTGGCTGGCGCTGACCGGCGTTCTCGTCGTGACCGCAGTCATCCCCTGGGCCTTCTCCAGCGCCGACCTCAGCCCCGCCTCGATCGCTTCGGCCTATGCGTTCCTGCCGTGGCCGGATCTGAACGGCAACCTGCTGCCCGTCCTCGGCGTCGGCTGGACGCTGAACTACGAAATTCTGTTCTACATCCTCTTCGGCCTCTCGGTGATGCTGCCGCGCGCATGGCAGATGGCCGGACTGTTTGCGATGATGGCCGGCATCATGATCTCCAGCCGGGCCTTCGCCGGCGACACGTTCTATGGCCGCTTCTACGGCGACACCGTGATGTTCGACTTTGCGGCCGGCGCCCTGCTCGCCCACTTCGTCAACTGGCAGCCTGTCACCGCCTTCATCAAGCGCACGTCGATGCTGTCCTTCGCGCTGGTCGCGGGAATCATCTGGTTCCTGATCGAGTTCACCGTGCCCTACTCGGTCCCCACCCAGTGGCGCTACTGGATCCCGGCGATGATGATCATGTTCGCCGCCGTCGGGCAGGACCTGCACCGGAAGCCGACGCCGAAGTCCTTCCTCACCTATCTGGGGGATGCGGGCTACTCGACCTACCTGCTGCACCTGCTGGTGCTGACGGTTGTCGGACCGGTCTGGGTGCGCTTCCTGGGAACGGACCTGCTCGCCTCGATCCTGCTGCTGCCGGCGATGCTGCTGATCATGGTCGCTGTGTCGGTCGCCTCCTACGAACTGTTCGAGAAGCCGACCAACAGCGGCCTGCGCGCGATCTTCAAGAAGCTGATCCGGAACAAGTCGCGCGTTCCGCGTCAGGTTCCGGCAACGGCAGCGCCTACGGCCTGACCATCCTGCCGACGGCGATCCGGGCGGACGCACAAACCTCCGTCCGGATTGCTGAAAGCCGCTGGCAGGCCGGGAATGATCGGTATAGTGTTCACTGGCGGCATGACCGGACGGACCGGTCTGCACGATGAACAGGCTCCGACATGGCCGAGATCATCAACCTGAATCAGCGCCGCAAGGAGATGCAGCGCAAGCAGAGCGCCGCACGCGCCCAGACCAACCGTTCAAAGTTCGGACAGACCCGCGCCGAGCGCGAACGGACGGAGGCCGAACGCGACGCCGAAACCCGACGCCTCGACGGCGCCCGCCGCGACCGCGACGACGACAAGCCGGCATAAGCTGACAGGCTCCCCAAGGGCATGGTTGCGGAGGCTCGCTGCTTCCCACTAACGTGAGCCGGCGGCCCGGCTCGGTAGCCGCACTCTTGTTGCGCGCGGGGGGCAGTTCACATGTTCGCAGGCCACTACGCCGCAGCCATCGCCGCGAAGGCAGCGGAGCCCAGGGCGCCGTTCTGGGCGCTGGCCGGAGCCTGCCAGCTTGTCGACATCGCCTGGGCGGGTTTCATCATGGCGGGTGTCGAGGACGCCGCCATCGACCACAGCCTGCCGGGAAGTCCGCTGGTGCTGGGCCACATGCCCTGGACCCACTCCCTGCCTGCAGCCGCTCTGTGGTCGCTGGCGGCGTTCGCCGCCGCGCGCTGGCTGCTGCGGCTTCCGTCATCGCCAGCCGTCATGATCGGCGCTGTCGTTTTCTCCCACTGGCTGCTGGACCTCGTTGTCCACAGGCCCGACCTGTTGCTCTGGCCGGGCGGGCCGCTCGCGGGCTTTGGTCTGTGGAACCTCGACGTCGCGGAACAGGCCGTCGAGATCGGGCTGATCGCCATGGCATCCCTGTTCTGGGGCGCATCGCGGCAGGCAGCCGGGCTATCCGCATGGCCCGCCGCCGCGTTCGTGCTGCTTCTGCTGGCCGTGCAGATCACGGCCCTCTTCACGCCGCTGGAGGACATTCCGCTCCAGATGGGCGGCATGGCGCTGGCGACCTATCTTGTCATCGTGGCGGCCGCCTATTTCGCCGACAGGAGCCAGGCTGCCCGCACAGTTTAGCCCGCGTGTTCTGCGCGCCGCATTGACGGCGTCAGGGCGGACGTCCATGTCTCGATGCACATACAGGATTACCGGAGTTCCGAATGACTGACGTCACGCCGCTGTTCCAGCCCTTCACGCTCAAGGGCGTGACGCTCAAGAACCGGATTGTCATGGCCCCCATGACCCGCAACCACTCGCCCGGCGGCGTCCCTAACGCCAACAATGTCGGCTACTACCAGCGTCGCGCCGCCGCGGAAGTCGGCCTGATTATCACCGAGGGTACGGTCACGCGCCGCCCGGCCTCCTCGCCCTATACCGACGTTCCGAACTTCTACACGCCTGAAGCCCTCAATGGCTGGAAGCAGGTCGCCGACGCCGTCCACGCAGCGGGCGGACGCATCGCTCCGCAGATCTGGCACCTCGGCGCTGCCCGCAAGCCTGGCCAGGGCCCCTTCCCGGACGCCCCCTCCGACAGCCCGTCGGGTCTCTCGCTGACCGGCAAACCGTTCGCCGAAGCGCCGTCCGAAGCAGACGTCCTCGACATGGCGGAAGCCTACGCCGAGAGCGCCGCCGCCGCCGCACGTCTGGGCTTCGACATGATCGAGCTGCACGGCGCCCACGCCTATCTGATCGACCAGTTCCTGTGGGAGCGCACCAACCAGCGCGAGGACCGCTTTGGCGGCTCCATCGAGAAGCGCGCCGAGTTCGCCGCCGAGGTCATCCGCCGCTGCCGCAAGGCTGTCGGCGACCTGCCCATCATCATCCGCATCTCGCAGTGGAAGTCGTCCGACTATGCCGCGCGCCTCGCCACCACCCCGCAGGAGCTTGAGCGCCTTCTGAAGGTGCTGGTCGACGCTGGCGTCGACTGCATCCACTGCTCGCAGCGCCGCATCTGGGAGCCGGAGTTCCCGGAGATCGATGGCGAGAAGGGCCTCAACTTCGCGGGCTGGACGAAGAAACTCTCCGGCCTGCCGACCATCTCGGTGGGCTCCGTCGGCCTGTCGTCCGAGTTCACCGCGTCCTTCAAGGGCGAGGGTTCGGCCAAGGGCAAGATCGACGAGGCCGTCGAGCGGCTGGCGAAGGGCGAGTACGATCTGGTCGCCGTTGGCCGCGCGCTGATGCAGGATCCGGAGTGGGCCCTTAAAGTGAAAGAGGGCCGCACGGACGACCTGCGCGACTATGACGGCGCCGCCAAGGACGTTTACTACTGAGCCTCGACACGAGCGCCAGACTGCTCCGGAACCAGGACTGAAACGATGACGCCCATGCTTCAGATCCTCGGCTGGACGATCGTGCTTGCGATCGTCCAGATCTTCCTCGCAGCCGGCGCGCGCACCAAGCAGTATGGCATGAAGTGGAACGCCAGCCCGCGCGATGAGGACATGCCGCCGCCAGGCAAGATGGCGGGCCGTCTCGGCCGCGCGCAGGCGAACCTCTTCGAGACACTGCCGCTCTTCATTGGAGCCGTCCTGATCGCACACGTTGCGGGCGTGGATCCGGTCATGCCCACGCTGGGCGCCCAGCTCTATCTGGGCGCGCGCATCGCCTACGTTCCGCTCTATGCGTTCGGCGTGCCCTATGTGCGCGGCCTCGCCTTCGTGGTTGGCCTCGCAGGTCTTGTCATGATCCTCTATTCCGTTTTGTCGGCCTGAGTTGTCGACCGGGGCTTACTGAACGGGGAACGCCATGCACGGTGGGTGCGCCTGCGGATACGTCCGCTATGAACTGACGTCCCGCCCCATCTGGACGAACTGCTGCCATTGCAGCTGGTGCCAGCGCGAGACCGGATCGGCGTTCGTCATCAACGCGATGATCGAGCCCGACCGCATCCTGCTGACGGGCGCAGCGCCCGAGCCTGTCCTAACTCCGTCCGCGTCCGGAAAAGGCCAGGAAATCCACCGCTGCCCGAAATGCCAGGTGGCGGTCTGGAGCCACTATTCCGGCTCCGGCAAGGCCATCGCCTTCCTGCGCACCGGCACGCTGGACCTGCCGCACGATATCGCGCCGGACGTGCACATCTTCACCACGACTAAGCGCCCGTGGGTTGTCCTTCCGGAAGGCGTGCCCGCTGTTCCAGAGTACTTCAACTCAGACGACCTGTGGCCCGCCGAGACGAAGGAGCGCGTCCAGACCGCCCGCGATGCTCACGCCTCGAAGGGATGAGCCTTCATCCCCAGGCGATTCCCGTCAGAAGGCCCTTGCCCTCGGCGATCAGGCGGGCGTTGCCGCCATCCATGCCAGCGACGCCGATCTCGCCGCCGAGCGAGGTGTAGGCCATGCGCCTGTTGCGCAGATCGAGGGACACGCCAATGGCTTCCTTCAGGCCACGCACAAGCACCTCGCGCTGGAGTCCGGCTCCGTCGCGCAACTGGGCCCGTGAGACGGTATTGTCGCCCCGGTCGGTCCAGTAGAGCATGTTGGCGTCCTCATCGAGATCGAGGTCGATGGGCTCCGGCAGGGCGCTGAACAGTGTTTCGATGTCGGGCCGGCTGGCGAGGTTCGCGTCCAGCGGGACAGCGATGCGCGTGCGGCGGATCACGCCCTGGTTCGCGTCGTCGCCACCCTTCTGCGACCAGTAGAGCCGTCCGCGCGCCGCATCGATGGCGATCCCAACGCACCAGCGCGTCTGGTCGCCCTTGTCGGCGTCATACGGCTTGCCGGTCACCACCAGCGTCTCGATCTTCCGGGACACGAGGTTCACGCGCTTGACCGCCATGCCTTCGCGATCCGACCAGTAGAGCCAGCCATCATGCAGCTTGATCTGCTTGGGCGTGAAAGCCTGACCGGACTCGACGACGAGACTGACGTTCTTGCCATCCATGTCGCAGCGCCAGATCGTTCCATCAGACTCTGACGCACGGCCCATGTTGGACCAGTAGATCAGCCCAGCGGTGCGATCGATTGCGATGCCGTCATTGACGGCGTTGCCGCGGACAACGGGCCCGACAAGCTCCACCGCCTCACCGGACAGCGCATCGACCCGCATGAGCGATTTTGAGCCGAGGACATACAGGGTTCCCGGCGCCTCGCGGCCAGCTGGACCATGCGCGCAGGCGCTTGCCGCCAGCGCTGCTGCGCCAGCCATCCAGCCGCGCCGGTTGATATGAGCCAATGTCGTCTCCCTCTGGCGCACGTTGCCTGCGCCTGTTCCTCCTTCTCCCAGTCTTTGCACCCGGTATGCAACAGGCCGATCCGGCGGAGCCGTTGCGCCACCTTCCCGAAGTTTAATGCATTCAGGGCCCTGCATTGGCCTCCGGACGCAGGCGCGCGCTTGACCGCAGCCTCTGAAGGTCCAGAAATCCCAGCATGTCACGCGAGGTACTTCGCCCCTCTGGGGAAATCCTGCCACGGCCGCGCAGGGATGGTCTCATCCTGTGGCTGCTGGCGATTGCGGTCGGCCTTCTGGCTGGCGGAGCCGTCGTCACGCTGCGCACCTTCATCTCGCTGGGCGAGTTCCTGTTCTATGGAGCCGCAGGCGCGCGCCTGACCGCCCGGCTCGTGGAGATGTCCTGGCTGCACCGGTTGATCGTGCCGCTAGTTGGCGGCCTCATCGTTGCGGGGCTGCTTCGCGCAGGCATGGCCGCAGGATGGGGGCCCAACCCACGGCCCTACGGCATCGAGGATCTCGTCGCCGCCCGCCGGCTGCGCACGTCCGTGAAGGGAACCACGCTCAGTCTGGGCGACAGCTTCCTGTCCGCGCTCGTGACGGTGTTCTCTCTCGGATCTGGCGCAAGCACCGGACGGGAAGCCACCGCGATGCATCTCGGAGCCTCGCTGGGCCTCCTGCCGGGCCGGCTATTCGGACTGGATGTGGCCCACCGCCGCCGCCTCGTCGTGATGGGCGTCGCAGCGGGTCTCGCAGCCGCCCTGCACGCTCCAATCGCCGCCGTGCTCATCGCCCGCCAGCTGATGGCGCCGGGCCTCCGCCTTGCTTCGGTGGGCCCGCTTGCCCTGGCTGCGGTTACGGGCTGGCTGCTCGCGCGCGCGGCCTCGCCCACTCCCGTTATCGACATTCCCGAGATCGCCGCCGCGCCTGTGGCCTTCCACATCGCCGCCGTCCTGCTTGCGGCGCCGTTCGCCGCACTCGCCTGGGCCTGCATGCGGACGCTGACGTGGATGCCTGGCCGTGTCACCGAGGCGGCGCACAAGGCCCGCATCCCGATCTGGGCCCTGCCCGCCATCGGCGGGCTCGGGATGGGCATACTTGCGGTGGGATTCCCACCCGTGGTCGGGCTGGGCTTCGCGCCGCTGTCGGCCGGTCTCGGCGGCGGCTATGGCGCGAGCTACATGCTCGTCCTCGTCGCCGTGAAACTGATGGCCACAGCGCTGTGCCTGTCCTGCCGTTTTGGCGGCGGCCCCATCGCGCCGGTGCTGTTCATCGCGGGCATGTTCGGGTCGGCCATAGGCGTTCCGCTTGGTCTCGCGTTTGGCGATGCAGCGACCGCACAGGTCTTCTTCGGGGTTCTGGCGATGGGTGTGGCGCTGGCGGTCATCGTTGACGCGCCATTTGCGGCCGCAATCCTGATTCTTGAGCTTTCCGGGTCGTACGAGGCCGGGGCGGCGACGCTGGTGGCTTCCGCTCTTGCCGTTTATCTGGTTCAGCGGTTCGGGCCCGGCCCGGCGCTCGAGGATGCCGGCCGCCAGCCGCTGCGGTGGCGCTGACGGCCCGGCTCCGAGCCGGTCAGTGCATCCTGAACACTTCATCCACCGTACGGAACCGGCGGGGCGCCACACCGTCCTGATGGCAGATCGTCACCGAATGAACGATAGCGTCGATCTCGCGCCGCCAGTGATCCAGGAAGGCGGCCAGACGGGGGAAGCGAGGCGCCATGTCCATGGTCTGCCAGGCAAACGACTGCAGGACGCTGGGATGGTCCGGCAGATAATAGAGCACCTCGGCGGTCAGCAGGGTGGCGCCCGACAGCCGGGCCCGGAAATCGCTGGAAACCGTCATGAACACGTCGTCCTTTCGCGCTTGCCAATGGGCAAATGCTGAAGTATCCCGCAGCGCCGTCAACGGTTTTCCAATTGAAATCAGCATATTAGCAGCACTCTCGAAGTGCGGCTGCCAGCCACTTCGTGGTTCCTTTCCTTGCGGGCCAGCCCCCGATTTTTTTTCAGATCGGGTTGTCCGGGGGATTGAACGCCTGCCGGGCGAGCGTTACTTGCGGCTCGTCGCTAGCAATCTGCCGGGGTGAGTGCTAACGCCCTCCACGGGTCGCGAGGCGACAGCAAAATTTCGAACTGCAACAGACCGAATTCCAAGGAGACTGCCCTTATGCCGTTCCGTCCGCTTCACGATCGCGTCGTGGTTCGCCGCGTCGCCCAGGACTCCAAGACCAAAGGCGGCATCATCATCCCCGACACCGCCAAGGAAAAGCCCCAGGAAGGCGAAGTCATCGCCGTTGGCCCGGGCGCGCTTGACGACGCCGGCAAGCGCGTGGCGCTCGACGTCAAGGCTGGCGACCGCGTGCTGTTCGGCAAGTGGTCCGGCACGGAAGTCACGATCGACGGCGAAGAGCTGCTGATCATGAAGGAAAGCGACATCCTCGGCATCGTCGAGGCGACCAAGTCCAAGAAGGCCGCCGCCTAGTCCGCTTTTCTTCCGCCCCATTCAAATCCAGATTCAAGGTAACTGATACATGGCTGCCAAGCAGGTCAAATTCAGCGCCGACGCCCGCGAGAAAATGCTCCGCGGCGTCGACATTCTCGCCAACGCCGTGAAAGTCACGCTCGGCCCCAAAGGCCGTAACGTCGTGATCGAGAAATCCTTCGGCGCCCCGCGCACCACGAAGGACGGCGTGACCGTCGCCAAGGAAATCGAACTCGAGGATCGCTTCGAGAACATGGGCGCACAAATGCTGCGCGAAGTGGCCTCCAAGGCCAACGACGTCGCCGGCGACGGCACCACCACCGCCACGGTTCTCGCCCAGGCCATCGTCCGTGAAGGCATGAAGCGCGTCGCCGCCGGGATGAACCCGATGGACCTCAAGCGCGGCATCGAGAAAGCCGTTCTCCAGGTCGTCGAAACCCTGAAAACCAACTCCAAGAAAGTCTCGACCAGCCAGGAGATCGCCCAGGTCGGCGCCATCTCCGCCAACGGCGAAACCGAGATCGGCGAAATGATCGCCACCGCCATGGAGAAGGTCGGCAAGGAAGGCGTCATCACGGTTGAAGAAGCCAAGTCGCT
>CAYOWK010000073.1:0-15695 GCA_964407665.1 uncultured Rhizobium sp. | reverse complement strand
CCAGGCGCACGGCGCCGAATACCGGGGCCAGCGCGCGGGCTCGATCGGCGACGCCGCCGGGTTCTCGTTCTATCCGGGCAAGAACATGGGGGCCGCTGGCGAAGGCGGCATGACCGTGACGCCGCATGCCGAGATCAACCGCAAGGTCCGCATGCTGCGCGACTGGGGCGCCGAGAAGAAGTACCACCACGAGATCATCGGCTACAACATGCGCCTGGAAGGCATCCAGGGCGCCGTGCTGCGGGTGAAGCTGAAGTACATCGAGAAGTGGACCGAGATGCGCCGCGCGGCAGCCGCCCGCTACGCCGAGATGTTCGCCGGGTCTGACGTCGTGATCCCGACCGAAGCGGCCGACCGCCGCCACGTCTACCACGTCTACGCCATCCGCACGAAAGAGCGCGCACGCTGGATCGAGGAGCTCACCAAGAAGGGCGTCTCGACAGGGATCCACTATCCCTTCCCGCTGCATACGCTGCCGGCGTTCGACTTCCTCGGCTACAAGCAGGGCCAGTTCCCGCACGCCGAGAAGGCCGCGAACGAAGTCCTCTCCCTGCCGATGTTCCCGGAACTGACAGCCGACCAGCAAGCGGTCGTCGTCGAGGCCGTGACCTCGCTGGCAAAGGTCGCCGAGCCGGCCTGAGATCGATGACTAACGCACGGCCCGTTTCTTGCGGGCCGTGCAGGACAACCGGACGAACAGGCGACCCTGCGGGCCATGGATGCTCGCCGGGCGCCGTGGTGGACAGGGTGACGGGACAATGAACCTTCAGGGTGCGCGCATACTTGTGACCGGAGGCGCAGGCCTCATCGGCTCCACAACCATCGACCAGCTGCTCGCGACCGAGAAGCCCGCCGAGATCGTCATTTTCGACAACATGAGCCGCGGCACGACCCGCAACCTCGAGAACGCGCTGAAGGACGAGCGCGTGAAGCTGGTGCAGGGCGACATCCGGGACGCCGACGCCGTGCTGCGCGTCACCGAGGGCATGGACGCTGTCGTCCACATGGCCGCCATCCGCATCACCGCCTGCGCCGCCGATCCGCGCGAGGCGATGGAAGTGATGAACATGGGCACGTTCAACGTCGTTGACGCCGCCCACAAACAGGGCGTGAAGAAGGTGCTGGCCGCCTCCTCCGCCTCGATCCTCGGTCTCGCGGACACCTTCCCGACGACCGAGAGCCACCACCCCTACAACAACCGCACCTGGTACGGCGCATCCAAGGTGATGCTCGAGGGCCTGCTGCGCTCCTACAACGACATGTACGGCCTGAACTATGTCGCGATGCGCTATTTCAACGTCTACGGACCGCGCATGGACGTGGAAGGCAAGTACACCGAGGTTCTGGTCCGCTGGGTGCAGCGCATCAACCAGGGGATCGCGCCGCTGATCCTCGGCGACGGCACCACCTCGATGGACTTCATCTATGTCGAGGACCTCGCCCGCGCCAACGTTCTGGGCCTGAAGTCGGATGCGACGGATGAGGTGTTCCATATCGCCTCTGGCGTCGAGACTTCGCTGAACGAGCTGGCCGCCGCCACCATGAAGGTGATGGGCGCGCCGAAGGACATGGTTCCCGAGTACGGCCCGGAGCGGAAGGTCAACGCGGTTTCGCGCCGCCTGTCCTCGACGGAGAAGGCCGAGCGCCTGCTGGGCTTCAAGGCTGAGGTCAGCCTCGAGGACGGCCTGACGCGCTTCGTGAAGTGGTGGGAAGACAACAAGGACCGGTTCAACTCATGATCCCGATCATCAAACCTGTCATGGACCAGCGCGAAGCCGATGCGGCCTCGCGCGTCATCCTCTCCGGCTGGATCACGCAAGGTCCGGAAGTTGCGGCGTTCGAGAAGGAATTCGCGGCCTATACGGGCGCAGAAGACGCAGTCGCGGTCTCCAACTGCACCACCGGCCTGCATCTTGCGCTGATCGTTGCGGGCGTCTCGCCCGGCGATGAAGTCATCACGGTTTCGCACTCCTACATCGCGACGGCCAATTCGGTCGCCTATTGCGGCGCAACGCCGGTGTTCGTGGATGTCGAGGCCGCAACCCACAACATCGACCCTGCCCTGATCGAGCGCGCCATCACGCCGAAGACGAAGGCGATCCTGCTGGTGCACCAGATGGGCATGCCCGCGGATCTCGCGGCCATCGTCGCCATCGCGCGCAAGCACAACCTGAAGGTCATCGAGGACGCGGCCTGCGCCGTCGGCTCGGAGATCGAGTGGGAAGGCGAGTGGGAGAAGATCGGACGCTGCCGCGGCGACGCTGCTGTCTTCTCGTTCCATCCGCGCAAGATCATGTCGACCGGCGATGGCGGCATGATCACGACCCCTCATGCAGACTGGGCGAAGCAGTTCCGCCTGCTGCGCCAGCACGGCATGTCGGTTCCCGATACCGTCCGCCATGGCTCGGCCCAGGTGATCTTCGAGACGCACCCTGTGATGGGTTACAACTATCGCATGACGGACATCCAGGCCGCCGTGGGCCGTGAGCAGCTGAAGCGGCTGCCCGGTATCGTCGAGCGCCGCCGCGAGATCGCCGCGATGTACATGGAGCAACTGTCGAAGGCCCAGTGGATTGGCCTGCCGCAGGAGCCCGTGTTCGGCCGTTCGAACTTCCAGAGCTTCTGTGTCCGTCTGCCGGAAGGCGCGGACCAGAGGGCGGTGATGCAGTACATGCTGGACGCCGGCGTCTCGACCCGCCGCGGCATCATGTGCGCTCACCGTGAAGACGTCTACGCGAACCGGCCCCTGGCCATGCCGCTGACCCAGTCCGAGGCCTGTCAGGACCGCACCATCGTCCTGCCGCTCTATCCGCAGATGACGGACGAGGAAATCCGCAAGGTCACCGACACGCTGATCGCGGCCACGCAGATGCGGCAGGCCGCCTGAGACCGATCCGGACATGACCGAACCAGCGCGCAAACTCTCCAGGGCTGAACGCAACGCCCGCGCGCTGTCGACCGAGCACCTGGCCGATTCGATCGGCTCGCGTACGCTTCGCGGCGGCGCGATCGCCATCGGCGCGCAGGTGATCCGGCTGGTGATGCAGCTCGGATCGACGTTCGTCCTCGCGCGGCTGCTGATGCCGGATGATTTCGGCCTTGTCGTTCTCGGCTGGACGACGCTGAACCTGATCACGCTGTTCACCGACATGGGCATCGGCGCTGCGGCCATCCAGCGCGAGAAGCTGGATCAGGACACCGCATCCGGCCTGTTCCTTATCGCTCTTGGCGGCGGCGTACTGGCAGCGTTGTTTGCCTGCGCCGTGGCCCCCTTGTCGGCGATGGCATTCAACGAGCCGCGCGTGACATGGCTGGTCATCGCGCTGTCCGGCCAGACGATCCTCGGCTGCCTGGGCACGATCCATCATACCCTGCTCACCCGGCAGATGCGTTGGGGTGATGCGCAGGGGATCACGCTTGTCGCCCAGATTGCCGGCGTCGTGGCTGGCGTTCTGGCGGCCTGGCTGACGGATCTCGGCTACTGGTCGCTGGTGGTGCAGGCGTGGGTCTCGGCGGCGCTCTCGACCATCCTGTCCTGGCTGGCCTGCAACTGGCGCCCGCACTGGCCGCGGACCTGGGCCGGCACGCGCTCCTCCATGGTCTTCGGCGCGAACATGATGGGCTACTCCCTGATGAACTTCGTGCGACGCCAGCTGGATTCAGCCATGATCGGCTGGCGCTGGGGCACGACGGAGCTGGGCTTCTATTCCCGCGCGCAGACCCTTCTGCAAACGCCGCTGAAATTCGTGGATGGGCCGATCAGCTATGCGCTGATGCCAGCCCTCGGACGGCTGCAGTCCGATCCGCCGCGCTGGCGCCAGGCCTACCTCGACGGACTGGCGGTCATCACGCTGGTCGGCGGCGGGCTTGCCGCGCTGCTGGGCGGCGGCGCCGGTCCGATCATCGAGATCGTGATGGGCGAAGGCTGGGATGAATCGAAACTGATCTTTGCTGCGCTGGTGATCTCAATGATCCCCGCGACGCCGATGAACACCACCGAGCTGATCTATGTCTCGACCGGCCGAACCGACCGCATGTTCCGCTGGTCGCTCTATTCGACGCCGGTCTATATCGTCGCCTTCTTCATTGGCCTGCCCTTTGGCGCGACGGGGCTTGCTCTCTGCTATGGCGTTGCGATGTGGCTGACCTTCTGGCCCTGCTTCAAGCTGGCCATTCGCGGCACCAGCCTGAAGATGACCGACATCTACATGACCGTGGCGCCGCCTTCGGTCATCGCCATCGCCGTGGGGCTTGGCCTTCGCTTCGCCACGGAACATCTGGGTCTGGTGATGGACGTTGTCGCCATAGCGGCGGCAGGCTTCGTCTACCTCGCCGCGATTGCGGCGGCTGTCTGGACGCTGCCGAACTACCGGCGCATCCGTGACAAGTGCTCCGACATCCTGATTTCGCGACTGGCGCGCTTCACCGCCGCCTCCGGGAGGACAACCCCATGAGTACAGCCATCCTGATGGGCGACGCCCCTGTCCTCATCGAAAACCCTCCGGCCAGCCAGCGGATCCAGACCAACTTCGCCGCGCTGAATGTGCATGCGACCAAGGCGGAAGCCTGCCTCGGGCGCAACCAGCTTGCGGCTGCCGCCGTCCATGCGTCCGTGGCGGCCCAGCTGGCGATCCAGAACCATGCAGGCGTCTTCTGGAGTCCGCGGCTCGAGAAGATCCTGAATACGGTTGGCAGGCGGATGGCCGATGGCGCGCCCGTCTTCCAGCGCAAGCCGAAGATCGAGAAAGTCGTCCACGTCGCAACCCATCTGGCGGCGGTTGGCGGGCACACCAAGATGATCTGCCAGTGGGTGAAGGCCGACGCCTCGCGCGAGCACTCGCTGATCCTGACGCAGCATGCCGGCGAAATCCCCGCCTTCGTGCGCCAGACCTTCGGCGAGCGCATCCAGCAGCTGAACCACACACCCGGCGGGCTGCTGGACTGGGCGAAGAAGCTGCGCCGGCTGTCGCGCAACCATGACGCGGTTGTGCTGCACGTCCACGGCGACGACGTGATCCCCTCGATCGCCTTCGCCGAGACCGAGAAGTATCCGCCAGTCATGCTGCTGAACCATGCCGACCACCTGTTCTGGCTGGGATCGAGCGTCGTTCATCTCGACATCAACCTGCGGGACGCCGCGCAGGAGATCTCCATCAACCGCCGCGGCATTGCGACCGAGCGCAACATCCTGATGCCGACGCTGGTCGAGCCGATCAGCCGCACGCGCACGCGCGAAGAAGCTAAGGCCGAGATCGGGATTGACCCTGCGGAGACGCTGATCGTGTCTGCCGCGCGCAGCGTGAAGTATCGCACCGTGAACGGCATGACCTTCGCGGGCATGCATTCGCCGGTCCTGGCCAGGCACCCGAACGCCCGGCTGCTGGTTGTTGGCGGCGGCGCCCAGCGCGACGACTGGAAGCGCGCCAATGAGGAATGCGGCGGGCGTATCGTGTCGCTGGCCGAGCAGAAGAATCCGAAGGTCTATTTCGAGGCCGCCGACATCTATGTCGACAGCTATCCGTTCGTGTCATCGACCTCGATGATGGAGGCGGCCTGCTATGGCCTGCCGCTGCTGACGCTGTTCACGGGCGCGCCCGAGACCCGCATCTTCGGCATCAACCACGTCGCGCTGGTCGGCACCTGCCTGCAGGCGACGACGCTGGAAGAATACCGGCTGCTGTTCGACCGGCTGATTGGCGACAAGGTCTGGCGCGATGCACAGGGCGACGCCGCCGGCAAGGCCGTGCGCAATGAGCACCAGCTTCCTGGCTGGAGCCGATGGCTGGAAGCGGTCTACGCGAAGGCGCTGGACCTGCCGCCGCTGAACTCCGCCGAGATGCTCACCCGCAGCGAGCCGCCGTCGCTGGGCGAACCGGACACGCTGATCGAGGACCTGTTCGGCGGAGACTATCCGGCCGAGCTGACGCTGAAGAGCTATCTGGGCGTCCTGCCGCCGCGCCAGCGCATCGCCTACTGGAGCATGCTGAAGCAGGACGAGGCGCTGAACCTGCCGAAGGACTATTCCTGCCTGCTGCCGGAATGGGCCAAGCGGTATGTGAAGGACGGTCTGCTGGCGAAGCGGGCTTAAGGTTCCGGGACCTTTGGAGGGCTCAGCAAACTGCTGCCCCATGCGGTGTCGTCTTCGGGCTGGTCCCGAGGATGACAAGCACCTTTAATCCGCCTTTGTCAGGCAGCCCGTTGCGCCGGTGGCTGACGAGGATTTCGCAGCGGCAGCGATGGCCTTGGCGGTTTCGTCGGGCGTGCGCTTGACCAGCATGGCGAACTGGGCGGCGCGGGTTTCGAAGTCGGCCTTGAGGTTCTGCAGGACCGCCGGTTCCGGCACGTTGTCGAGCGCTTTGCCAGCGTCGATCTCCCTCAGGGCGAAGGTCGCCTGCCCCGCGCACTGTACCGCCAGCCCGTAGCGCTCGGCCTTGGCGAGAATCGGCGCGACAGCGTCGCCCACATGCTTCTGCGGGTTGGAGGGAACCGGCTCCGGCTCGCGCGCCTTCTGGGCGGGGGGCTTGGCGGCCCATGCCTTGAAGAGATCGTCTTCCCATTTCGCGATGGTCTTCAGGGAGGCGTCAAACGAAGCCTCAAGGCCCGAACCGCCGCGAAGCGCACGGTTGAACAGGGCGTCCCCGAAATAGGTCCAGTCATTCTCTGGCTGGCAGCCGAAGGACGAGCGGTCGGCCGCAGCTGCTGTGAAGACGGCGGTGAAGGCGTCCGAGAACGGCAGGATGAAGTGGCCGGAGAAGCAGGCCGAAACGATGACCACCCGGTTGCGGATGCCAGCCCCGTTCAGGGAGTTGCGCAGGTGGGAGGGCTTCAGCCCGCCGCCCATGCGGTTCTTTTCCTGGATGGCCGCCGTGCCGTCCGGACCGCCATGTGTGGTCAGGAAGACCACGACCAGATCTTCCTGCGGATCGATACTCGCCCCGATCTTGCCGAGGGCGGCGTTGATGTTGTCGGGGCTGGCGGCGGGGAGCGTCCGGGCGCCGGACCCCTTTCCGGCGGACAGGAGCAAGATGCGGCCATCGGCGTCGAAGCGCTGGGCGAGCACCTTGCCAGCTTCGGTCGCCTCGCGCTCGAAGACGGGATCGTTCCACAGCGACATCGACAGGACGTAGGTGTCGACCACCCCCGGGCGCTGCGGCTTGATGGCGGCGAACTGGCCGGCCAGCATTTCGGTGTCCAGCAGGGCGGCCTTGGGCGAGAGAGCCACCTCGATCGCGCCAAACTGGCCGCCGAGGGGATCACGGACCTGCTGGGCCTGCGCGGGTCCTGCAGAACTGGCCCCAAGCACAAGGGCTGCGCACAGGGCAGCACCCGCCGATTTCAGGAAATCCGTCTTGAGACTGGCCCGCATCCCATCCTCCGTTGCCGCCAGCTTCACCCGGCGCGGCGGCCAACGCAAGGTTTGGCGGCAGGGGTCCGACCGCGCCGTGTTGAAACGCCTCAGGATTTGCCGCCCCGGACCACCCGGAGGACAGGCGGACCAGACGGGCGCGGCGGAGGTTCGGGCTCGAGGGCCTCCGGAGTCTCGTCACGGCCGCTGCGCGTGGCTTTGGTGGCGCGCATCTTGGAGGTGTTCAGCGGACTCTTGCGCTTGAAGCCGCTGCGCTTTGGTCTGTCGTTCGCTGGCGGCGGAGAGCCGTCGGGTTTTGCGGGGGCTTCGGCAACCGCCTTGCGGGTTTTCTTGTCGAGCTGGCGCATGATGTGGGTCTGGCGGACGGAGAGCGCCTCTTCCAGCCGCCCCTTGCCCGGATCCCGGAAGGCGGAGCCGTAGGTTTCCAGACGCTCGCCGACGCCCTGGACGAACTCCTTCTCCCAGTCCGTCAGCGGCTTGGGACTGTCCTGCGCGCGCTCGGCCACGCGGCGCAGGATGCGCTGCGCCTTGCGCTTCTTTTTCTCGTCCACCTCGCGAGCCATTCCCGCAAAAAATCACAACCCGAGGAAAAGCGCCATGGATCGTCCGGATCGTGTAGGAACCAGTTTCAGCCCCGCGCATTCTGCGCTGAAGCCTGCCAAGACCCGCCGTACCGACCGGATCAAATCCGCTGTGCCGCCTGCATGCGTCACACCGGGTACGTGATTCCGGACTACCCGTCTGAGACTTCACACGCCCGAGACAGGACCGATTCGCACCCGCCGGATTGAAGCGCAGCCGCTTCGGTCCGGACCGCGAACTGGTCTCGCCCTCAATATCTGGAGACCCTGGTGCGCCTGCACGTCCGCGCGACCCTCGATTACACCTTCCCGGAGGGGACCGAAGCCATCGTCTCGATCCAGGCGTCGGTCTGTCCGGATCAGACCATCCTTTCCGAAATGCTGTCGATCGAGCCCTACACGCCCATCGTGCAGGACCGGCCGGACGAGCGGGGCGAGCGGCGGTTCCGGGCGGTGTTTTCCGGTCAGGCGCGGATCGTCTATGACGCCATGGTCGACAACGGCCAAAGGATCGAACTGCCAGCGTCTGCCCGCCAGTACAGGTGGGTCGAGCTGCCGCAGGAAGTGCTTCAGTACCTCACGCCCAGCCGCTATTGCCCGTCCGACAAGTTCGCGCTGTTCGCCCACCGCGAGTTCGGGCGGCTGACGGATGGCGCGGCGCGGGTGCATGCCGTGCTGGAGTGGATCCACACGCATGTCGACTACACCCCCGGCGTCAGCAACGCCGAGACGACGGCGGAGCGGACCTTCGTGGACCGGGCGGGCGTCTGCCGGGATTTCAGCCATCTGGGGATCACGCTGTGCCGGGCGCTGAACATCCCGGCCCGGGCGGTAAGCGCCTATGCCTTCAAGTTGCAGCCGCCGGACTTCCATGCCGTGTTCGAGGTGTTTCTCGATGGCGGCTGGTGGCTGGTCGATCCGACCCGGCTCGCCCATGTCGACGGGATGGTTCGCATTGGCGTCGGCCGGGACGCCGCCGATGTGGCGTTTCTCTCGACAACGGGTCCGTGCATGAATAACTGGCAGGAGGTCATCGTCGAACAGGCGTGACCGGGTCCCGTCAATCGTGTGGAGCCGCCCGCCATGTCACAGCTTACCCGGCGCGGCGCGCTTGCACTGACAGCTTCTGCGGCGCTGGCGCCGCTGGTGGGATGCGGAAACGGCTCTGCGCCTGCGGGCGGATCGGCTGACGAGGCCTTCAAGGCGCTTGGCGAGACGTGGCTGAAGAACAGCGCGCGCACCAGTCCGGGATTTGCGACCTATCTGGGCGATCATGCCTTCGACGGCGAACTGACAGACGTGTCCGCCGCCGGGCGCGCCTCCCGCAACGCGGTTACGAAGGAGGCGCTGGACGGGCTTGCGACCATCGACCGTTCGGCCCTGTCGCGCGAGAACCAGGTCGATGCGGCGCTGCTGGCCAACTCGCTGGCGTCTGACGGGTTCGATGACGCCGAGTTGCAATCATGGGCGTGGGACCCGCTGCGCTATTCGGACCAGGCGGGCGGCGCGCTCTATTCGCTCATGGCGCGGGATTTTGCGCCGCTGCCGGAGCGCCTGCTGAATGCAGCCTCGCGCATGGAGAAGCTGCCGGAGTTTCTGGCCCAGACGCGCGGGGCGCTCGACAGGACGCGCGTGCCGAAGGTGCATGCCGAGACGTATGCGGCGCAGCATGGCGGCGTGGTCTCGATCATCGACGGGTTGATCCTCGCGCAGGCAGACCAGCTTGGAGCTGAGGATCGCGCGCGTCTGTCGGCGGCGGCGGAAACGGCCAAGGCCGCTGTGGCGGAACACCAGAGCGGGATCGACAGCGAGCTGGTTCCGGCGGCGCAGGGCGATTTCCGGGTCGGCGCGGTGAAGTTTGCGAAGAAGCTGGCCTACTCGCTGGGCGGTGAAGCCAATCCCGCAGAGCTTATGAAGACGGCTCACGCCGACCTTGAGCGCGTGACCGCCGAGATGTGGGACATCTCAAGAAGCGTGCTGGGGTCGCAGCCGGGCGCTTCGCCGTTGCCCGACGCGCCGAGCCCGGAGCAGCGCCGCAAGGCCATCTTCGATGCGCTCGACATTGCAGCGCGGGATCATGCCAGGCGGGAGGACATCTTCTCGGCGGCGCGCGCGACGCTGGAAGACACAACCGCCTTCCTGCGCGAGAAGGACATCATCACCCTGCCCGACGCGCCGGTGAACATCATCGAGATGCCGAAATTCCAGCAGGGCGTCTCGGTGGCCTATTGCGACTCGCCGGGGCCGCTGGATCGCAGGCTCGACACCTTCTATGCGATCTCGCCCATTCCGGCGGACTGGACGGACGAACAGACGGAAAGCTTCCTGCGGGAGTACAACTCCCGCTCGCTGAACGAGCTGACCGTGCATGAGGCGATGCCGGGGCACTATGTGCAGCTGTGGCACTCCAACCGCTATCCCGGCGTGCTGCGGGCGGTGCTGTCGTCCGGTACGTTCATCGAGGGCTGGGGCGTCTATGCGCAGGACCTGATGATCGAGGCGGGGCATGGCGGCGGCGATCCGCTGCGCCGTCTGGTGAACCTCAAATGGGCGCTGCGGGTGATCTCCAACGCCATTCTCGATCAGGGCGTGCACATCGAGGGCTGGGAGAAGGAGCAGACCATGGACTTCATGGTGCGCGACGCCTTTCAGGAAGAGCGCGAGGCGGCGGGCAAGTGGACCCGCGTGCGCGTGAGCTCAACGCAGCTGTCGACCTATTTCGTGGGCTGGACCGAGCACAAGGCCGTTCGCGCCGAAGCGCAGCAACGCTGGGGCGCGGACTTCAGCCTCAAGACCTATCACGACAGGCTGCTGTCCCACGGCTCGCCGCCAATGAAGTACGCGCGGGCGCTGATGTTCGATGAGCCGATCGGCTGAGAAGTCCAATCGTCTGGCAACAGGGCGCGCGAAACATCCGGAATGAATCTCGGGCCGAGCCAACAATAGGGTCAGTGGCTCTGCTGCTATTCGCTGCCGACCGACACGCTGCACTCCGTCAAGCCCAAATTGTGTTAAAACGATTGCGCCTAAGGCTCCTTTTGACTTTCGCGCTTACGTTCGAAAATTGACTGAAGCCACGCGCCGCCCAGGCTTACCGGCAATAACACAATCAGCAACGATCCATATCTCGCCACGAATTTTATAATATCATCACTAAACACAAAATCCCATCCGTGAGCGAGTGCAACATATACAGTAATAAAGAACAAGACAATCAACATGACCGATATTGCCTTGACGTAGGAGCGCAGAGCTTTTGTGAAAATTGACATCTCCATGGCCTCCTTTATTTGGACTCGAACTCTTCTTACAATTCGGCCCCGACAGATGGGCCAGCAGACACCATCCAATGCGGTTGGGGAACCTCAGAAATGAAGCTCTTATGGTATCCCTATAGTGCTGCGTTGCCCGCATTGGCATTCTTCGCGTTGATCGCGGCGAACATCTTTCGGATGGTTCCGATTTCCACCTCGTTCCCGTACGCGATGACCTGCATCGCGTTCCAGTTTCTGATTTCTATAGCGGTTCGGTGCAGGCAGTGCGGAAAGTCGCCATTCTTTATCGGCCCGCGTATCGGGGCGTTCGGGCTGGTGGCAATTCCGATACCGGTCGTCAAATGCAGCGAGTGTGGTCATGACCTTCGGAGTTGAAGACCTGTCACGACAGGCTGCTGTCCCACGGCTCGCCGCCGATGAAGTACGCGCGGGCGCTGATGTTTGATGAGACTATCGGGTAGGGACGCAGACTTCCCTCCTCGCTCCGGCCCTTGTCATTCCGGGCGGAGGCCCGTCAGGGCCGCAGACCCGGAATCCAGCGCTGGCGTCCCCTGGATTCCGGATAGCCGCTTTCGCGGCTTCCGGAATGACAGCCGTTAGAGCGGGAGCAAGCCCCTACTCGCCCTCGGCTTCGATGGAGGTGTCGCGGCCTTCGGCCATGCCGCGCAGGATGCCCGGGAGGGCGTAGTTGCCTTCGTGGCAGGCGTATTCGTAGACCTTTTCCTTCGACTTGCGGAACGGCATCTCGCCCTTCCAGGCCTGGGTGTAATAGACCGGGTCGTCGACGGTGAATTCGTAGAAGACTTCCAGGTCCGAGACGCGGGTGAAGCGCTCGATCACCTTGCCCTTTTCAGAAATCGGCATGAAGCCGCCGGCCTGGATCGGGTGCAGGTTCCGCGTTTCGACCACGAGCGTGTCGCCTTCCCACCAACCGATGGAGTCGCCGAACCAGGGCTTGATCTTCTCGCCAACGGGCGGCGCCGCCGCGCCGGAATCCCGGAGCGGGATGATCCGGACATCATGGTTCATCTCGATCTCGAGCATGACATGGGTCGGCGTCTGAACGATGCCGACATGGTTGTTGTACATGGCGTTGTTGAGCGGCGGCCCGCCCTGGTTGGCGAAGGACAGGAGGCAGCGGTCGCCGATGGTGCGGATTTCAGGGCCCGTGTTGTTGACGCCGCGCGCGGCCGTCATGCGGGCGGCGCGGACTTTCTGGCCCGCAGCCGACAGAGGCAGCTGGCCGTTGGCGGGCTCGACAATCCAGGACGAACGCCATTCCCCGTTGACCTTGGCCCATTCCGAACCGGGATCGATCCAGAAGGCGTTGTAGCCGGCGTCTGCATCCTTGTCGGTGAAGACGCCGGAGTTGGGATCGGTGCGCTTCTGGCTATCCTCGAGCGATTTGGTGTAGCCGGCGCGCGAGAGCGCCTCGTTGATCTTCTCCGGCGGGATCACAAGCGTCTGGATGCCGACGCTGGCGTTGCGGCCGGAGTTGCGGGTCATGGTGGTGAGTGAGGCGTTGGACCAGACGCCCTGCAGATCCGGCGCGCCGAACGACGTACGCGGCGCCTTGTAGGCGGGATCCCAGGGTCCGAGGTCCTTGAAGAACGGAATGGGGCTTTCGAACGCCTTGGTTCCGGCGATGGGCTTCGGCCCTTCGATCACCTGCCCCGTGGGCTCGGCGAAGCGGACGCCCGAATTCTCACCGATGCGCTGGGCATGGGCCGGTAGCGCGAAGGCTGCGGCGGCTGAAAAAAGGGCAAGGGCGGCTGTCGCGCCGCGCAGGCGGTTCTTCATGGTCGTTCTCCCGATCTGGAGCCGCCGGACCATTCTGTATCGCACCGTACGGTCTTCCGAATTGAGGGAGATTAACAGGGACGAAGGCCCTGTCGATCTGAAAGCGGGCAAATGTGCGTGAGCCCGATCTACCAGGTCGCGTCGTCTGCAGATTGAACTTGGTTCCCGACGCAGGCGGGCGTCCAGTTCCCTTTGCGTCACCCGCAATGGCTTGGGAACCGGGCCTCAGGGCAGGACGAGGGGCGCGGCGCGCATCCAGACACCTTCCCGGTCCGCAGGCCTGCGCTCCACGAGCAGGCGGGCCACCTGACTGTCATCGTGGAAGGCTGTACCGCAGATGCTGTCGAGTATCGCCTTGGCGAGATTGTCGAGGTCCATGTGCGGCGGGTCGCCCGTGTACTCCATGGCGATATGGACCTCGAAATCCCCCCAGGCCGGGCGCACGGGCGGGAAGTCCCTGCGAAAGAATTCGCGGAGCAGCGGCTTGTAGTATTTGGCCTGGGTCGTGAGGCCATCGACATGCACTTCCAGCCCGCCGGCGGGATCGAGACGCGCCTTCACCTTGCCCGCCCGGGTCCAGTCGAGCCCGCTCACGATCCTGTTTCCATGTTTCCGGCTCCCGCGTTTGCGACGTGCTGGACGCGCGCGCTGCGTACACTTAATGCGGCGAGATGCGCTCGCGGGAAAGCGGCGGCAAGGGTCGGGGGCGGAGCTATATGGAAATCGCGCTGATGCTGGTCGGCGGCCTGCTGCTTCTGGCAGGCGGAGGCGAAGCGACCGTTCGCGGCGCTGTGGCCGTGGCGCGCCGGTTGGGGATGTCGGAACTCCTGATTGGCCTTGTGCTGGTCGGGGTCGGCACATCGACCCCGGAGCTTCTGACCAGCCTGAACTCGGCCCTGGCGGGATCCCCCGGTATCGCCCTTGGCAATGTCGTTGGCTCCAACATTTCCAACGTCCTTCTGGTGTTTGCGATCGCCGCCATCGTGACGCCGATCCCGGTCGAGGCCGCGTCGGTCCGGCGCGACGGCCTGTTCATGGTGTTCGCCAGCGTCCTGCTGATTGCGGCGGCGACGCTTCTGGGTGGCTTTACGCGGCCGGTGGGGATCGGTTTTCTGGTCATTCTCGCCGGCTATCTTGTGCTGGCCTGGCGTCTGGAGAGCCAGGGCGGACCGGCGGCGGAGCTTCATAAGGAAGAAGCCGAGGTGCTGATCGAGGCGCCCAAGCCGCGTGACAGCCTGCTGTTCGCGATTGTGCTGGTGGCAGGCGGGATTGCGGCGCTGGTCTACGGCGCCGATCTTCTGGTGCGGGCCGCCGTTTCGCTGGCGCGTACGGCGGGGCTTTCGGAATCGGTGATCGGACTGACCATCGTTTCAGTAGGCACCAGCCTGCCCGAGCTTGTGGCGACCGTTGCTGCTGCGGCCCGTGGACGGCCCGCCGTGGCCTTCGGAAACGTGGTCGGGTCGAACATCTTCAACATCCTCGGCATTCTCGGCGTCACCGCCGTTGTCGCCCCGATCGCAACGCCTGCGGACATCGGGCTACGGGACTGGGGCTTCCTGCTGGGGGCCGCCGTGCTGCTGACATTCCACGCCACGACCGGCGGGCGCGTGAGCCGGACAGAGGGGTTTGTTCTGCTGGCGGCCTACGGGGCCTATCTCTGGCTTCTGCTGTCCGCGTACCTCTGAGCCAAGTTGAGGGCCGTGAGCCCGTTGATCGCGGCGGCGCTTGGGTCTATCGGCTTCGCCATTGATTTGAGGAGCAATCGCCCATGGCCGGTCCCACCCGTACCGAATCCGACACGTTTGGCCCCATCGAGGTGGCTTCAGACCGGTACTGGGGCGCGCAGGCCGAGCGTTCGCTGGGCAATTTCAAGATCGGCTGGGAAAAGCAGCCCGCCCCGATCGTACGGGCGCTGGGGATCGTCAAGCGCGCCGCAGCCGAGACCAATATGGCGCTGGGCAAGATGGACCCGAAGCTGGGCGAGACCATCATCGCCGCGGCGCAGGAAGTGATCGACGGCAAGCTGGATGAGCACTTCCCGCTGGTGGTGTGGCAGACGGGCTCGGGCACCCAGTCCAACATGAACGCCAACGAGGTGATCTCGAACCGGGGCATCGAGATGCTGGGCGGGGAGATGGGCTCCAAGAAGCCGATCCACCCCAACGACCACGTGAACATGAGCCAGTCGTCCAACGACACCTTCCCGACGGCCATGCACATCGCCTGCGCCGAGGAAGTGGTGCGGCGGCTGGTTCCGGCGCTGAAGCACCTGCACGACGCGCTGGATGCGAAGGCGAAGGCCTGGAAGGACATCATCAAGATCGGCCGCACGCACACGCAGGACGCTACGCCCGTCACGCTGGGCCAGGAGTTCTCCGGCTACGCCAAGCAGATCGAGAACGGCATTGCGCGCATCGAGATGACGCTGCCGATGCTGATGGAGCTGGCGCAGGGCGGCACGGCCGTGGGAACCGGCCTCGCCTCACCCGCCGGGTTTGCGGACAAGGTGGCGGCGAAGATCGCCGAGATCACCGGCCTGCCCTTCACCTCTGCGCCCAACAAGTTCGAGGCGCTGGCGGCGCACGATGCGATGGTGTTCAGCCACGGCGCCATCACCACGGTGGCGATGAGCTGCTTCAAGATCGCCAACGACATCCGCCTGCTGGGATCTGG
>CAYOWK010000072.1:6154-15742 GCA_964407665.1 uncultured Rhizobium sp. | reverse complement strand
GCAGATCAGGCCGCCTACTCAAACTAACCGCGGTCCGAAGAAACCGAGCAGGTCAGTGGAGCATGGGACCGAGCACGCCTCGCAGTGGTCGGCGATTGTCTCGATAGCCGCCAAGATCGGGTGTTCGGCGCAGACGCCGCACAACTGGGTGGCGAAGGCGGAACGGGACCAGGGTGCGCGGCCTGGTCTTTCGACCGGCGAGCGTGAGCGGATCAAGGCGCTGGAGCGCGAGGTCCGGGAGCTACGCCAGGCCAACGAGATCCTTCGCAAGGCGAGCGCGTGTTTTGCCCAGGCGGAGCTCGACCGCCGGTACAAGCCATGATCGCCTCCATAGACGACCATCGCACCACATACGGGGTAGAGCCGATCTGCCGGGTTCTGAAGATTGCCCCGTCCACCTTCGACGCCCATGACGCCCGGCGGCGACGCCCCGAGACAGCACCGCCGCGCGTCCAACGCGGCGAAGCGCTTAAGCCGCATGTGCTGCGGGTCTTCACGGAGAACTTCGAGGTCTATGGCGTTCGGAAGGTGTGGCGGCAGCTCAGGCGCGAAGGCTTCGATGTCGCCCGTTGCACGGTCGCAAGGCGGATGAGTGCAATGGGGCTCAAGGGCGTCATCCGAGGCAAGCCGCACCGGACGACGGTGAGTGACAAATCCGCGCCTTGCCCCCTGGATCGGGTGAACAGGCGATTCCACGCGTCACGACCGAACGTGCTGTGGGTATCGGATTTCACCTACGTCGCCTCCTGGTCGGGGTTCGTCTATTTCGCGTTCGTCATCGACGTCTACGCCCGCCGCATCGTCGGCTGGCGTGTCTCCCGCTGGGCGCATGCCGGGTTCGTTCTCGATGCCCTGGAGCAGGCGCTACATGATCGCAGGTCGCTTTCGGGAGGTGGATTGGTCCATAACTCCGACAGGGGATCCCAGTACGTGTCCATCAAGTACACCAAACGGCTCGCCGAAGCGGGTCTTGAACCTTCCGTCGGCAGCGTCGGCGACAGCTATGACAACGCCCTCGCGGTGACGATCAAAAGTCTCTACAGGGCCGAGGTGATCTGGCGGAAAGGGCCGTGGCAGTCACTCGACGCCGTCGAGTACGCCACGCTCGAATGGGTCGACTGGTATAACAATCGCCGGCTGCTTGAGCCCATCGGCAACGTCCCGCCCGCCGAAGCAGAAGCCGCCCACTATGCTTCGCTGGAGGAGACAGCTATCGCCGCCTGACCCAAACCAATCAGCCTTCGGGGTTACCGGAGCGGTTCAGGCCCGCCCCTTTCTGTTTCCGGTAGTGCTGGCCCCAAAACTCGTCCGGTTGCGCCTCCTGCAGTTTGAGGTAGGCGTCCCTGAGTTCACTTTCTGCTGACATTCTTACCGGCCTCTCGTGTCGAAACAACCGCGCGTGATCACGAACAGTGTATGGTCTGCGGTGGTCGTAGTCACCATGCCTCGTATCTGGAATGAGGCGTTTGTGCGAACCGCCCCATACCAGTTGGCAGCCACTAGCACCCCAGCGCCCACTTCGGGGATCAGCATGGTGAATCTCATTCTGCCGTCGTTGTGCGCCTTGCGGCATTGCAGTTTGGAGGGACTGATCGTACGGGAGGCGGAGCGGCGGATGCAAGGGAGGGAGGGGATGGTCAGGAAGGGAATTGTGCTCGCCGGCGGGACCGGCTCGCGGCTGCATCCAATCACGCAGGCGACCGTCAAGCAGCTTGTGCCGATCTACGATAAGCCACTGATCTACTACCCGCTCTCGGTGCTGTTCTTGGCGGGTATACGGGACATTCTCGTTATTACTACGCCGCGCGACGCTTGGATGTTTCAGGAGCTTCTGGGCGACGGCTCGCGCTTCGGGGTGTCTTTCAGCTATGCCGAGCAGCCGTCGCCGGACGGGCTGGCGCAGGCCTTCATCATCGGCCGCGACTTTGTCGGAGCCGATCCGTGCTGCCTGATACTAGGGGACAATATCTTCTACGGGGCCGGGTTGGAGAGGCAGCTGCGCGCTGCCAGCGCCGCCGAAAGCGGCGCGACAATTTTCGCCTATCATGTCAACGACCCGGAGCGGTACGGAGTGGTGGAGTTCGACCGCGACTTCCTGCCGGTCCACCTCCATGAAAAGCCCGCATCCTACAAGTCAAGCTACGCTGTCACGGGTCTCTACTTCTACGACAACCAGGTGCTTGACATCGCCCGGTCCGTCCGCCCGTCGGCACGTGGCGAGCTGGAGATCACGGATGTCAATAAGGCTTATCTCGATATCGGACAGCTGACTTGCGCGAGACTTGGACGGGGCTACTCTTGGCTGGACGCAGGAACGCCCAATAGTCTGCTTGAAGCTGCCCAGTTCGTGCAGACGATTGAGAGGCGCCAGGGGCAAAGGATTGCCTGCCTCGAAGAGATCGCCATGCGCATGGGCTTTCTGACCGCCGAGGAGGTCATCCAGAGCGCCCAGCCGATCGCCAGGAGTGAGTACGGCCAGTATGTCCTCAAGGTCGCGGCTGAGTTCGTAGTTGGAAACATAGACAGCTGACAGGCATGTATCAGCGCTTGGCCATTCCGGACGTCGTAAGCTTCACGCCGCCTCGATTCGTGGACGAGAGGGGCTACTTCTGCGAGACTTTTAATAAGGCTAGCCTCGACGAGCTTTGCGGTCCCATAGACTGGGTGCAGGATAATTTCTCGTATTCTTTTCCGCGTGGCGTGGTGCGGGGACTCCACCTACAGGCACCGCCATTTGCGCAGGACAAGCTGGTACGGTGTGTGCGCGGCCAAATCCTCGACGTTGCGGTAGATATTCGTCACGGGTCGCCGACATTCGGCCGCCATGTAACGGCGCGCCTGTCCGCCGAGCGGGGAGAGCAGGTCTTCATTCCGAAGGGTTTCGCACACGGCTTTGTCACGCTGACCGGCGAGTGCGAGGTGGCCTACAAGGTCAGCGCCTATTACAGCGCGGCGCATGCCCATGCGATCCGGTGGAGCGATCCGGCGCTAGGGATCGAGTGGGACCTCGATCCGCGCGAGGCGGTTCTCTCCAAGAAGGACAGGTCGGCTCCGTTGCTTTGCGATACGCCTCACTGGTTCTGTCATGATGGGTAAGGCAGGGCGCAGGGGAATGCGCCTGCTGGTGACAGGCGGGGCCGGTTTCATTGGATCGCGGCTCGCTGTTCACGCGGTGAAAGATGGGCATCAGGTTCTGGTGGTCGACAAGCTGACCTATGCCGGACACCTGTCGTCCCTGAAGGCGATAGAGGCGGATGCGGGCTTCAGCTTCCTACACGCCGACATCTGCGACGAGGCGGCGATGCGTGCAGCGATCGAGGGCTTCGCCCCGGGCGCCATCATCCATCTGGCCGCCGAGAGCCATGTCGACCGCTCCATTACAGGGTCGGATGTTTTTGTCGAAACGAATGTGGTGGGGACGTTTCGGCTTCTGCAGGCGGCGCGGGAATATTGGGAGAGCCTACCTGCAGAGCGGCGCGCATCCTTCCGCTTCCTGCATGTGTCGACGGACGAGGTGTTCGGCTCGCTCGGAAATACGGGCAGATTCAACGAGGAGACGCGCTATGATCCCCGCTCTCCCTATTCGGCGAGCAAGGCCGCGTCAGATCATCTCGCAAGCGCATGGTTCCACACCTACGGCCTGCCGGTCGTGATTTCAAATTGCTCCAACAATTACGGTCCTTACCAGCTACCCGAAAAGCTGATTCCGCTCATGATCCTGAATGCGCTCGAGGGGCGGCGCCTGCCGGTCTATGGCGACGGATGCAATGTTAGAGACTGGCTGTATGTTGACGACCATGTCCGGGCGCTTCTGATACTCGCCGGCGCGGGGCGAGCAGGCGAGAGATATGCGATTGGCGGATCCTGCGAACGGACCAACCTCGAGGTGGTGGAAACGATTTGCGAATCGCTGGACCGGCTAGAGCCTGGGTCCTCACCGCGCAGGGAGCTGATCTCGTTTGTTGAGGACAGGCCTGGGCATGACCGACGTTATGCGATCGACGCCGCCAAGATTCGATCCGAGCTGGGTTGGGCGCCGGAGGAGACGTTCGACAGTGGGCTGAAGAGTACCGTGGGTTGGTATATGGCGAACGAATGGTGGTGGCGGCCGCTGCTGCAAGCCGGGCAGGGCGTGATGCGTTTAGGGCTTTAGTGGGAAACTCCTTGGCCTGCTGCCGGATTTACAGACACCTAGTTTAGGTGTTTTGACGGAGCTGGAAGTGGCGTCTGGGGAAGATGAGACGGACTTTCAGCCGGGGCAAGCTTGATGCTGTGAGGCTGGTTCGGGACCGCGGAGTGAGCGTCGCCCAGGCCGCGCGCGATCTCGATGTGCAGGGGAATGTGCTGCTGAAGTGGGTGCGCGATTGGGAGGGCGATCCTCGAGACGCCTTCACTGGCCAGAGCAGGCAGAAGCCGGAGCAGGAGGATATTTATCGGCCGCGGCGCGAGGTGGCGAAGCTCAAGGCGGAGCGGGACATCCTAGAAAAGCCGCGGCCTACTTCGGGAAGGACCAGCTCTGATCTTCGGGCTTATTGCGAGTCACCGTGGCGTCTGGCCCGTGACTGCGGCGTCTGCCGTTGGATGCGTGCAAACGGCAGATCGCCGCCGTCGCTTCAACGTCCTGGATCGCAATTTCGGGGTGCCGGCTCCGAACCAGAAGTGGGGTGCGGACTTCACCTACATCTGGAGTGCGGAAAGCTGGCCCTACGTGGCGACGGTGATCGATCTGTTCTCGGGCCCCGTGGTTGGCTGGTCGATGAAGACCGAGATGACGTCCCGACTGGTAACGGATGCGCTGATGACGGTGATCCGCTCGCTGAAAAGTCCAGCATTCTGAACTCGAAAATTCCGCGCTAGTATCCCTGGCTGGGAGGAGCGGAAGGCAATGCAGCGGTCACAGTTTTCGGACGCCCGTCGAGGAGGTCTGTCGCAAGGCCGGGACCAGCCAGGCGACGTACTTTGCGCGGAAGAAGAAGTACGCTGGGATGATGGTGTCCGAGATGAAGCGGATGCGCGAGCTTGAAGAGGAGAACGGACGCCTCAAGCGGATCGTTGCCGACCTCTTGCTCGACCGGGCCATGCTGCAGGATGTGATCAAGCGAAAGCTCTGAGGCCTACGCGCAAGCGCAAGGTGGCTGACGGGATGATGAGCGAGTGGAAGGTATCGCAGCGTAGGGCCTGTCGGGTTCTGTAGCTCGATCCGACCAGCTACCGCTACGAGTCTCGTCGCCCCGCGCAGGCCACGCTCGAATCCAAGATCAAAAAGATTTGCGGACACGCGTGCGCTACGGCTATCGGCGCTTGCGCGTCCTAATGCGACGGGACGGGTGGATGATCAATCACAAGAAGGCGCGACGCATCTATCGCGAGTTGTGGCTGCAACTGCGGTCCAAAACGCCGAAGCGGCGGGTGAAAGCCAAGCTGCGCGACGACCGTAAAGAGGCGACGCGCGCGCACGAAATTTGGGCGATGGACTTCGCGCACGATCAGCTCGCGACAGGATCGAAGCTGCGCATCCTAACCGTCGTGGATCTGTTCTCGCGGTTCCCTCCTGTCATCGATCCGCGGTTCAGCCATGGCGGGCCAGATTTCGTGGCGGCGCCTGAACGTGCCTGCGGCGAGTTCGGATATCCCAAATCCATTCGAGCGGACAATGGCCCGGAGTGTGTCTCCCGCGACCTCGATCTCTGGGCTTACGCCAACGACGTCACGCTCGACTTCAGCTGGCCCGGCAAGCCGACCGACAATGCCTTCATCGGGCGTTCAATGGCCGCCTTCGCGCCCAGTGCCTCAACACCCACTGGTTCCTGACGCTCGAAGATGCGCGTTGGAAGTTGGAGAAATGGCGGAGGGACTATAACGAGCCAAGACCACACGGCGCGATCGGGAACAAAGTACCGATAATGCTCATCGATCGCCCGGTCGCCACCAGTCCAACCAGGCGATCAGAGGCCGGATTTTCTAGCTTCGAATGAGGACAAGTTGGCGAGCGCTTCAAGGAGCCGAATTTTCTGGCTTCGGATGAGGGAGCATTGGGGAGCGGCTCAGAAAACCGAAGGACTCTCGAAAAAAGTGATGGAGCCGAGGGGCTCAGACCAGGATCAGCCGTGGCAGCGTGTACAATCGACCGCGTCCGACGCCGGCTATGGATCTGGCGCGGATTCGCCGGATCGACGCGCTGCACCTGGACTTATCCGTTCGCGGGCAGCCGGATGCTTCAGGGCCTGTTGAAGCGGGATGGCCATGAGGTGGGGCGTCTTCACGTTGCGACGTTGATGAAGACCATGGGCATTGAGGCGATCTACCGCCGTCCGAACACTTCGAAGCCTGCGCCGGGGCACAAGGTCTTCCCTATCTCTTGCGCATGGCTCCGGTGACGGAGCCGAGCCAGTTGCGGGCGATGGACATCACCAACGTTCCGATGGCGCGCGGGTTTGTCTATCTGGCGGCGGTGGTGGACTGGTTCAGCCGGCGGGTTCTGGCCTGGCGGCTGTCGATTAGCATGGACGGTCGCGGGACCTGGCCAGACAACGTGTTCGTGGAGCGGCTCTGGTGGACGAACAAGTACGAGAAGGTCTACCTCAGGGCCTATAACAGCGTATCCGAGGCGCTCGCCCTACTGGGCCGGTATTTCTGGGCCGGTATTTCGCCTTCTACAACACAGCCGACCCCACTCAAGCCTTGACCGTCAGACCCCGAACGAGGCCTACTTCAACCCGCTGCACCCATCCCGGCCGCAGTCAGACCGCGACGGACATCCACTTATCCAGGCCCCGGAACCCGTTCAGACAAACCGCACCACCTATCCGCCGTTCGCTTCTCAATTCAGCACATTGCCCACGATAGACGAAGCCTACCAGTTCATGTAGCCTACGGCCATATTTCACATGGGTGCGGCGGAAATGTTTTTTCGTAAGTCGAAAGCGAATAGAGGTCCGGCGTCTAGCCAATACGAGCTTGCGCCAACCAAATTGGCGTTGGAAGGCGGTGACCGTGAAAAAGTCTCAGCCGATGTGCCGGTATCGAAGGGGGACGTTTGTTCAACAGGTATCGGTGAAGGCGATCATCCTCATGTTCGGGCAATAGAAATATTGCCTACAGAATCGGGTGCTTGGGTTCGATTTGAGGGCGGCCAAGCGATAGAGATGGATGCTAGAGGACTTATTCTGAAAGGTTCGATCCGATCCCGCCAAATTGTAGAGCCCATTCCGGGGGCGACCTATCGTCTTGAAGCTCGGGTTCGGGCGGTAAGGGACAGTACAAACGGTGAGCCGTTGAATTTTTGCTGTGGCCCGATTGCGATCGATAGCATTGGTAGAATGTTAGTGTGGTGGCGCGGACATGAACCGATACGCGTCAATGACGGCGCAAGGATTATCACAGTAGATGTGACGGTCCCCGAAGGTGCAGCCATCGTTTGTGCAGGTTTTAGTGGGCCATATCCCATACGCGAGGGCGGGGAGGAGGGAAATGGTGTGTTAGTTCTGGAGGCGGCCAGATTGTTCGAACTCAATGATGTTTCGAGTTCTTAGAGGCGGTCGTTGCCGATCAGCGAGTAAGGAGTGGTGGTTCGGAAAAACTGAGCAAGGGTCCAAGTGGAGTTTCCGCCTAAGATCGGCATGATGGCCGAGAGCAGGAGAGACGGTGAGCAGACGACCCCGCCGGAACTACAGCCCGGCTTTCAAGGAAAAATTGGCGCTTGCGGCGATCCGCGGCGAGAAGACGATATCGGAGCCGGCTGAGCAGTTCGACGTCCAACCAGACCAGATATCAACGTGGCGCGAGCAGCTGCTCAAAGGGCGTCGGATGTGTTTGGCGGGTCGGAGAAGCCCGAGCCTGCGGCATCTGCAATCGATGTGAAGTCGCCTCATGCGAAGATCGGTCAGCTGACGCTGGAGAAGGACTTTTTGTCCGGTGCGTTCGATAGTGAGCCCATGACCGCCATAGGTCCGAGATAACGGACGAACGGTCTGTTGCCGGGCGCAACACGATGATCGAGCGGCAGCACGATCTGCCGGTTGGACGTCAGACCGGTCTTCTCGGGATCAGCCGTGGCAGCGTGTACAATCGACCGCGTCCGACGCTGGCTATCGATCTGGCGCGGATTCGCCGGATCGACGCGCTGCACCCGGGTTATCCGTTCGCGGGAAGCCGCATGCTACGGGACTGTTGAAGCGGGATGGCCATGAGGGGAGGCGTCTTTACGCTGCAATGCTGATGAAGACCATTGGCATTCAGGCGATTTATTGCCGGCCGAACACTTCGAAGCCTGCGCTGGGACAAGGTCTTTCCGTATTGGTCTGAGCCCCTCGGCTCCTTCATCCATTCGGAGAGTCCAAGGGTTTCATAACTCGGTTTTTCTCACGATGCGAGCGCGCGGGGAGTGGAGCCCCCACACAGCTCAAGCGAGCCGTGCGCGGCCGCGGGCGGGATGCCGCCCCGAGCCGAGTGCGGTCGCACATGGTTGTAGTCGTGGCGCCAGATGGCCAGCGCCTTGCGGGCGTGGTTAAGGCTGTCGAATACCTCCTCGTTCAAGAGTTCGTCCCTTAGCCGGGCGTTGAAGCTTTCGATGAAGCCGTTTTGCTGCGGCTTGCCCGGCGAGATGTAGTGCCAGTTGACCCCGCTCTCATTCTGCCATTCGAGGATGGCGCGACTGGTCAGTTCGCTGCCGTTGTCGCTGACCACGACGTCCGGCTTGCCGTAGAGCCGGATCACGGCGTCCAGCTCCCGGGCCACACGCTGGCCCGACAGGGAGGTGTCCGCAACCAGCGTCAGGCACTCCCGCGTGTAATCGGCGATCACCGCAAGAATGCGGAAGCGCCGGCTCACGCCGAACGTGTCGGCGAGGAAGTCGAGGCTCCAGCGCTTCGTGGGACCAACGGGCAGAGCCATGGGCTCGCGCGTGCCCGTCGCCCGCTTGCGCCCCCGTCGTCGCTTCACGGCCAGCCCTTCCTCGCGATAGAGCCGGCGCAGCTTCTTGTGGTTCATGACGATACCATCCCTCCTGAGCATGAGGCCGATACGGCGATAGCCGAGCCGACGGCGTTCGCTCGCCACCTCACGCATGCGGGCCCGGATCTCCGGACTGTCCGGCTCGGGCACCCGCCTCACTGTTTTCGGATCGACGCTGGCCAGCCGGCAGGCCCGGCGCTGGAGATGTCGTGCATCGCCGTCGCCTTCAACGCCGCGTCCCGCTTCGATTGGGGCGTCGTCAGCTCTTTCCCAGCAAGTCTTTCAGGACGACGTTGTCCAGCATCGCGTCCGCCAGCGTCCGCTTTAACCGTAAGTTCTCGGTCTCGAGCAGTTTCAGTTTCCGGGCGTCGGTGATGTCCATCCCGCCGTACTTCGCTTTGAATTTGTAGAAAGTTGCCGTGCTCAACCCGTGCTTGCGACAGACATCCGCTGTCGGCACGCCACGCTCCTGCTCGGCCAGGATCGCGATGATCTGTTCTTCCGTAAATCGGCTCTTTCGCATGTCCGTCTCTAGGTGACGGGCTCTCCATTCAAACGGGACCACGCGGGGCTCAGACCAGTATCTCTTGCGCATGGCTCCGGTGACGGAGCCGAGCCAGTTGCGGGCGATGGACA
>CAYOWK010000072.1:4427-6054 GCA_964407665.1 uncultured Rhizobium sp. | reverse complement strand
CGACGGACATCCACTTATCCAGGCCCCGGAACCCGTTCAGACAAACCGCACCACCCCTAACTAGGCTGGGGGTGAGTCAATAGTGTTGAGGATGCGTCGATCGACACGTGTGTAGTGTCTGCTCGCTTCGCGCCACTCAAGAAAGTGCTTCGAAGTCATGTGGAGGTCTAGAGCAGATTGGCCTTGGTATATCTCAAGTATTCGTATCAACGACTTGTCAAGAATGTCGATGGCAAAGCTGTATTCGATCACGCCGGACTCACGCCGTGAAGCGACCACTAGCCGCTCCATGACTTCGATGAAGGCTGCCACCTCCTCAATGGGGACACTCAGCGTGACGACAACTACGATCATCTATCAGATCCTTCCCGTGTCGAATCGATAGTCGTCCTGCCCAAAATTTTCTGCTTGTCAACTTGTGGCGCCAGCGGCTATTTCAAATGCGAATACTGAACGAGAAGCCCTGTGTCGATCGAATTCGGCTGCATTCTTGTAGATCATCAAATCTTCCGCTGGCGTGGTAGCTATAATGTCTGATCGAATTCTGTCACGCTCTCTGGGGCAGCGGGCTAAGGGGGCGATTAGGGGTAGTCTCAAATCCCTAATTTTGACTATTCCACAAGTTCGCGTCGTGTACAACCAGCTACTGGCCGCAAATCAGAATCTTGCAGACCTACGCAGGACGAGCGAAAGGCTGCGGAGTTCCAATCTGGCTGTAGGCGTTCAGCTCAATGAGTTAACAATCCGTTGTGGGGCGCTGCAGCAAGAGAATCGCGATCTGCGCCGAGAGGCCGCGCAGTTCCAGGCGGCTGTTCTTGTGTCGCCACAAACGTATGAGTCGAAGGTTTGCGCGCCTGATTTTGAAGGAGACCATTCAGCTATTTTAGAGCAAAATATTGAGCTCCGCAGCAAATTGTCGAGTGTTGCTGAAGAATTGGCGCGCCTAAACTTCGCGCAAGGGAGTGCTGCGCACGAAATAGCGAATTTGCAGGCGGATCTCTATGCAAAATCTGAACGATTGGTTCGTGCGGATTTGGCGGCTGTTGAGCTCAATGCGGCGCTAGAAGATTCAAAGCGACAAGGAGAGAATTGGTTTCACGAGTTGCAACTTGCTCGATCGGAGTTGGCAAAATTCCATGGGCAAACTGAGTTATCCAATGCTGCTCTTCGCCGAGAGCGGCGTCGACTTGCCGCATTGGGTGCGGAGTTTTTTGATCTTCAGGCGCTGCTTCAAGAGTCCCAGCTGGATCTCCGTCGCAAAGAGGTGGAGTTGGGAGAGCAGCGCGTTCTTGTTGCTGGTTATGCTGATAAAATAAGCGATTTAAATTCGGATATATTCCGACTTCAAAACGATCATGCCAGGCAAATTTTGTTGAGCGGCGAAGTGGAGAGGGACGCGCTCGAGTTGTTGAGCAACCTATTGGGGGCGGAGGAGCGCGCGGCGCGACTTGAGGCTGCGAGCGCGGAGGAGCGGGCGGCGCAGGAGGCAATGACTGCCGAGCATGCGTCTCTCGAGGCGGAGCTGAAGGAGCGTGAAGGGGAAGTAGCGGCTCTACGGGAGGTGCTTCATGAGGCGGAGGAGCGCGCGGCGCGACTTGAGGCTGCGAGCGCGGAGGAGCGGGCGGCG
>CAYOWK010000072.1:0-4327 GCA_964407665.1 uncultured Rhizobium sp. | reverse complement strand
TGCGTCTCTCGAGGCGGAGCTGAAGGAGCGTGAAGGGGAAGTAGCGGCTCTACGGCGAATAGTATCCTGCGCCAAATCTAACATCAGATCTCAAGTCGACCGTTACGCTGGCCAATGCCACAAGGTAGGCAGCGCCAGGGTCGACCTGCCACCTGAGAATGACAGTGATCATAGACAAGAAAAAAATGCGGACCTCGAAGACGCGACGCTTCTGAATAGGGAGGTCGACGCTCTTATCCAAGCCAGTGAATCAGTAGCGCATCAACTTGACCAAGTGAGAAATGAAAATGAAGAGTTGATCACACAAAATAATAAACTCCGATATTTGGTAGACGTGCAGACTCCAGAACTTATGGCGCGGATACTGGGAAAGATTACACACTTCGAAGAACTATACGAGAGGCAACAAAAACTGCCTCCGGCTGACGAAATTGGCGTCAGAAGGGGTGCTGCGGATAGCATGCGCAGATCATACTTGGATCTCCTCGAGCAGTGTCTAACGGGCATTATTTACCGCGACAAACCCATGAGTCCATGGTCCAGTGACTATGACCCCGAAGTGCGCGAGTTAGGGCGGGATTGGCCAGCCAGTGCTCTGACCATGATTGGTCTGCGACGAATGCGAAATATTCGCATTTTGTTGGAGAGGGTAATCTTGGAGGGAGTGAAAGGCGATTTCGTCGAGACGGGCGTATGGCGAGGCGGGGCATGCATATATGCCCGAGGCATCTTCGCTGCGCATAACATAAAAGATAGAGCGGTATGGGTCGCAGATTCGTTCAACGGCCTCCCACCGCCATCGCCCGAGCAGTATCCAGCAGACGATGGGGACGTTCATCACACCTACGAGCAACTTAGAGTTAGCCGAAGTGAGGTTGCTCAGAACTTCGCCGCATATCAATTGTTGGATGATCAGGTGCGATTCCTTGAGGGCTGGTTCTCGGAGACGCTACCTGCCGCGCCGATCGAGCAGATCGCCGTTCTGCGCTTGGATGGGGATATGTATGAATCTACAATACAGGCGCTGGAATATCTATACCCAAAACTATCCTCGGGTGGGTATGTGATAATTGATGACTTTGGCCTTAGGCCGTGTCGAAAGGCCGTCGACGATTACCGGGCTCGGCACAACATTGTGGAGAAGGTTATCGACATTGATGGCGCCGCAGTATACTGGAAAAAAACAACAGGGGATGATGCGCGGCAATCTAATAAGGTTGCGTCCGGCGTGGCTGAACCAAGTGTAGCAAGATTGGGTGATGAGTAAATGTGGCCCCAAGGCGAAATGCCCCTCGTTTCTGTTGTTATACCCGTCTACAAAGGGGCCAACTATGTAGCGCAGGCTATCGAAAGCGCGCTTAATCAGACTTACAAAAATATCGAAGTAATCGTCGTTGACGATGGGTCCCCAGATGATGGGGCTACGCGGCGGGCCGTGGAGCCTTATATCCCGCGCGTTCGGTATATATATCAGGAAAATGGCGGCGTTGCTGCGGCCCTCAATACTGGCGCCCGAAATATGAAGGGTGAAATATTTTCATGGTTAAGCCATGATGATTTGTTTGTTTCGGAGAAAACGGCACAACAGGTGGAATTTCTCAGAAACCTAGGGGGCGGCGATGTTATATTATATTCAGACTATATGATCGTCGACCCAGACAATAATCACCAGTATGACGTTGTTTTAAATCGAGAGATGCTGACTAAGCAGCCTCTCCTGGCGATATTGAGGGGAGCGACAAACGGCTGCACAATGCTGTTGCCGCGAAAAGTTTTTGAGACTGTGGGGTATTTTGACGAAAATTTGCGGTATACACAAGACTATGATTTTTGGGATCGCGCTGAGGATCATTTTCCTTTGGTCCATTGTCCGGGAATTTTTGTCCGGCAGCGTGTCCACCCTAATCAGGACTCGCGGAGGCCCGAGTCGCTAGTCGAATGCAACGCGCTATGGCTTCGCCTCGCAGACAATCGTGATGATATTAAGAAGTCCAGAATTGAAGGAAGCCCTAAGCGGTTCTTGGAGGGACTCCGGGGCTTCCTGTTGCAGACGCCTTACGAGGGCGCGATCGGCGGGCTGGAAGAACGGTTGCGTAACGTCTCTGACCAAACTCTCGTCAGCATTGTCGTTGATGTTCCTCCGGAAGGCGATGGTTCATTATTCGTGCGGAATAATATATTGAATCAAAAACACAAAAATATTGAAGTAATCTTGGTGAATCGTGGGTCGCAGGAGTGCGAATTTGACTTTGGTTCTATAGGCAGTAGTTTTTGTGATGTTCGTGTAATCAAAGGGGGGGGGATAGGGATTGGCGATGGGAGAAATCTGGGCGCAGAAAGTGCGCGAGGAACATACATAGTTTTTGCTAATACTGCAGACTTGTTCCTGCCGAATCATGTAAGCGCACTGGTGGCTTTAATGCAGGACTCTGGCGCTTTGGTTTCGACCTCGTCACTCTTCGTTTCTTGTCCGGAGCTCGGTAGAGGGTACGCGCTTGTTCCTAGTGTGTCTGCCGATGATTTGGGTCCATTGACTGCACGAGCCCGGTGGCCGTTTTGGCTGTCGGCGATGATGTTTAATCGTCTACTATTTATTGACGGGTTGCAATTTGGTGGGGATGGCCCGCACCACTTTGTGGAGATGGTGATTGAGTGCCTCGAGCGTACTTCTATTGTAGGTGCGGACGAGGTTGGGGTTATGATACAGTTGGGGGTTGCTGACGCACCATTGTCGGCAACAAGCGCGCTTCGTAGCGCGGCTAGCTTGCTCGTAGAGTTGGATTCTGATCCTCGTCACGGTCATGAGAGCGAACTCAGTCAAGCCCTTCGAGCCAGGTACAACTATCTTGCTGATGCCGTCAGGGCGCGCCGAGGTGGGCAGAAGACGGGGGATGTGGTAAACTGGGATTTGGTGGGCAAGATATTTGACTCGCCGAGCGCCGAAGTGATGTTTGACGTGTTTGGGCAATTCGAGTAGTTTCCCCCTCTGTTCGGGGAGGGCGGAAGGTATGCACGTCAGTATTGTTATGCCGACCTATAACCGCGGCTACTGTATCGAGCGCGCCATTCGGAGCGTCGTTTCGCAGCGGTGGCGGGACTGGGAGCTTGTTGTCGTTGACGATGGCTCCACGGATAACACTGCCGAGGTTTGCGGTCGTTTGAAGAAAGAGATCGGAGACCGGTTGGATTATACGCAGGTTCCAAATGGGGGGGCATCTGCGGCGCGCAACATAGGAATATTTCGGTCATCAGGTGATTATGTAGCATTTCTGGATAGTGATGATTTCTATTACCCCGAGAAGTTATCCTTGCAGATTAACGTTTTGAGTCGACAATCGGATCATAGTTTTTGCTTCTCGAATTGGTCGACTTTTTATGATGACGGAGTTGTTTGCCAAACCCATCATCCGATGCCGGCGTCATTCTCTGGAAATATATATCCCAGTTTGCTGACGGTGGCTCGAAATTACATCGTTACCCCATCAATAGTTGTCCGGCGCAAAGATTTGTATCGAGCGGGTTTTTTCGACACTTCCATGTCGATGTGCGAAGACATCGATATGTGGCGGCGGCTCGCGCGTCTTGGCCGGGCAATCAAAATCGATACCCCCCTTTTGGGAGTACATCTAAGAAAAGGTGAAGCCTTCCCTTATTTCGCCGGCCTTGTTGGGCGGCAAGTGCTTTATGAGAAATCTTATCGGGAAGATAGTGATCTTTCTCGGGATTTTATGTGGCACCTATATGACGAGATAGTGCAATGTTATCTTGGCGTATCACGTCATCGAGGGGATGCGGCGGTCCAGGTGGCGTTGAGCAATGCCGGAGATATTTTGGGGCAGCTAAAAGGGGGGGCAGTTTGGGAATTGGAACGAGCTATGGCGACGTTGATTGACAACGTGAAATTGGCTGGGACTACTCCAGTGGGCAAAATCGCGGCATGAGCATCATTTTTTTTAGGAGGGCTCGTCGACGACGCGACGGTCGGGGCAAATTACGGGAAGAGATTCCGTCCGAGTTGGTTAGAAGTGCGTGCGCTCGACTTAGTATGCCGACAGAGCCTATATTTGGAGAGAGTGGGGATCTCCTTCAGCGTATTTCGGAGCTGGAAGCTGAGCGGGATGCGCTGGCATGCGAACTCGCCCATCTCCGTGGCTTAGTCTTGAATAGTGCTGAGTAGGTCGGCCCTTTAGTCCGCCGGGATTTTCGGACCCGCAGTGTCGTTTTCGGACCGGGAGTGTCTATAGCCTGGGTAGATGGTTTGATCTGCTCTGACCTGCTCCAGGATTTTCGGATCAGGAGTTGCTTGGGAGGAGGCCTTCTGAAAAGA
>CAYOWK010000071.1:0-15774 GCA_964407665.1 uncultured Rhizobium sp. | reverse complement strand
CGCGGCACCGTCGTCACCGGCAAGGTTGACCGCGGCATCGTGAAGGTCGGCGACGAAGTCGAAATCGTCGGCATCCGTGACACGCAGAAAACGATCTGCACGGGCGTCGAAATGTTCCGCAAGCTGCTCGATCAGGGTCAGGCTGGCGACAACGTCGGTATCCTCGTTCGTGGTATCGACCGTGAGCAGGTTGAGCGCGGCCAAGTGCTCTGCAAGCCGGGCTCGGTGAAGCCGCACAAAAAGTTCGAAGCCGAGGTGTACGTTCTCACCAAGGAAGAAGGCGGCCGTCACACGCCGTTCTTCAAGAACTACCGCCCGCAGTTCTACTTCCGCACGACGGACGTGACGGGCATCGTCGAGCTGCCGGAAGGCACCGAGATGGTCATGCCGGGCGACAACGTGAAGCTCAAGGTCGAGCTGATCTCGCCGATCGCGATGGAAGAGCGTCTGCGCTTCGCCATCCGTGAAGGCGGCCGTACGGTCGGTTCGGGCGTCGTCGCGAAGATCCTCGAGTAGGCTCTTTCGCTAAGGCTCCAAGATGAAGCCGCCGGTGGATTGCTCCACCGGCGGCTTTTCTTTTGGGGGTGTCTGAACATAGTTGAGCGATCGGCCGCCACGCAGCATCCCTGCGGAGCGGGCGTGAACGAGGCGTGGGGAGGCGACACTGGCCGATATCTCTGACACTGCTGGCGCGGCCCGCCTTCCCACCTGGCGTTTTGGCGCGATTGCGCTGACCGGCTGGACGATCGCCTTGTCGCTGCTGGTTCTGGTGGCGACGCTTGCCGCGAGCGACGGCGCATTCGGATACTCTCTCGACGATCCGTACATACATCTCGCGATGGCCGAAGAGATCCTTACGGGGAATTATGGGATCAATGCTGGCGAGACTGCGGCTGCTTCCTCTTCCATCGTCTATCCGTTTCTGATCGCCGGCCTGCTGGCGGCTGGAGCGGGGGCTCTTGCGCCGTTGATTGTCACCGGAGCCTGTACGGTCGCGTCAGTTCTTCTCGCGGTCGCGATCTTCTCCGCTGCGGGACTGCCAGGCCCCCGGCGCTTGTCCGACCGGGCGTTCCTCGTTCCGGCCATCTTTGTGCTGGTCGCCAATCTGGTGGGCCTCGCCTTCACCGGCATGGAGCACAGCCTGCATCTGGCTGCTACGATGGCGGCGCTGCTCGGGGCCGTGCGTTTCACATCGAGCGGCCGTGCAGACGCCTGGTGGCTGGTGATTCTGATCGTCCAGCCGCTCATCCGCTATGAGGGACTGGGCGTGGCGTTTGCCGGCGCCCTTATCCTGTTCTTGCGGGGGCGCGTCTGGTCTGGCCTGGCGGTCTGTGTGGCTGCCGGCCTGATTGTTGCAGGATTCGGGACCTGGCTGATGTCCCAGGGGCTGCCGCCGCTGCCGAGCTCTGTGATGGTCAAGGGATCGGATGTCGCCGGTGCGAGCGGGATCGCTGGCAAAGCTGCGGCGTTCCTCGACAACTTCAGCCAGAATGTGAGCGAGCAGTCGGGCTTCATCTTTCTTGTCCTGGCCATCATGTTTGCGACTGTCTCCGTGGCCGGGCTGAGGCGATCGAGACACTTGGCTCAGGGGCAGGGCGCAGGGCCGGCGGCGCTGATCGCCCTTTTTGTCGCCGTGATTCTGGTTGGGCACCTCTTTGCCGGCCGATTCGGCTGGGCGCAGCGATATGAGGCGTATGCCTTCATCGCGGCGCTGGTGGCGCTGCCTGTGGTTTTCCGCGACCGGGCGATTCGGTTTCTGGAGGGGCGTGACGCCCCGATCCTGACGCTCAGCCTCATCATCCTCCTGCTGGCGTTTGCGCCTAACGTGAGGGCAACACTCGAATCACCCGAAGGCAGCCGGAACATCTTCCTGCAGCAACGCCAGATGCACCGGCTGGCTGCCGACTACGTCAAATCCCCGGTCGCCGTGAACGATCTGGGGTGGGTGAGCTACCAAAACCCGCAATACGTGCTGGATTTGTGGGGGCTTGGCTCGGAGAAGGCTCGAGAAGCGCGATCCGCCGGGCAGGGGCCGGGCTGGATGTCCGAACTGGCCACAGAACGCGGCGTCAAACTGGTCATGATCTACGACGCCTGGCTGCCAGAGTTACCTGAGGGATGGGTGCGACTCGGGTCGCTTACCTTCCGTGGTAAGCTGGTAACGGCCGCAGAAAGGGAAGTTGCGATGTATGCGACAGAGCCCGGCTACGTGCCTGAACTGAACGCCGCGATCGCGGCATGGTCGGCAAGTCTCTCAAAACGCGCGAAATTTTCTCCGGACACCTACGAGAACCCGACTTTTGCAAATCCATGATCCGGGTCGGCTGTCGGCGAGATTTGTTCGTTCACGACGCTTGACGCGGCTGGCATGCCGACATACTACGCCCCCTCGCTTCTGCGGCGCTGGCTGTGGATGGGCTGATCACGCCTGACCAAACGCAGCGACCGGTAGCGAAAAGGAACAAGTCAATACGTGCGGCGGCACAGGGGCATTCGTCCCGGTCGGCCTCACGTCAATTTTGCTTCGGTGGCTCCGATGGATCGACAAAATATTCGAATTCGGCTGAAGGCCTTCGATCATCGGGCGCTCGACATGTCGGCGCGCGAGATCGTGCTGACGGCCAAGCGCACGGGCGCTCAGGTTCGCGGACCGGTTCCGCTGCCGACCCGTATCGAGAAGTTCACCGTCAACCGCTCGCCCCACATCGACAAGACGTCCCGCGACCAGTTCGAGATCCGGACGCACAAGCGCGTTCTCGACATCGTCGACCCCACCCCCCAAACCATCGAAGCTCTCGGTCGTCTGGACCTCTCGGCTGGCGTCGCTGTCGAGATCAAGGTCGAGGGGAGAGGCTGATGCGCACCGGTATTCTCGCCAAGAAAGTCGGCATGACGCGCGTGTTTGGCGCGGACGGGGCGCACATCCCGGTCACCGTTCTGTCGCTCGAAGGCTGCCAGGTCATCGGCGTCAAGAAAGACGAAGACCGCAGCGTTGACGTGAAGAAAAAGGGCGAAGTGGTCGGCAAGCGTTCGGCCAACGATGGCTACACGGCCGTCGTTCTCGGCGCCGGCGCCCGCAAGGCCAAGAACATTTCCAAGCCTGTCCGTGGCCAGTACGCCAAGGCTGGCGTCGAGCCCAAAGCGATGGTTCGCGAGTTCCGCGTTCCCGCAGACATGCTGGTCGACGTTGGCGCCGAGCTGTCGGCTGACCATTTTGTCGCCGGCCAGAAGGTCGATATCGCGGGCTTCTCCAAGGGTCGCGGCTTCCAGGGCGCGATGCGCCGCTGGAACTTCGGCGGGATGCGCGCCTCCCACGGCGTGTCGATCACCCACCGTGCGCACGGCTCGACCGGTCAGCGGCAGGACCCGGGCAAGGTTTTCAAGGGCAAGAAAATGGCGGGTCATTGGGGCGTTGAGCGCACCACGACCCAGAACATCGAAGTTGTTCGTACGGACGTCGAGCGTGGCCTGATCCTGGTTCGCGGCTCGGTTCCCGGGTCCGCGAACGGCTGGGTTGAGATCCGCGACGCCGCCAAAATCGCGCGCCCCGAAGCGGCGCCGACCCCGGCCGGCCTCCGCGGCAAGGAAGGGCAGGGCTGATGAAAGTCTCCGTCATTAATCTGGACGCCGCTTCGGCTGGCGACATCGAGCTCGACGACGCTGTGTTCGGCATCGACGAGATCCGTGGCGACATCCTGCAGCGCATGGTTCGCTACCAGCTGTCGAAGCGCCAGGCCGGTACGCACTCGACGCTGTCGCGCTCGAACGTCGCGCGCTCCACCAAGAAGTTTGGTCGCCAGAAGGGTTCGGGCGGCGCACGTCACGGCTCGCGCAACGCCCCGATCTTCGTCGGCGGCGGCACGGCCCACGGTCCGCACCCGCACAGCCACGCTCATGGCCTTCCCAAGAAGGTTCGGGCCCTGGCGATGAAGCACGCCCTGTCGGCGAAAGCCAAGGATCAGGCGCTGATCGTGCTCGACGCGGCGACGCTTGAGGGTGGCAAGACGAAAGATCTCTCCGCCAACCTGAAGAAACTGGGCATCGTTAACGCCCTGGTCATCGGCGGGACGCAACTGGACGAGGGTTTCGCGAAAGCGGCCCGCAACATCCCGAACATCGACGTCCTGCCGCTGGCCGGCCTGAACGTCTATGACGTCCTGCGCCGCAAGACGCTTGTACTGACCCGCGAAGCTGTTGAAGGCGTCCACGCCCGCTTCGCCGCTGCTGAGAAGGCGTAATGGCCGTGGCTCAACCGAAGACCATTCACTACGGGACGATTACCGCCCCGATCATCACCGAGAAGTCGACGATCCTGTCGGAGCTGAACAAGGTTGTGTTCCGCGTTCCGCTGACCGCGACCAAGCCCGAGATCAAGGAAGCCATCGAGGCGCTGTTCAACGTGAACGTGCTGTCGGTGAACACCCTGCTCGTGAAGGGCAAGACGAAACAATTCCGCGGCCGTCCCGGCAAGCGTTCCGACGTCAAGAAGGCGATCGTCACGCTCAAAGAGGGTCAGTCGATCGACGTGACGACGGGGCTCTAGAGTCATGGCGCTTAAGCAATTCAATCCGACTTCGCCCGGCCGCCGCCAGCTCGTTCTGGTGGATCGTTCGGGCCTGCACAAGGGCGCTCCGGTCAAGTCGCTGACCGAGGGCCTCACCAAGTCCGGCGGTCGCAACAACCTTGGTCGCATCACGTCTCGCCACCTCGGCGGCGGCGCGAAGCAGCGTTACCGGATCATCGATTTCAAGCGCCGCAAGTGGGATATGCCCGCTACTGTCGAGCGTCTTGAGTACGATCCCAACCGCACGGCCTTCATCGCCCTGGTCACCTACACGGACGGCGAGCAGGCCTACATCCTGGCGCCGCAGCGGCTCGCCGCCGGCGACCAGGTCATTGCGGGCGCCAATGTCGACATCAAGCCCGGCAACGCGCTTCCGCTGAAGAGCATCCCGGTTGGGACGATCATCCACAACATCGAGATGAAGCCCCTTAAGGGTGCGCAGATGGCGCGTTCCGCCGGCGCCTACGCCCAGCTGGTCGGCCGCGCTGACGGTTATGCGCAGATCAAGCTCGGTTCGGGCGAAGTTCGTCTGGTTCCCGAAGGCTGCATGGCGTCCATCGGCGCGGTCTCCAACCCCGATAACGCCAACGTGGTGTCGGGCAAGGCCGGTCGCACGCGTCACCAGGGTCGTCGTCCCCATGTTCGCGGCGTCGCCATGAACCCGGTCGACCACCCGCACGGCGGCGGCGAGGGCAAGACCTCGGGCGGCCGTCACCCTGTCACTCCGTGGGGCAAAAAAACCCGCGGTCCCAAAACCCGCCGGAACAAGTCGACCGATCGTCTGATCGTTCGTCGCCGGCATAAAGCGAAGTAAGGGGAGCACACGACATGGCACGCTCCGTCTGGAAAGGCCCGTTCGTCGACGGCTATCTGCTCAAGAAGGCAGAAGTCGCTTTGAGCGCTGCTCGCCCCACACCCGTGAAAACCTGGTCCCGCCGTTCGACGATCCTTCCGCAGTTCGTCGGCGTCACCTTCCAGGTCCACAACGGGAAGACGTTCATCCCGGTCAACGTCTCGGAAGAGATGGTTGGTCACAAGCTGGGCGAGTTCGCGCCTACCCGTACGTACACGGGCCACGGCGCCGACAAGAAAGCCAAGAGGAAGTAAGATGGGCAAGGCGAAGAACCCTCCCAAGCAGGCTTCCAACGAGTCGCGCGCCGTTCTGCGCATGGCCCGTATCAGCCCGCAGAAGCTCAACCTGGTCGCCCAGCTGATCCGCGGCATGCCGGCTCAGAAGGCGATGGACGAGCTGCAGTTTTCCCGCAAGCGGATCTCCGGCGAAGTGCGCAAGGTGCTGAACTCGGCGATCGCCAACGCCGAGAACAACCATGGTCTCGACGTCGACAGCCTGATCGTGGCTGAGGCGCACGTCGGCAAGAACCTGGTCATGAAGCGCTTCCACGCCCGTGCGCGTGGCCGTGGCGCCCGCGTCGAGAAGCCGTTCTCGCAACTTACGATCGTTCTGCGCGACACGTCGCAGGCCGCTGAAACGTCCGAGGCCGCATAATGGGACAGAAAGTCAATCCGACCGGCATGCGGCTGGGTATCAACCGCACCGCTGACAGCCGCTGGTACGCAGATAGCGTCGATTTCGGCCGCCTTCTGCACGAAGACATCAAGGTCCGGAAATATATTCGCGAGAAGCTGAAGACCGCCGGCGTTTCGAAAGTCATTATCGAGCGTCCGCACAAGAAGTGCCGGATCACCGTTCACACTGCCCGTCCGGGCATGGTGATCGGGAAGAAGGGCGCCGACATCGAAACGCTCCGCAAGGAAGTTTCGAAAATGGTGTCGGGCGTCGAAGTCGCCCTGAACCTGGTCGAGATCCGGAAGCCCGAAATCGACGCCATGCTGGTGGCCGAGGATGTCGCCCGTCAGCTTGAGCGCCGCGTGTCCTTCCGTCGCGCCATGAAGCGCTCGATGCAGACGACGATGCGCATGGGCGCACTCGGCATCCGCATGAACGTTTCGGGCCGTCTCGGCGGCGCCGAGATTGCGCGTATGGAATGGTATCGCGAAGGCCGCGTTCCGCTCCACACGCTGCGCGCCGATATCGACTACGGCACGGCCGAAGCGAAGACGACCTACGGGATCATCGGCATCAAGTGCTGGATCTTCAAGGGCGAGATCATGGAACACGATCCCATGGCCCTCGACAAGAAGCAGGACACCACCGGTGACTCGCGGCCGCGCCGTGATCGCCAAGGCGCGCAGGGCTGAGGATAGGTCATGCTGCAACCGAAACGCACCAAGTTCCGGAAGGCCTTCAAGGGCCGGATTCACGGTAACGCCAAAGGCGGCTTCTCGCTCGCTTTCGGTTCGCATGGCCTCAAGGCCATCGAGCCGGAGCGCGTGACGGCCCGCCAGATCGAAGCTTCGCGCCGCGCCATCACGCGCGAGATGAAGCGTCTCGGCAAGGTCTGGATCCGGGTGTTCCCGGATCTGCCGGTCTCCAAGAAGCCGAACGAAGTCCGCATGGGCTCGGGCAAGGGCGCTCCCGAATATTGGGTCGCCCGCGTCCATCCCGGCCGGATCCTGTTCGAGATCGACGGCGTGCCGGATGCGGTCGCCAGGGAGGCGCTCCGTCTCGGCGCCGCCAAGCTGCCGATCAAGACCAAGATCGTCGCCCGCATGGGAGCCGAGTAATGCCCGCCAAGAAGATTGAAGACGTTCGCGCCCGGACACCGGACCAGCTCCGGGATGACCTGACGCGTCTGAAGAAAGAACAGTTCAACCTCCGCTTCCAGAAGGCGACGGGTCAGCTGGAAAAGACCTCGCGGGTTCGCGATGTGCGCCGTGAGATCGCTCGTATCGAGACGATCCTCACTGAAAAAGCCAAAGCGCAGTCGGCCGCCTGAGACCAAGGAGAAACACATGCCCAGACGTATCATGGAAGGCGTGGTCGTCTCCAACAAGATGGACAAGACGGCCGTCGTCAAAGTCGAACGGACCTTCCTCCATCCTCTGCTGAAGAAGATCGTGCGGCGCTCCAAGCGCTACCACGCCCATGACGAGAATAACGCTGCGGTCGAAGGCCAGAAGGTCGCGATCCGCGAGTGCCCGCCCAAGTCCAAACTGAAGCGCTGGGAAATCCTTCCGGCCGGTGAGGGAGAGTCCGCATGATCCAGATGCAGACAAACCTCGACGTCGCCGACAACTCCGGCGCCCGTCGTGTCCAGTGCATCAAGGTGCTGGGCGGATCGAAGCGGCGCTACGCTTCGGTTGGCGATGTCATCGTCGTTTCGGTGAAGGAAGCTTCGCCGAAGGGCAGGGTCAAGAAGGGCGACGTTCGCCGTGCTGTTGTCGTTCGTGTTTCGAAAGACATCCAGCGTCGCGACGGCTCGGTGATCCGCTTCGACACGAACGCCGCTGTCCTGGTTAACAAGGACAACGAGCCGGTTGGAACACGTATCTTCGGGCCAGTGCCCCGCGAACTGCGCGGCAAGAACCACATGAAGATCATCTCGCTCGCGCCGGAGGTCATCTAGATGGCTGCCAAGATCAAGAAGGGCGACAAGGTCGTCGTGCTTGCCGGCAAGGACAAGGGTCAGGTGGGCGAAGTCGTCCGCTCTATCCCGTCCGAGGACCGGGTTGTTGTTTCGGGCGTCAACATGGCGACGAAACATGTGAAGCCCTCACAGGCTGACCCGAACGGCGGTATCAAGCGCGTCGAGGCGTCGATTCACGTCTCGAACGTCGCCCATGCAGACCCCAAGGACGGCAAGCCGACCCGGGTTGGATTCAGAACTGACGACAAGGGCCGCAAGGTGCGTTTCGCCAAGCGGTCTGGGGAGGCCATCGATGCCTGAGGCGAATTACGTTCCGCGTCTCAAGACGGTTTACAACGACCAGGTCCGCGCCACGCTGACCGAGCGTTTCAAGTACACGAATCCGATGCAGGTGCCGGCCCTCGACAAGGTCGTGATCAACATGGGTGTTGGTGAGGCTGTTTCGGACTCCAAGAAGGTCCGGACCGCGATTGCCGAGCTCGCCGCGATCACGGGTCAGAAGCCGGTCGAGACCAAGGCCCGCAAGTCGATCGCCGGCTTCAAGCTGCGCGAAGGCATGACGGTTGGCTGCAAGGTCACCCTTCGCCGCGAGCGGATGTACGAGTTCGTCGACCGGTTGACCACGATCGCGCTTCCGCGCGTGAAGGACTTCCGCGGCCTGAACGGCAAGAGTTTTGACGGCCGTGGCAACTACGCCATGGGGCTGAAGGAACACATCGTGTTCCCGGAGATCAACTACGACCAGGTCGACCAGATCTGGGGCATGGACATCATCGTGTGCACGACGGCGCGCACCGACGAAGAGGCGAAGGCGCTCCTTGCGGAGTTCGGCTTCCCCTTCCGCAACTAGGCGCGCTGGAGAGATAAATGGCCAAGAAAAGTTCGATCGAGAAGAACAATCACCGGCGCGAACTCGTGAAAAAGTTCGCCGCCAAACGCGCGGTTCTCAAGGCGAAGGCTCTCGACGAGAGTCTCTCTCTGGAAGATCGCTTCGCAGCCCGCATTCAGCTGGCGAAGCTGCCGCGCAATTCCGCTCCCAACCGTGTTCGCAACCGTTGCGAGATCTCGGGACGGCCGCGCGCTTACTATCGGAAACTCAAGATGTCGCGGATCGCTCTGCGCGAACTCGGATCAGCCGGGATGATCCCCGGTCTGGTCAAGTCGAGCTGGTGAGGTAGATCGCCAATGCAAATGAACGACCCCATCGGCGATATGCTGACGCGGATCCGGAACGCCCAGAAGCGTGGCCGGTCGAGCGTAGCTTGCCCCTCCTCGAAGATGCGTATCCGTGTTCTCGAGGTTCTCCAGCGTGAAGGCTACATCCGCGGCTGGAGCGAGACCGAGAAGGACGGCTTTAAGGAGCTGGACATCGAGCTCAAGTACTATGACGGCGAACCGGTCATTTCCGAGATCCGCCGTGTATCCAAGCCGGGCCGCCGCGTCTATTCGGCTGTTCGTGATCTGCCACTGGTCCGTAATGGCCTGGGCGTTTCTATCCTGTCGACGCCGAAGGGCGTGATGTCGGACAGCGAAGCGCGCAGCCATAATGTCGGTGGCGAAATCCTTTGCCGGGTCTCGTAAGGGACTTGAGAGGTTAACATGTCTCGTAAAGGCAAATTGCCAGTTTCTGCGCCGGCCGGCGTCACCATCAGCGTCAAGGCTGATGCTGTGACCGTCAAAGGTCCCAAGGGCGAACTCGTCCTGCCGATCACCGAGGACGTCATCGTCAAGGTGGACGGGCAGGTTGTGAACGTCACGCCCCGCGATCCGGCCGACCGCCGGTCGAAGGCGATGTGGGGCACGACGCGCGCCAACATCAACAACATGGTGACGGGCGTCACGACCGGGTTTGAGAAGAACCTCGAACTTCTGGGCGTTGGTTATCGCGCCGCGCTGAAGGGCAAGGATCTCGAGCTCTCGCTGGGATACTCGCACCCGGTGATCTACAAGGCTCCCCCGGGCATCACCTTCGCCTCGGCCAAGCCGACGGAGATCAAGATTTCCGGCGCCGACCGTCAGGCGGTTGGCCAGGTCGCCGCCGAAATTCGCCAGTTCCGTCCCCCGGAGCCCTACAAGGGCAAGGGCGTCCGGAAGGTGGGCGAGTTCGTGCGCCGCAAGGAAGGCAAGAAGAAGTAAGCCATGCTCAGCCAGCGAGAAAAACATTCGCGGCGCGCCAGTCGCGTCCGCACAAAGCTCCGCAAGATCGGCGGCGGCAAGCCGCGCCTGTCCGTCACCCGCTCGTCGAAGCACATTTCGGTGCAGCTCATCGACGACGCGCAGGGCGCCACGCTTGCAGCCGCTTCGACGCTCGAGAAGGATCTCCGGTCGGCCTCCAGCGACGGCGGCAAGACAGCCGCAGCGCAGGCAGTCGGCAAGCTGATCGCCGAGCGCGCGATCAAGGCTGGTGTTACTGACGTGGTGTTCGACCGCGGCGGTTATCTGTTCCATGGCCGCGTGAAAGCGCTGGCCGATGCCGCCCGCGAGGGCGGACTGAAATTCTGAGGGAGAACCCGATGGCGCGCGAAAGAGGCGAACGGGGCGAAAAAGGCGGCCGCCGTAACCGTGAGGAAGAGCAGAGCGATATCGTCGACAAGCTGGTCGCGATCAACCGCGTTGCCAAGGTGGTCAAGGGCGGCAAGAACTTCGCGTTCGCCGCGCTCGTCGTCGTCGGCGACCAGAAGGGCCGCATCGGCTTTGGTCACGGCAAGGCCCGCGAGGTGCCTGAGGCCATCCGGAAGGCGACCGAAGAGGCCCGCAAGAAGATGATCCGCGTGCCGCTTCGTGAAGGCCGCACCCTGCACCACGACGGCGCCGGCCGCTGGGGCGCCGGCAAGGTCTTCCTGCGCTCGGCTCCGGCCGGTACGGGTGTGATCGCCGGTGGTCCGATGCGTGCGGTTCTCGAGGTTCTTGGCGTCCAGGACGTCGTCGCGAAGTCGATCGGCTCGTCGAACCCGTACAACATGGTTCGTGCGACCGTTGATGCGCTGAGCCGTCAGTCCTCTCCCCGTCAGATCGCGTCCAAACGCGGCCTGAAGGTTCAGGACATCATTGGCCGCCGTACCGATGGCGCCGGCAACGCCGAAGCAGCCTGAGTCGGGAGAGAAGATCATGGCCGACAAGAAAATGGTCCGCGTGAAGCAGGTCCGCAGCCCGCAGCGCCGTGAAGCGTCGCAGCGTTCGACTCTGATCGGGCTCGGCCTGAACCGTATAAATCGCGAGCGTGAGCTTGTTGATACACCCGCCACGCGCGGGATGATCGCCAAGGTCGCGCACCTCGTCGAGGTCGTGGGATAACTGGCGCAAGCCACTGGACTGGAGCCCGGGCAACCGGGAGCAAGACATGAAACTGAACCAGATCGCCGACAACGAAGGCGCCCGGCAGTCGCGCGTGCGGCTCGGGCAGGGTGTTGGCTCGGGCACCGGCAAGACCGGTGGCCGTGGCGTCAAGGGCCAGAAAGCACGCCGCGGCGTCGCCGTGAACGGCTTCGAAGGCGGCCAGATGCCGATCTACATGCGCCTTCCGAAGCGCGGTTTCACCAAGCCGAACCAGAAGAAGTTCGCCTGGGTGAACCTCGGTCGCATCGAAAGCGCCATCGCTGAAGGCAAGCTCGACCCCAAGGCGACGATTGACGCTGCGGCGCTTATTGCAGCCGGGCTCGTTCGCCGTGAGAAAGACGGCGTTCGCCTGCTTGCAAAAGGCGAGATCACCTCCAAGGTTGATCTGGCTGTCGCCGGCGCCTCGAAGGCGGCCGTCGAGGCTGTTGAAAAAGCCGGCGGCAAGGTCACTGTATCGGGTGGCAAGGCTAACCAGCCGGCTGAGTAAGTCCGCCTCCTTAGTGGGCGGACCGCCCGTGCCTGGTGCCAGGCGCGGGACGTCGGCGGCATTCTGCCGACGCGTGCAAGGGAGAGCGGGCGGATGGTGTCGGCGGCCGAACAACTCGCGCGAAACATAAATTTCTCGACTTTTGGCAAGGCCAAGGAGCTGCAGGCGCGGATCCTGTTCACGCTGCTTGCCCTGATTGCCTACAGACTCGGAACGCATATTCCGGTTCCTGGCGTCGATCCTGCGGCGTTTGCCAGCGCCTTCGGGAGCGCGTCCAAGGGTATCCTTGGGATGTGGAACCAGTTCTCCGGCGGCGCCGTCGAACGGATGGCGATTTTTGCCCTCAATGTGATGCCTTACATCTCGGCGTCCATCATCGTGCAGATCCTGGGCACGGCGATCCCTTCGCTTGAGCGTCTCAAGAAGGAAGGGGAAGCTGGCCGGAAGCAGCTGAACCAGTACACGCGCTATCTGACAGTCATTCTGGCAATCGCTCAGGCCTACGGCGTTGCGCTGACCCTGAATGCCGTCGATCCGTCTTCTGGCCAGGCTATGGCCATGGATCCGGGCTGGTTCTTCTTGACGTCAACCGTGATCACGCTGGTCGGCGGTACGGTATTCCTGATGTGGCTTGGCGAGCAGATCACGGCCCGCGGCGTGGGGAACGGCATTTCGCTGATCATCTTCGCCGGCATTGTGGCCGAGGCGCCGCGCTATATTGGCCAGATGTTCGAGCAGACGCGGCAGGGGACGCTGAATATCGGCGTCCTGCTTGCGATCGCGGTCCTTTCGGTTGCGATCGTTGTCTTCATCGTCTTCATCGAGCGGTCGCAGCGCAGGATCCTGATCCAGTATCCGAAGCGCCAGCAGGGCAACCGGATGATCGGCGGCGAGTCGTCGTTCCTTCCGCTCAAGGTGAACGCGGCCGGCGTCATCCCGCCAATCTTCGCGTCATCCCTGCTGCTCCTTCCGAACACCATCGCGAGCCTGTCGCCCGCAGCTGCTGGCGACACGGGCTGGTGGGCGGCCACGCTGCAGTTCATTCAGGTGTATCTGAGCAGCGGCCGGCCGGCCTTCATCGTTCTGTACGGTGGGCTGATCATGTTCTTCTGCTTCTTCTACACGTCCATCGTGTTCAACCCGGAAGAGACGGCCGAGAACCTTCGCAAGTATGGCGGCTTCATTCCTGGTTATCGTCCAGGCAAACGGACAGCCGAACACCTCGACTACGTCCTTACGCGCCTGACTGTCATCGGTTCGCTCTACATCACGGCGGTTTGCCTTCTGCCCGAGATTCTCCGGGCGTCGTTCGGCCCGATGCTGGCGGTTGGAGGGACTTCGATCCTGATTGTCGTGTCCGTCACGATGGACACAGTGGCGCAGATCCAGTCGCATCTGATCGGTCACCAGTACGAAGGCATGATCAAGCGGGCGCGGCTTGGGGGCCGGAAGAAATGAACCTGATTCTTTTTGGCCCTCCTGCTGCGGGGAAGGGGACCCAAGCCAAGAAGCTTGTCACGGAACGGGGCTTTATCCAGCTGTCCACTGGCGACATGTTGCGAGCCGCTCGGGCGTCGGGCAGCGAGCTGGGTCTGCGCGTCACGGCGATCATGGATTCGGGCGGTCTGGTCTCGGACGAGATCGTGATTGCGCTGATCGAGGAACAACTCGAAGCGAATCCGGACGCTGCCGGCTTCATCTTTGATGGTTTTCCGCGCACCGTTCCGCAGGCGGAGGCCCTGGATCGCGCCCTTGAGGGGCGCGGACAGGCCGTGGACGCGGTGATTCGCCTCAAGGTTGATGAGCCGGCCCTGATCGCCCGGATCACCAAGCGATTCGAGGAAGAGGGACGGGCGGACGACAATCCCGACTCGTTCAAAAAGAGGCTGGCCGCGTACAACAGCCAGACGGCGCCGCTGCTTCCGGTCTATGCGGAGCAGGGCAAGCTGACCGAAGTCGACGGTATGCAGGATGTTCTTACGGTGTCAGCTGCGATTGCAGCGGTCATCGATGACAAAAAAGGTTGATGGGCGGCATATCCGTCCAAAGTCCGCGGTTGACCTGTCAATCGCGGTGACTATAAGGGCGCTTCCGTGACGGGCCTTGTGTGGAGCGTGCCGAGAAGGCAACGCTCTGCAATTTCGTCACTTGCGTGTTTCTGAGGATTTGAGGCCATTCGCAGCGCGAGCTGTCATTGGCGCAGGGAGGGCAGATTGGCCCGTATTGCAGGCGTAAACATTCCGACGGGCAAGCGCGTTGTTATCGCGCTTCGCTACATTCACGGTATCGGGCCCGCTATGGCCCAGGAGATCTGTGAAAAAGTCGGTATCGAGGCTGAGCGTCGCGTGAACCAACTCACCGACTCTGAAGTGCTTCGCATCCGGGAAGCCATCGACGCCGATTATGTCGTCGAGGGCGATCTGCGCCGCGAAGTGGCTATGAATATCAAGCGCCTGATGGACCTTGGCTGCTACCGGGGGCTCCGCCACCGTCGTGGTCTCCCGGTCCGCGGGCAGCGCACTCACACGAACGCTCGCACCCGCAAGGGCCCCGCGAAAGCGATCGCAGGCAAGAAGAAGTAAGAGGACACCATGGCCCGCGATACGACACGCGTCCGCCGCCGTGAACGCAAGAACATTGCGTCGGGCGTTGCGCATGTGAATGCCAGCTTCAACAACACGATCATCACGATCACGGATGCCCAGGGCAACGCGATCTCGTGGTCGTCGGCCGGCTCCATGGGTTTCAAGGGCTCGCGCAAGTCGACCCCTTATGCTGCCCAGGTCGCCGCTGAAGACGCCGGCAAGAAGGCGCAAGAACACGGCATGAAGACGCTTGAAGTTCTCGTGTCCGGCCCCGGCGGCGGTCGCGAGTCCGCTCTCCGCGCCCTGCAATCGGTCGGTTTCCAGATCACGACGATCCAGGACACCACTTCGGTTCCGCATAACGGTTGCCGTCCGCCCAAGCGCCGCCGCGTCTAGGACGCAGCCCCGCTTAACCCGGATCGGCCCAACGAGAGGTTTTTTGAACCATGGCGACACCCGCCGCATCGGTGAACGACAAGAACTGGAAAGACCTGATCCGTCCCAACCGCCCGGTTGTGGAGCACGGTCATGACGCCCAGCGTCGCGCCAAGCTGGTGATTGAGCCGCTGGAGCGTGGCTTCGGCACTACGCTGGGCAATGCCCTGCGTCGCGTCCTGCTGTCTTCGCTGCAGGGCGCGGCCATCACGGGCGTCCAGATCGATGGCGTGGTTCACGAGTTCTCCTCGATCCCCGGCGTGCGTGAGGATGTTACGGACATCGTCCTCAACCTCAAGCGCATCGCGATTCGCATGGTGTCTGACACCCCGAAACGCATGATGCTCAAGGCTTCGTCCGCCGGCGCCGTCACGGCAGGCCAGATCGAGACCAGCGGCGACGTCGAGATCCTCAATCCGAACCATGTGATCTGCCACCTCGACCAGGGCTCCGAGCTCCGCATGGAGTTCACGGTTGCGACCGGTAAAGGATATGTTCCGGCGGATCGTAACCGCCCGGATGACGCCCCTCTCGGTTTCATCCCGATCGATGCGATCTACTCGCCGGTCGAGCGCGTTGGCGTCCACGTTGAAGACACCCGCGCCGGACAGGTTCTGGACTATGATAAACTGACACTTGACGTTCAGACCGATGGATCTGTGACGCCGGAGAACGCGGTGGCCTATGCTGCGCGCATCCTTCAGGACCAGCTGCAGCTGCTGATCACGTTTGATGAGCCGGTTTCGGCTTCCTCTGCTGAGGAGGAGCCTGATCTCGGCTTCAATCCGGTGCTCCTCAAGAAGGTCGACGAGCTGGAGCTTTCGGTCCGTTCGGCCAACTGCCTGCGCAACGACAACA
>CAYOWK010000070.1:0-16615 GCA_964407665.1 uncultured Rhizobium sp. | reverse complement strand
GATGCGGACCAGGGCCTAACAGGCTCCGTCGACGTCACCGGGCCAAACGTCCGAAACGGGGCGCGTGGGAACACGCACCGGCCAGTCGCAAGACTGGCAATTGTCTACCAAAGGCGCGTTTTCACGCGCCCCGTCCTCCTGTGTTTCACGGGAGGCGAGCTACAGCATCATGGACGGCCACGCCGGTCCCAACGGGAACCCGCGCCTGCAGTCAACCGCCTTACAGATACCCGCGCCGCTCCATGGGCTCGGCGCGCGAGCGTCCGAGCAGGCGGCCGATAACGGGCAGGCTGGTGAGGGCGAACACCCACGGCAGGACCGATGCGCCAGCAGAATACTGCTGGACCAGACGATAGGCGGCGTCGAACTCGATCAGGATGGAGACAGGGCCCAGCACAGGGAACGCCATCGCCGGAGCGGCTCCGCCATTGGCCAGATAGAGGATGTCGTAGATCAGGCCGATCCCGACAGCGGCTCCCAGCAACCTGTCACTGAACGTCTTCTGGGGGCTGACAGTGGCAGCTCGCCACCCAGCGGACGCAAGGAGAAGCTGGATGGCGGTCACCGCCATGAACCGGTCAAGGATTGCAACGGCGACGCAGTGGGCGATGACGCCAACGGCTATCGCAAGGTGCAGCAGTCCGTAGACCCCGCAGGCGAGCCTGATCAGCCGTGACATGAACCCCCGCCGTCTCTGCCTGCCCCGAGCTACATTGAGTTGCCGGACGCCAGAGGGCAAGATGCCCTGAAACGAGGTGTCGCCATGCGACGTATGATTATCGGACTTGCGGCGGCGTTGGTGTCTGCCTGCGCCACAGGAGAGCAGACCATGGTCCAGAAGCCGGAATGGACGCTGCTGGTGCATGGCGGCGCTGGCGTCATGCAGCGGGAGACCATGGCGCCAGAGCAGGACGCAGCCTTCCGGAAAGGCCTGAACGACGCACTGGACGCGGGCTCGAACGTGCTCGCGGCAGGCGGTCAGGCGCTCGACGCCGTCGAAGCCGCGGTCCGGGTGCTCGAAGACAACCCGAATTTCAACGCAGGCAAGGGCGCGGTCCTTACGCGCGAGGGCGTCGCCGAGCTGGACGCCGCGATCATGGACGGCCGTGACCGCCGCGCCGGAGCGGTTGCACAGGTCCGGCGCGTGAAGAACCCCATCCGCGCCGCGCGTCTCGCCATGGACACGACCCAGCACGTGATGTTCTCGGGGCCGGGCGCCGATGCGCTGGCCGAGGCTGGCAAGCTGGAGATGGTGGAGCCGGACTACTTCATCACGCCCCGCCGGCTGGAGCAGCTGAAACGCAACATGGCGAGGCTGGAGCGGACGCCGGAAGACCGCTTCGGAACCGTCGGCGCCGTCGCGATGGACAAGGGCGGCAATCTTGCCGCCGCCACGTCAACTGGCGGTATGAGCGCGAAAATGCCGGGCCGGGTAGGCGATGCGCCCATCATCGGCGCCGGCACCTACGCCGACAACCGGTCTTGCGCCGTGTCGGCCACGGGGCACGGAGAATACTTCATCCGGGTCGGCGTCGCGCGGATGATCTGCGTGCGGGCCGAGTACAAGGGCATGGACGCGCAGGCGGCGGCGGATGAAACGCTTGGGGAAGTCGCCGCGCTGGGCGGCGATGGCGGCGTGATCGTGATCTCGAACACTGGCGAAGCCGCGTTCTCGATGAATACCGAGGGCATGTTCCGCGGTCATGCAGACGCCGCCGGGAAGCGCTTCGTGGCGATCTACGCGGACGAATAGGTCCGGCCCAAGGGGCGGCGAGCGCTGTCTCAAATGTGAAACATGGGCGCAACAGACAACTCCATTCTCGAGTTGCCGTTACGGATAAGAGCGCTAGCGTCGGGCTCCGATGACTACCGATAATGACGGGACCGGCCATCGCGCCGCCCGCGAGAATGAGGAAAGCGCGCGGCTGGAAGCTTTTGGATTACAGGGCCGGTTGAGTGGTGTCGGGGGACGTCGCCTGTCCGGGGAATGGTCTGGAATCTGCAGGGTTTCCGAATTCGGCTGACGCCAAGACAGGGGACGGAAGACGTGAGCGTTTCGCTGAGAGTGTCGGTGAACCAGAGCATCTTCATCGGCGAACGCCGGTGGACGCTGGTTGAAGTTGTATCCGCCAGCCGCCATGTGCGCATGCGCGGCCCGAATGGCCGTATCCGGGACGTCTGCTCGACCAGCCCGGTCGAGATCGAGCCCGAGGTCCATGTGAAGCTCGGCCGGGGCCACCGGGCCCAGAGCCTCGAGTTCGAGTGCCCCCGCACCCTCCCCATCCACCTGGAGGAGACCCAGGCCTGGCTCGAAGCCCGCTACGGAGATGTCTAGTAGCAAATAATGGTTTCGGGTTTGCCGGGCGAGCAAGCTTGCCAGAAAGTCATCCGGGTGAGTTCATGCGGCAGAGCTGAACGCCGTCTGGAAGCTGATCCCATGTCCATCCGTCTGATTTCCCTGGCCGCGATCGCTGCAGCAACGGCCCTCGGCGACGCGCCTGCTTTTGCCGAAGCGGTTTGCGGCGTCGATACCCACCAGCGCTATGGCGAGACGCGAGCCTACTTCAAGGACGTCTGGGCTGGCTGCACGCCAAACGGGTCATGCCAGATATCGGCAAGCCGCATCGACAAGACCCAGGCGGTGAACATCAGTCACGAGCTCCGGTTCGAACTGGCGCGCGGCGGAAGCCAGCTGTCGATGGCGCTCACTGCCGTTACCGAGATGGCGGATATCTCCAAGCCGATGAAGCTGGTCTACGGGACCTCGACCCTGGACCTTTCTGGTGGGGTGGAGACGCGCGACAGGGTCGTGAACACTTACCACGTAACAGACCCGGCTAAGGCTGACGCATCGGCACGCGAGATGATCGCGAAATCCCGCGTCGCACGGTGGTCGTTCGTGTCGGACAAGGGGGCTCCGGTGGAAGTCGACCTGCCCCTGGGTGGAACGGCAAAAGCGCTCGAGTGGATCTCCTGCATGGCGAAGTAGCCCGCAGGACCGCGCGTGCTGCACCGGGGGCGCCAGACCAATTTCCCCGTATAGGATAACGTTAGTCTGAGTCGGACCGGCAGGGGCTGATGTCGAAGAACACCAAAATGGAAATCCGTACAGTCGCTGACGCCATGGCGGGCCTTCCGGCCGAATTCGACTTCTTTTCGGAGCGGTACACCTCGCAGATCGCACCCCAGCTGGCTGCCCGCGAGGACGATCGTCAGAAGGCTGTCCGGCACAACACCCTGGGAATGATCGGCGCAGGGATTGTTGCGCTGGCAGGGGGCGGGGTCGGCTTCTTCTTCAATGAACCGATGTTCGGGGTGTTCTTCGGCTTCATCCTGGGCGCCATGGTCTACGCTTGGGGCGGGATGGGTCTCCGCCAGCTCGGCAAGGAAACCAAGTTGATGCTGGTGGAGCCCGTTGCTGGCCAGTTTGGCATGTCATTCGAGATCGCCCCGCCTCAACCGTCCGAAATGCAGGAGTTCAGGTCTCTGGGTCTGGTGCCCTCCTGGGACCGCGCCAAATACGAGGACCTTCTGTTGGGCGAGCGGTCATCGACGCCCTTCAGTTTCTATGAGGCTCACCTCGAGGAGAAGCGGACCACGACGGATGGGAAGGGGCGCACGCGGACAACCTGGGTCACGGTGTTCCGTGGGCAATGTCTCGTTGCGAAGTTCCACAAGCCCTTTGTTGGCGTCACGAAGGTGTTCCGCGATTCAGGCATGTTCAACGTCTTCCTCAAGATCGGCCAGAAAGGGGAACGGGTCCGGCTGGAAGACCCTCTCTTCGAGAAGGCGTTCGAGGTGTTCTCGACCGATCAGATCGAGGCGCGCTTCATTCTGACGCCAGACTTCATGGAGCGCCTGATCCAGCTGGAGAAGACCTTCAAGGGGCGGAAGCTGCGGTGCGCGTTCTCGGGCGGCGAGATGCTGGTGTGCGTTGAGGGCAAGAACCTGTTCGAGCCCGGATCCATGCATCGACCCATGACGGACCTCGCCCGGGTCCGCGAGATGCTGGACGACTTCAGCGCGGTTTTCCTGCTGATCGATTCGATGGTCGAGCGCCGCACGCCGGAGCGCCTGCGCGACGCAGCGCCCGGTATGGGGCCACCATAGGCAAGGGACTTGATGGCATGCTTGGCGTTCGCCTGTCGCGGTCACGGAGTAGACACAGGAGGCCGCCTCAGCGAAAAGGCCGCTCCTCAAGGTGAATGCGGGACGGGTCATGGCAAAGAAGCCGGTGTTCGAGCGAGTTCTGGAGCAGGGGCTGTTCTCCTCGCGCTGGCTGATGGTTCCATTCTACGTCGGACTGATCGCAGCATTGGCCGCCCTGATCGTTGTGTTCTTCCAGGAGCTGATCCACGAGATCCCTCACCTGTGGTCAGCGACGGACCCGATGTCGGCCGAGGGAGCAATCCTTCTGGCTCTGGCGCTGATCGATCTGTCGCTTGCGGCCAATCTGGTCCTGATCGTCATCTTCTCGGGCTATGAGAACTTCGTTTCGAAGATCGATGTCGGCGAACACGAGGACCGTCCGGAATGGATGGGGACGGTCGACTTCTCGGGACTGAAGCTGAAACTCATTGCGTCTATCGTGGCGATCTCCGGCATCGCCCTGTTGAAGGCCTTCCTGGAGCTTGGCGACGGAAAACCCTTCGACGCCGCCGCCCGTGACAGTTTGATGTGGCAGGTGATCGTCCACCTCACCTTCGTCGTGTCGGGCGTGTTGCTGGCCTTCATGGACTGGCTGACGGGACACCAGAAAGGCGGGCACTGACCAGAGTATACGGTCGGAGCAAGCTCCAAAAAGAAAACCCCGCGCAGGGCGCGGGGCTTAAGGGGTTTCTCGGGGGAGAGAATGACGTTGTTCTCTCCCGAGTACGCGGCGGCAGATCGTCTGGATCGTGGCGCTCGCGCGAAACTTACGGGCCGAATTGCGGCGCCGCTTCTGTCTGAGGTCAGGCCGCGTGCTCGGCGCTCTCCGGCGGAAGATCGATCTCGGTGGTGACGCGGTTGCGGCCATTGCGTTTCGACAGGTAGAGGCACTCGTCCGCGCGGGCGATCAGGTGGGAAACCGTGTCGCCTTTTGCGTAGTAGGAGCAGCCAAACGAGACCGTGACAGCGCCAATGGTCTCGTTGGTGGAGCGGCGCACGAGGCGCTTGGCTTCGATGGCGACGCGGATCTGGTCAGCGATGCGGGCAGCCTGCGATAGCGTCGTGCGCGGCATGATCATCGCGAACTCCTCACCGCCATACCGGGCGACCAGATGGTCGGGCAGGGCGAACTTGTTGAGGGTCGAGGCGACGAAGCGGATGACCTGATCACCCGTCTGGTGTCCCCAGGTGTCGTTGAACGACTTGAAGTGGTCGATGTCGCACAGAACGAGCGCCAGTTCGGTATGTTCGCTGTCGGCCTCGTCCTTGCGCAGGCGCAGCGTCTCGTCGAACAGCTTGCGATTGGCGACGCCGGTGAGAGCGTCCGTGAGGGCCTCGGCGCGGGCCTGCCGCAGCGAGGCGCGGAGCTTCTCGATTTCCGACGAGGATTGAGTCAGTTTCTGTGAGAGAGCCGAGTTCTGCTTGGACATTTCGCCAGTTGCGCTCGCCAGCACCGTGATGAGCCGCTTGAGCGCCTCGCCATCGATCGAGGAGCCGATCAGCGATTCCTTGGCGATGGACAGTGTGGCGCCGTAGCGTTCGGTCGTGGCGCCAGCCATCTTGAGGGCGTCAAGTGCGTCGGCAATTTCGTGCGCGATGCGCGAGCCGGTTTCCATGACCTGCGTGGAGAGCCGGGTAGTGGAGAAGAACTTCTCGTAGAGCTCTTCCATATCGCCCGCGGCGATGGGCTTGCCGGTCGAGAGGATCTTGTCGATGGCGGCGCGCAGGTCGGGCAGCGAATTGGTGAGGTAGGTGAGCCAGACTTCGTAGTTCTGCGGGCTGACTGGAAGGATGTGACGACCGATCTCGTCGACTGTCCGATGACCCAGAAGCAGGCCTTCATTTCCGACCAGCTGGGATATGGGGGTATTCATGGCGTCCCTCTCAGCCAGCACTAGGTGCGCTGACTCCCGGGGGACATTGAGGTTAAAGCGGTTACCGATTGGCTAAGAAACGTCCCGTCTCGATAACCCCTGACGCCCTACGTATACCTGGCTGCTACGCTGCCAAGCTAACGGATGGAGCGCAGCAGAAATTCCGGGACATGGTCGCCCATGCCCTTGAATGGCGGGTCTTTTTCGTCTGCGTTCTTGCGCGGAGCTTCGGGCGCGCCCTTGCGGGGCGGACGATTGTTTTCGCGGGGCGCCTCGGCGGTGTCCACCTTGGGGGCGGGGGTGTCGCGGACGGGCTGGCCGTCCTGACGCCCACGGTCGCGATCACGTCCGCGGCGGCGGGAACGGCGTCCGGACTCGCCGGTCGAGGACGTTTCGGTCTCGTCTGAGGACCCGGTCACGATTTCATCAGGGTCCCTCGCCAGGCGAACGGCCTGAGGAGCCGGAACGGCGTCCGGATCCTGGCGGATTGGCTCGAAGGAGGCGACGGGAGAATACTCGTCCTTGACGGGGGCGTGGTCCCGGCGGGGGCGATCCCGGTCGCTGCGCTTCTTGTCGAAGCGGTCGCGGCGCGGGGCGGGGCCACGGCTGCGCGCCTCGGCGACGGCTTCCTCGCCGCCTTCCGGCGTGTAGGTTTCGACCGGCTTGGCGATGCGCTTGAGAACGGCGTCCCACAGACGGGCGTCGCCCGGGGAAACGATGGTGTAGCTCTCGCCGCTGCGGCCAGCGCGGCCGGTACGCCCGATACGGTGGACGTAGTCGTCCGAGTTCGGCGGCGGCGCATAGTTGAAGACCTGGCTGACATCGGGGATGTCGAGGCCGCGCGCGGCGACGTCGCTGGCGACGAGAAGTTTCAGTGTGCCGGCCCGGAAACGGTCCAGGGTGGCGGTGCGGACCGACTGCGGCAGGTCGCCGTGGATGGGCGCGGCATCGAAGCCATGGCTGGCCAGCGATTTGGCGACGACGTCCACTTCGCGCTTGCGGTTGCAGAACACGATGCCGCTGTCGGTGGATTTCGCCTTGATGATCGCGCGCAGCATGGCGCGCTTGATCGTGTCCTCGTTGGACGGGCAGTGCGTGACGTACTGGGTGATCGTGTCGGCGGTCGAGGCCGGGCGGGAGGCCTCGAAGCGGACGGGGTCCGTCTGGAAGGTCTTGGCCAGCTTGGCGATCTCCGGCGGCATGGTCGCGGAGAAGAGCAGGGTCTGCCGGCTGGGCGGCAGCATCTTGCAGATCTTTTCGATGTCCGGAATGAAGCCCATGTCGAGCATGCGGTCGGCTTCGTCGATCACGAGCATCTGGACGCCGGTGAGCAGCAGCTTGCCGCGCTCGAAATGGTCCATCAGGCGGCCGGGCGTGGCGATGAGGACATCCACGCCCGCCATCAGCTTCTTGTCCTGATCGCCGAAGGACACGCCGCCGATCAGCAGCGCCATGTTCAGCTTGTAGTTCGTGCCGTACTTTTCGAAGTTTTCGGCCACCTGGGCCGCCAGTTCGCGCGTCGGCTCAAGGATCAGCGAGCGCGGCATGCGCGCCTTGGCGCGGCCCTGGCCCAGCTTGTGGATCATCGGCAGGACGAAAGCAGCCGTCTTGCCGGTGCCGGTCTGGGCGATGCCGGTGACGTCCCGTCCCTCGATCACCGCAGGAATGGCCTGCGCCTGGATCGGAGTCGGCACGGTGTAGCCCGCCGACGTAACGGCGCTGAGGACCTTCGGGTCCAGATTCAGCTCTTCAAAGGTCATTGATGCGTCTGAACGTCTCGCGGGCGGCGCCGCGAGCCAAGGATTAAGTCAAGTTACGGGCGTGGCAGGAGGAATAGGCGGTACGCCCCCCAAGTCAATCCCGCTTAACGATTAGAGGCGTTTCCGCAAGGGTTTTGCCGTGTCCGCCGTCTCCGCTTGGGCTTGCCCGAGCACCTTCGACCGGACCGGCGCGGGCGCCGTCCGTGATGCTGTAGCTGCCCTCCTGAATACAGGAGGCCGGGGCGCGTGGAAACGCGCCATTGGTAGACAATTGCCAGCGTTGCCGCTGACCGGTGCGTGTTCCCACGCGCCCCGCAGGTCGTTTGTCAGCCCGGTACGGGGCGGGGGACTTTGAGCCCGGGTCGCTCCTGACTCTCGTCAGGAGGAAAGACCCCCCGGGGGTTTGGTCCCGTCCCGTATTCCCGAGCCAAGCGCGCTGGACGGTCCGTCCATCCAGGGTTCTCCGGTTTCTCGTGCCCGGAGTCATAACTAAGGGTCGCGCAACCACCGCCTACGGCGGTGACGCGCTACCACACGCCGACCGGCGCCTGTCGTCCTTCGGCTTCGGCGGCCGCCGAACCCTCCCATGACAGGCGCGGGGGGAGATTGCGGGAGGTTTGGACCCGGTCGGATTGAACAGGTTCTGGCCAGCATGTTTTGGCGTCATCCCGGACGCGACGCAGTCGCGATCCGGGATCCGGTGGCGGGCGCCGGTGGCCGTCATCCCGCATCTGCGCCCTTCGGGCTTGTGCGGGATGACGGCCGCGAGAGTTATCGCCCTGAAAAAAAGGAATTACGAGGATGCGCCACTCCAGTTTACCCTGAGGAGCCGCCGACAGGCGGCGTCTCGAAGGGCGGCTTACCCCGGAGTGACGGATGTATGTGGAACCGGACAATGGCGTGTTCGTTCCCGAAAGGGGCGGAGGGCTGCGAGAGACATGCGCCGGACGCCCACACACCTCCGCACTTTTTCGCTGCCGCCGCCCCCGGGAAACGAGGATGGAGCGACCGATGCCGGGTGCTGGGCAGGCTCCCTTCAGCGCGCCAGTCCCCCGGCAGGCCTACGGCTCCCGCCGGTAGGCGTGCGGGACGGCGTCCGGCGGGGTGAGATAGCGGTCGCGCAGTTCGGTCTGGCGCGATGTCATGGGCTGCGGCTGACCGGCGATCCAGACCGCGTCCGGGCTGGACATCAGTTCAAGCGGATCGCCATCCCAGATCACAACGTCGGCGGTGGCGCCCGGCGACAGCACGCCGAGGTCCGTGCGGCCGTACATCTTTGCGGGCGTGGAGGAGATCGCCTCGAAGGCCGCCTGCCAGGGCATGCCGTTGGCGACGGCGTTGCCGGCGAGCTGCGGGATGAGGCGCGCATTCTGGGTGGACTCGCCCGGATCGCCGATGGCGACCTGCACGCCGGCGGCGGCGAGGCGTCCGGCGTTTTGCATGGTGGCGCCGAGCATCTCGAACGAATCCGGCAGGTTGCCCTGCGGATTGACGATGACCGGGATCCTGGCGGCGGCGAGCTGATCAGCGACCATCCAGCCTTCGGCAGCGCCGACAATAATGAACTTCATGGCGGGCTGGCGCGCCTTGAGCGCGATGATCGCCAGAAGGTCTGAGGCGCGGTGGGCGTTGACCATCACGGGGATGCGGCCGGCGACGACCGGCGCCAGGGCGGCGGCTTCGCGGCGCGAGAGCACGTCGCCTTCGCCCCCATCGGCGTAGCGGCCCGGATATGCTTTCGCATCGGCGATGGCGGCTTCGAGCCAGGCCCACATGGCTGCGCGCGATCCGCCGGCGAGGGATGCGCCCCGGTCGCCAAGGTCGGCGACGACGAAGGCTTCGCGCGTGGGCAGGGTCGTCAGCGAGCCGGACGTGTCGACGAGCCCGCCATAGCCGCCGAACAGGCCGTCGCTGGCGCGGCCGGCGAGGGCCATGCGCGTGATCCCCTCTATGCGGGTGATGGCGACGCCGGTGTCAGCCGGGTTGTAGCTGTCGGCGATGCGGGTGGAGATCTGGAAGTCGCTGCGGCTCTGGTTGATGTCGTTGGCGTCGTCCTCACCGGAAATTTCGGCGAGGCCGATCTGCGAGAAGGCCGCGAACAGGCCGGGGGTGACCCACTTGCCGGTGGCGTCGACGACGGTCGCGCCGGATGGGGCGGCGCCGGTTCCCACCGAGACGACGCGACCATTGGCGATGACGACCGTGCCGGATTCGAGGATGCCCTGGCCGGTGTTGGTGACGACCTTGCCGCCGGTGATGGCGACGGTCTGGGCGGCGGCGAGCGGCGCCGCGCCGAGGATGGCGGCGAGGGCTGCGCAGGAGAGAAGGAGGGTTCTCATTTGCGGTCTCCCTTGCCGGGCTGGCCGAGTTCGAAATCGGTGACAGGCTGCACGCGCGGATCGAGGCGTGAGTACATCAGGGCGCCGTCGATGAAGACCTGGTCGGCCTTGGTGTAGGTGGAGAAGGGGTCGCCGCTCCAGATGACGAGATCCGCGCCCTTGCCGGGCTCGAGCGTGCCGGTCTTGTCGAGGATGCCGAGCGCCTTCGCCGGGTTGCGCGAGAGCCACGTCCAGGCCTGTTCCTTCGAGATGTTGAGGCCGGCCTTGTTCCCGTCCGCGAGGGCCTTGGCGGTTTCCTGGTTCAGGCGCTGGATGCCGTAGGCGTCGTCCGAATGGGTGATGGCGCAGGCGTCGGGGCCGGCGCTGGCGACGATGGGAAGGTTCTCGCGGACGCCGTCGTAGGATTCCTGCTTGAAGCCCCACCAGTCGGCCCAGAGCGCCGCGCAGATGCCGTTTTCGGCCAGCAGGTCGGCGATCTTGTAGGCCTCGACGCCGTGGTGGAAGGCGGAGACCTTGTAGCCGAACTCCTTCGACAGATCGATCACCTGCGCCATTTCATCGGCGCGGTAGCAGTGGTGCTGGACCAGGATCTCGCCTTCGAGCACGCCTCTCAGCGTGTCCATCTGGATGTTGCGGTCGGGCGCCGAGGGGGCGTCCTTCTCCCTGTCGCCGGACTCCCACTTCGCGAAGTCGGCCTCGTACTTGTCCCACTTGCGCTTGTATTCGACGGCGGACTGCCAGGCCTTGCGGTAGCCGGCGACATTGCCCATGCGCGAATAGGGCGCGCCGCCGGGTGTGCCCTTGCCGTAGCCGTAGACCCGCTTGGGGTTTTCGCCGCAGGCCATCTTCAGGGTGTAGGGCGCGTCCGGGAACTTCATGTCCTGCGCGGTGCGGCCCGGCACGTTCTTGATGGTCACGCCGCGGCCGCCGAACAGGTTGGCCGAGCCGGGCAGCAGCTGCAGGGTCGTGACGCCGCCGGCGAGGGCGCGGCTGAAGCCGGGATCCTGCGGCCAGAGGCTGTGCTCGGCCCAGACTTCGGCGGTGACGGCGTTGGAGATCTCGTTGCCGTCCTGGAGGGATTCAAGGCCCGGCGAGGGATAGACGCCGAGGTGGGAGTGGATGTCGATGATGCCAGGCGTGACGAACTTTCCCGCGGCGTCGATGGTGCGGATGCCTGCGGGCAGGGTCATCGCGGCTTCGGCGCCGACCGCCGTGATCTTGCCGCCCTGCACCAGCACGGCGCCAGCATCAATGACGCCGCCCTTGCCGTCATAGACGGTTGCGCCCCGGATCAGCATGTCCTGCGCGGGCAGCGGCTTGTAGGTCGAGGGGTAGGGGTTCTTGTTGTAGACGGTGCGCGTGGCGGCGAAGGTCGCTGTGGCTGGCTTGTCAGCCGTCTCCGGCTTTGCGGCCTCCGTCGTCGCGCACGCGCCGAGTAGCGCCGCTACCGACACGACAAGAAACCCCGCCCTGAGGCGTGCCCGTACGCGCATGATCCAGTCCCCGTATCGCCGGTTCGAGGGACGGACTCTGCACAGCTTGCCGGTGTGGTCAAACGGGAAGCGTCTGGGAGGGGAAGAATCGATCGCCGCGCCGTCGGGCAAGTTGCAAGCCGTGCAAGTCCGGTTGCGGGCTTTGCGTTCGACCTACCCGACACTCCTGCCGATAAGCGCCCTGCGGAAAGCGGGGAGTGACAACAGTGAAACGAATAGCGGTCTTTGGAGCGGCTGGGCTTGCGGTGCTGTCGTCGGCGGCCGCAGCACAGACGGCGCCCACAGAGGGCGAGCGCATCGTCGTCGTGGGGTCGCGGGGCGAGCCTCGCCTTGCGAGTGAAAGCGCTTCCGCCATCGACGTGTTTTCGGGGGACGACCTTGCACGGGCTGGATATACGGACCTGTCCAAAATTCTGCAGGCCCTGTCGCCCTCGTTCAATTTTCCGCGCGCGAACTCCGGTCCGTCTTCGGCCGGCGCTCGACCAGCCACGCTTCGCGGGCTCTCTCCCGATCAAGTCCTGATCCTGGTGAACGGTCGCCGCCGTCACGCCTCTGCGATAATCAACTTCAACAACACTGTCGGTCGGGGTTCGGTCCCGGTCGACTATAACACAATACCGGTATCTGCCGTCGAACGGATCGAGGTGCTTCGGGACGGCGCTGCGGCGCAGTACGGATCGGATGCCATCGCGGGCGTGATCAACATCGTGCTGCGCGATGATAGCGCCGGCGGGATGACCTCCATCCAGTACGGAGAGTCGGAGCGTGGCGATGGGCGGACAACCATCGTTGCCGGACGCAAGGGACTGGCGCTTGGCGACGGTGGATTTCTGACAGTCAGCGGCGAGGTCAAGGACCGGGGCGACACCAACGCTGCGGAGATCGATCCCCGCTTTGGCCGTGTGACGTCAACGCTCGGCGACCCGCAGATCACGGACAGCCAGATTGCACTGAACGCCGAGGCCGCGCTCGGCGGCGGGGTCAGTACATTCGGGTTCGTCACGGTATCGCAGCGAGATGCAGAGTCCTCGCCGTTGTTCCGGGCGCCGACTGTGGCGCCGACAGTCTACCCTTTGGGCTTCCTGCCGGTAGTGAATCTTGACCTTCTGGATATTGGCGCTAGCGGCGGCCTGCGCGGCGAGGCCGCTGGCTGGTCGTGGGAGCTTAGCGATACGTTTGGCTACAGCGACGGCGACTACAACGTCTCGAACACAGTCAATACATCGCTGGGCGCAAGCAGCCCGACGCGCTTCTACGGCGGCGGCGCGCGGTATGGCCAGAACCTCGTCAATCTCACAGCTTCGCGACCCTTCGCACTGCTATCCGGGGCAAATCTGGCGGCTGGAATCGAGCACCGGACAGAATTCTACGAGATGGTGTCCGGAGACGCCGCCTCATATGCGCTGGCGGGCGCGCAGGGCTTTCCGGGCTTCAATCCGCCTTCGCCGGTGGATGTTGACCGTTCGGCCTTCAGCGCCTTCATCGATGGCGAGTTCAGCCCGCTTGACGGGCTCGATCTTGGGATTGCCGCCCGGTACGAAGACTACAGCGATTTCGGGGAGCAGACGACCGGGAAGGCATCGGCGTTCTGGAAGCCCTTAAGCTTCGCCGCAGTCCGCGCTTCCGCCAGCACAGGCATCCGCGCTCCATCGCTCCAGCAACAGTTCTTCTCGACGGTCACCAGCCAGCTTCTGCCCACCGGCCAGCTGGCCAATGTCGGCAATTTTGCTGTCAGTGATCCCGTATCGGTGGCGCTGGGCGCCAGTCCCCTTCGGCCTGAGACCTCAACCAGTGTTTCGGGCGGAGTGGTGCTGACGCCAGTGCGGGGCCTCAGCCTGAGCATCGACGCCTACCGGATCGAGATCGAGGACCGGATATCGCTGAGCGAGAACATCCAGGGCGCGACAGTGACCCGGATCCTGCAGCAGAACGGCATCACCAATGCGGCTGTCGCTCGCTTCTTCACGAATGCTGCCGATACGACGAGCGAGGGGCTGGAGGCCGTTTTACACTGGGACACGCCGGTGTGGGGCGGCGGGCGGCTTGGGCTGACGGCCGCCTACGGCTCATTCGACACGGATCTGGACGGCCTGCGGACCAACCCTGTGCTGCCGCAGATTGCATTGCTTGGGGCGGCCTCGATCGGAATTCTCACCGACGCGCAGCCACGGAACAAGACGACGCTGAACCTTGTCTATGCGCACGGGCCCGTCCAGCTGGCGGCCGATGTCGCCGACTATGGGTCCTACCGAATCCCCAGCGCAGTGGGCGTCCAGACGCTGGCCGGCTCAACGTCGATAGACCTGTCGGCGCGGCTGCAGATTGCACAAACGTGGAGTGTGACGCTGGGCGTGCTGAACGCGGCGGACGAGTATCCGACGCGGCAGGTCGGCGACAGCACGGGCCGGCCCTACAGCGAGGCGGATCCGCTTGGCTTCAACGGACGGGAGTACTTCCTGCGTTTTGCGGGAGAGTTCTGATGCGCTGGATGGCAGTGGCCCTTTTGGCAACGTCCGGGGTTGTGCTGGCTGTGGCTCCCGCTTCAGCGTGGACGCGGCCAGCGCACATGGTGTCCGCCGCCATTGCCTGGAACGAGATTGAGCTGCGCCAGCCGGATTTGCTTGACCGGATCGGAGCGATGCTCGACGCACATCCGGATCGCGGACCGTTCGAAGTCGCCGTCGACCGGGCGACTGGTCGCGAACGGGCGCGACGGATGTTCCTGGAGTGCGCGCGCTGGCCGGATGACATCCGGCGAACCCCGCAGGACCAGCCCTCCTGGCATATATCCGCCCGACCTGTTCGCAGCGACGGCGCGACAGGCGCCCGCGCGACTGATGAGCCGATCTTCGGCGCTGGAATCGAGGCCCTGGCTCTCAACCTGCGCGTGCTGCGGTCGAGCAGGTCGGATGATGCCGAGCGCGCCAAGGCCCTGTGCTGGGTCCTGCATGCGGCGGCTGACCTGCACCAGCCCCTGCATTCAGCCGAGCTGTTCTCGCCGGACTATCCGCAGGGCGACGGGGCCGGCGGACGGCAGTTCGTCAAGGACCCCCTTTCGGGCGAGGCCGTAAGCCTGCACTGGCTCTGGGACGATGCTGTCCATCGATCCGGTCTGGTCGCCGAGGTGGACCAGCGTGCGTCGGAACTGATGACGAGGCACCCGCGCTCGAGCCTGGCAGGGGCCGCCGAACCGGCGCAGCCTGACGACGTCGGTCGTTGGGTGTGGATGGAGACCTATCCGCTCGCCGTGTCTCTCGCTTATGGCAGGCGCCCGGCGACGGGTCGCTTGACCGGGCAGGCCTCAGCAGTTCCCGACGCCTACTGGAGCGAGGTGAAGCGGGTATCGGAGGAAAGATTGACGTTGGCGGGTTACCGCCTTGCGGATCTTGTGGTCGCAGCTCTGGAACGTCCGGCCTGATCGGGCAGCAAGTTGGTTCGCGTGTAGAGCGACCAGTCCAGCCTGCGCCCGGTCGCCTGCTCACGCAGCCAGGACCGCAGTATCTGGACCCTTGGAGACCCGCCGCGCGTGGATGAAAGCAGACAGTAGGCGCCAGGGTATCTTATCGCCGGCAGGCCGAGCGTGACCAAGCGACCGGACTCAAGGTGGGGGACGACCGTCGTGTCTATCCCGGCCGCGATCCCTGCCCCCGCAGCTGCGGCCTCGAACATCGCATGCTGGGTGTCGAAGGTCGCGACAGTGCGGAGGGCTCCAACGGAGTGGCCGGCTTCGCGCGACCACCATGACCAGAAATCCGGGTGCTGGCGCATGCTGAGGACGCCGATTGCGTCCAGCCCCGCGCCTGTCTCCGCCATCCGCTTTGCGACCGGCGGGCTGGCGACGGGACAGACCGTGATGTCGAGGATTGGCGCAGAGTCGAGTCCGGACACGTCGGCGTCGCTGGTGCAGATCGCAACATCGGCCTCGCCGCGTCTTAGCGAGGCCGGTGTGCGGTCGGTGACGAAGCGAAGCTCGACACCCGGGTAGCGGGCGCTGAAATCCGGCAGGCGCGGGATCAGCCAACCGACCGCGAGAGAGTGGGACAGGGAAATGGTGACCGCGCCTCCGCCTCGCGGTGCGACCATATCCGCCGCGGCCTCGCGCATCGCGAGATAGCCCGGCTCCAGACTGGCCAGCATGCGCTGGCCGGTCTCGGTCAGGCGCATTCCGCTCGGCCCGCGCTCGAAAACCTCATTGTCGGCAAAGCGCGCGAATGCCTGTATGCGGCGGGAGAAAGCTGCGGGACTGAGGGCGCAACGCTCCGCAGCGACGCGAAAGCTCGGCGCGCGGGCCGCTTCGAGGAAAGCCTCGATCGTCTCCATTCGGGGAAGACGTTTCGCCACGCGACTGAACCATGAAAGGCTGAACCAGCCTCCCTTTAGGTAAGCAGTGTCACCGTTTTGTGACCGCTAGGCCGCCCAGGGCGCGGGGAGCGACTCAGGCTGGCCGGGAGGCCGCCCTAAACGTCCAGCTCTTCGACGAAGCTGGCGTTGTCCTGGATGAAGCGGAAGCGGAGTTCGGCTTTCTTGCCCATCAGGGTTTCCACGAGGGCTTCGACGCTCGAAACTCCGCCGGGGAGCGAGACGCGCGCGAGGGTGCGGGTCTCGGGGTTCATGGTTGTGTCCTTGAGCTGGGCCGGCATCATCTCGCCCAGGCCCTTGAAGCGGCCGATCTCGGGCTTCTTGCCCTTGAACGTGGTGGCGAGGATCTCGTCCTTGTGGGCGTCGTCGCGGCCGTAGACCGTCTTGGCGCCATGCGTGATGCGGTAGAGCGGCGGCTGGGCGAGGAAGAGGCGGCCGCTCTCGATCAGGCCGGGGCACTGGCGGTAGAAGAAGGTGATGAGCAGGGCCGCGATGTGGGCGCCGTCGACGTCGGCGTCGGTCATGATGATGACGCGCTCGTAGCGGAGGTCTTCCACCTTGAAGCGTGAGCCCAGCTGCGTGCCGAGGGCAAGGGCGAGGTCGGCGAGTTCCTTGTTGTTGGAGAGCTTCTCGTCGCCGGC
>CAYOWK010000069.1:0-16734 GCA_964407665.1 uncultured Rhizobium sp. | reverse complement strand
GGCGCCGTGCTGCCGATCCTGGCGCTGTTCATCGTCGCGGGCGAGGAGCAGGGCGTGCCGCCGGAAAGGCTTGCCGGCACGATCCAGAACGACATCCTCAAAGAGTTCATGGTGCGGAACACCTACATCTATCCGCCTCGCCCCTCGATGCGCCTGATCTCCGACATCTTCGCCTACACGTCGCAGAACATGCCGCGCTACAACTCGATCTCGATTTCCGGCTACCACATGCAGGAAGCCGGAGCGACGGCGGACCTCGAGCTCGCCTACACGCTGGCCGACGGGGTCGAGTACATCCGCGCCGGTATGGCGGCGGGTCTCGACGTCGACAAGTTCGCGCCGCGCCTGTCGTTCTTCTGGGCCATCGGCATGAACTACTTCATGGAAGTCGCGAAGATGCGGGCGGCCCGCCTGCTCTGGGCGCGGCTCGTGAAGCAGTTCGATCCGCGCTCCGACAAGTCGCTGAGCCTGCGGACCCACTGCCAGACATCCGGCTGGAGCCTCACAGCGCAGGACGTCTACAACAACACCATCCGCACCTGCCTTGAAGCGATGGCGGCCGCTGGCGGACAGACGCAGTCGCTGCACACCAACGCCTTCGACGAAGCTCTGGCGCTGCCGACCGACTTCTCCGCCCGCATCGCGCGCAACACCCAGATCTTCCTGCAACAGGAAGCCGGCGTCACCCGCACCATCGATCCGTGGGGCGGCAGCTATTACGTGGAGCGCCTGACGCACGATCTGGCGGCCCGCGCGTGGGAGCATATCCAGGAAGTCGAAGGCATGGGTGGCATGGCCAAGGCCATCGAGGAAGGCGTGCCCAAGCTGCGCATCGAGGAAGCCGCCGCCAAGACCCAGGCGCGCATCGACTCGGGCGTGCAGACCATCGTGGGCGTCAACAAGTTCCGCCTGACCGAGGCCGAAGACGTGCCGGTGCTGAAAGTGGACAACGCCAAGGTCCGCGTGATGCAGCTCGACAAGCTCAAACGCCTGCGGGCCGAGCGCAACGAGGCGGATGTCACGGCGGCGCTGGAAGCCATCACCAACGCGACGGCTTCGGGCTCCGGCAACCTGCTCGAGCTGGGCGTCGCCGCTGCGCGCGCCAAGGCGACCGTGGGCGAGATCAGCTACGCCATCGAAAAGGTGGTGGGACGCCACCAGGCCGTGATCCGGTCGATCCAGGGAGTGTATGCATCCGGCATGACTGCGAAATCGGACAAGGTCGCCAGCGCCCGCGCGATGGCGGACGCCTTTGAAGCTTCGGAGGGCCGCCGCCCCCGCATCCTGATCGCCAAGATGGGCCAGGACGGCCACGACCGGGGCCAGAAAGTAGTCGCGTCGGGCTTTGCCGACCTGGGCTGGGACGTGGATATCGGGCCGCTGTTCCAGACGCCCGAAGAAGCGGCGCGTCAGGCCGTCGAGAACGATGTCCACGTCGTGGCGGCCTCGTCGTTGGCCGCCGGGCACCTGACGCTGGTGCCGGAGCTGCGCGATGCGCTGGCGAAGGAAGGCCGCGGGGATATCACGGTTGTCGTGGGCGGCGTGGTGCCGCCGCAGGACTATGACGCCCTCTACGCCGCCGGGGCTGCCGCGATCTTCCCGCCGGGAACGGTCATCGCGGACGCGTCTGTCGAACTGCTTGAGAAGCTGGGCGTTACACTTGGGCACAATTCACGGAATGCGGCGGCGGGGTAACATTGCAAGCGCACTTCCGCTTCGTTCACCCTGTCCTTGGCGCACGCAACGTTGCGGAGGCCGTTTCGTGGTATGTCGAGAAGCTTGGCTTCCGGAAGACCTTCGATGATGGCGGAGACCCCGTGCTGTACGCGGGCGTGAAACGCGACGACGTCGAGATACACTTGCAGTGGCATGACGTCGCCAGCTTCGCGGCGGAGGATGGCGACTGCCCCGCCTATCGTTTTGAAGTCGATGATCCCGATGCGCTGTTCGAGGAGTACCGAACCAGGGGCGTGCTACGGGAGGGGATGGCTGTGAGGGATACGCCGTGGGGCACGCGTGAATTTGGTGTTCATGATCCCAACGGCATGGCACTGGCCTTCTATCGCGCCCGCATCTAACGCCGTGTTCGCGCGTTTTGGCCGCAGAGGGATCGGGATGAAGTAGCCCCTTCAACCGGGATGTTCGAAGATCGGGAGCAGGTGATGAAACGCATGATCGTTGGTGGCCTGGCCGCAGTCGCCCTTTCGGCGTGCGCCACCCCGACCACTGTCTACGGCCCGGCTGCCAGCGTGGAGGCCGCTGGCTATCGCGAGCAGCGGATCGAGACGGATCGTTATCGCGTGACGTTCAGGGCCAACGCGGATGCGAAGGCTGCGGGAGCCGAGGACCTGGCGCTGCGCCGGGCTGCCGAGATTGCGCAGCAGAACAATTCAACCTGGTTCCGGGTCGTGACCCGCTCGACAGAACAGGTCGGCGGACGCGACAGAGGCGGCACAAGCGTCGGCGTTGGCGGATCGAGCGGTTCGTACGGCAGCAGCGTTGGTGTGGGCGTCGGCATCAACCTGTCGCCTGACAGCCGCCAGTACGAGACGCGGATGGAGATCCTGCTGGGGCGCGGCCAGAAGCCGGCAGACGATGCAAACGCCTATGACGCCGCGTCCGTTCTGAGCAGGGCCAACTGAAGATATCTCGGAGTGTGACTTGGGTTGGGGCCCTGAGATCGCGGCAGGCTTTGTCGCCACGCTGACTTTACTGGCCTTCTGCGGCCGGCTCGGTTGGCCGTTCGAACTTTTCTCCAACTTCAGGATGCAGTTCCTCGCCCTCAGCCTTGCGATCGCGCTTGCTTGCTTGGGTGTGGGCGATCAGGCTTCAGCCTTGGCCTCCGCAGTCTGCTTGCTCGTCAACTGGCTCGCTGTACGAAACACGCGGTTTCTCAGGCCCGTTCCGGCACCTCGGGAAGGCTCAGGGCTGACGCTGGTGTGGGCGAATGTCTGGAAAAAGCCGGTGGCGCTTGACCGGACACTCGACTGGGCCCGCCTGCATAATGCGGACATCGTCATGCTTGGCGAGTTTCCACTGAATGCCGTGACCGAGCGCGTCCCCGACTACCCGTTCAAGGCCGACACAGGCTATGGCGGCGAGTCGTTCTGGCAGACGCGCGTTGCAGTCCTGTCGCGCTATCCGCTCCGGGATATTGAAACTCACAATCCGCCCAGCCCCTACCCTCGACCCTTTATTCGCTGCGTCGCCGAAACGCCAAATGGCTCGCTGACCCTCATCGCCGTGCACCCGGCGGCTCCAGCGACCCCGGCCATGCTGAAAGATCGCGACCATCACGTCCAACTCCTGCGTGATCTGGCGACCGCGCCATTTGTTGTGGCGGGCGACTTCAATGCGACGCCGTGGTCGCCGGTCTTTCGCAGGATCCCGGGAGTACGCGTCGGCGATCCTCGCTGGAGACCGACCTGGATCACACGCTGGCCGTTCCTTGGACTGACGATCGACCACGTGCTGGTTTCGAGCGGTTTCACCGCGAGCAACTATGAGGTCGCCCCTTTCCTGCGGTCAGACCACCGCGCTATCCGAGTCCGCCTGCATCAGCCTAATGGCCAGATGCGGCGCTCGGACGTTGGCGGTTAGAGTTGCCCGGAGGCAAACGACGACGCCAGGGCTCAGCAGGGTGGCGCGTGTTCGGCTGTCAGCGTGACGGCGACCGGGTTATCCGCCGGGACGACGAAGGCAGGGAAGGTCTTTGTCTCGTTGCTGGCGATCACGGTCGGGAACGGGCTGGCCTTCTGGTTGCCCGAGAAGAAGTCGATGTGCATGCCCTTGATGGCGCCGCCGCGGTCTCCGGCGAAGACGTAGCCATCGTGAGCGTAGGTCTTGCCTTCGAGTTCGAACGCCAGCCCGCGAAGCCCCGGAATGAACAGCACCGTCCTGTAGGGGATGACCGTCGAGTCGACGGCGATGGTGCGGAACGGGATCAGCGGCATGTTGCGCACGCCGCAGCCATAGGGGTGCGTCACCTTCTGGTAGCGCGCCTTGCGGCTCGAGACCTTGATCTTGTCGGACAGCTTGCCCAGGCGGTCATCGCAGTTCACCTGCTCGGGGCCCTTGGAGTCCACGTACACATAGGCGGTCGCCGATCCGTCTTCGCCACGGAGCATGGCCGTGCCCTGCAGCGAGATGTTGCACCAGTCCTTGCGCGCCAGCTTCGGCGAGATGGCGATGTTCTTCACGTCGATCAGCGGCAGGGCGTCGGCATCGGCCGAGGGCCGGTAGACCGGCGTGTAGTAGTTCGTGGACCAAAGGGTGTGCCGTGTCGCCGAGGCCGGCAGCTCGGGCGCGGCGAGCGTGAACGCGTCGACCGGCTCCGGGGACTGCGCACTGGCCTGCGGCAGTGCGCAACCGCTGACCAATACCGCGAGAGCAAGGCAGCCGGACAATGTCGTGCGGGTCATGGTCTTCCCCCCGGATTTGGCCCCGAACATGCGTCCGTGATGTCCGCGTGTCCAGCGGGGCGCCAAGTGCGTCCGCACCGGCCTGCACAACCGTTCGCGGGAGCAAAAACATCAGGCTCTAGGTGGCGACTCTGCGGCGAGGGTCGCCGAAGACAGGGCCCGGAACCGGAGCCGCGTCCGTCTTCGTTTCCATCCCCGCCATCCTTGAGTCCCCTATCCGCGCAGCGTAGGACACGGATCTGCCTGTCACCAGCCCGCACCCGGATTCGCCTTGACGCCTGATCTCTCCACCCGCGCCGGACTGGCAAAGGCGATCACGCTTGTGGAGTCGCGCCGGGCCGATCACCAGGCGGACGGCCGCAAGCTGCTCAGCGCCGTCATGCCCCGCACTGGCGCCGCCCACCGCATTGGCATCACGGGCGTTCCGGGCGTCGGCAAATCAACCTTCATAGACGCGTTCGGGACGATGCTGACGGGCATGGGCCACAAGGTGGCTGTGCTGGCGGTCGATCCAACCTCGCGACGGTCCGGCGGGTCGATCCTCGGTGACAAGACGCGCATGGCCCGGCTCTCGGTGGACCGGCAGGCCTTCATCCGGCCCTCTCCCGCCGGCGACACGCTGGGCGGCGTTTCCCGCAAGACGCGCGAGAGCATGCTGCTGTGCGAGGCGGCCGGTTTCGACGTGATCCTCGTCGAGACGGTCGGCGTCGGGCAGTCCGAGACGGTGGTCGCGGACATGGTGGACTTCTTCCTCGTGCTGATGCTGCCGAACGCGGGCGACGACCTGCAGGGCATCAAGAAGGGCGTTCTGGAAGTCGCCGACCTGATCGCGGTGAACAAGGCCGACATCGACGCCAACGCCGCCAAGCGCGCTGCGCGCCATTACGAGAACGCGCTGCATATCCTTGAGCCCGTTGACCCGGTCTGGTCGCCGCCCGTGCTGACTCTGTCGGGCCACACTGGCGCAGGTCTCGAGGAGCTTTGGGCGACGATCGAGATTCACCGCAAGAAGACCACCGAGTCCGGATCGAGATCCGCGCGGCGCGCAGGCCAGCAGGTTCGCTGGCTGGAAGCGATGATCCAGGATGGGCTGGCCGAGGCCTTTGCGCGGCATCCTGCGGTGTCCGGCCCGCTTGCCGAAGCCAAGGCCGCCGTCGCGGCTGGTGTCACGCCTGCATCCGTCGCGGCAGACGATCTGCTGTTGCTTTTTCTGGCCGGCCGAAAGGCGCAGGACGCAACGGGCTGACCATTGCCGCTTATTCATCAGTTCGCGCAGGGCCTTCGCCGCCTGATCTGCTTGCGTGTGTCCTCGCGTAGGGACATCCTGACCGTGATTTGCAGCTAGCAGGGTCGCCGGGGGCCTGATGCCGGGCTTTGGACTAACTTCGCGAGCGCGTGACGCGCTGGACGCAATCGTGCGCCCGGCTGCGATGGCGTGCGCGCTGCTGTTGTTCGCCTCGCCCGCTGTGGCCGACAACGCCGGCAAGCCCATGACCTTCGAGTGGGCCACGACCTTCGGCGATTCCCAGGCCATTTTCGGCGATGGCGATTTCACACCGCAGACGCCCGCGGCCCTGCGCGCCTTTCTGGCCCGGAGTACCTATACGCCGGAAACACGGGTCTACCTGAACTCGCTGGGCGGCGATCTGGCCGCCGGCATGGAGGTCGGGCGGATCATCCGGGACGCCCATCTTGGCACCGGTGTGGCGCGCAGCACGCCCGCCGCCGGCGCCGAGACACAGGTGGACCTGCACGCCTATTCCCGCACCTATCCCGGCTACTGCATCAGCGCCTGCGCGCTCGCTTTTCTGGGCGGAACGTCACGCATCGTGCAGCCCGGCTCCACCTATGCCGTCCACCAGGTGTCCATGAACTGCGTCGAGCGGGACGCGGCGCGTGCGCGCTTTCCATGGGTTCTGCTGGCCAACGTGACCTACTGCCCCGAGCTGAAGGAGGCGCTCTCGCTGGTCCAGGAGGCCAGCGGCGCTGTCGTCCAGTACGTGCAGACCATGGGCGCCAATCCGGTGTTCCTCACCGAGATGTCGAAAGCGGGACCTGACGCGATCAACCCCCTCTCGGAAGAGCAGCTGGACGCGTATCGCATCAACTTCGTGATGCGCACCGAGTCCTGGGACTACCTGACCGACACGCACGGCCAGTTCTTCCTGCGCCACACCCAGGGCGACGAGTGGAAGGAGGACCGCATCGAATTCTTCTGCGACCGCAGCGATGGTCCCCGCCTCTTCCTCTGGGTGGTTCACGACACGCGCCGCAGCACAGGCCGCGCCGATCCGCGCGCGATTGTGGATCTGGCGGCGCGCGGTCTCACGATCCTCTGGCAGCTTCCGGCGCAGGAGGGCGGCTCGGCGCCCGAGGTGCGCACGTCCCTCGTCCAGTCCTACGAGATGATCCAGCCGCCGCAGGTGACGGAGTACGAGAACGTGACCTTCACGATCGACGCCTCGCAGCGATTCCTCGATGTCCTGACGACCGCAGACCGCTTCGAGATCGCCAGCACCGATCCCGATCCGGAAACCGGCATCCCGTTCAGCTACGCCTCGGTGCAACTGGTCCACGACAAGATTGAAGGCATGGTGAGAGCCTGCCGATGAGCGAGGAACGATGGCGTGCAGGCGGCTGCCATTGCGGGGCCGTCCGCTTCGAGGTTCTGGCCCCCGAGGACATCGAGGTTGAGGACTGCAACTGCACGATCTGCCTCAAGTCGGGCTTCCTGCACCTCATCGTTCCGAAGTCGAAATTCCGCAGCCTGTCCGGCCACGAGACGCTGACCCGGTACACCTTCGGAACAGGCGTGGCGCAGCATCTCTTCTGCCCGGTATGCGGCACGAAGGCCTACTACGTTCCGAGGTCCAACCCGGAGGGCATAAGCGTCAACCTGCGCTGCCTCGACGAACCGAACGCCTTCACGTCTGTACGGGTGGTCGGGTTCGACGGACGAAACAGCTGGGAACAGTCGGCGCTGGCGATTGCGGGCAAGGCCTGATCGTCAGATCAGGTGTGCCGGCCTTCGAGATACTTGCGCTTGCCGTCGGTCTCCTCGCCCGCCGCCAGAGCCTTCGCCTGCTCGATCCATTTCTCGCGTTCGATGCGGCCCTTGAACGAGATTTCCTTGTTCACCCAGTCGATCTCGTCCTGCGTCCAGGCTGCGATCTGGTCGAAGTGGTAGATCCCGAGCGAATTGAGTTTCTGCTCGATCTTCGGGCCGACGCCGGCGATCTCCTTTAGGTCGTCGCCCTGCCCGCCGCGCGCGGCTTCAAGGCGCGGAGGGGCAAGTCCCACCCCCGACGCAGGCGACGGCGAGATGAGTGTTATGGGCGCCGGAGCCGTATCGCCCGGGAACCCTGAGCGGACCAATTCCTCTTCAAGGTAGCGGACGCGACCTTCGAGATAGGTATTGCGCCAGCGTAGCCGCGTCGCCTCGTCGTCCTTGTCTTCCGGCGGCTTCGTGGCGGCGTCCTCAAGGTCGGTAATCTTGCCTTCCAGGAAGCGAACCCGGGATTCAAGGTAGCGGTTGCGCCACGCCATCGAGGCTTCATCGTCGGCGTCGGCCTTGGCGCGCTCGGCGAGAGCGTCTTCAAGTTTCACTTTAAGTGCGGCCTGCTCGTCTCGCTCCACCTTGAGCTGGGCCTCCAGGTCACGAACCTTACGGTCATCCCGGGTTTCCCTTGGCGCGCTCGCCACCTGCTGCACCTGAGCGCCTGCGTCGGCAGACGGAAGGAGGGACTCGCCCCGTCTCAGCGCGTGGATGGCCCACCCGATCAGCCCGCCAAAGAGAGCTGCAATCAGCAGCTCCAACCAGATGTGCGCCGTCAACCAGGACATCAGGGTTGCTCCAGACTCGTGACTTCGAATTCGATCCGGCGGTTAAGCGACCGGCCGGCTTCATCGGTATTGCTCGCGACAGGACGATCGGGACCGTAGCCCGTGGCCGTCAGCTGTTCGGTGGGGACGTCGCGTGCGCGGAACCAGCGGCTGACCGCCTCCGCCCGCTCGCGGCTGAGGTCCATGTTCTTGTCACGCTCGCCGACATTGTCGGTGTGGCCGCGGATCTCGATGCGGAGGTCCGAGCAACGGCGGGCGACCTCGACCAGCTTGTCCAGCGTCTCTCCGCTCTCGCGGCTGATCGTGGCGTCGCCGGTTCCGAACAGGATCTGGTTCGTGGCCATGATCGACGTGAACGCGTCCTGGCAGCTTGCTTCGGTTGCCGTGTTCAGGTCCACGGCGGCGATTTCCGGCAGCGCAGGCGCGGTCTCGGCGACGTCGTACTCGACGGTCAGTCCGTCCTCGATCTGGGCCATGTCCTCACGCAGGTAGGCGAGCACGCTTCCTGGCGCCGACCCGCTGATGCGCAGGATGGGCCCGTCAATCTCCATCCGGCCGGATGTGAACTTCAGGAAGTTCGGCATCGCCGCCAGCACGCGCGCAGGCCATTCGCCCGCGCCGCCAACCGCAGACGTGTCGGTGACAGCAAGACCCGTCCGTCGAGATGCGGCGGCGGTCAGGGCCGCCTGGTCATCTTCCGAAGGCGCCTCGCCGCTGATCGCTAGCGTATCGCCCGTGAGCGTCGCCGCCCAGGCTGATGGGCCGCCGATGTTCGCAACCGTCACCAGGCCGCCGTCGATGTTTCGCAGGATGTTGCGGGCGGCCGCCGCCGCCTCGCTGGTGGCGGCCTCGCCGGTGACGGTCAGTGTATTGCCCTCAAGGCGCGCCGTGCCCGTCGTCAGCCGCTGGAGCGCCTGAAGGCCTGCCCGGGCGCCCAGCTCCCAGTTGACGCCCTCAGGCGCGCCGGAGCCGAGTTCCACCAGATTGTTGGGTTCGATGCTGTAAAGGACGCCCGCAGCTTCCTCGATGGCCCTGCGCGTGCGGCGATCCGGGGCGTAGCCGGACAGCTGCAGCGCCTGAGCCGTGCGGCGGGCCTCCCAGAAATAGGGGGAGACGTTCAGCGCCACGTCGCCCGGATAGGATGTGACCTTGGTGACGCCGCCCAGCAGCAGGCCGCCAGACCCAGCCGCCTTGAGGGCGGTGGCCCGCGCGGCATTAAGGTCTTCGGCGCTCGGCGCGGTTCCGTTGATGTTGATGCGCTGGCCGTGAGCGGTTGCGATGGCCCAGGAGTGCCCGGCCCCATCGAGCGCGGCCTGCGCCGCCGCCTCGAGCTTTGATGCCAGACGCGATTCGGAGTGCGGCCCGAACCAGGCGGTCACGATGCACGTCAGCGCCAGACCGGCTATTCCGGTCCGCAGCAGGAGTTTTGAACGGTCCGGCGTCACAGTCCTCTTCCCGGTTGCAGCCCTGGGGGCGCTGATCCCAATCCCCGCGTCTTCCAAGTCCGCCCTAACATACATATGGCTAGGCGGGTTGAAATGCCGACGCACGGATCCCGGGCCCCCAGTAGAATGACACAATCACCAAACCGGCATCCGGATTCTCCACACGCACGATCCGATCGGAGCGAGTTCGAGCACATTACCGCCATCTCCAACGAGACGATCAAGCTTCTGCGGGCGCTGGAGCGCAAGAAAACCCGTACAGAAACAGGCCTCTTCCTGGCCGAGGGCGCGCGCCTGATCGAGGAGGGCCTGCAGAAGGGATGGACTCCGGCCATTGTCATCGCCGGAATGCCGGCCCTGGAACGGCCCCTCACACTCGATCTGCTCCGCAGGGCCAAAGCGGCCCGCGCCCGGGTGCTCACCTGTGGAGACAAGATTCTCGAGGCGGTGTCCCGCAAGGACAACCCGCAGACCGTGATCGCAGCCTTTCACCAGAAGACCACACCTCTGGCGAATCTGCCTGTTACCGGCGAGCGCCGCTTCGTCGCCCTTTATGAGGTGCGCGACCCCGGAAATCTGGGAACCGTCATCCGGACCTCGGACGCCAGCGGCGTCAGCGGGGTCATCCTCGTCAGCAAGTGCTGCGACCTCTTCTCTGTCGAAACGGTGCGGGCCACGATGGGCTCCCTGTTCGCGATGCCCGTAGCCATGGCGAGCTTCGAGGAGTTCGACGCATGGCGCAGACAGGCAGGGGCTCGCATGCTGGCCGCCTCGATGCACGGAAAGGCGCGACCGGATGGCGCCACCTTCGGTGAGCGAAGCGTCATCCTGATGGGTAATGAGCAGTCCGGCCTGCCGCCCGCCGTGGAGGCCGCCTGCGACGAGCTGCTGCGCATCCCGATGATGGGCAGCGCCGACAGCCTCAACCTGGCGTCTGCCGCCAGCATCATGATTTACGAGGCCTGGCGTTCGCGCGGCTTCAACGGAGCCGTATGATGGCCGAAGACTTCCGCCTGCTCGTATCGAGCGACTGGACCGACTACGCCCTGCTCGACAGCGGCGATGGACGAAAGCTGGAGACGTTTGGCCGTGTGACCGTCAACCGGCCCGATCCGCAGGCGCTGTGGGCTCCCCAGCGTCCGGTCGCCTCGTGGAAAGCCGACGCGATCTTCGACGACAAGGGAGAGGACGACGAGAAGGGCCGCTGGGTCTTTCCGGGAGCGCCGCCGCCGGACGAATGGACGATGCGCTGGGGTCCCGTCAGCCTGCGCTCGCGCTGCGCCGCCTTCCGCCACATGGGCGTCTTCCCGGAGCACTCCGTCCACTGGCGCTGGGCGATGGACAAAATCGAGACGGCGAACCGTCCCATCCGGATGCTCAACCTGTTCGGCTACACGGGTATGATGAGCCTTGCAGCGGCGGCAGCCGGAGCCGAGGTCGTCCACCTCGACGCTTCACCGAAATCCATCGGCCAGGGCCGCGAGAACCAGACGCTGTCAAAGCTGGATGACAAGCCCATCCGCTGGATCTGCGACGACGCGATGAAGTTCGTTGAGCGCGAGATCCGGCGCGGCCGCACCTACGACGCCATCGTGTTCGATCCGCCCAAGTACGGGCGCGGTCCGAAGAACGAGTTCTGGCGCTTCGAGGAGGATTTCCCGCGCCTGCTGGATGGCGTGCGCCAGCTGCTGAGCCCGCAACCGCTGTTCGTGATCGCAACGGTCTATGCCGTACGCCTGTCCTATCTGGCCGTAGCGCAGTCGCTGGAAACGGCGCTGGGCGACACGGGCGGCCGGATCGAGTGCGGCGAGATGGCGATCCGCGAGCAGGGCCGCGGCTTCACGCTGCCGACCGGCCTCTACGCCCGCGCGAGCTGGGGCTGATTATTCAAGAATGACCCGACCGCCCGCAGGCGCCTTCACCTGACGGTTGGCGCGGAACCACGCCTCCATCGCGGCGACATCACTCCCGATGTCCTGGACGTTCTGCCCCACGCCAAAAGCCGTGAAGCCGTCGCCGCCGCTGAACATGAAGTCGTTGGTGACAACGCGATAGATCGCCGCCGGATCAAGCGCCTTGCCATTGAGCCGGACCGAGCCCGGCACAACCGATCCGAGCCCCGCCGCATCCCGGCGCCACCGGAAGCTGAACCCGTCCGACACCTGCAGGACATTGTCGCCTGTTCCCACAGGCCGGAACTGCTGCGCCAGCACGGCCTCGATCTGCGCACCCGACATCGTCATCAGGTAGAGCGCATTGCCGAAGGGCTGTGAGGCGTAGAGATCGGCATAGGTGACGCCGCCCGGAGAGGCAGCGAGGTCGCTGCGGACGCCATCCGGATTCATGAAGGCCACGTCTGCGGAATCGCCCGTCGCACCTTCCGCCGCCGCCTTCATGGCGTCCGCAACGACGAGGCCCAGCGGCCGCTCGCCGGACGGATTCGGGTCGCGAGACAGGGGCGTCTCCAGCGTGCCCACGACGCGCTCCGTGAGCGCCGACGCAATGCGCCTGTAGCCGTCGATCAGAGCCACCTGCCCCGCGTCCTCGGCATAGCGGTCCTTCCGCACGACGATGTTGCGGCCTTCCGAGCGAACGACATCACCTGTCGCGCGGTCGAGCGTCAGCGTCATGTCTGTCAGCATCACGCTGTACTTGCCTGCGCTGGTCAGAAGACGGCCGTCGACGTTGCAGACATAGGCCGTGTGCGTGTGGCCGCTGACGACCACGTCTACCGCACGGTCGAGCTTCGGCAGGATGCGGGTGATTTCGCCGGTCATGCCCTCGCAGCCGGGCAGCGTCGGGCCCGGATAACCGCCCTGGTGGATCAGCACGACGATGGCCTCGACCCCCGCCGCCCGCAGCTTGGCCGTCTCGGCGTTGATGGTCTCGGCCTCATCCAGGAACTCCAGACCCTTGCGCGCCGAAGGTGCGATCAGCTCGGGAACGCCTTTCAGCGACAGGCCGATGAAGCCGACCTTCACGCCGTCGAATTCGCGGACGACGTGCGCGGGGAAGACCGTCTTGCCCGTGCTCGTGTCGATGGTCCCCGCCGCCAGGTACTGGAAGCCGGCGCCCTTGAACTCTGTAGGCCCCTTGCAGCCATCGACGGGGTGACAGCCGCCCTGCTGCATGCGGCGGATCTCGGCCAGCCCCTCGTCGAACTCGTGGTTGCCGACCGCCGACAGGGCCAATCCCATCTTCGAGAGCGACTCGATTGTCGGCTCGTCGTGGAACAGGCCCGACAGCAGCGGGCTGGCGCCGATCAGGTCCCCCGCCCCAACCATCACCGAATTGGGCCGCGACAGCAGCTCCGTGGCGAGGGTCGCCATCCGGGCTGCACCACCGGCGCCCGCCGGAGACATCGCGCCGGGGGTCTCGGGGTCCGGGAAGGAGACATTCAGCGGCGCATCGAGGTTCCCGTGGAAGTCGTTCAACCCCACGAGGTGAACCGTCACCTCGCCTGATCGTCCCGCAGGGGCGGTGGCGCAGGACGCCAGAAGGAGCCCGGCCGACGCGGCCACAAGCCAGCGGATAGTCGGGGCGCGTCGCTGCATAGGCGGTCTCCTCGCAAGGCAGAGACCCCCAGAAGGCGCAGACGCGACGGAAAAGCAACCGCGCGGAATACCGCAACGGCTTGCCTGTCCTTCATGTCAGGGACCCGCCGTGGCAGGGGCAGCAGGATTCGAACCCGCGACCCTCGGTTTTGGAGACCGATGCTCTACCAGCTGAGCTATACCCCTACGGCGGGATTTGGCAGATACGCGAATAGCCAGAGAGATTCAAGCGTGGTTCGGCGCCGAACCACCTCCCGGGGAGATATATGGAATGACGAGATCGATTGACGTTACCGAAGGCGAGTGGGCCGGCTGGCGGACCTGGCCGCACGACGCCTGGGAAACCCGTGGAGGTCCGTTCTACTACCGCGCCGAGGCCGACGGCTCGATCGCCTGCCGCTTCATCGTCGAGAAGAAGCACCTCAATGGCGGCGGGGCCGTACACGGCGGCTGCCTGATGACCTTCGCCGACTATGCCTGCTTTGCCATTGCAGAGAGCGTCATCGATGGCCGTGCGGTCACCGTTAACCTCAGCGGCGACTTCCTGAGCGCCGGTTTCGAGGGCGAAACGCTTGAAGCTACGGGTGAAGTCACCCGCGCCGGCGGCCGCCTGATCTACGTCCGGGGGATGATCCGCAAGCTGGATGGCAAGGCCGTCCTGAGCTTCACGTCGGTCCTGACCCGTCTTCCGCCCGCCTGATCAGCGCCTGCGAGGCTTGCCCGGCGCCCCTGGCGGGCGTCGGCCGGTCTTTTCGGGGCCTGCCTTTTCGGGGCCGGATTTTGCGGGCCCCGATTTTCCGGGTCCGGTTTTCCCGGGTCCGGCTTTTCCAGACGGCCTGCCCCCGGGCTTCCTTCCGGTAGGCCGCCCGTCAGGCTTCGCCGTCTTCTCCGCGGGCGGCGGCGCCTGCCCTGTCAGCCTGCCGAACGCCTCGTGAAGCTGTCGGGCGGGCACCTCGGCCACCTCCCCCATCGGCAGATCCCCCAGTTCGATCGGCCCGTAGTGGGTCCGGATCAGCCGGTTGACCTTCATGCCGAGGCTTTCCAGCGCCCGGCGCGCCTCGCGCTTCTTGCCCTCGGTGAGCGTCAGCTCGATCCAGGCGTTGGTGCCCGTCTGGCGGATCAGCGTCGCGATGATCGACTTGTAGGTCACGCCCTCGAACGTGATGCCGTCACGCAGCTTGTTGAGGTCGCTCTGCTCGATGCGGCCATAGGCGCGAGCGCGATAGCGGCGCTCCAGCCCTGTCGCCGGCAGTTCCAGCGCCCGCGCCAGTTCGCCGTCATTCGTCAGCAGCAGCAGGCCTTCGGTGTTCAGGTCGAGCCGCCCGATGGTCACCACGCGGGGAAGCGATGCCGGCAGGGCCTCGAAGACCGTTGGCCGCCCGTCCGGGTCGCTGTTGGTGGTCACCAGCCCGACCGGCTTGTGATAGCGCCACAGGCGGGTGCGTTCGGGACGGGCGACCGGCTTTCCATCAACGAGAATGCGCTCGCTGCCCGTCACCTTGAAGGCCGGCGTATCGAGCACCGACCCGTTCACGCTGACACGGCCATCAGCAATCAGGCGCTCGACTTCCCGGCGCGAGGCGACGCCGGAGCGCGCAAGATATTTGGCAATTCGCTCGCCGCCATCGCCGTCGGGCGATTCAGGGGGGCGGGCCGTCTCGCGACGCTCCGTCATGGCGTATCTCCTGCGCGCCAGTCTGGCCGCCCCTCCTCCGTAGGAAGGACCGTCGTCCGGCTCAAGCTTAATCGGCACGCCTCATGCCGGGCGGGACTTGCTAACGAGGCCGCGCGTGAACCGGTGGACCAGAAGAACGATCCCGAACAGCACCACGGACAGGGCCAGCACTGCGGCAGCCACGATCAACGGGTGGTTGAAATTCTCGCCTTCCTCGTAGTCCATTATGTGCAGAGACCAGAGGAAGTCATAGGTGCGCCAAAGGTCCGTCCGCACGGGTCCCGGTGCGCCCGTTGTTGCCGACACGTAGAGCACGCGATTTCCCTCGCCGGGAAAGCGGGCCGCCCACATCTTTCCGGAGCCCCCCGCCTCGCGCGGGACCTGCTCGATCAGGGAGATGGACTGCACCGTCCCCTCGCCGGCCCACGCGTCTGTCGCAATCCGCCGGGCGAGATCTTCGGAGATCGGCGACATCACCTGCCCCGTCTCCGCGCTCACCAGGAAGACGCCGAGTTCGGCCCGGATCTCGTAGACCGGCTCGCCCGCCAGGTTGCGAAGAGTGACCTGGGTCGGACGGTCCTCGACCACGACCTTCAGGGCGTCAGTCGATGAGAGCTTCACCCGCGACATGTCGATGGAGTTCGAGGCCTGCGGCCGCATGAGGGCGTCGCCGCGCACGTCGGCGATCGCGAAGGCGGTGAAGAACAGTCCGGTGGCCGTCCAGATCAGAAGCTGCGCGCCGACGATGAGGCCCAGCCACTTGTGAAGGTCAGCGACGCGGCGGGCGAGGCGGGGTGAGATCATCGTCCGGACCTACCCTGACACCCTGCCGCTGGCGAGTCCGCTACTTCTTGAAATCAGCCTCGCCGGCATTGTTGCGCCATTGCAGCGCAAACAGCGTTGCCTTGAACGGGCGCAGAAGGGTCATGCAGAAGGCCAGCGTCACCGGCGGCCAGATGATGATGTGGAGCCAGACCGGTGGCGAGGCCGCCAGCTCGAAGATCATGGCGGCCGGAACGATGAAGATCAGCGCCGCGAACATCACGAAAAAAGCCGGACCATCGCCAGCGTCGGCGATTCCGAAATCGGCGTCACAGGCGCTGCAGCGGTCCTTGAACGTCAGATAGCCGCGGAACACCTGCCCCTCGCCGCAGTTCGGGCAGCGGCAGCGCATGCCCGCAGACAGAGGTGAAACATGGGCCATGTCGTTTGCTCCGAACTTGCCCGCCCCTTGAGAGCGGCGCCGTGACCCCGACCACGCCCAGCCAGTCTAACACACCGGGCCAGTTCGAAGGCTGTCTGCTGCAGCGGGATCGTGGCGGTTCAATGCCGCAGCCAGAAGCAGAAAGGGCGCGGGAGTGACCCGCGCCCCTTTGTTTTTCTAGTGAGCGCCGGCCGGGCCCGCCCCCATCACCAGGTAAGGGATGACGTAGACGAAGGCGAAGAGGAACAGCCACACCACGTCAACGAAGTGCCAGTACCAGGCGGCGAACTCGAAGCCGAGGTGCTTTTCCTTCGACATGCCGCCCGCCATCAGGCGGAACATGCAGACGGCCAGGAACAGCGTTCCGATGACGACGTGCGCGCCGTGGAAGCCCGTCGCCATGAAGAAGGCCGAGCCGTAGAGCGAGCCGTCATAGGTGAAGCCGGCTTCCATGTATTCGACGACCTGAAGAGCCGTGAAGCCAAGGCCCAGCAGCACCGTGAGCAGCGTGCCCATGATTGCGCCCTTGCGGTCGCCAACCTGCAGGGCGTGGTGAGCCCAGGTGACGGTCGTACCCGAGAGCAGCAGGATC
>CAYOWK010000068.1:0-16954 GCA_964407665.1 uncultured Rhizobium sp. | reverse complement strand
CCCGATGTCGGGATGTGGCTGAGCGTCGTCTATGGGACCGGTCTGACCGGGCCTGAGCTGTCCGACGAGGACCGCCAGTTCGTGGCAAAAGCTGCCGAGCTTTTCCCGGCGGGCCACGTCACCGAGACGACCTGGAAAGAGTGGACCAACGCCGTGAAGGACGCGACTGGCCGGAAAGGCAAGCTGCTGTTCATGCCGCTGCGCAAGGTTCTGACCGATCAGGAGCGCGGCCCCGAGATGGATCGCATGCTGATGCTGATCGGAGCCGAACGCGCCCGCGACCGGCTCATCCAGGCAGGCGCCTGAGTCTTTCGCAGAGTCCCAGGAGATATTCTCGCTCCGTGCGGGAACGTAGTGTCCGTTGCGCCGTCTCTCCAGCACAAGGACAATAGTGGTACAAAAGGCCTAGGATAGTCATATGCCCCGCTTGCACTGGCGAGACACGCGGTCGTACGCCGCTGCGCCGCTACTCGGGGTCCAGCCAGAGCTTAACGATCGGCATTTGTTTCCGGACGGTCGGTCTGCGGCGGCAGAGCGTTGGCTCGCAACGCTGAGCACTGTCGAGTTGCCGCATGGTCATGCTGTCGGTTGGAGAGTGTAGCTTTGGTCTGGAACATCCAGGCCCTCCGTGCGGTCGCAGCCATGATGGTGGTAATCTACCACATGGGCGCGATGGTCCGCGGGTCGACGATCGGGTACATGCGCGATTTCCATTTCCTCGAGATGGGTGTCGATATCTTCTTCGTCATCTCGGGGTTCATCATGGTTCAGTCCAACCTGGGACGGGACCGGTCGCCTCTGAGCTTCTGGTGGTTGCGGCTGGTGCGTATCGCGCCGACGGCTTGGCTCGCCACTACTGCAATGATCGTGGTGTTTGTCCTAGGTTTCCGTCCCGCAGGGCTGCAGGCGTTCGACGCTGGCGATGTGATCGGGTCGTACACGTTCCTTCCGGTGCAGCGAGCCGACGGCGTCGAGTCTCCAATCGTCACGCCGGCATGGACGCTGGTCTACGAGATGTTCTTCTACCTGATCTTCGGCGCCGGCCTTCTGCTGAAACCGATGCGGGCCACATTGATCTTTGTCACGGTCGTGCTCGGCGCCCTTGTCGTGGGAGGCGCGCTTGTCGATTTCGACCTGTACGCCCTCGAGTTCTATACTCGTCCCATTCTGATTGAGTTCCTGGCTGGGTGCGGGCTTGGCGTCTGGTTCTCCCGTGAGCCGGTCAGAGCGCCGTGGAAGCCGTGGCTCGCAGTGGCGATGATGGCAGCCGGATTTGCCATTCCAGCTCTCGCAGAGGCGTCCGGCTGGACGTGGCAAAGTGGCGCCGGCGCGTCCCGAACGGCAGTCCTTGGGCCATGCGCAGTCATGATCGTGCTGGGTGCGTTGATGCTGGAGAGGAGCGGCATTCGAGCCAGATCGCCGGCCGTGGCGATGATGGGAGACACCAGCTACGCACTCTACCTCTTCCACATGCTTGTGGCGCACGCGGCCGCAAAGGTCGTCGCTCCCCTGCTGGAGCCGTGGCGTGATGCGCCGTGGACCGTTTCCGTGATGGTTGTCGCCCTGGTCGCGATATCGGTTCTCGCGTCGGTGCTGATCTTCTACCTCTACGAAAAACCAGTCACGACGTGGCTCAGAAGCCTGGGCCGCAGCCCCCCAGGTGATCGGACGCCTGGCCTTGGGAAAATTGCCCCGGCCGGGGTTGCCGGCGCAAAGGCCTGATGGGCAGTCCCGTTGTGCAGCGTACATTTGACTGCCGCATTCGGCGCAGTCTGATGCGGCGCGTGCCGAGCTCGCGCTCAACAGATTTCGTCGCATCGGCCGGCCCCCATACGACGCTTGCCGACCGCGTCATGACTGCAATCAAGCTGCCGCGCGCTGCACAAGCGACAGCGCCAGCGCCTCGGCCACCCGGATACCGTCGATGGACGCCGACAGGATGCCGCCCGCGTAGCCTGCGCCTTCACCGGCCGGAAACAGGCCGCGCGTGTTCAGGCTCTGCATGTCGTCGCCGCGCTTCATGCGGACCGGCGAGGACGTGCGCGTCTCGACACCCGTCATGATGGCGTCGGGCATGTCGAAGCCGGGAATCTGGCGTCCGAATACGGGCAGGGCCTCGCGAATGGCCTCAACCGCGTAGTCCGGCAGGCAGAGCGAGATGTCCGTGGGCGTCACGCCCGGGCGGTAGGAGGGCAGCGCCGTGCGAAGCGAGGTAGAGGGCTCATTCTTGAGGAAGTCCCCGACGAGCTGGGCGGGCGCGCTCCATGTCTCGCCTCCGGCCCTGTAGGCGGCTTCCTCCCACTTGCGCTGGAAGGCGACGCCGGCCAACGGGTTGTCGCGATAGTCGCCCGGGAAGTCCTCCGGGTTCACGCCGACGACGATGCCGGAATTGGCGTTGCGCTCGCGCCGCGAATACTGGCTCATGCCGTTGGTGACGAGGCGGCCCGGCTCGCTGGCGGCGGCCACCACCGTTCCGCCCGGACACATGCAGAATGAGTAGACCGAGCGGCCATTGGCGGCGTGGTGCGCCAGCTTGTAGTCAGCGGCTCCGAGGATGGGGTTGCCTGCGAACGTTCCGAAGCGGGCGCGGTCGATGACCGATTGCGGATGCTCGATGCGGACGCCGATGGAGAAGGGTTTGGGCTCGAAATAGACGCCGCGCCCGTGCAGCATCTCGAACGTGTCGCGCGCCGAGTGGCCCAGCGCCATGACCAGCCGGTTGGTCTCAAGCGTTTCGCCGCTGGCCAGCACAACGCCCGCCACCGACCGTTCGCCACGGCGCTGTTCGATGAGGATGTCGGTGACGTGTGACTGGAAGCGGATCTCGCCGCCCAGACTTTCGATCTTGGCCCGCATCGCTTCCACCATCGAGACGAGGCGGAAGGTGCCGATGTGCGGCTTGGCGACGTAGAGGATCTCCTCCGGCGCGCCTGCCGCAACAAACTCGGTCAGCACCTTGCGGCCAAGGTGGTTGGGATCGCGGACTTGGGAGTACAGTTTTCCGTCAGAAAACGTGCCCGCGCCGCCTTCTCCGAACTGGGCGTTGGACTCCGGGTCCAGCACGCCTTTGCGCCAGAACCTGAACGTATCGACCGTGCGTTCGCGAACGATCTTGCCGCGCTCCAGGATGATGGGGTTGAACCCCATCTCCGCGAGGATCAGCCCCGCGAAAAGGCCGCAAGGGCCCATTCCGACAACCACGGGGCGAGGTCCGCCAGAGGCCGGGGCGCGCGCCACCGGCTTGTAGGTCATGTCCGGCGTGGGACCGATGTGTGGATCTTTGGCGAAGCGCTTCGCGACGGCGGCTTCTGCTTTCAGCTCGACATCAACGATATAGGTGAGGTGGATGGCTGACTTCTTGCGAGCGTCCCAGGCCCGCTTGTGGACGCTGAGGGTCAGCAGGTCGGTGTCGCCTATCGCGAGGCGCTTCAGAACCGCCTGCCGCAGGGCTGCGTCGTCATGATCCAGAGGCAGCTTCAGCTCGCGGATGCGCAGCATGTCGTATCGTCCTGATGGGGGCCGCGCCATGCAGGCCAATCCACGCGGGGCTTATAATCCGACATGCAGCCGTTGCGAAGCTCCCATTCAAGCGGGTCCTTCTCGGCTCGGTTATTCCGGCTGGACGGGAGAAGCGGCCGCGCTAGTCTCCCTCGAGACCCAGAGATGGAGATGTCCACGATGCGCCGGATCGTAGCGATTGCCTGTCTTTCCCTGGTGCTGGGCGCGTGCGCCACGCCCCAGCCGCCTGCGGTGTCCGAACCTTTGGCCGTCGGCGTAACCCAGATGCAGCTTGAGACAGCGATCAGCCTGTCCCTCAAGGGCCGCGACTGGAAGGTGACCGAGCAGGTCCCTGGCCGGTTCGTGGCGAGCCAGCCGGCGCGCGACGGAGCGCCTATCACGATCGCGATCGACCACACCGCCGCCAGCTACCGAATCAGCTATGTGCAGGGCGACGGGAAGCCCTATGGAAAGCGCCACAAGCGCGTCCGGGGCGAGTACGAGCGCTGGATCGCCAACCTCCGCAAGGATATCGAGGCGAGGCTCGCCCGTATCTAGTTGCGAACAGCAGAGCGGACGCTGCAGTGCTGCAGCGCCCGCCCACTGTAAGTCTTCCGTCTGCGGACTACTGTCGCGGCGTGTAGGCCCGGTAGCGATCCCGCTCGGCTTCAACGTCGCGGTCCGTCAACGCCGGAGCCTTGTCGTCATACCCGCGCCAGCCCGACTCCTGATAATAGGAGCGGCGGGTCGTGGTATCGGTCGGATGATACTCCGACAGGATACGCTCGATCTCCTGGCGGCGCGAACCCGGGTTGCGAACGACAACCAGAGCGCCGCCGCGGCGAACGTTTTCGGCGTAGATTTCGGCCTCGTCCTTGTCGACGCCTTCCTTGGTGAGGGCTCCGGCGAGACCGCCGACCAGCCCGCCAGCGATGGCTCCGGCTGCAGCGCCCGTCGCTGTGGCGGCGAGCCATCCGGCAGCCACAACAGGGCCGAGGCCGGGAATGGCCAGCATGCCCAGACCGGCCAGCAGGCCGGCCCCGGCTCCAAGTACGCCGCCAGCGGTGGCGCCTTCGCCAGCGCCTTCAGCCGCCTTGTTGTCGCGGTCATCGTCCTTGACGACACGTCCCGAACGCAGGCGGTCGTGCTGGATCCCCTTGTCGGAGTGCCAGCCTTCCGAGTTGTTCGCGACGAGGCTGACGTCGCTCGGCGCTATGCCGATCGACTCCAGATGCTCAATGACGCGAAGGGCTTCGGCGGGGTGGTCGTAGGTTCTCACGATTGTGTCGGCCATGACTGGCTCCTGTACTGTACGTTGAGGGATCAGCGGGTGGTGACGTTGCCCTGGTAGTCGACAACGACTGTCACGCTCTGGCCGTCGCGCATGGCTGTGCCCTGCCAGGAGCCGTCGGCGGCCTTGGTGAGCGCCGTCACGTCGGTGTAGCCAGCGTCCTGGATGCGGCTCATGACCTGGGCTTCCGTGAACGACGACTCTCCCGCAGCCGGCGCCGTGACTTCACGTTCGGCCACGGATTCGTCGGTTGCGACGGCGGGGTTGGTCTTGTCCGAGTCAGGCTGACACGCAGCCAGGGCTGCCGCGCTGAGGGCAGCGGCGAAGAGAATTCGCATGATGGGTCTCCGTTACATGTGCCCCAGCAACGCACCCTGAGTCAGGACGTTCCGGGCGACCCGAATGCAACCGGCGATTGATCCGCCGGGCGCGCGCGCTTTCGGCTTGCTTGCAAGATAACGCCTCGTCTAAGTCGCCATCTACGCAGCTGCAGCAGGGGACCTCATGGCCTCGTTCGCCGACACTTTGATTCTCTCCGCCGCCGGCGCCAACACCTGGTCGGGCGAGGCTGACCCCGATTACGCCCACCAGGGCGGCAGGTTCGGCGGCTGGACTGCGGCCATCCTGCTGCAAGCCGCCATGCTGGAGCCGGAAGCTCGCGGCGAGCCGCTATCGACCTCGGTGCTGTTCACCGACGCCGTCGGCGACGGCCCAATCGAGATATCAACGCGTCTTCTGAGAGCCGGCTCGCGCCTGCAGTTCTGGCGCAGCGAGCTGCAACAGCGCGGCAAGGTCTGCGCCCACGCGCAGGTGACGCTTGGCGTCCGGCGCGACACCCCCGGCTTCACCGACGCCGTGATGCCGGAGGCGCCCCCGCCGGAAGAGGTGAAACCTCCTTCAGGCCTGCACATGAGCGTGCCGTTCCTTCACCAGTTCCAGTCGCGCTGGGTCACGGCCTCGCCCCTCAACCTGCAGGATCAGGGCGAGACGGCGCGCTCGATGCAATGGGTGCGCGACTCTCATGGCCGCACGATGGATCACGGCCTGCTGGCCGCACTGGCGGACCTTGCGCCGCCCCGCGTGACGTTCAAGCGCAAGAGCTGGGTCTACTCGTCGACGGTATCGATGACGACGCACTTCCATGCGCTGCCGGACGAACTTGCGGCTGTCGGATCAGACTTCGTGCTCAGCGACGTCCAGTGCCGCCGCTGCGAAGGCGGCTACTTCGACCACGAGCTCAAGCTGTGGAGCCGCGACGGCGTGCTGCTGGCGACGAGCGAGCAAATGGCGGCGTTCCGGGATTAGGGCGCGGCTCCGTCTTCACCTCGAATACTCTTTGCAGGCCGTGCACTGGGCCCGGTATCCGATTGATGTCGACACCCTGAGCCGCGCGCTCTGACGGTCAGAGTGGCGGCCGGAGCCGAGCAACCAGCTTACCTTATTTCACCCCGGCCGGGCGCTCGGACAGGTTCAGGAAGCCCTCGATGGGTTGCTTGCCGGGGCCCTTGTAGCCGTTGAGGTTGATGGCGTCGGTGTGGCGGATAGCTTCCTCCATCGTCCAGCCCTTCTTCTTTACGAGGTAGGCCGCCCACATGTGGCTGGCGCGCCAGGCGACCGTGCAGTGGAGCAGCACCTTGCTGTCGGCGCCCTCAAACGCCGTCGCGAAAGCCTCGACTGCCGCAGGCGTGTAGGGCGTGTCCGGCCCGCCCAGGGGAATGTGCACGTAGTTGACGCCGAGCTCCTTCATCAGGGCTGCTTCATCGAAGGGGACCGCGCGCCGGTTGTCCATCTCGGGCTGGGTGCGCAGGTTTATGATTGTCTTCACGCCGCTGGCGACAAGCTCGCGGATGGCCGCCTCGCTGGGCTGACCCGCGATGTAGAGCGGTCCGGCGTCCACGACCACCTGCTGGAAATCCGTGCGCGCGAGCTTCTCGGGGAAGGTGATCGGGGCTTTTTCGGCCAGCGCGGGCGCAGCCAGCGCAAAGGCCAGAACCATGGGGGCCAGGAGGCGGGAAGCGATGCGCATGTATCTACCGGTCTGTTGCAGGCGGCCCGCCCAGGTGGGGGCGCTCTGAATGAAGATGCCGGATTGGCGCCCGGAATGTCCAGTTGCGCTACTCACATCGTGGTGAGCGCAAAAAAACAGACTCAGGCGCGACCGCCGTGCATCTGCAGACGGTCGGGCGACACGCCGATGCGGGCCAGGGCGCGGGACCATTTGGTGTCCTGCGAATGGTCGAACACAAGCGCGAGATCCGCCACGCCGACAAGCCAGACATTGCCCGCAAGTTCTTCTTCAAGCTGGCCGGCGCCCCAGCCGGAATAGCCGAGGGCGAGCATGAACTGCTCCGGCGGGTCATCGGAGGCGATCGCGTGGAGAATGTCCCGGGTCGCCGTCAGGCAGACGCCTTCGCAGACCGGAAGGGTGGCTCCGTCATTGTCGTAGTCTTCCGTATGCAGCACGAAGCCCCGGTCGCGGCCAACGGGGCCGCCTAGCATCACATGATGGTGCTTCGGGGCCATGTCTCCGTCCACGCCGAGCTGGTCCAGCAGTTCCGGCAGCTCGATGCCGTCGGCGATGCGGTTCAGCACGATCCCCATCGCATGTTCTTCGTTGTGCGCGCACAGCAGGATCACGGCCTGCTTGAAGCGGGGGTCGTCGATCGCCGGCGCGGCGATCAGCAGTCTTCCGGCGAGTGAGCCTTGCACGTGCGACCTCGACGGCGAAGCCCGGTTGCGGGCGGGGGCGCGGGACCCGTGATCGTCCACCGTTCAGGGGGCAGTGGCAAGCCGCTTTCCGGATTTGGCGGCAAAAAGGCGGGTGGGGCTGGCCCCGCGCGTCACGCCATCCTAGATGAAGGCGCAGTCTGAATACCCCGAACGCAAAAGAGGACAGGTCACATGACGATCAAGGTTGGCGACAAACTGCCGGAAGCGACACTGATGACGCTGAAGGACGGCCGTCCGGCCCCCGTGAAGATCAGCGAGATCACGGCTGGAAAGAAGGTTGCGCTCTTTGCTGTCCCGGGCGCCTTCACCCCGACCTGTGATGCGCGTCACCTGCCGGGTTACAAGGATCAGATCGCCGCCTTCCGCGAGAAGGGCGTCGACACCATCGCCTGCGTGTCGGTGAATGACGCGTTTGTCATGGGCGCATGGGGCAAGGCGCAGAATGTCGGCGACGACATCCTGATGCTTGCCGACGGCAACGGCGATTTCGCGAAGTCGATCGGTCTCGAGATGGACGGCACGAAGTTCGGCATGGGGCTGCGCTCGCAGCGGTATTCCATGGTGGTCGAGGACGGCGCGGTGAAGGAGCTGTTCGTCGAGGCGCCCGGCCAGTTCGAGGTGTCTTCGGCCGACTACATGCTGGCGAAGCTCTAGGCAGAGCGGCTTTCCCAAGCGGCGCCCGGTTTTGTTGGTTACGGTCCTTTCCCCATGTTAAGCACTCTCCAGCGATGGGGAGTTTGTTGCGATGGACCTTGATTCGGCTTTGCTGCCGCTGCTGATCGGAGCCTTCGGGCTCATCATCCTGTTCAGCGCCGTGAAGGTCGTGCCCCAGGGGTATGTCTTCACGGTCGAACAGTTCGGCCGCTTCACGCGCGTGCTGAACCCGGGCCTTTCCTTCATCATGCCCTTTGTGGACCGTGTCGGCCGCAAGCTGAACATGATGGAGAACGTGCTCGACATCCCGCAGCAGATGGTGATCACGCGCGACAACGCGATGGTGTCCTGCGACGCCGTCGTGTTCACGCAGGTCATTGACGCCGTGCCGGCCTCCTACGAGGTCAACAACCTGACCCAGGCTATCACCAACCTGTCTCTGACGAACATCCGTACCGTCGTGGGTTCGATGGACCTCGACCAGGTGCTGTCGAACCGCGACGACATCAACGCGCGGTTGCTGTCCGTGATCGACGCGGCGACGCAGCCGTGGGGCGTGAAGGTCACCCGCATCGAGATCAAGGACCTGACGCCGCCTGCCGACATCACCGAGGCGATGGCGCGCCAGATGAAGGCCGAGCGCCTCAAGCGCGCCCAGATCCTCGAGGCCGAGGGCGATCGTGCCTCCGCGATCCTGAAAGCCGAAGGCCAGAAGCAGTCCCAGATCCTGGAAGCCGAAGGCCGCCGCGAGGCGGCGTTCCGGGACGCCGAGGCGCGCGAGCGTCAGGCGGAAGCCGAAGCCAAGGCGACGGCTGTGGTGTCTGAAGCCATCGCCAACGGCGATGTGAACGCCATCAACTACTTCCTCGGCCAAAAATACGTCGAGGCGTTCGCCAAGCTGGCGTCGTCCAACCAGCAGCGGACGGTGATCATTCCGGCCGACTTTGCGGGCATCACGGGCGTGCTGGAAGGCATCAAGGCGCTCACCGACAATGCGGGAAAGCCGCGCACGCCGCCCGCTGATCCGGCGCCCGGGCCTTGGTCGTCACGGAGCTAGCCATGGACGCCTTCCTGCAAATCCTTGACGGCTTCACCGTCTGGCACTGGATCGGCATCGGCATCGTTCTCCTGACGCTGGAAGTCGCCATCGGAACGTTTGATCTTCTGTGGGTGGCTCTGGCCGCCTTCACGACCGCATTGTTCGCCTGGCTGGCGCCCGCGCCCTTCAATGGCTGGGAGGGCGAACTGGTCTGGTTCGGCGCCGTGTCCCTTGTTCTGGTTTTCATGGGGCGCACGGTGTTCAAGGGCCTGCGCCAGCGGGCCACCACCCACCCGCAGCTGAACGACCGGCAGTCGCAGCTGATCGGTCGCCACGGCGTAGCGGCTTCAGCCTTCGATGGCGGAGAAGGACGCGTCCGTATCGGCGACAGCTTCTGGGCGGCCAGGCTTGCAGAAGGCGCCACGCTGATCGAGGGCGACGATGTGGTGGTGGTCCGCGTCGAGGGCACGACGCTGGCGGTGAAGCGGAAGTAGAGCTCAAGCCTCAGGGCTTGCGCTTGGCTTCTTCGCAGCCCCGGCGCGCGAGCGTGTCGGCGCGCTCGTTGCCCGCGTCGCCCGCATGCCCTTTCACCCAGCGCCAGTCGACCTTGTGCAGCTGGTTGGCCGCATCGAGACGCTGCCAAAGCTCCTGGTTCTTCACCGGCTTCTTGTCCGCGGTTTTCCAGCCATTGCGCTTCCAGCCGTGGATCCACTTTCCGAGGCCGTCTTTCACATACTGGCTGTCGGTATGGAGGATGACGCTGGAGCCGGCCGGAGCGCTCTCGAGCGCCTTGATGGCGGCCATCAGCTCCATGCGGTTGTTGGTGGTGGCGGGCTCGCCACCAAACATCTCGCTCATCGAGCCGTTGGCGCGGACAACGACGCCCCAGCCGCCGGGTCCGGGATTGCCGGAACAGGCGCCATCGGTCCAGATTTCGATCGTATCGGTCATGGGCGCTGAGGTCGGGCGGTTCGCTCCCTGAGTCAAGGCGAGGCCAGTCAGGGCAATGTAAGGCTGGGCAAGATAAGGCGGGAGGCGGGAATGGGGCACAGTGTCAGGTTGATCATCGGGCGGCCGCACGATGTGGCGCGCCTCATCGTCCGCTGGCCCCAGACCCATGCGGTCGAGCTGCTGGCAGGCTGGACGGCTGCGCCGCTGACCGATGCCCTCTATGACGCGCTCACAGCAAGCCGCCCCGACGGTGCAGCCGTCGACGCCTTCGACATGGCGCCACCCGGGCTGCCGGACGCCCTGAACGAGGCGTCCCGGGAAGGCGGAGCGATCGCCTATGTCGAGACGGAGTATTTTGGCGGAACCGGCGATCAGTCTGGCGGCGCATGGAGGGATGGCGGATTGAACCTGGCGGAACGCGGGCACGGCTCCATCAATGCGGCGCTGCATGCGATCGGCGTGATCGATGCGCCGGGCATGGACGCCTTCGACACCATCGGGCTGGGACGGCGCCGGTCGATGGACGACTACGAACGCGTGGCGCCGGCAGGAGGCGCTCCTGTTAGTCCGCCGGAATCGGGGACGCCCGCGAAGGGCTTCCCGCTCTGGGCCGTCGTGGCGTTTCTGGTCGCCGCCATCGCTCTCGGCGTGTCTGCCGCGATGCTGTGAGTTACGCGGGCGGACGGTTAGCCAGCTTCACCGCGACCTTGTCGGGCCGGCGGATCAGCCAGAACGCGCAGCCGGCGACAGCGCCGACCGACACTCCGTAGCCGACCAAGATCAGATCGGCGCCTTGTGTAATGAGGGCCGCCGCATAGGCCGCGCCCGCTGCGGCGCCCGCCACAACGCCAAGCCCGAGATACCAGAAGATGGTTGCCCGCGTTTTGCGGACCAGCCAGGCATGCGCGGGCATGGCGACCACCAGCGTGGCCGGCAGGCCGAACAGGCCGCCCAGGATGGCCCCGAACGCCGACAGCCCCAGCACGTTGCCGATCACGCCCAGCGCGTCCGCCGGTATGAATTCCGAATCGTTGGTCGGATGCGGAACCTGGAAGACAAGACTCTGCATCGTGGTGAACGCCAGCACGATGGCGAACAGCGCGCCGACAATCGGTCCGGAGAGGACAATGGCGAGAACCAGCCGCAGCGGGTCGGTCGGCTTGAGCCACGCCCCACTGGCGATGTCGTCCTGAAGGCTGCTCATGCGCCGTAGTCCTCTGCAGTGCGCGCCTGCCGGTGGAAGGCGAGGCGGTCGGCGAACACCATCGGATCGTGGGGCCGCACCAGTGCGTCCTTCGGCGTCTCGTCCCAATCGATCAGGCGGGTGAGGAAGAAGCGCAGCGCCGCGCCCCGGCAGAGGGCGGGCAGCGCGGCGCGCTCCTCCGGCGTCAGCGGGCGCACGCTCTCATAGCCCGATATGATCGCGCGTCCCTTCGTGATGTTGAACTCCCCGCGCGGCTCGAACGCCCACGCATTGAGACACACGGCGAGGTCGTAGGCGAGGAAGTCCGTGCATCCGAAATAGAAGTCGAACACGCCCGTGAGTTCGTCGCCGAGGAAGAACGTGTTGTCCGGGAACAGGTCGGCGTGAATGGCGCCGGTCGGCAGGCCAGCCGGCCACCGGGCCTCAAGCAGTGCAAGGTCCTCTTCGATCAGACCGCCGAGGCTGGGCGTTAGAGCGTCCGCCGCCGCCTTGCGCCCCTCGAACATGCCGGGCCAGGCGGAGATCGACAGGTCGTTCGCGCGGGTCATCGCGAAGTCCGCCAGCACGCCATGAAAGCGGGCGAGCGCCGCCCCCAGGGACCGGCACTGGGCGGCTGACGGCTTGCGGGGCGACAGGCCCTGCAGGAACGTCACGATCAGCATCCGCTTGCCGCCGATGGTGCGCAGCGCCTCGCCGTCCCGGGCCGCCACGGGCAAGGGCGCGGGAAACCCCTTCAGCGCCAGATGCCGCATCATGCCCACGAAGAAGGGCAGCTGGGTGGTGTCCGTCCGCCTCTCGAAGATCGTCAGAATGAAGCGGCCCTTGTCCGTCTCCAGCAGGAAGTTCGAATTGGACACGCCCTCGGCGATGCCCTTGAACGCCGTGGGCGCTCCAAGGTCGTAGTCCGCCAGGGCGGCGGTCAGCTGCGCGTCGTCAATATCGGTATAAACGGCCATGCGGCAGCGATAGGCGGGCAGGCGATTTCCGGCAAGCGGGGCCCGTTCAGATCGGCGTCTCCAGGGCGGGTGACAGGGCGTACGGCGCAAGCTAGTGCTGCGCGTCCCTTTTCAGAGCAGACCCGCCGACAATGACTGAAGACCGTTTCGACCCGAAGACCGCCGAGCCCCGCCTCTACGAAGCGTGGGAAAACTCGGGCGCTTTCAAGCCGCAAGGGACAGGCGAGCCCTACGCCATCGTCATCCCGCCGCCGAACGTCACCGGCGTGCTGCATATGGGCCACGCGCTCAACAACACGCTGCAGGACGTGCTGATCCGCTTCGCCCGCATGCAGGGCAAGCGCGTGCTCTGGCAGCCGGGCACCGACCACGCCGGCATCGCCACCCAGATGGTGGTGGAGCGCGAGCTGGCCAAGGAAGGCAACACCGGCCGCCGCGAGCTGGGCCGCGAGAAATTCCTCGAGCGCGTCTGGTCATGGAAGGAACAGTCCGGCGGCGCGATCACCACCCAGCTGAAACGCCTCGGCGCCTCCTGCGACTGGAGCCGCGAGCGCTTCACGATGGACGAGGGCCTCTCGAAAGCCGTCACGAAGGTCTTCGTCGATCTCTACCGCGAGGGGCTGCTCTACCGCGACAAGCGCCTCGTGAACTGGGACCCGCAATTCCAGACCGCCATCTCCGACCTTGAGGTCGAGAACCGGGAAGTGAAGGGCCACATGTGGCACTTCCGCTATCCGCTCGCGGGCGGCGAGACCTACACCTACGTCGAGAAGGACGCCGACGGGAACGTGGTGCTGGAGGAGACGCGCGACTACATCGCCATCGCCACCACGCGCCCCGAAACGATGCTGGGCGACGGCGCCGTGGCCGTGCACCCGTCCGACGAACGCTACAAGCCGATCATCGGCAAGCTGTGCGAGATCCCGGTCGGCCCGAAGGAACACCGCCGCCTGATCCCGATCATCGTCGACGAATACCCCGACCCCACATTCGGCTCCGGCGCGGTGAAAATCACCGGCGCGCACGACTTCAACGACTACCAGGTCGCCAAGCGCAACGGCATCCCGCTCTACCGGCTGATGGACGAGAAGGCCGCGATGCGCGCCGACGGCGCGCCCTACGCCGAAGTCGCCAAGCGCGCGCTGGAGATCGCGCGGGGCGCCGAGGCGACGCCTGTCGAGGTCGACGCCATGAACCTCGTGCCCGAGGAGTATCGCGGGCTCGATCGCATGGCCGCGCGCAAGAAGGTGGTGGCCGATATCGAGGCGGACGGCCTGCTGGAGAAGATCGAAGACAAGACGATCATGCAGCCCTTCGGCGACCGCTCGAACGTGGTCATCGAGCCGATGCTGACGGACCAGTGGTATGTGAACGCCGGCGAGCTGGCCAAGCCCGCCCTCAAGGCCGTCGAAACCGGCGATACGACGTTCGTGCCGCAGGCCTGGGAAAAGACCTACTTCGAATGGATGCGCAACATCGAGCCCTGGTGCGTCAGCCGCCAGCTCTGGTGGGGCCACCGGATTCCAGCCTGGTATGGCCCGGCGAAAACGACGGCGCCGAGCGGCGACGGCGGCTTTGAGGCCGCACTCGACACGCTGGGCGAGCTCGCCCCGAAAGTGTTTGTCGGCTCCACGCAGGCCGAAGTTCTCGAGCAGGCCCGCGCCTACTATGGCGGCGACCCGCAGCTTGCCGCCACGCGCGACGAAGCCCGCGAGCTTCTGCTGGCCGGCGACCATCTGAAACAGCCCGTCATCTGGCAGGACGAAGACGTCCTCGACACCTGGTTCTCCTCGGCCCTCTGGCCGTTCTCCACCATGGGCTGGCCCGGCGAGGAAGACAGCGCGCTGAAGGAGTTCTATCCCGGCGCCGTCCTCGTCACCGGCTTCGACATCATCTTCTTCTGGGTCGCCCGCATGATGATGCAGGGCCTCCACTTCATGGGCGAGGTCCCCTTCAAGGACGTCTACGTCCACGCGCTGGTCCGCGACGAGAAGGGCCAGAAGATGTCGAAGTCCAAGGGCAACGTCATGGACCCGATCGACATCATCGACGGCGTCGATCTCGAAACGCTGGTGAAGAAGCGCACCACGGGCCTCATGAACCCCAAGGACGCCGACCGCATCGAGAAGGACACCCGCAAGGACTATCCGAGCGGCATCCCCGGCTACGGCACCGACGCGCTGCGCATGACGCTCGCCGCGATGGCCGCGCAGGGCCGCGACATCAAGCTGTCGCTGAAAGCCGTCGAGGGCTACCGCAACTTCTCGACCAAGATCTGGAACGCCTTCCGCTTCTCGCAGATGAACGGCTGCGCGCTGGTCCCGGATTTCGATCCGGCGTCTGCGAAGCTCGTGCTCAACCGCTGGATCATCTCGGAAGCGGCCAAGGCGGCCGACATCGCGAAAGCCAGCATCGAGGGATACAAGTTCAACGAGGCGGCGGGCGCGGTCTACAGCTTCGTCTGGAACGTGTTCTGCGACTGGTATCTCGAACTGGTGAAACCAGTCCTGCTGGGCGAGGATGAGGCCGCGAAGGCCGAGGTCCGCGCCACCGCCGCCTGGACGCTCGACCAGATCGTGCACATGCTGCATCCGTTCATGCCGTTCGTGACGGAGGAGCTGTTCCAGGCCCTTTCGAAAACAGGCAACGTTGATCGTGGCCTGCTGATCTCGCGGCCCTGGCCGAAAATGGACGGCCTGTCGTCGCCGGACGCCGAGGCCGAAGTCAGCTGGGTCATGCGTCTCGTCTCGTCGATCCGCTCGGCGCGGCAGGACGTGAACGTGCCTGCCGGCGCCAAGGTCCCGCTCACGCTGGTCGGCGCCAACGACGCCACGAAGGCGCGGCTTGCAACCTACCAGCCCCTGATTGAACGTATGGCCCGCCTTGATGGCGTGGCCCTCGCAGACGACGCCCCGAAGGGCGCGATCCGTGTCGTGATCGACGAGGCGACAGCGGCGCTGTCCGTCTCCACCCTGATCGACCTGTCAGCGGAAACCGCGCGTCTCAAGAAGGAAGTCGCCCGTCTCGAAGGCGAAATCTCTGGTCTGGAAAAGCGCCTCGCCAACCCGCAGTTCATCGAGAAGGCGCCGCCCGAGGTCATCGACGAGCTCACCGAGCGCAAGGCGACCAACGCCTTCACGAAGGACAAGCTGTCGGAGGCGCTGAGGCAGCTCGAGGCCAACTAATTCAGCATGCTGCGAATGCCGCCTGGCGTGGTACGGCTGGTCTCATGACCCGCATGGATGACGTCATTGCACGCTTGCACGCCTTGCCGGAGGACGAGCAGGAAGCCATCGCGGCGGAGGTCGAGGCCATCCTCTCCGAGCCTGCGTCCATGCTGAGCATGGCGCAGTGGGCCGAGGTGGATGTCGAGCTGGCAGCCCGCGATCCCAATCTCTCCCACGCCCTAGTCATGGGCCGGATGCGCGCGAGGTTCGGGCGATGAAGGTTGTCTGGCGCCCGGCCGCCGCCGATGATTTCGAACGCCTGATCGCCGAAGCGGGCAAGCGCAGCATCGCCGAAGTTTCCCGCCAGAAGGCCGCCGTGGAGAGCAAGATCCTCCTGCTGGAGCGGTTCCGCGACATGGGTCGCAAGACGCGCCGCCCCGGCGTCCGCGAACTCGCTGTCGAAGGCACGCCCTACGTGGTCGTAAACCGCCGCGCCGACGATGAAGTCCTGGTGCTGCGCATGTTCGAGCTTTCCCGCCCGGTCTGACGGGCCCAACGCAAGCAGGCTTTCGTACTGACCCTCAGGCTGTCATCCCGGGCAACCCCGAAAGCGCGAAGCGCTGTTCGGGGGCCGACCCGGGATCCATGGCTGGCCATCTCTGGCGCCAAAGACTGGATCCCGGGTCTACGCTGCGCTCCGCCCGGGATGACAGCGCCGCGCAGCACCGCCGACCGTTTCGTGGGTCCCGGATTTATTCTCCGCCCCCTGTCGGCGATACTGGCCGTCACGCGTCCTCGCGGGGGACAGCAGGGAGAGCCCAATGAAGATCGTGCCCAGCCTCAGCTTCCGTGGCCAGTGCCGCGAGGCGTTCGAATTCTACGCGAGGGTCCTCGGCGGCAAGGTTACCGCGGCCCTGACCTACGGCGAAGGTCCGCCCGGCATGCCGGTTGGCCCGCAATACAGGGACTGGTTGATGCACTGCTGGCTGGACGTGGGCGACCAGTCCATGATGGGCGCCGACATGGATCTCGACTGGGCGCCGAACATCGACAAGCCCAAGAACGGCTTCGACGTCACGCTGCACACGCCGGACATTTCCGAAGCGAAGCGCTGGTTCCAGGCTCTGTCCGAAGGCGGCCAGGTTGGCATGCCCTTCGCCGAAACCTTCTGGTCCCCCGGGTATGGCTCGCTGACCGACAGGTTTGGCATCCCGTGGATGGTCAGCACCACGCCGACAGGCGAATGGAAGCCCGCCGCATAGCTGGCGGGCGCCACGTCCCACAGCCTCGGAAGACGCCGATACCAGGCCGCCGGTTGCCGGAAACAGGGGCCGAAAATAGGGGAATGAAACCCGTTTCATCCGACCGGGTCCGAACTTCCCGCAATCTCCCCCTCGCGTCTGGCAAGTGAGGATTCGGTGCGCACCGAAACATCGAATGCCAGAAGCTCGGACGGCGCGGCGA
>CAYOWK010000067.1:11437-17230 GCA_964407665.1 uncultured Rhizobium sp. | reverse complement strand
CTCGTCGACCTCGATGTCGATCGAATCGACGTCCGCGAACCGCTTGAAGAGGACGGACTTGCCTTCCATCACAGGCTTGGAGGCCAGCGACCCGAGGTCGCCCAGACCGAGGATGGCCGTGCCGTTGGAAATCACGGCCACCAGGTTGCCCTTGGAGGTGTAATCGTAGGCGGTGTCCGGATCAGCCGCGATGGCTTTCACGGGCACGGCCACGCCCGGCGAATAGGCCAGGGCGAGGTCGCGCTGGGTCGCCATGGGCTTGGTTGGGGTGATCGAGATCTTGCCGGGCCGGGGATACCGGTGGAAGGCGAGCGCTTCCTCGTCCGTCACGCTGGGTCTTTTGGTTGTCATTGTGGGTAATCGGCTGACTGACGTTGATTGAGCGTTGATCGGGCTTGAGAGCGCAGGCGCGTGTAGCTAGGCAGGGTCGTTGCGTCCCCCCCGGGGCGCTTGAAGCCGCAATCGGCCCCCGAATCAAGCATGAAGCCGGACATTCCGACGACAGATGACACCGCACTTGCGGCCGACAAGGCGGGTACAACCCCCTTCATGGCGCAATATCTTGCCCTGAAAGCAGGGCACGCTGATGCGCTTCTCTTCTTCCGCATGGGAGATTTCTACGAACTTTTCTTCGAGGACGCGCATGTCGCGGCCCGCGCACTCGATATCACACTGACGCACCGGGGACAGCACGAAGGCGCGCCTATTCCGATGGCGGGCGTTCCCCACCATTCCTCCGAGGCCTATCTGATGCGTCTGATCCGGCAGGGTCACCGCGTCGCGGTCTGCGAACAGGTCGAAGATCCGGCCGAGGCGCGCAAGCGCGGCGCCAAGGCAGTGGTCCGGCGCGAGGTCGTCAGGGTGGTGACGCCCGGCACGATCACCGAGGACGCGCTTCTGGAGTCCGGACGGGCCAACCGGCTGGCGGCGCTGGGGTTCGCCGGCGGCGGGCTGGAGGCGGGGCTTGCTGTTGCGGACGTGTCGACGGGCCGGATCGAGATCCACAGCCTCCCGGCCGCAGCCGTCCCCGAGGCGATCGCCGCCATCGCCCCGCAAGAGCTGCTGGTGGCCGAATCGATACTCTCCCGCCCGGAAGGCATGGCGCTGCAGTCCGAGTTCAGCGTGACGCCCCGGCCAGATGTGCGCGCTGACGCGAAGCTGGGCGAACGGTTGATGAAGTCGGCCTATGGCGTGTCGTCTCTGGACGGGTTCGGGTCGTTCAGCCGCGCGGAACTGGCCGCCTGCGCCCTCCTGTTCGACTACCTCGCCGTGACGCAGGCGGGCGGGGCGGCGCGGCTGGATCCGCCCGTTCGTGCGCAGGCGGACAGTTTCGTGGCGATTGATCCGGCGACGCGCGCCAGCCTCGAACTCGAGCGCTCCGCCCGGGGCGAGAAGTCCGGCTCGCTGGTCGCGTCGGTCGACCGCACGGTCACGGCGGCGGGCGGGCGGCTGCTCTGCGATCGCATCACCCGGCCAGTGCGCGACCGGGCGGAGATCGAGCGGCGGCTGGACGCGGTCTCCTTCTTCCACGATGCAACCGAGCGGCGGAGCATCGTGCGGGAGAGGCTGCGAGCTGCAGCCGACCTTGAACGCGCCCGCATGCGGCTTTTGCTGCGCAGGGGGGGGCCGCGCGATCTGGCGGCGCTGTGCGCCTGTATTGTGGTCGGCGAGCGGATTGCAGCTGAACTCGCAGCGGAGGCAGGCGGTCTGCCCGACGAGATCGCGGAGGCCTGCCGGACCCTGTCGCTGGCTGACAAGCCGGAGGCAGCGGCTTTCGCGGAGGCGGTGGGGCGGGCGCTGATCGACCAGCCGCCCCAGTGGACACGGGATGGCGGGTTCATAGCGCCCGGGTTTGATGCCGCGCTGGATGAGGCCCGTGCGCTCAAGGAGAATGCGCGCGGGGTCATCGCGCGGCTGGAGTCCGAGTACGCTGCAAAATCCGGCGTTCAGGGCCTGCGCATCAAGCACAACAACGTGCTCGGCTATTTCATAGAGGTGACGGCCCGCAACGCCGACCCGATGATGACCGCGCCCCTCAATGCCCTGTTCATTCACCGCCAGACGATGTCGAACGCGGTCCGTTTCTCCACGACGGATCTGTCGGCGCTCGAGGCCCGCATTTCTCGTGCAGATGGCGAGGCGCTGGGTCGCGAGCTCGAGATCTTCAGCGGCCTCTGCGATGAAGCAGAGGCGCTGGGCCAGCAGCTTTCAGCTGCAGCCGACGCCCTGGCGCGGCTTGATGTTGCAGCCGCTGGTGCGGAGTGGGCGAGCGGGGTGACGGCGGTAAGGCCCGAGATCGCCGACAGCCCGGTCTTCTGCGCTGAAGGCGCCCGGCATCCAGTCGTGGAGGCGTCGCTGAGGGCGGCGGGGCAGGGCTTCACACCCAACGACTGCACGCTCGACGCGCGTGGAGAGGCGGGCGCCCGGCTGCTTCTGGTGACCGGTCCCAACATGGCGGGCAAGTCCACCTTCCTCCGCCAGAACGCCCTGCTGGCGATCATGGCCCAGGCGGGACTGTTCGTGCCGGCGCGCAGGTTCCGGCTTGGCCTCGCGGACAGGATCTTCTCGCGTGTCGGCGCCTCGGACGACCTGTCGCGCGGCCGCTCCACCTTCATGGTCGAGATGATCGAGACGGCTGCGATCCTCAATCTGGCGACGCGCGACTCCCTCGTCATTCTCGATGAGGTCGGGCGCGGGACGTCAACCTGGGACGGCATGGCCATCGCCTGGGCGGCGGTCGAACACCTGCACGAAGTGAACCGGTGCCGCGCCCTGTTCGCCACCCACTACCACGAGCTGACAGGTCTGGCGGGCCAGCTGGCGCATTGCGCCAACGTCTCACTGCGGGCCCAGGAGTGGGGCGGCGATCTGGTGTTCCTGCATGAAGTGAAGCCGGGCGCCGCCGACCGGTCCTACGGGGTTCAGGTCGCCAGGCTGGCCGGCCTGCCGGCTTCAGCTGTGCGGCGCGCCGAGGCGGTTCTGAAGAAGCTGGAAGCGAAGGCTGCCGGAGAGGGCCGGCTGGAGGACCTTCCGCTGTTCGCTGACGTGATGGCGCGGCCAGAGCCCGTTGGGGTCGCGGAGCCGAGCGCCGCCGAAGTGATGCTGCAGGACCTCGATCCGGACGCGCTGACGCCGCGGGAGGCGCTTGAGCTGGTCTACCGGCTGAAGTCGGCCTCTCTTGACCGGCGGGTGAAGTGACTGCTCAAGTCCGGCTCCAGTTTTTCAGGGGCTAGGCATGGACCGCAGGCTGTTTCTCAAATCCGGCGTCGCACTCGCGGCGTTCGGAGCTCTGGCCGGTTGCGGCGATACCGGTGGCGTGGCCGCGGCGGTTCCCGTGCCGCCGGTCGCCCCGAAGAAACCCGTCACCATCGAGCAGCTGGGCCGGACCCGCGTCGACAACTACAAGTGGATGAAGGACGACCGCTGGCAGGAGGTCCTCAAGGATCCGTCTGTCCTCAATGCCGAAATCCGCGACCATCTCACGGCGGAGAACACCTATTTCGACGAGATGATGGCGGGCGCCTCTGGCCTGCGGGAGACCCTGTTCGAGGAGATGAAGGCCCGCTTCAAGCAGGACGACACCTCGGTGCCGTCTCCCTATGGTCCCCATGAATACTACCGTCGTTTCAACGCCGGTCAGTCTCAGCCTGTGCTTGCGCGGCGTCCGAAGGGGCAGGAGGGCCCGGAGGAGGTTCTTCTGGATGCGAACCCGCTGGCGGAGGGCAAGGCCTTCTTCCGTCTCGGCGCAACATCGCCCTCGCCGGATCACAAGCTGTTCGCCTATGCCGCCGACGAGCAGGGGTCCGAGGTCTGGACGATCTACATCAAGGATCTGGCGACCGGCGAGGTTCTGGCGAACCCGGTAACGGACGCCTATGGCGATTTTGCCTGGTCGCCGGACAGCGCCTGGCTGTTCTGGGTCTGGCGCGACGACAATGGCCGGCCCGCCAAGGTCTTCCGGCGCCCCACCCGGGGTACGGCGGCTGACGACGTGATGATCTATGAGGAAAAAGATGTCGGCATGTTCGTCGGCGTCTCCCCGACCCAGAGCGGCGGGTTCATCCTGATCGGGACCGAAGATCAGGAAACGTCGGAATTCTGGGTGATCCCCGCAGCGAACCCGTCGGCGGCGCCCGTCCTGTTTGCCGAGCGCAAGACCGGGGAGATCTACCGGCCCGTGCATTTCGACGGGAAGTGGTACATCCACACCAACACCGGCGGCGCGGTCGATTTCAAGATCGTCTCGGCCCCGCTCGGCAAGACGGACCGCAGCGCATGGACCGATGTGTTGCCGCACGAGCCCGGCCGCTACATCCAGGGTATCGACGCCTACGCCAACCACCTCGTACGGCTCGAGCGGCTGAACGCGCTGCCTCGCATTGTCATAAGGGCGAGGGGAACGGGCGCCGAGACGGCGATCGAACAGACCGAGCAGGCCTTCGACCTCGGCCTGCAGGGCAGCTATGAATTCGACACGACCGTGATCCGGTACGACTACTCCTCGCCCACGACGCCCAGCCAGACCTTCGACTATGACATGGCGACGGGCGCCAAGACGCTGCGCAAGACCCAGGAAATCCCCTCGGGACACGATCCTGCGAACTACGTCGCCGAGCGGTTCATGGCCAAGGCCAAGGACGGCGCCGAAGTGCCCGTCACCGTGCTGCGGCAGGCGTCGGCCAAGCTCGACGGCAGCGAGCCGGTCTTCCTCTACGGCTATGGCGCCTACGGCAGCACGCTCGACGCCAGCTTCAACCCGTCGAGCTTCTCGCTGGTGAACCGCGGCTGGATCTATGTGCTGGCGCACGTGCGCGGCGGCGCCGACAAGGGATGGGACTGGTTCGAGCAGGGCCGCAAGGACCGCAAGATCAACTCCTTCACCGACTTCGTGGCCGTTGCAGAGGACTTGGTCGCCCGCAAGTACGCCTCGCGTGGACGGATCGTGGCGCACGGCCGTTCGGCTGGCGGCATGCTGGTGGGCGGCGTGATGGTTGTGGCGCCAGACGGCCTGTTCGGCGGCTACGTCGCCGGCGTGCCGTTCGTGGATGTGCTCAACACGATCAGCGACGACACCCTGCCGCTGACGCCGCCCGAATGGCCGGAGTGGGGCAACCCCCTGACCGACCCGGCGGCCTACGACTACATCGCCAGCTACTCCCCGTACGAGAACGTGTCGGATCGTCCCTATCCGCCGACGCTGGCGAGCGGAGGTCTGTCGGACCCGCGGGTTACCTACTGGGAGCCGTCGAAGTATATCGCCCAGCTGCGCGACCGGGCGCCGAAGGGCGGGCCCTACCTGCTCAACATCGACATGACGGCCGGACACGGCGGGGGAGGCGGCCGCTTCGACCGTCTCAAGGATACGGCCCGCGATTTCGCGTTCTCGATGAAGGCCATGGGCGCAGAGGAAGCCGGCGGCCCGTTCCCGGCCTGAGCCGTCGCGGGATTTCTCGATTTCGGATGGGGCCAGCCGCCTGCGGCTGGCCCTTTCTTTTGGCCAGCCGGCAAGGTGGGTGAAATTTTGCGGCTGCCCTGCGCATTTTCGCCACTTGGTGGCCAAAATCGCCAACCTCTCGGCGAGCCCCGCAGCCCTTGTCGGCTAAACGTGAATCCTCTCAACGGAAAAAACAATAAAAACAAGGCAACATGCAGTTAACAGAAACTGGCACGGAGGTTGCATTCAAGTTCTTATAAGCGGCTGGACGACCCAACAGGGCGGCAGGCGCAAACAGAAAAGAACCTGGAGAACACCATGTACGGCCTGATCAACAACGTCCCCCACATCCGCTCGGT
>CAYOWK010000067.1:0-11337 GCA_964407665.1 uncultured Rhizobium sp. | reverse complement strand
GGCCTGATCAACAACGTCCCCCACATCCGCTCGGTTGAGTATGTGGGCAGCCTCGCGCTCCTGGCGGCTTCCATTGCCGCCGCCGCCTACCTCGCCGGGACCGTTTTCCTCGCCTGGTAGCTCCTGACGCCAGAGCCGCTGGATCCGTCCTCCCCCGGACCCGGCTCACCCTCCCCGGATGGCTCAGCAGCAGCCCGGATCGCCCGATCCGGGCTTATTGCTGTCTGGCGTCAGCCTGCCGGATCACCAGCCTCGCCCGCGTGCATCCTTCACTGTCCGGAAAGGCTGAACAGCGCTAGAACCGGGCGCCATGACAGAGACTGCTTCGCTTTCCCGACCGTATCTGCCGCCGCGTCCGCGCCCCTGGCGCATCGCCGACATCGTCGACGGCCGCAAGCTGCGCGTGCTTTTGAACGCCGCCGCCCTCGACAACGCCTCGAACCCTGCCGCCCAGCGCGCGCGCGCGCTCGACCTGATTCACTCGGCCCTGTTCCGGGGCCGGATGATCGCGCAGGAGCGGCTGGAGGAGGGGGCGGACGGCCTCGATACGGCCCATCTCCTGTCGGCCGTCATGGACGAAGCCCTGACAGCCCTGCTGGAGTTCACCGTCCAGCACATCTTCCGGGCCCACAACCCGACCGAGGCCGAGCGACTGGCTGTGCTGGCCGTCGGGGGCTATGGCCGAAACGTTCTTGCGCCGTCTTCGGATGTCGATCTGCTGTTCGTCCGGAACTACAGGCAGACGGCCTGGGCCGAGAGCGTCATCGAGTATCTGCTGTACGCGCTCTGGGACATGGGGCTGAAGGTCGGCCACGCGTTCCGGACGGTCGATGAATGCATAAAGCTGTCGAAGGAGGACGTGACGATCCGGACCTCGATCCTGGATCGCCGCTTCCTGTTCGGAGACCAGGCTCTCTACGAGAAGCTTTCGGAGCGATACCAGAAGGATATCGTGACCGGCCGGGGCCCCGAGTTCGTTGCCGCCAAGCTCGCCGAGCGAGACGACCGCCACGGCAAGGACGGCGATTCCCGCTACAGGGTCGAGCCCAACGTCAAGGACGGGAAGGGCGGGCTGCGCGACCTGCAGACCCTCTACTGGATCGCGAAGTACATCCACGGCGGCGACAATCTCGAGCAGGTGCTCGACAACTCGGCGTTCACGGCTCACGACAAGGCCGCCTACATGCGGGAGGCGCGCTTCCTGTGGACCGTGCGCTGCCACCTTCACTATCTCACGGGCCGTCCGGAAGAGCGCCTGTCGTTCGACCTGCAACCGGAAATGGCCTCGCGCATGGGATATGGCGACCGCCAGAACGCCACCGCGGTCGAGCGCTTCATGAAGCGTTACTTCCTCGCGGCAAAGGAGGTCGGCTCGCTGACCCGCATTCTCTGCGCGAAGCTTGAGACGGAGCAGAAGAAGAAGCCGGGCGGGCGTACGCGCCTTCTGGCGCCGAAGGTTGCAGCCCTGCCAGTCGTCAGCGAAGGCTTCTGCAATGACGGGGGCCGACTCTCGATCACGTCCCCCGATGTCTTCCTGTCGGATCCGCCGAAGGTCCTCAAGCTGTTCTGGCTCGCAGGCGAGCGGAACCTCGATATCCATCCCGAAGCGATGTCGGCGGCCCGGCGGTCGCTGTCCGTCCTGTCGCGCAGCATCCGGTATGACGAGGATGCGCGCTCGATGTTTCTCGACATCGTCACGTTCCGGCATCCGCGCCCCAAGGTGCTGGACCTGATGAACGAGGCGGGTGTCCTCGGCCGGTTCCTGCCGGAGTTCGGCGGCATCGTCGGACGCACCCAGTTCAACATGTATCACCACTTCACGGTGGACGAGCACACGCTGATGGCCGTGGAGACGATCCACGCCATCGAGCAGGGCCGCTACAAGGACAGCCATCCGCTCGCGACGGAAATCTTCCCGAGGATCCAGAATCGCAGGGCGCTCTATCTGGCGATGCTTCTGCACGACACCGGCAAGGGCAAGGGCGACCAGCAGATCGAAGGCGCCAAGCAGGCCCGCACCGCCTGCCTGCGTCTCGGGCTGCCGGAAGAAGAGGCCGAACTCGTCGCCTGGCTGGTCGGGCATCACCTTGTCATGAGCGACACCGCCCAGCGGCGCGACATCTCGGATCCCACCACCATTTCGACGTTCGCCCGCGAGGTCGAGACTGTCGAGCGCCTGCGCCTTTTGCTGGTGCTGACGGTTGCAGACATCCGCGCCGTCGGCCCCGGAGTCTGGAACGCCTGGAAGGGCCAGCTGCTTCGCGATCTCTACTATGCAACCGAGGCGGCCCTGCGCGGTGGCCGGACCGACGCCACGGGCGTGCGCGCCCAGCTTGCCGACCGCGCGGAGGCTGCGCGTGCAGAGCTTCGCGCGAAGATCGGCAATCCGCCACCGGGGCTGCTCAACGTGGAAGACGCCTACTGGGTCCAGTTCACAGCCGACACCCATGCCCGGCACGCTGCGAGCCTCTCGTCCGGCCGCGACACGCCGATTGTCGTGGCGGCTCAGGTCGACAGGGGGCGCTCGGCGACCGAGATCCTCGTTTCGGCGCCGGACCGCGTCGGCCTCTTCGCAGACCTCTGCGGCGCGCTGACAGCAAACGGCGCCAACGTCGCCGCCGCCCACCTTTATGCCAGCGAGGGCGAGCGGGTCCTCGACATCTTCGATGTGCAGGACGCCAAGGGCGCCCCTCTGGGCTCCGACCACGTGGCGGCGCTCGAGCGGACCCTGAATGACCTGAGAACGGCCGCTGCCGGAGGGGAGGGGGTTCGCAAACCTGCCAAGGCCCCGGCCCCGACACGGCGGCTCTCCGCCTTCATCGTATCGCCGGTTGTCCGTATCGAGCGGACCCCGACTGCGCTCCACACCATCATCGAGGTGTCGGGCCGAGACCGGCCGGGCGTGCTCTACGACATCGCCCGCGTCCTGGCCGAGAGCGGCCTTTCCATCCGCTCGGCCCACGTCGGCTCGTATGGAGAGCGGGTCTATGACGTGTTCTACGTGGACATGCAGGACGGCTCGCCCATGCCCGAGGACATGGACGAGGATCTGTCCCGGCGGCTTGAGACGATGCTGCGCGCCAGCGCTCCCAATCCGCCCCGCATTCCCGCCCATACCCTGGCGCGCTCGCGCGCCTCCACCAACCGCTGATCCCGGCTCACCTGCACAGGACCGCCCATGTCGCTCGCGCGCAACGTCTTCGTGCAGACTGGCCTCACGATGATGAGCCGCATTCTCGGCTTTGCGCGCGATCTTGCCCTTAACTACCGGTTCGGCGGGCAGGGCTCCTACATGGATGCGTGGGCGACCGCCCAGATGCTGCCCAACGTGTTCCGCCGCCTGTTTGCCGAGGGCGCGTTCGCCCAGGCCTTCGTGCCGGTCTATGCCAGCGAGAGGGCGACGGAAGGACCTGTCGCGGCTGACCGCACCGCTTCGCAGGCGATGGCCTTCATCCTCACCATCGTGTCGCTGCTGATCATCGCGGTCGAGATCGCGATGCCGTGGCTGATGCCGTTCCTGCTGTCTGCCTACGTCGACGATCCCGAGACCATTGCGACCGCCACGCTGATGGCGCAGCTGACCATGCCCTATCTGGCATGCATGACGCTGGCGTCGCTGCTGTCGGGGGTCCTGAACACGCTCGGACGGTTCGCGCTGTCGACCGGCGCGCAGATGCTTCTCAACATCTGCACGCTGATCCCGCTGTTCGTGGTTCCAGACCGGCACATGGCTGCGCTGATTGCAGCGGCCGTCACAACCGCTTCGGGTATACTGCAGTGTGCGCTGCTGTGGATCGGCGTGCGGCGGCTGGGCGTCGATATCCGTGTCGGCCTGCCGGTGTTCAGCGCCAGCGTGAAGCGGGTCGTCAGCATAGCCATTCCCGGCGTCATCGCGGGCGGCGCCATCCAGATCAACACGCTGGTGAGCCAGGCGCTATCCGGCTCGGACGAAGGCGCTCGCGCCGTTCTCTATAACTCTGAGCGCCTCTATCAGCTGCCGCTCGGGCTGATCGGCGTCGCAGTCGGCCTCGCGCTTGTGCCGAGGCTGTCGCGTCACTTTGCGGAAGCCGACGACGCCGCAGCCGACAAGGCGATGGACGACGGGATCGGGTTGTCGATGGCGTTCACGCTGCCCGCGGCAGTCGCGCTGCTGGTCATGCCGTACTTCATCATCGACGCTACGGTCACGCGCGGCGCGTTCACGTCAGACGATGCGCGCCGGACGGCCGAGGTGCTCCGCCAGTTTGCGTGGGGCGTTCCCGCCTTCGTGCTCGCCAAGGTGTTCACGCCGCCCTACTTCGCGCGGCAGCGCACCAAGACCCCGATGAAGTTTTCCCTCGCGAGCGTCGCCCTCAATACGGTGATCGGGGCGGGGCTGTGGTTCTGGCTGCCCACCGTGGGCGTCGACGGCGCGATCGGTCTCGCCATCGCTACAAGCCTGTCGGGCTGGTTCAACATCGTCCTGCTGGCGGGCACGCTGGCGAAAGAGAAGCTCTACCGGATCAGCTCGAAGGCCTGGGTCAAGCTCGCGAAGCTGGGCGTCGCCAGCCTGGTGATGGGTCTCTTTGCCGGCGTCTGCGCGTGGCAGTATCCGCTGCTGTCCGACCTGCTGTGGAAGAAGGAGATCGCGGTGATTGTCGTCGCGCTCGGCGGGTTTGCGATCTACGGCGGCGCAGCACTGGCGCTGAAGGCCGTCACCCTTCAGGAGATCAGGGGATCGCTGCGGCGGGAGAAGGGGGCGCCTGGCGTCGCGAGCGGGTCCGATCTCTGATCCCGGATTTGTGTCGCTTGCCCCCTTGGCGCGCCATTGCGGCGGGTTCTATGGTCCGGCGTCCGCCCGCATGAGAGGCGGTATCGATCCAGACCCGAGGGTGGAGCCAGCCATGTGCGACGAACATACCGAAGACGACAACAAGGCCTTTTTCGCGAAGGCCGGCCTCGGCAACGTAGGTGAGCTGTCGCGTCGCGGCTTCACGGTGCTGGCTGCAGGCGGTCTTGCAGCCTGTGCGAGCGGCAAGACGGCCAGCGGCGAAACCCTTGCTGTTGTCGAGCAGGACGTCGAGATCACGACCCCGGATGGCGTAGCGGACGCGTATTTCGTCCACCCTGCCAAGGGCAAGCACGCTGCCGTGCTGATCTGGCCGGACATCATGGGCCTGCGCCCGGCCTTCCGCCAGATGGGCAAGCGCCTCGCTGAATCCGGCTATTCGGTGCTGGTCGTGAACCCCTTCTATCGCAAGGCAAAGGGCGTGGTCTTCGACGCGGCCACCGAGAAGTTCACCGACCCCGCCGTTCGCGGCCGCCTTGTTCCGCTGATGCAGTCCCTGACTGCGACCACCCAGACGACGGATGCCGTCGCTTTCGTTGGCTGGCTGGACAAGCAGAAGGCGGTCGACACCAAGCGCAAGGTCGGGACGACCGGCTACTGCATGGGCGGTCCTATCGTGATGCGGACGGCTGCTGCCCTGCCTGACCGGATCGGCGCTGGCGGTTCGTTCCACGGCGGCGGTCTGGTCACCCAGGCTCCCGACAGCCCGCATCTCGGCATCCCGAAGATGAAGGCCAGCTTCCTCATCGCGGTCGCCGTGAATGACGACGAGCGCGATCCGAAGTCCAAGGACGTTCTCAAGGAGACGTTTGCGGCCAACAGCCGTCCGGCCGAGATCGAGGTCTATCCGGCGCAGCACGGCTGGTGCCCGCCGGATTCGGCGGTCTACGACGAAGCCCAGGCCGAAAAGGCCTGGAGCCGCATGATGGCGCTGTTCGAGACTGCTCTGGCCTGATCCGGCCAGCCTCAAAAAATCGGGGGCCGGTCCTGCGGGGTCGGCCCTTTTCGTTTGTGTCGTGCGCCAACTGGCTACTCGCCAACGGGCGCCCCCGGTGTTATCGCGCCGCCATCTCGCCTAGAGCCCTATGCCATCAAGCTGAATGAGCTTGATGGCTGAATCGGGCTCTACACTTTTGAAACCGGGCAGATTCCCGCATTCAGGATGTTTCATCCTGAATGGCATCTGCTCTAGGAGCCGCCCATGTCCCCGCCCAAAGTCCCCGCCCGTCCGCCTGCAGGTTCCGTGAAGGTCATGCGGGCGCTGATATCGGTGTCCGACAAGACCGGGCTGGTCGAGCGTGCAAAGCGTCTGGCGGCGCTGGGCGTTGATCTTGTGTCGACCGGCGGCACATCGAAGGCGCTGAAGGATGCAGGTCTTGTGGTTCGCGACGTGTCGGATCTCACGGGCTTTCCCGAGATGATGGATGGGCGGGTGAAGACGCTGCACCCCGCCGTGCACGGTGGACTGCTCTATCGCCGCGATGACGCCAGCCACACGGAAGCTGCCCGCACGCATGGCATCGAGGCGATCGATCTGGTGTGGATCAATCTCTATCCGTTCGAGCAGACCGTGCAGTCCGGCGCGGGCTTCGATGACTGCGTCGAGAACATCGATATCGGCGGGCCGGCCATGCTGCGCGCCGCCGCCAAGAACGCCGACTTTGTTGCAGTTTGCACCGACGGCGATGATGTCGACGCGGTTCTGGCTGAACTGGAAGCCGGGCAGGGCGAAGTGTCGGCCCTTCTGCGCCGCAAGCTCGCCGCCAAGACCTATGCCCGCACCGCCGCCTACGATGCGGCGATCTCGGACTGGTATCTGCGTCAGGTCGAAGAGCCCGCAGGCGCCTGGCGCGCCATTGGCGGCCAGCTGCGCCAGACGCTGCGCTATGGCGAGAACCCGCACCAGTCGGCCGCGGTCTATCTGGGCGCCTCGCCGCGCAAGGGCGTGCTCACCGCCCGTCAGGCTCAGGGCAAGGAGCTGAGCTACAACAACATCAACGACACCGACGCCGCCTACGAGCTGGTGGCGGAGTTCGATCCTGCAAACGGACCGGCGGTTGCGATCATCAAGCACGCCAATCCGTGCGGCGTTGCGACGGGCGCAAGCGCGCTGGAAGCCTATCGTGAAGCCCTCGCGTGCGATCGCGAGTCGGCGTTCGGCGGCATCGTCGCGCTCAACGTCCCGCTCGACGGCGCAACGGCTGAAGCGATTGCTGAAATCTTTACAGAGGTCGTCATCGCGCCGGGAGCGGACGATGCCGCGCTGGCGGTGTTCGCCAAGAAGAAGAACCTGCGCCTTCTCATCACCGACGGCCTGCCGGATCCGGTGGCGCCGGGGCAGATGGTGCGCAGCATCGCGGGCGGGTTCCTCATCCAGGACCGCGATACGGGCCGCGTGACGGCCAGCGCACTCAATGTGGTGACGAAGCGCCACCCCACGGATGCCGAAGTGCGCGACATGCTGTTCGCGATGACAGTCGCCAAGCACGTGAAGTCCAACGCCATCGTGTTTGCGAAGGACGGCGTGACGGCGGCCATCGGTCCGGGCCAGACAAGCCGCGTGGAATCGACATTCGTTGCAGCTCACAAGGCGGAGAAGGCGCGTGCCGCTGCGGGCTGGCCGATGACGCGTACAAAAGGCAGCGCCGTTGCATCGGAAGCCTTCTTCCCGTTCCCTGACGGTCTTCTTGCCGCAGTCGAAGCTGGAGCGTCCTGCGTGATCCAGCCCGGCGGTTCGGTGAACGACAGGCTGGTGATCGACGCGGCGGCCGCCGCCGGCATCGCGATGGTGTTCACCGGCATGCGCCACTTCCGTCACTGACGATTGCGCAAAGCGCTGCAGCACAGGCGTTTGTGCGTGTTTGTCCACGGGCGCGCGAGAGACGTCTGACCTGCTGCATGCGCGGCCATCGATCCTTCACCCGAAAATTTTCTGAGCTGTCTGTCTCGCGATGCGAGAGAGCGCGTGGATCGCCGTCTCTCGCGAGGGCTGCACTCTATACTGGTCATGCGATGCGAATTCCGACAGGAATTCGATATTGAGGACGAAAAAAAGTTGAGTGGAGCGTCCAGGACTCGCTCTTGACAACTTTGTCTTCAGGAACTGACGGCAAGTTCGCCCCATCGAACCTGAACCCGCGTCTGGTCCGACCGCTAAACACGAAACGTCAGACGCACAGCAAAACGCAAACACTGGAGACGACCTATGACCACCAAGACCCAAGCCAAAACCAAAATCGCCGCTGTCGTGAAAGCTGCTCCCGCGCCGAAGAAAAAAGTCGCCGCGCAACCCGCCGCCACGAAGACTGTCAAAGCTGTCGCCAAGCCCGCCAAGAAAGTTGCGGTCAAGGCTGCTGCTCCGAAACCCGCCGTCAAGAAAGCCGCCGCGCCGAAAGTCGTGAAGGCCGTTGCGAAGAAGCCCGCCGCCAAGCCGGTTGCGAAGCCCGTCGCGAAAAAGGCCCCGCTGAAAGCCGCCGCTTCCACGGCGAAGAAAGCTCCGGCTGTGAAGAAAGCCCCGGTCGCCGCCAAGAAGGCCGCCCCGAAAGCGAAAAAAGCCAAGTAGGCTTCTTCAACATCTGAATATGGAAGCGGCGGGACCTGATCAGTCCCGCCGCTTTCTTTTTGTGCCTGCGTGTGGCGCTGGTGAGCGCGATCTACTTGCGCTGTTTCACACTCTGCTCATTCGCCGCTTCGCGATCCGCCTCGCTGAACTCGACGGCCTCGCCGGTTTCAAAATAGGCGCGCGACTTCATCGCCATGCGCTTCATGGTTTCGCCCATCGCGCCCGGCGCCATCGACATCTGGCGCATGCCGTCGACGCCAACGGATCCGGCATCGCTGATGTTGTCGAAGTTGGCGCCGAGGAAGACCACCTCCCAGCCTTTCTTGCGGACGCGATCCAGCGCCGCCCTGGCGCCATCGCGCGTGACTTCGCGGCTGGCGTTCTCCTGACCATCGGTCATCACCACGATGACCGCCTTGTCCGGATTGTCGGTCTCTGCCAGCGCAACCAGCCGGCCAATCGCATCGAGCAGAGGCGTCATGCCGCGCGGGCTGGCTTCTTTGTCCGAGACATTCTCCCAGTGCAGGGCAGGGACGCTACGGCGGAGGAGATCGAACTGAAGCGTCTCCTGGCTGTCGAACACGGCGAGGGTGACGTGGCTGTCGCCGGCGTCCTTCGTGGTCTTCGCGCCGAGCTCCTTCGCGTAGGCGTTCACCGAGGACAGCGCCTCGACCCAGAGAGACTGCATGGAGCCCGAGCGGTCGAGCAGGATGTAGGCGTGCATTGGCGATCCCCTTTTCGCGGAAGGCCCCCAAGGCCCGCGCCAGAGATGGTGCGCGAATTGTCGCACGCCAAGGGCGGCACTGTGGAACTTCAGCGGCGCCGGTGCGCTTTCGAACGCAGACGACGTGACGGTCCGGGGGCGTGACGTTCAGGAAGGTGACGACCCATGGCAAACACGATGCATACGCGGCGGCTCGCGATCCTCGCCGCCGATGGATTTGAGGAAAGCGAACTGTTCTCGCCCAAGGCCGCGATCGAGGCCGCAGGCGGATCGGTTGACGTGATCTCGCTGAAGCCGGGCGCGATCAGCGGCTATCGGCATATGGAGAAGGGCCGCGAAATCACCGTCGACAAGACGCTTCAAGAGGCGGACCCGAAGGACTACGACGCCATCCTGATCCCCGGCGGACTCTTCAACCCGGATGCGCTGCGCACCGAAAAGGATGCGCTCCGCTTTGCTGGCGCCTTCGTCACACACCGCAAGCCGGTCTTCTCGATCTGTCATGGGCCTCAGGTCCTGATCTCGGCCGGCCTCGTGAACGGCCGGCGCATGACGGCTGTGAAGGCCGTCCAGAAGGATCTGGCGAACGCCGGCGCCGACGTCGTCGATGAAGCTGTCGTCAATGACGCCGGGCTCGTGACGTCACGGACGCCGGATGATCTCGATGCGTTCAACGCAGAGATCGTCCGCGAATTCATGCGGGACGATAGCGAGCGACACCCGAAGCACTACAAGTGGGCGCTGTTCTAGGTCTGGTGCGGCGCCGGGCTACTGACGGGTGACGCGCAGGCCCTTCTTCTCCAGAAGCGACTGCACGCTGTCCGGGCCAACTAGATGCCCGGCGCCCACCGCGATGAAGCTGGTCCCCGAGCCAGCCATCAGCTTCTCGATCTGCTCCGCCCAGTCGGCGTTCCGCTGGACGATCAGGATGTCGTACATCGCGCCGGACTCGGTCTGCAGATCCGCCACGATCAGCGTCTCGAGGCCGGCGACGTCGCCGGCCGCCCACACCGACACCATGCGGTCGAGCAGGGCGGGGCCGTCGGCGTCCGCCTCGATCGACTGGCGCAGGAATTCCAGTGCGTCGTCATCCGGCATCGAGGCCAGCATGCGGAACTGCTGATCGACGGTCTCGAGGCCCTTGAGCGGCGCCCGCCGCGCCTTGAACTCGGTTTCGAGCACGTGCTCGGCGCCAGCCTTTGCGTCGTAGCCTTCCTGGGCAGACAGAAGGGAAGCGGCGAGCCAGGGCTTGAAGGGGTCGAGCTGTTTGGCCGTCATGCCGACCTTGCGGGCGGCGCGGTCCAGCGCGGCAAGCTCGGCGGGGGTCAGCTTGCCCGACAGGGGCTCGTTCGAGAGGCCATAGCGGAGCAGGGGAATGGACGCCATCACCTGCACCAGGGGCGAGGAGAGATAGGCGATCTCCAGCCAGAGCTCGCTGGACTCGGCCATCGCCCGGTCGATCTTCGGTGAGCGCCAGTCGAGTTCGGGCCGCAGGATGTGGACCGTGCCAAACAGGTAGACCGTCGAATCGGCATCCTTCACCGCCCAAAGGGCGGGCTCGGCAGCGGCGGGGAGGGCGGCAGCTGCGACAGCCAGCCCGCAGGCGGCCTGGCGCAGGCGTCTCCAGCAGGATCGGTCGAAGCGCATGCGCAATCCTCTCGCGGTCTGCCTTCAACGTAACGTCAGCGGCGGGACAGCGCCACAGCTTCTGGCCGAAGCTTGCCCCGTACCCGGCGGCAGGTATAAGCGCGGCGATCCATCCGAACGGCTTGCCGGAGCGCACCCCCATGACCAAGGCCCCGCCCAAGAAGGTCGTCCTCGCCTATTCCGGCGGCCTCGACACCTCGATCATCCTGAAATGGCTGCAGACCGAGTATGGCTGCGAGGTCGTCACCTTCACCGCCGATCTGGGGCAGGGCGAGGAACTGGCGCCTGCGCGCAAGAAGGCCGAGCTGATGGGCGTGAAGCCCGAGAACATCTACATCGAGGATGTGCGCGAGGAATTCGTGCGCGACTTCGTCAATCCTATGTTCCGCGCCAACGCTGTCTACGAAGGCCAGTATCTGCTGGGCACGTCCATCGCCCGGCCCCTGATCGCCAAGCGCCTCGTCGAGATCGCCGCCGAATCTGGCGACGACGCCATTGCGAATGGCGCGACCTGCAAGGGCAACGATCAGGTCCGGTTCGAGCTGTCAGACTACGCGTTGAACCCGAATATCAAGG
>CAYOWK010000066.1:0-20251 GCA_964407665.1 uncultured Rhizobium sp. | reverse complement strand
GGCAGGATGATGCCGTGGTTCTTGGCGCCGCCCATCGCCTGCACGCGCTTCCCGTGCGCCGTGCCGGTCGAATAGACGTACTGTGCGATATCCGACGACCCCACGAACGAGATGGCCCGGATGTCCGGATGCGTGAGGATGGCGTCCACAACCGTCTTGTCGCCGTGCACGACGTTGAGCACGCCTTCCGGCGCGCCCGCCTCGAGGAACAGCTCGGCCAGCCGCACGGGAACGCTGGGGTCCTTTTCGGACGGCTTCAGCACGAATGTGTTGCCGCAGGCGATGGCGACGCCGAACATCCACATAGGGATCATCGCGGGGAAGTTGAACGGCGTGATGCCGGCGCCGACGCCCAGCGGCTGCTTCATCGAATAGACGTCGATGCCTGGCCCGGCGCCTTCGGTGTATTCGCCCTTCAGCAGATGCGGCACGCCGCAGGCGAACTCGATGACTTCGAGGCCGCGCTGGATGTCGCCCTTCGAGTCGGCCACCACCTTGCCGTGCTCGGAGGAGAGCAGGTTCGCCAGCTCGTCCATGTTGGCCTCGAGCAGGCGCTTGAACTCGAACATCACGCGGGCGCGCCGCTGAGGGTTTGTGGCGGCCCAGCCGGGGAAGGCGGCTTTGGCCGATTGTACGGCCTTGTCGACGTCGGACGCCGACCCGAGGCCCACGCGCGCCTGAACCTCGCCGGTGTTGGGGTTGAAGATGTCGCCCATGCGGTCGCTGTTGGCGCGGACGGCCTTGCCGCCAATGAAGTGCCTGATTTCACGCATGTGACGTTCCTCCGGCCGCTGCGTTATTCTCGGGTGCAGCTGGCGGCTGCACTGGAGCCTGTTTGACGCGCACGTTCAAGGCGCCCAAATAGATCGTTCACAAAGGAAAGCCGAAAATGCCCCAGCCGGTTCGCATCGATTTTATCTCGGACATCATGTGCCCGTGGTGCGCCGTGGGGCTCTACTCCCTGAAACAGGCGCTGGACGAGATCGGCGACGGCGTGGAGGTGGACCTTCACTTCCAGCCCTTCGAACTGAACCCCAACATGGCCGCACACGGCCAGAACACCCGCGAACACATCCGCGAGAAGTACGGCGACCGGGCCAACAGCGGCGAGTCCCGCAAGGTGCTGACCGATATGGGATCGGCGCTGGGCTTCGAGTTCAATTTCTCGCCTGAAGCGATGATGTGGAACACGTTCGATGCGCACCGGCTGCTCTACTGGGCCGGTCGTCCGGAAGTGGAAGGCGGCCTGAAGCAACAGGCGCTGAAGGAGGCCATGCTCGCGGCCCACTTCCAGCGCGGCGAGACGATGGGCGATCATTCCGTACTGGCGGCGATTGCCGAGAGCGTCGGGCTCCCGGGCGAGGAGGCGCGCGCCGTGTTGCGTAGCGGGGAGTTCGGCAGCCAGGTGAGGGCGCTGCAGCAGCAATGGCAGCAGGCCGGCATCCAGGCGGTGCCGTCGGTTATCCTCAACGGGCGATGGCTGATCCAGGGCGGCCAGCCGCCGGAAGCCTTCCGCGACGCCATCGAGCGCGTGTCCGCGATGCGGGATGAAGCGTAGGACTGAGGAGCCCTAGCTCGTCGGAACGGACGCAAACCCGTCGCGCGTCAGGAACAGCGCGCGTTCCTTCTTGCGGCGGTCTTCCAGGTTGGCGAGCACCACGCCGCCCGCCTTGTTCCACAGCAGGATGGCGTCGGCTGCAGCCTGCCGGTCACCCTCATTGAGCTTGCGGACGGCCGTCGAGCTGCGGATCGCAGTGGAGCCGATGTTGTAACAGAGTGATGCGAGGGCGCTGAACTCGTTTTCGGTGACCGCCACCTTCAGCGAGGTCTCCAGAGATGTCTCGCAGAGCTTGAGGTCGGTCTTCAGCAGCGCTTCGGCCTGCGCCGCGGTTATGGGCGAGGTGTCCGAGCCGGCCATCACATGCCCATAGCCGATCAGGAACAGATCGCCTTCCTGATAGGCCTCAAGGCGCAGCCCCTCATTGTCGCGAATGATCTTCCGGGCGGCGTCATTGGTGTCCCAGGCAGAGGCGGAGCGCAGGGAGCCTGCGGCTGGCGCCGGTGTGGGAGCCGCAGGGCCTCCAGGCGGGGCGGGGCCGGTCTGGGGCTGGGTCGAGGCGCAGGCGGCGGTCGCCAGCGCGAGCAGGCCGGTGAACGAATGCAGGCCGGTTTTCATGAAGCTCCCCAACTCCGGGCGTCGTGCCTGTCCCAAGCTGACCGTTCAGGGGCGTCCGGTCAAATGACCGGATCGCGACGGCGGCAGATCAGCGTGCGCCCGTACCGGTTCCACTCATCGGTCCAGCCTGCGCCCAAACGAAAAGCGGGCCTCCGGTGACCGGAGACCCGCTTCCCTAACGTCATCTGGTTTGTGGCTACTTGGCTTCCGCCATCGCCTTCATGTTCTTGAGGGCCGCTTCAAACTGCGCGCGGCGGCGCGCAACGTCAGCATCCTTGGCGGCTTTGTCGGCGAGGTTCGAGACATCATACATCAGCGTGTAGATGATCTTCGAGGTATTCGCGCCGGTCGGCTTGGCTTCCACGAAGCCGTGGTAGTGGTCGTAGAATTTCCCTTCCTTGGCGGGCTGGGCGTAGCCGTAGGACAGGTCGGTCTTGGCGGTCAGGATTTCCAGCACCGCGCCGTTGGCGATCGAGCGGACGCTGCCGATCCCGCCGTCGCCGGAGGTCACGGCACAGGGCACCTCACGGCCGGCGGCGATCCATTTGCCGAGCGCGCAGTAGTCGGTCCCGACCTTGGACCAGGTGTGGGCGGCCGAGGCGTTGACGTCGATTTCCATGCGGATCGAGGTGTACTCGGGCTCGGCAAAGGCTGCGGGTGCAGCTGCGAGAGCGAGTGTGGCGGCAAGGCCAGCGGCGGCCAGCTTGAACGATTTCATGTGGTTCTCCTCCCGGCCGGGAACGTCGTTGCCCCGGTCTCGATGTGCGGAAGGTTTTGCAGGTTTGGCGACCTTACGCCAGCGGCAAAGACATCGCCGCGGCGCCGCTCCCCATCAAGCCTGTGAGATGAGCCCCCAGGGGCGTCTTCCCGCTTCAGGCAGCGATACGATCCCGGACCGCCAGCAATTCCTCAGGCGACAGGCTGCGGACCCGGCTGATTTCCGAGATCAGGTCGCGCTCGCTCAGGGGCTTGGACAGATAGCCGTTCATGCCCATCCCAAGATAGCGCTCGCGGTCGCCCGTCATGGCGTCGGCGGTAAGGGCGATAACCGGAATGCCGGACCAGGGCAGCGGGGAGGTGCGAATGGCGTGGATCGTCGCGGCCCCGTCCATCACCGGCATGTGCACGTCCAGCAGGACCAGATCGAACTGCTCCGCCTCGAGGCAGGCGAGGGCCTCCCGGCCATTGACGGCCTCGACGATGCGCATGTTGAACGGGCGCAGGAAGAGACTGGCGACCTGACGGTTGATCGGGTGGTCGTCGACCAGCAGGACGCGCAGATTGTGGTTCTTGAGAGCGCCGCGCGCCTGCTCGTCCCCGACCGTCGGGCCCGTGGCCACGACCCGATGTTGTGGCGCGGCGTCGCGGGCAAGAAATGTCATGGTGAATTCTGACCCGCGGCCGGGCTCGCTGCGCACGGACGCCGTTCCGCCCATCAGCTCGCACAGCCGCTTGACGATGGACAGCCCGAGACCCGTGCCGCCAAAGCGCCGCGAGGTGGATTCGTCTGCCTGCACGAACGGCGAGAACAGTCTCTCGACCGTCTCGGAGTCCATGCCCAGGCCGGTGTCGGATACGCGGATGCGGACCAGATGCTGCTCGGGGCCCACCCGGTCCGCCCCCACGAATACTTCCACGCGGCCGCGCTCGGTGAACTTGATCGCATTCGAGATCAGGTTCGACGCACACTGACGCACACGCACGGCGTCGAACGCCAGGACCTGCGGGAGTTCGGAATCGAGGCTGAGGCTGAACTCCAGGCCGGACTCCTGCGCCTTGGCTTTCCACAGCCGGTGCAGGCGGCGCATCGTGTGGGCGACGTCCGTGTCGGCATTCACGATGTCCAGCTTGCCAGCCTCGATCTTCGAGAAGTCGAGCACATCGTTCAGCAGGGCCATCAGGTTGCGGCCCGAGTCGAGAATGGTGGCGACGTGCTCGCGGAGCTCTGGTGCGAGGTCAGCGGACTCCAGCACCTGCGCCATGCCGAGAATGCCGTTCAGCGGCGTGCGGATCTCATGGCTCATGTTGGCCAGAAATGCAGACTTGGCATTGGACGCCGCAACCGCTGCGGCGCGGGCCTTCTCAAGTTCCCGCTCCTTGGTCCGCAGCTCCGTTACGTCGACCGAGATCGCCACCCTTCGTCCGTCCGACATCGGGCGATAGGTGACCTGCACGATCTCGCCATCGGGGGTCCGCTGTTCGAACGTCTCGCCGGTCTCGGCCAGTGTCGTGTAGTGCCGGACTATCTGCTCGAACATCTCGCCCGAGAGGTCGGGCCTGAGCTGTTCGATGGAGTAGCGGATCGCGTCCTCGTAAGACTTCGCGCCATGCATTTCGTACGCGTCATAGAGGTGCGGAAAGCGGATGCGGGACAACTCGTTGTAGAGGATCGGCCCATCCACCGGATCGAAGATCGAGATGCCGCCTGGCAGGTTCTCGATCGCCTCACGCAGGATCGGATCGATGTCCATCTTCGACGGCGTCATGCTGCTTCCCCGATGCCAGCCCGTCATCGCGGGAACGATCCCGGACCGGCCGAACGTGTCTTTGACGGACGTTTCAGGAGGGGCACTCAGCCCGCCATCGGCGCCTCGCTAGCGGTGCAGAATGGGACAACACAGCTAAGATTTCCTGACTCGATCACGCGACAGGGAGCAAAAAAGGGCAGGCGCCGCGAACGTAAAGCGCTGTTATCGCTGGGGAAACCATGGGCGCTGTGGGGTGTCGAGCGCTGGAACGGGTGGCGGGAATCGAACCCGCCATCGCCGAACTCTCAAAATTGGGCGGCCGACCCTACTTTCCTTGAGAGGCAATCCCCACGGACGACGTTCGCGACAGGTCAAGCGAGCCGGGCAGAAGCCTGACGAACATTTTGCGTTGCACGTTCAACAGACTGGCTCGTACGCGCAATCTCGCCGATCGCCTGGTTGATGGCCTCGACCCCGGACGCGACTTCCTGCATCTTGGTGGTGAGTTCTTCTGTCACGCTGGATTGTTCTTCGACGGCCGCAGAGACTGCGGAGGCGACCTCATCGATCTCTCCGATGGTCGTCCCGATCGAGGCGATCGCTTCAGCGGCCTGACTGGTGACGGACTGAACCTGCGCGATCTGAGCAGATATCTCTTCCGTGGCGCGGGCGGACTGAACTGCGAGCCCTTTGACTTCCGACGCGACGACCGCGAAGCCGCGTCCGGCTTCCCCCGCGCGGGCGGCTTCGATGGTGGCGTTCAGGGCCAGCAGGTTCGTCTGGGCGGCGACGTCTGATATCAGTTTGATCACTTCGGAAATGCGTTTGGCTGAATCGTTCAGCCCGGCGACCACGGCGTTTGTGGCGTTCGCCTTGGCGACGGCCTCGCGCGTAATGGTGGCTGTCCGGGTGAGTTGCTGGCTGATCTCCCGCGCAGATGCCGCCAGTTCCTCGGCGCCAGCCGCCATCGCATTGACCGACGAGGAGGCCTGTCCGGACGCGCTGGCGACGGAGGACGTCTGGTTGGATGTGTCCGACAGGCTCTGGGCGATCCCATTCAGATCAGAATCGATGCTGCGCTGGATCTGGTCGCGCTCATGCCGGCGGTTGACCTGCTCAGTGACATCCATCGCAAACTTGACAACGGCGGTTACGCGGCCCCGGCCATCAAGGATCGGGTTGTAGGCGCCCTGGATCCAGACCGACTGGCCAGACTTGCCGATGCGCCTGAACTCGCCGCTCTCGAAACGCCCTTCACGCAGGCGGGTCCAGAAAGCCTCATACTCGCGCGAGCCCCGCTCTGCTGGGTCCATGAACATCGAGTGCTTCCTGCCGACGATCTCGGACAGTGTGAACCCCATCGTTTTCAGGAAATTCTCGTTTGCGGTAATGATTGTCCCGTCCGGCTCGAATTCGATCGCCGCCTGAGAGCGGTTTATCGCGTCGAGTTTTCCGCGGGCGTTGAACTCGGCCACTTTCTGTTCGGTGATGTCTGTTGCAAACTTGACGACCTTGACGACCTTTCCTTTGCTGTCGAGCACCGGATTGTAGGTCGCGCGGATCCAGACCTCGCGGCCACCCTTTGCGATCCGAAGGAACTCGGCAGACTTGTTCTTGCCGGCGGCTAGGTCGCGCCAGAAGGCCTTGTAGCTGTCCGTGCCGGTTTCGGTCCTGTCCACAAACATCGAGTGATGCTTGCCCTTTATCTCAGGGAGCGAGTAGCCGAGCGCCTGGAGAAACAGGTGATTAGCATCCAGTATTTGGCCGTCCGGCGTGAAAGATATCGTTGCTTGCGAAAGACCGAGGGCTGCCAGAACCTGGGCCGCATCACTATTAGCAAACATTGTATCCGCCCTGAGCAAATGTCGCGGCTCGATAGATCGACACCCAGCGAGATGCGGGTCAAACGCTTGCAGAGGGGTTAAAGGTATTGGCAGCAATTGTGTCAAAAAAGCTCGCTGTCAGCAACATTCGCCACAGCTTGGTACGACGGCCGCGAAGGCGCATGAATAGGGCGTTCCGCCGAATTGCCAGCCCACTTCGGGCGATCGGAATGAGATCTGGAGCGGGTGGCGGGAATCGAACCCGCGTCCTCAGCTTGGAAGGCTGCTGCACTACCATTGTGCTACACCCGCGAGGCCGTCGCGGCGCTGGGGTGGGGAGTTAGGCGAAAACGCATCGCCTGTCCACGGGGGTAAAGGGGCTCAGAGCGCGTCCAGTTCGGCCCGCACCGCTGCGAAAACCGAGTGGAACATGGCCTCCGTCAGGCGGCCGGTATTCGTGTTGTACCGGGAGCAGTGATAGCTGTCGAAGAGCGTCAGCGGGCGTGGTCCCCTGATCAGATGCCGCCGCCCATGACCGAACGGCATGGCCGGCAACCGCCCGTCCAGCGCCCGTACCGCGGAATCATGCGCAATCCGCCCCAGCGCCAGCACGATCCGCAGATTGGGCAGAGCCTCGATGCGGGACGACAGGAACCGCCGGCAGGTCACGATCTCGGCCCCGGTCGGCTTGTTTTCCGGCGGTACGCAGCGGACCGCGTTCGAGATCAGGGCGTCCTTCAGCACCAGCCCGTCATCGGGCGACGCGGCAAAGGCCCCGTTCGAAAAACCGTACTTTTCCAGCGTCGAGTAGAGCAGGTCGCCCGCGTAGTCGCCCGTGAAGGGCCGCCCGGTGCGGTTGGCGCCCTGCAGACCGGGGGCGAGGCCCACAATCAGGAACCGGCCCGAGATATCCCCAAAAGAGTCCACAGGCGCATTGTGCCATTGTGGGTAAGTCGCTTGGTTAACCTGCCGGAACTCCACCAGACGCGGGCAAAGCGGGCAATCCAGCGGCGCTTCCGGCGGTGCATCCGGTATCGTGGCGGGCTGTGGAGATCGCGCCAATGGGCAGGTCCTTGCGTCTGGGCGGCATCCGGGCGATGACACCCCCTACCGCTGGTAGCCGCTTGCAAGCCGGCCCGGCAAGATGTAGCGCCCGCCGCAGAGCCTGCGATGTTGCGGTCGCGAAGCAATTGTCCTATCTATGCGGTTTCCAGGGAGTTCCGAATGGCCCGTGTGACAGTCGAAGACTGCGTGGAGAAGGTGCCGAACCGCTTCCAGCTGGTTCTGCTCGCCGGACACCGCGCCCGTCAAATCCGTGAGGGCGCTCCTCTCACGATCGACCGTGACCGCGACAAGGACCCCGTTGTGGCGCTGCGCGAAGTCGCCGCCGAGACGCTGGATCTGGAACTGATCCGTGACAGCCTCGTCGCCGGCCTGCAGGAAATCCGCCCCGACGAAGAGATCGAGCGCGAGGAAGACCGTCAGGCCCTGGTTGCGGCGCCTGCCGCCTCCGAGGAAGACGTCCTGCGCGCCTACCAGGTCGAGATGGAATCGGCTCGCGAAGAGCGCTTTTAACGGGATCTGACCCGATGGGCCGAACCGTTCCGGTGGCCCCGCCCAGGAAGAAGGGCAAGTCAAAGTCCGGCAATCCGGACTCGCAGGCCGGCGGCCAGATGGATGCCGGCTCTGTCGACTCTCAGGCGTCTCATCTGCAGCAGGGATCGTCCCTTGGCGAGCCGCCCGAGTCGGTGAAGCCGGCTGCGTTACGGCCCGCCCAGACGCGATCGCTCGGCGTCGAGGACCAGCCGGTCCGCTCGCGCACGGCTGGCCCCAAGCCAGAGCCTGCCGCGGCAAAGCTGGCCCGTCCCGAACCCGCCCCATCCCGGTCGAAGCCGGACGGAAAGCCCGCAGCCCCCCCCGCCGCCAGGCCGCCCGCTGCAAAGCGCCCCCGTGCGGCCGGCTTCCTGCGCCAGTACGAGCTGGTTGACCGCATCCTCGCCTACCAGCCCGACGCCGACGAGGACGCGCTCAACCGCGCCTACGTCTACGCCACGCTCAAGCACGGCCAGCAGCTGCGCCATTCGGGCGATCCCTACTACGCACACCCGGTCGCGGTGGCGGGTCTGCTCACCGAACTCAAGATGGACCAGGCGACGGTCATCGCCGGTCTTCTCCACGACGTGGTGGAGGACACCGACACGCCGGTACAGGAAATCCGCGACCTGTTCGGCGACGCAGTGGCGGAACTGGTCGACGGCGTCACCAAGCTGCCGAAGCTGCAGGGCGACGGGCCCCGCCAGCAGCAGGCGGAGAACTTCCAGAAGTTCATCCTCGCAACCACGAAGGACATCCGCGTCCTGATCGTGAAGCTGGCCGACCGGCTGCACAACATGCGCACCATCGGCTACATGCCGAAGCCGGAAAGCCGCCAGCGGATCGCCAGCGAAACGTTGGACATCTATGCGCCCCTTGCGCGCAGGCTGGGCCTGTCGATCTTCGCGACCGAACTGGAAGACCACGCCTTCCTCGTCATCAATCCGGAAGGCTACGACGCGATCAACAAGCGTCTCGACGAGCTGCTGGTGGATGATCACGGCGTGCTGGAGCGCATCCGCACCGACATTGAGGCGGTGATGTTCGCGCGCGGCGTCCACGGCGAGCTGCGCGGACGGGTGAAGCGCCCGTATTCGATCTGGCGGAAGCTGGAGACCAAGTCGATCTCCTTCCGCGACCTTGGCGATGTCTTCGCCTTCCGCTTCGTCGTGAAGTCGATGGACGATTGCTATCGCGCCCTTGGCGCTGCGCACCAGCAATGGTCGGCGGTGTCGGAGAAATTCAAGGACTACATCTCGGTCCCCAAGCCGAACGGCTATCGCTCGATCCACACCACCTTCCTCGGGCCCGGAAACCGGCGTGTGGAGCTGCAGATCCGCACGCAGGAGATGGACGGGATCGCCGAGCGCGGCGTGGCCGCCCACTGGAAGTACAAGAACGCCCGCTATGGCTTTGACGCTGAAGGCGCACGCAAGGACGGCCTCGACGCAGAGGGCGAACTCACGGCCTTCGCCGACATGCTCAAGCATGGGGCTGAGCCCGAGGAATTTCTCGAACACGCCAAGCTGCAGATGTACCGCGACAGCGTGTTCGTGTTCACGCCGAAGGGCCAGCTCGTGAAGCTGCCTGCCGGGTCGACGCCGCTGGATTTTGCCTACGCCGTCCACTCCGAGATCGGCGACACGACTGTGGGCGCCCGCATCAACGGATCCGAACGCCCGCTGCGGACGGAGCTCGGCAATGGCGACGTGGTCGATATCATGCGCGGCGAAAAGCCGGCGCCGCATCCCAACTGGGAAAGCCTGGCGGTCACGGGCCGCGCCCGGTCCGCCATTCGCAGGCTGACCCGCACCACCGAACGCTCCGAGTTCATCGCCATCGGCGCCAAGCTGATCGATCATGCGCTGCGCCGCATCGGGCTCGACCCCGGCGAAGTCAACCAGCAGACGATGGCGGAGCGGGCCGGCTTCGAGAAGTTCGAGGCGCTGGCCGAAGCAGCCGGGCGCTCGCGCATCACGACATCCGACTTCCTGCAGCGGGCCTTCCCCGGCGTGGGCGATCAGGCGACGCCTGCGGGCGGCGCAGAGCTGGAAGCGCCCAGCCTGATCGTCGGGGCCGGCATGACGGCAGGCGTTACGATGCATCTGGCCGAATGCTGCTCGCCGCTTCCGGGCGACCGGATTGTGGGCGTGCTCGTCCCCGAGAGGGGGATCGACGTCCACGTGATCGATTGCGCGGTCCTCGCCCGGTATGACGACGAGATCGACCAGTGGATCGATCTGCGCTGGAAGCCCAAGCCCGATGCGTCTGGCGCGGTCGCCGCCGTCGGCCGCATTCAGGTCACCACTGCAAACCGGCGTGGCGCGCTGGCGCTGCTGGCCAAGACGGTCTCGGACTCGCAGGGCAACATCATCAACGTGAAGACCCTGCGCCGCACGCCGGACTTCTTCGATTTCGAGTTCGACGTCGAAGTAGAAGACTCCAAGCGCCTCACCCAGATCGTCGCCGCCCTCCGCTCTCTCTCCGTCGTCGACGCAGCGGAGAGGATTAAGGGGTGAGGCGCGGTCCGCGAAGCGGATGAAACGCACCGCGTTTCAAGCGCCGAACGCCCGTAGCGCAAGCGAAGGGCCGGAGGAGACGCGGCCACGCAAAGGCGCAATTCGCATCGCGTTTCAAGCGCCGAACGCCGTCGCGCCACGCGCGGCGGCCGGGGAGTTCCGGGCGCCAGCGCAGGCCCCTGAAACCGGGCGGACGCACGCAACGCTCAGGTTCTGTCCCCTGCGGAGTGTAGGACACAATAGCCCTATCTCCCACACCTTTGCCGCCGCCCCTGGAAACAGACACGCAAGTGTCCGAGTTTCCCGCGCACGCGGGAATCCGGACTTAACAGCGTGACGCCACAGACATTTTCTAAAGTCTGGATACTCGCATGCGCGAGGAACGCGGCCCGTTGGGCCGCTTCCGACAAAGAAAAATCAGTCTTTGAATCCGACCGGGTATCCGCGTCCCGTAATCTCCCCTCGCGCCTGTCATGGGAGGGTTCGGGGGCCACCGAACTCACGAACGACAGGCGCCGGTCGGCGCGACTGACTCCGGGCACGGGAAACCGGAGAACCCTTGATGGCGGTACATCCAGCGCGCTCGGATCGGGAATACGGGATTGGGACAATCACCCGGTCCCGCCCATCCTGACGTCGCCCCTCGCAAGAGCGGCGGCGAAGGGACGGCGGAGCCGGACGTAAAGCCCTCGCCCTGTACGGGTTCGACAAACGGCTTGCGGGGCGCGTGGGAACACGCACCGGCCAGCGGCTACGCTGGCATTGTACTTAACAAGGCGCGTTTCCACGCGCCCCGGCCTCCCTGTGTCCAACTGGACAGGCGGGAGAGGAGCGACAGGCATCACGGACGGCGTTCGCGCCGGTCCCGCCGCGACGGCGCGCCGGATTGAGCCGCCCGGCGATAGGGTCTAGTGGATGCGATCAGGCTGATTTCGGACAATCAATGAACACCCAGGATGTACTCGAAGAATTCAGGAAAGTCGGCGCGCTGCTGGAGGGGCACTTCATCCTGTCATCCGGCCGCCGCAGCCCGGTTTTCCTTCAGAAGGCGCTTGTGTTCTCGCACCCGAAGACATCGGAGCGCCTCTGCTCCGCTCTGGCGCAGCAACTGGAAGCGGCCTTCGGCAAGATTGACGTGGTGATCGGCCCAGCCGTCGGCGGCCTGATCCCGGGCTATGAGACCGCGCGCGCTCTGGGCTGCCGCTCCCTCTACACCGAGCGCGAGGGCGGGGTGATGTCGCTTCGGCGCGGCTTCGAGATCGCTCCCACCGACAAGGTCGTCATCGTCGAGGACATCGTCACCACCGGCCTCAGCCTGCGCGAGACGCTGGATTGCCTGCGTGCGGTTGGCGCAACCGTTGCGGGCGCGGGCTGTATTGTCGACCGCTCCAACGGCAAGGCCGACGTGGGCGGGTTGAAGCTTGTCTCGCTGGCCGCTGTCGACTTCCCGGACTACGCAGCCGACGCGCTCCCGCCAGAACTCGCCGCGCTGCCCGCGATCAAGCCCGGCAGCCGGGGGCTCAAGTGACCCTCGTTCGCGCCCGCCTGGGCATCAACATCGACCACATCGCCACCGTCCGCAACGCGCGCGGCGGCGACCATCCGGATCCCGCCCGCGCCGCTGCAGCCGCCGAAGCCGCCGGCGCCGACGGCATCACCATCCACCTGCGCGAGGACCGCCGCCACATCCGCGACGGCGATCTTGAGGCGGTTCAGGCGGCGACGAAGCTTCCGATCAATTTCGAGATGGCGGCGACCGACGAGATGCTGGCGATTGCGCTCGGCTTCCGGCCGCACGCCTCCTGCCTGGTTCCGGAAAAGCGCGAGGAGCGCACGACCGAGGGCGGCCTCGACGTGGCGCGCCTGCGCGCGTCTGTCGAACCCTACGTTCGGCGCATGGTCGACGCCGGCATCCGGGTCTCGCTTTTCATCGAACCCTCGCTCGACCAGATCCGCGCGGCTGTCGCCATGGGCGCGCCGGTGGTGGAGCTGCACACGGGCAAGTATGTCGAGCTGGTTTTTGCGGGGGAAGCCGAAGCCGCCGCAATCGAGCTGGCGCGCCTGAAAGAGGCGGCTCGTATCGGCGCTGACGAGGGCCTCGAAATCCACGTCGGGCACGGCCTGACCTACGACACCGTCGGCGCCGTCGCGGCGATCCCGCAGGTGCGCGAACTGAACATCGGCCATTTCATCATGGGCGAGGCGCTCTTCGTTGGACTGGACGCCGCCATCAAGGGCATGCGCCGCGAGATCGACATCGCGCGCGGGACCGGGACATGATCATCGGCCTCGGTCAGGACATGTGCGACATCCGGCGGATCGAGAGTTCGCTTGCGGAGTTCGGCGACCGCTTCACCCAGCGCGTCTTCACCGAGCGCGAGCGCGCACTGGCCGACCGCAGGCGCGAACGTGCGGCCACCTACGCCAAACGCTTCGCAGCGAAGGAAGCCTGCGCCAAGGCGCTGGGCACCGGCGTTCCCCGGCGCGGCGTCCACTGGAGGCACATGGGCGTCATCAACCTGCCAAGCGGCAAGCCGACGTTTGCGCTGACGGGTGGCGCTGCGTTGCGCCTTGAGGCGCTGACGCCGCCCGGCATGGAATGCGTGATCCATCTGACCATCACCGATGAGTATCCCTATGCCCAGGCGATGGTGATTATCGAGGCGCTGCCAAAGACGGCAGACAGGACGGCGCTCGCCTGATGCGCCCGAATTCGAGCCACACCGGAAAACGCCGCAAGAACCGGACACGCGGCACAACCCATCCGCCGTCGCTGACGCCTCCCATGCGCGAGGCCCTGGAAGAAACCATCGGCCATCGCTTCAAGACGCCTGAACTGCTCGACCGTGCAATGACCCATCGCAGCGCCGCCCAGGGCCATACGGCGGAGTGGAGCAATGAGCGCCTCGAGTTTCTCGGCGACCGCGTCCTCGGTCTCGTCGTGGCGGAGGCCATGCTTGAGCGGTTCCCGCTGGCTCGCGAGGGCGAGCTCGCTCCGCGTCTCAACTCCATCGTCAGCCGCGAAACCTGCGGCGTCGTCGGCGCTGCGCTGGGGATCGGCGACAGTCTGATCATCGACGCCGCCGAACGCGGAACAGGCGGCGCGGCCAAGCCCTCGCTGATCGCCAATGCAATGGAAGCCATAGCCGGAGCCATCTATCTGGATGCAGGTTTCCCTGCAGCCGAGAAGTTCATCCTCCGGCACTGGAAGCCTGCGCTGCAGGCGGCGGCGATCGCTCCGCGTGATCCAAAGTCCGCCCTGCAGGAGATCGTCCAGGGACAGGGGCGCCCGGCGCCTGTCTATCTGCACGGCGAACGCACCGGCCCGGACCACGCCCCCGTCTTTACCGCCACTGTGGTCATTGAAGGCGTCGGCGACGCCGTCGGGCAGGGCGCCACGAAACAGGAAGCAGAGCGCGCCGCCGCGCGCACTCTGGTCGAACAGATTGAACGGACTGCCAAATGACTGAGAGACAAACACGCGCCGGCTACGCCGCCATCGTCGGGGCTCCCAACGCCGGCAAGTCGACGCTGGTGAACCGGCTGGTCGGATCGAAGGTGTCGATCGTCACGCACAAGGTCCAGACGACGCGCTTCCCGGTGCGTGGCGTGATGATGCGCGGCGACTCGCAGGTCGTTCTCGTCGATACGCCCGGTATCTTCGAGCCAAAGAAGCGCTTCGATCGCGCCATGGTTCGCTCGGCCTGGGCGGGTGTGGAAGATGCGGACATGGTCGTCCACCTGATCGACGCGCGCCCGTGGGCGGGGCGTCCTGAGGGCGCCTCCGGCCGCGAGGACGACGTCCGCATCATCGAGCGCCTGAAGGAAACTGGTCGAAAGGCCATCCTGGCGCTGAACAAGATCGACGAGGTCTCACGGCCCGATCTGCTGGCCGTCGCCCAGCGCCTCTACGGCGAGGGCGTCTACTCCGACGTGATGATGATCTCGGGACTCAACGGCGACGGCGTCGATGCGCTCGCTGACATGGTCGCCACCCGGATGCCGGAGGGGCCCTTCCTGTTCCCGGAAGACCAGTCGGCTGATATTCCGGTCAAGCTTCTGGCGGCGGAGATCACACGCGAGAAGCTGATGCTCCGCCTCCACCAGGAGATCCCCTACCAGCTCACGGTCGAGACCGAGAACTGGGAAGAGAGGCGCGACGGCTCCGTGAAGATCGACCAGCTGATCCATGTGGGCCGCGAGAACCACCGCAGCATGGTGTTGGGCAAGAAGGGCGAGACGATCCGTGATATCGGCTCGGCCGCTCGCCGCGAAATCGGTGACGTCCTCGGACGGCAGGTGCACCTGTTCCTGCGCGTGAAGGTCTCCGAACGCTGGCAGGACAGCCGTGAAATGATCACCGACATGGGGCTCGATTTCGAGGACTGATGAGCGTTCTGCGAGCCTGCGACGGTCCCGATTGATGAAATTTCATCGATCCCGCTTTTCCACCCTTAGCCGGACCTGGCGTAGGGTGAGCCAATATGGTGGGGAAAGCCGATGAAGCGGAAGAAGGCACTGGGGATCGACAGCGCGCTCGAGATGAGTGCGACAATTCCCAGCGTGAAATGGGGGTTCAAGAAGAAGCGGAAGCGGGCTGACATCGGCGGCAAGGCGCGCCGCTTTGTTCGGGACGTCCAGATGGGCCTGGGCGCCGGCGCCCTGGTCTTTGTCGGCGGCATCGCCTGGCACGTCTCGACCCGCGAACTGGGATTCCAGACGGACGAGGCCGCGCTGAAACATCTTGTGTCGATGGCGGGATGCGATGCGGGAGCCATGCTGGGGGTCGGCCCCGCCAAAATGGACGAACACAACTACTGGCGGCACAACGACCTCGACGCGGACGGGACGTCCTGCGAGGAGGGGCGGGAGGCGCCAAAGCGGATGACTGTGCACTCCGCCCAGACCGACCCGGAGCCCGTGGCGCCAGCGGAGCCTGGTCTACCTGAGGGCGTACCCCAGCAGGGCCCGTAGCCCCGGGGCGGCGTAGTCCACCAGCCGCTTCTGCATGTCCGGCAGCTCGGCCGGCAGGTCTAGGATTTCACCGCTCAGGTTCTCACGGGCCGTAGCGCTTTGCTCGCGGTCGGAGCCGATCCGGACCCGCTCCCGCCAGTCGGCCGGCAGGTCCATCCCGCACGCATCGAATATCTTGCCGAAGTAGGCCTCAGCCGCCGGGGTATCGAGCCCCTTCACCGCGGCGACCAGCTCTTCATAGCGGATCAGGTGGGCGGAGGTCCCCAGCCAGGCCACGGCATTGTGCCGGAAGATGTCTTCCATCGGCGGCGCTTTGCGATGGATGCCGAAGATCATCATGTTGAGGATTTCGGAGACCGAGTAGGCGCCGGTCTTGAGGTGCTGGGTTTCGCCTTCGAAGTTTTCCGAGAGGAAGAAACGCGCCCGGGAGAGCACCCAGTCGTAGGGGTCACGCACCAGCAGAATCTGCCGGACATTCCGGGTCAGGGCCGCGCTGTCATCGGAGAAGAGCAGGTGGCCCCAGGAGAGCTTGGGGGCCTTGGCATCGAAGGCGACGGGGCCGTGTTGCCGGAGGTTCGGGAGCTGTACGAAGACCGGGTGGTACTGCTGGGGGACCGCCACGAACATCCGCATGATGTTGCGGAAAAGATGGGTTCCGCATTTAGGGACCGAATTGAGGAAGACCGGCGTGGTCAGCGGGGCCTGGGCGAATTCGGTGTTTCGCTCGTTCAGGTTGTCCATGCGCATGGTGATGGTGGGCATGGGGCCGGTCTCCGCCGTCGAAGGCGCCAGCGTAGTGGGCTGGCGAGGCTGCAACAACCACAAATGAAACGGGCGGCGGGGTTGCCCCGCCGCCCGTCTACACCGGGTCGTCGTTTACTAGAACGATTTGGACACGTTCAGGAAGAACGTCCGTCCGAAGACGTCGTACTGGCTTTCGATGACCGAGCCGCCGAGCTGGAGGAAGTCGGGGGCGGCGCCGGAGACGCGGGGCGGTTCCTCGTTGAAGAGGTTGCGCACGCCGAGCTGGGCTTCGACGCCGAGATCCTCGAGTTCGTAGCTGACCGAGAGCGAGTGGTAGAACACCGGCTTGGTCCCGAGCACGAGGTTGGTCGGACGTCCGAGGAAGGTCGGCTGGGTTGTCCGGCCCGACCAGTACTCGTCGAACTCGGACGTTCCGTCGACATAACGGAGGCCCCAGAAGAGCGAGAACGGTCCGGCGCTGTACACCGTGCTCAGGTTGCCGACCCACTTGGGTTCGCCGGCCTGACCATTTTCCTCTTCGACCGGGCTGCCGGGCTGCAGGATGCGGCCGGAGTCAAGCTGCCTCGAGATGCGCAGCGTGGTCGACAGTTCGCCCCACGGAATGTCCGTGTTGTAGGTCGCCTCGAGATCGATGCCCGAGTTGGTCTGCTCGGAAATGTTCAGGAAGTTCCGGGTAACCTCGTCGATCTGGTAGAGTTGCGAAGCGGCGCCTTCGCCAGGCTGGTAGCGGTTGAAGAGCGAGCACAGCGGATCATTCGGGAAGTCAGCCGAGTTGTAGCACTCGTTGACAATGTACGAGGCGCTAACCGTCCCGACTTCACCCTGCAGCTGGATGTCGTAGTAGTCGAGGGAGACCCGCAGGTCGGCGAAGGAGGGCGTCCACACAAGGCCGATGCTGTTCGATTCCGAGGTTTCCGCGCCCAGGGTGCCAAGACCGCCGCTGGTGTAAACAGTGGCCTGGATGCCCGACGTGAGAAGCTGCTCGGGACCGATTCCGTTGCCTGCTTTCGGATCCCTTGCGCAGTTGTCAGCCTGCCGCTGCGTGATCTGGTTCAGGGCGATCTTGTCGCCCCAACCCGCGCACGGGTCGTTACCCTGAGCGAACAGGCCAGACTGCTGGCGCGCCAAGTATAGTTCGTAAAGGCCCGGCGTCCGGAAGGACGTGCCCTTGTTGGCGCGAAGCCGGAGATCGTCATTGATCTGCCAGTTCAGGCCGATCTTGTAGGTGTCGTCTCCGCCGTAGGAGCGCACTTCCGTGTAACGGCCGGACACCGAGAAATCCAGCGCCTGGATAAGAGGCAGGTCGGCAAGAAGCGGAACAGACGCCTCGAAGAACGCTGCGTTCGTGACGTCCGTACCCTTGGTCGGAAGCCGCGCTATACCGCCCGTACCGCTCGAAACCTGGCCGTCGATCCATTCCTTGCTAGGCTGGTCGTGGAAGTTGTCGTGCTGGTAGAGGAAGCCGACCACCACATCCAGCGGACCTGCCGGCAGATCAACCAGCGGGCCGGTGATGTAGCCTTCAACCGTGCTCTGCTCGTAGGTCGTCCAGCTCGTCGTCGTGCCGAACAGGAAGGCCTCTTCGGCGGCGGTCAGGTCGCCGAACATGATGCTCGGGCTGTACCAGTTGATGTCGACGCACGGGATGTTGCGGTAGCTGGTGCGACCGGGACCGTTGCCGTTGTCCACGTTGGCGCAACGCTCGGTCCGGAGCTGATAGTCCTCGTTGGCATCGGCCCAGAGGAATTGCTCTGTGTAGGTGCCGTGCGAGCGCGAGAACTGAGCTGCGACATCCCATGTCCAGCCCGGGGCGCTGTCGCCAAGGTCGCCACGCATCCCGCCGACAAAGCGGGTGTAGTTCACTTCAACCGACTCGTCCGCATTGTCCGACAGACCCGTGGGGCTGAGGGCGATGTTGTAGCGGCGGCCATCCTGGCGAAGCGTCCAGCCGGCGTCCTGGGCGATCGGGTCGCCGTAGATGTCGCCAGAGCCATCCGTGTACAGGTACTGGAACGAGTAGAACTGCGTGTACCCGTCATCGTGCGTCTTGCGGCGGTTGAGCAGGACCTCGCCATAGAGGCTGAGGCTGTCGTTGACGTCGTATTCGCCGTTCGCGAACAGCGAGATACGCTCGATATTGGGCGACAGCGTGGCTTCGTCCATCAGCGGGTGGTGGTAGTCGGTGACAGCCGCCGAGTTCTGAGCAAACTTGCTGAACACCGGGTCCAGGTTCGGGTTATTGATGTAGGCGGCGGTGTTGTAGTTGACGGGATACCAGCCGGCCGGGGTGATCAGGCCCGAGGGATCGGGGATCGAAGCCGCACCGAAGGCCGGGACAAAATTCCCGAGGGTGCCGAAGTGGTCGTACTGATAGAAGCCCAGCGTCGAACGCCAGGGGCGCTTTGAAGCGGCCGTACCGACGTAGTTGTAGACCCAGTTGTGGCCCCAGATTGTGTCGTTCCGGCACGAGAACTTGCCGGTGCGCGGATCGACGAGGTCGGCGCGGGTGCCATCGTTGTTGAAGAGGTATACTTCAGCGCAGTCGAAGAAATCGCGGTCGCCGCGGTCGAATTCCGTCTGTTCGAAATAGTCGGCGGTAATACGGAAGTAGCCGTTGCCGAAATCCTTGCCGTAGGTGGCGCTGGCCTGCATCTCCTGACCGGCGGAGCTGACCTCCGGGCGGGTGAAGCTGAAGTCGATCGAGCCGCCGGTGTCGGTCTTGGTGATGATGTTGATCACGCCGGCGATAGCGTCAGACCCGTAAAGCGACGAAGCGCCGTCCTTCAGGATGTCGATGCGGTCGACAGCGGAGAGAGGGATGACGTTGAGGTCGAACGGGCCAACGGCGCCGCCGGTGCCGGCCGGACCGGCGCGACGGCCGTTGAGCAGGACCAGGGTGCGTTGGGCGCCAAGGCCGCGGAGGCCGATCGTCTGCGTTCCGATACCGCCGGGAGGAGCGGCGAGGGCGCTCGAGACGGCTGCGGTGACCTGCGACGAACCGGCTGCGGCAACGCTGTTCTGCAGCAGGGTAGCGATGTCCACGACGCCCGTTGCGGCAGCTTCCTCGGACGTGACGACGGTCATCGGCGACGAGCTGGAGTAGGAGTCGGAGGAGATACGCGTGCCGGTGACGACGATCTTTTCAGGCCCGGCGGGCGCTGCAGCCGGGGCCGGTTGCGGAACCTGGATTACCTGTTCTTCGGTTGCCTGCTGGGCCAGCGCCGGGAACGCTGCCGAGGTGAGCAGGCTGCCTAGCGCGACTGTTCTCAGCAGCCGATTTGGGAACGTAGCCGAACGCATTCCAGTCTCCTATCAGGACCCCGAAACCCCACCCGACACGCTCGCAAGACCCCGAAATCCGGTCGCCAGCATGAAAATGAAAGGTGAGGCCTCCCCAAGGCCGTTACATCTCTGTGATCTACACAAGGACGGGTCGCACCGCGGGTCAAGGAGAAGGTGAGGCAGAATTTGGCGGACACTGTCCGATTGTGGCTAAAATCGCGCACCGAATATTGAGGAACGATAATTTCATGCTGCCTTACTTAACGGAAGCGATTTGCCTGTTTTTGAACTAGGCGCCTGGCGCCTAAAATTTGAGCGGCGTTGGCGTTTCGTTGCCGGGCCGGCATGTAAGCCTTGAGTGCGATGCGGGTGAGGGGTCGATTCGCCCTGCAATGTGATTACGACAACAAGATTGTCGCGCGCGGGTGTGCCTTTCCGTCGGGACCGGCGTGAGCCGTCCGTTGTGCTGTGGCTCGCTCCCGAAAGACGGGAGGCCGGGGCGCGTGGAAACGCGCCATTGGTAGTCAATTGCCAGTGTCGCCACTGGCCGGTGCGTGTTCCCACGCGCCCCGCAGATCGGTTGCTGACCGGTGTGGGGATAGGATTTGACCGTGGTCCCGTCCTCCCGCCTTGCCGGAGCGAAGGCCGGAG
>CAYOWK010000065.1:0-21283 GCA_964407665.1 uncultured Rhizobium sp. | reverse complement strand
GGCGCCTCCTCAAAGACCTTCTGGTTGCGTCGCTGGATCGAGCACTCGCGCTCGTTCAGGTGGATGATGTTGCCGTGCTTGTCGCCCAGCACCTGGATCTCGATGTGGCGCGGCTGGTCCACGAACTTCTCGATGAAGATGCGGTCATCGCCGAACGAGGAAATCGCCTCGGCCCGGGCGCCCTCGAAGCCCTCTTTGGCCTCCTCGGGCGTCCATGCGATTCGCAGGCCCTTGCCGCCGCCGCCGGCCGACGCCTTGATCATCACCGGATAACCGATGCTGTCGGCAATCTTCACGGCCTCGGACGAATCCGCAATCAGGCCCATGTGGCCCGGAACCGTGCTCACCCCGGCTTCAGCGGCGAACTTCTTGGACGTGATCTTGTCGCCCATCGCATCGATTGCGTACGGGTTGGGGCCGATGAAGACGATCTTCTCGGCCTCGAGCCGCTTCGCGAAGCCTGCGTTCTCCGAGAGGAAGCCGAAGCCCGGGTGGACCGCCTCGGCGCCGGACTTCCGCACAGCCTCGACGATCTTGTCCTGCACCAGATAGCTCTGCGTGGCCGGCGAGCCGCCGATGTGAATGGCCTCGTCAGCCATCTGGACGGCCATGGAGCCGGCGTCTGCGTCCGAATAGACGACCACCGTTTCGATACCCATCTTGCGGGCTGTCTTGATGACCCGGCAGGCGATCTCGCCACGGTTCGCAATCAGAATCTTCTTGAACATGTGTCCCCGGTGGTCCCGACGAATTGTGACGGCAAACTCACCATTGGCGGCGCTAGGTCAAGGCGCCTCGTTTGTCTGGCGGCGTTTACGTCGATCCATTCTCTCCATCTGCGCCTCGAGAAGCCCCATCCGGGCGGTCACGGTGACCATGAACGCCGTGGACCACCCGATCAGCAGGAAGCCCTGCGCCCCCTCGATGGCCCCGATCAGCCTGTGCCGGGCGGACAGCGTCACGTCGCCAAACCCCACCGTCGAGAACGTGGTCGTCGAGAAGTACAGCGCATCCTCGATGGACTGGAATTCGCCTAGCGACAAATACAGCATCGCGTAGAGCCAGATCTCGATTGTGTGCAGCCCCACCAACCCGAACACGACCACCAGGATGGTTGCGACGCCGTGCAACACGGTACCCGGTCCCTTCACTCGGGTGGTGACCGCCCGGATAACCATCAGAAGGCCGGCAAGGCCGAAAAAGTGGATCAGGATCGTCAGGACGACCATGGCCGAACTGATTGCGAGGTTTTCCAGCAGCATGGTCTGCTCAGCCCGCCCCGGTTCCGGGCATGGTCCGACCCACGCCCGCTGCAGCGGCGGAATAAACCGCCTCGCGCAACCTTGACCCGAACGCTTTCACGCGCTCGCGGCTCGCCTTTCGGCCCGCCGGATACCGGACGGCCACAGACAGATCGAGCGGACCACCCAGAGCGTCATTGACCATTGTCGCGGCCCCCGGCGACAGCCTCGGCTGGTGGGCGTCGTCCCGGGCCAGAAAGACGATCCGGTCCCGGCCTGCCCTGTCCAGCGCCTGACAGATCTCCCAGGCGATTGCGTCCGTCACATCCGAGATATCGATGATCACGGCATCGACGCCCTCGATTCCCATCCGCACCGCCTCGCGCCAGTTCTCGTCGCGAATCCGGATGATCGAGGCGCCGCGAGGTCTCCGCCCCTTTGCAATCCGCTCGAGCAGCCGGGGCAGCCCCGGAAAATCGTCCCGCTTCCGGCCCATCGCAGCGCCAATCGGACCGGACAGCCACGCCGCGCCCACCGTCGCCAGCAACACCCCCGTCGTGGCAGCCAGGATCGACAGCACCAGCATCAGGATAAACAGGAAGGCGTTGATGATCACCATGAAGAACCCTCCGATCAGGCCCATGACGATCCCGCCAACGCCGGCGTCCTGCTGACTGGCCATCCACTCCGCCATCCGGTCATCCATCTGCTGGCGCAGCGCCGGCTCGACAAAGGTGATGAACACCCACACCATCAGGGCCGCCGCCGGGATGAACACCACCCAGAACGTCGGCGCCATCCGCGCCCGCCTCTGCTCCCACGACAGCGTGACGTCCCGGTCCTGCAGGGTTAGCGACCCCACGCCGAAGCGCGCCAGTCCATCGATGTGGCGCGACATTCTGAACGTTCCCGGGCCTTCCGCCTGGAAGCGCCTCAGCCACATGATCTGGGCCCGCGGGGGCGTGAAAAATGCGAAAATCGCCCGCCACGTCCACACCGCCACCAGCGTCAGCAGGGCGAGCACCGGAGCCGCCACCAGCAGAACCAGCCCCAGCACCACAAACGGGTTTTCTCCGTCCGGCGGATCGCTGAAGGCGCCATAGACAGCGCCAGCCACGCCCCACACCGGCAGGAGGAACAGGGGCAACGACAGGATGCTGGCGATCAGCCTGGCCCGGCCACGCTCTCGCATGATCCTCTCGCGCAGTCGCGTGACCTGCGGCGCGCCATTCATGGTCGTGTTCCCCTCGTCTGGGGCGATCAACGCCGGTCCCCGCCCGACCGTCAAGTGGAGCCTGCCTGGGCAGCGTTAACCAAGCGGGCGCGACCGCCCAGATCCGGCCCCGACCGGGCCGTTATCGAACAGTTAACTGTGCAAACAGGAAAAATCACTCCCTGACGATGGGGATACAACGTGAGTCTTCTTCTCTTCCGAAAACACACCTGGCTGCCGGGCCGGAACATGTGGCGCGGGGAATCCGGCCGCCGCTACATCTTCAAGTGCGCCTGGACCAAAAACGGCATCCCGAACGACAGCGGCGGGATCTACATCTTCGTCCGGCGTGACTTCGCGATCTTCGCCAAGGCTCTTTATGTTGGCAAGGCCGCCAACCTGCGCGGACGCCTGGTCGGCCATGAGAAATGGGGCACGGCCTGGTGGATCCTCGGCGCCACGGAACGCCATGTGATGCGGGTGGGCAGCGAGGAAGAGCGCCGCATGATAGAGGAAGACCTCATCCGCGGGCTCAAGCCGAAGATGAACGACGTCTGCCTGCCCCGCTCCGAAGACGACGCCCCCAACTCGGAGGAACTCCGCCGCTGGTGGATGTTCAAGCGCAACATCAGGGCCTGGTTCAAGGGACTGCTGGGCGGCAAGCCTGAAGAGGTCCGCACCCGCGACGCCGGTGAACGCGACAGGGAGCCAGCTCCCAAGACTGCAAGGCCGCCGAGACAGCGCAAGCCGGCGCCGGTCGACAACGGCTACTGGAAACGGGCCGCATGAGCGGCCCGGCCTGACGCCGCCAACGGCCCCGTCCCCAAACGAAGTGCGGGCGGCCTCATCCGGGGCCGCCCGCATTCATGTTCCAGGTCCGCTCAGGTATTGATATCGCGATGCCGGGTCTCCGGCAGGAAGAAGATCGCAACCACACACGTCACCGCGGCCACGATCACCGGATACCAGATCCCCGCATAGATGTTGCCGGTTGCAGCCACCGTCGCAAACGCGATCGTCGGCAGCATGCCGCCGAACCAGCCGTTTCCGATGTGATACGGCAGCGACATCGACGTGTAACGGATGCGCGCCGGGAACAGCTCCACCAGCGTCGCCGCCATCGGGCCGTAGATCATGGCCGTGAACACCTGCGTCAGGACAATCATCGCAATGACTGTCCAGCGGTCCACCTGAGCCGTATCGGCCTTGGCCGGATAGCCGGCCGACGTCAGCGCAGCCCCGACCTCGGCCTGATAGGCCGCGATCGCCGCCGCCCGCTCTTCAGCCGAAAGCTGGCGGGGATCAGGCGCCGTGAACTCTGCGCCGCCCACCGTCACGCGGGCCACGCCGCCGGCCTCGATCTCTTCGGTCGTATAGCTGACGCCCGAGCGCGACAGGTGCGCCTTCACGATGTCGCACGACTTCTCGTTGAACTTGTTCGTGCCCGTCGGATCGAACTGCAGCGAGCACGCCGCAGGGTCGACATAGGCAACCACCGGCGCCGACTTCTGCGCCTCCGCCAGGGCGGGGTTGGCCGCCTCCGTCATTACCCCGAACAGCCAGAAGTTCGACGACGCCGCCAGCGCCAGGCCGGCCACCGCGAGCCACTTCCGCCCGATCTTGTCCGACAGCCAGCCGAAGAAGATGTAGATCGGCGCCCCGATCGCCAGAGCAATGGTGACAATGGTGTTGGCTTCCAGCCCATCGACCTTAAGCGTCTGCTGCAGGAAGAACAGGCTGTAGAACGTGCCCGTGTACCAGATGACGGCCTGACCGGCGACCAGGCCGAACAGGGCGATGATCACGTATTTGAGGTTGCCCCACTTGCCGAACGCCTCGGCCCACGGCGCCTTCGAGGTCGTCGCCTCGTCCTTCATCTTCTGGAAGATCGGGCTCTCGTTGAGCTGGAACCGTATCCAGATCGACACGCCCAGCAGCAGGATCGACAGCAGGAACGGGATGCGCCAACCCCACTCATTGAACGCCTCCGGGGACATCGTCTGGCGGACGATCATGATCACGACCAGCGACAGCAACAGGCCCAGCGTCGCCGTGATCTGGATCCACGACGTATAGAGACCACGTTTTCCTGGCGGCGCATGCTCCGCCACGTAGATCGCCGCCCCGCCATACTCCCCGCCGATGGCAAGGCCCTGTGCGATGCGGAGACCGACAAGGATTATCGGCGCCGCGACGCCGATCTGCTCATAGCTGGGGATCAGGCCGTAAGCGAAGGTCGCAAGGCCCATGATGACCATGGTGACGAGGAAGGTGTTCTTGCGGCCGACGACATCCCCGATCCGGCCAAACACCAGAGCCCCGAACGGCCGCACGATGAAGCCCGCCGCGAACGCCGCCAGGGTCAGGATGAAACCGGTTGTCTCGTCGACGCCCGAAAAGAAGTGATGGTTGATGTTCGCGGCCAGCGCGCCGTACAGGAAGAAATCGTACCACTCGAACATCGTGCCCGCGCTGGACGCGGTGATCACCAGCGCCTCATTTTGCTTTGCGGGCGCAGGTTTCTTGTCCGCTGGTGCGGTTTCCATCATGTCTCTCCCCGTCAGCCTCGCCTGCGCGAGTGCCCGCCTCTTCTTGCGCGCACGCTGCAACGTCCCGCCGCGCGCGGCAAGTGGAACTCATCCCGCTGTTGTGTCAGGTTCGAAGTCTTCGCCACAGGCAAGGATTGGGGAAATCGATGATCAGGTGTGCGGCAACGTTACTGGGAGTGCTGGCGCTTACCGCCTTCAGCCCGGCCGATCCGCCCGCCCAGCAGCAGGAAGCAGCGACCCTGCCCTGCGCACGGCCTGGCAACCCGGTGAAGACCAGCAAGGAGTTTGGGGAGCCATACAACGCCGCGCGCCAGCTGATCCTTGAGAAGCGCTTTTCCGAAGCCCTCGAACTGACCCGCGCCGCCTATTCCAGAGCCACACACCAGACCGAGGCGCTGGCCGTCACCCAGCTGGAAACCGCAGCCTACGCCGGCCTTGGCGATCAGGGCTGGATACTCTGGTCGTTGCGCGAGCAGCTCCGTATCAATGAACTCTGTCCCGGAGTCCTGCCTGAACTGACCGCCAGCGCCCATCGCCTGACCATTTTGGGGCTGGAAGACGAGTTATCCCGACGCCCGAAATGATCCGGACGCGCCCGCCTGCTAAGTTGGCGGCAGAAAAGGCTGTGGAGCATGGCAGTGAAGAACGCAGCGGCAGCGCTTGCAGCCCTCCTGAGCCTCGCGGCCTTCACCCCACCTGACGCGCCTCAGCCCGGCGCCGGCGAATTGCCCTGCACCAGCCCCGCCGCGCGGCTGTCGAACAGCAAGGCGTTCAGCTCTCCCTACAATTCAGCCCGCCGACTGATGGACGCAAAGCAGTATCGCGAAGGCCTGAACCTCACGCGGACCGCCCGGGAAAACGCCCGCAGCCAGATGGAGGTCCTGTCTGTTGTCATGGTCGAGACCGCAGCCTACTTCGCCCTCGGGGACGAGGCAGGGATCGTCCTGTCCCTGCGCGAGGAGGAGCGGCTGACCGACCTCTGCCCGGGCCTGCTTCCGGAAAGCGTTTTCCGGTCCCGCGCCGAGATGCCCTGGTCCTATGTGCACAGGCCGCCGGAGGAACTCGTCGATTTTGTTGCTCCGTTTTAACCAAAAATTTACCGGACCTATAGGCGCCGACGCGCGCCTTGCCTAAGGTGCCGTACGGGTGGCGCGAAATTCGCAAGACCCCGTAAAGCACAAGATGACAGCCGCCGCCGGGCAACCGGAAGGAGCGGCGACGAGGGATGGTATATGTTCGTGGCGTTCGCCGGCGCAGTTGTCGCCAGCACACTCTCAGGTTTGCAGCCGGCCCCGCTGGACGCCAATCAGGTGGCCGTTCCGGAGCAATCCGTGCGCTCGACGCTGTGCCCGGGCCTGAAACCGGTCGCACTGACGCTCATGACGAGCCAGCCCGGCCTGATCCGCGCCGGCTATCTCGAACACCGCAAGACCCCGCGCCCCCTGACCAGCCCGGATGTGAAGGTCACCCTCGGGTGCTTCGACATCGAGACCGACGACATCCTCGAACTGCAGGCCGAAGCGTTCAATCGCCGGCTCGGCGTCTCGACATACTGAGCTCAACCAATAAAAGACCGCCCAGCGCCCCTCGGGCGTTGGCGCGGTCAAGTTGCAGTCGCGGCTCCCTGGTGAGCACCACGACCTCAGAGCATTAACGCGCCAATCAGCGGCTGGGTCCGCGTCTCCAAGGCTAATCCTGAGCAGCCGCGAAGCGGCGTTGGAAGGACGAGCCAGCCCCAGAATATGCTGGCCCCAACCTCTCCAATCCGACCGGGTATCGACCTGCCGCAATCTCCCCCTCGCGTCTGGCATGGGAGGGTTTGGCGGCCACCGAACCATCAAACGCCAGCCGCTCGGACGGCGCGGCGACAATCGCTTCGGCTGCCCGCGACGGCTCATCCTGAGGAGTCGCTTGTGATCCGCAAGGATCGCAAGCGGCGTCTCGAAGGACGAGCCCGAGCGGGTGGCCCGGAACGAGGGTCTTAAACACCTGTCCCCGGGATTGTGATTCAAACCGGGGGTGACCATGGACGGCGGCGTCCATGCGCGTTGAGACGGGATGAGGATGAGGGTCAATAAACCCGCCCCAACCACCGGCTCAAAAACGTCTGAAACGGGGCGCGTGGGAACACGCAACCGGCCAGCGGCGACGCTGGCATTGTACTACACAAGGCGCGTCTCCACGCGCCCCGCCCTCCTGTCTTCAGGAGGAAGAACGACAGCAAAACGGACGGCTCACGCCGGTCCGAATGAGGAACTGCGCCTGGCCCCGATCAACCAGCCAACAGAAAGCCCGCTACAGACCCAGCTTCTTCAGCAGGATCTCGTTCACCGCGACAGGATTCGCCTTGCCGCCGGACGCCTTCATGATCTGCCCGACGAACCAGCCCAGCGCCTTGGGCTTCTCATGGCCGGCCGCGCGCTGAGCCGCAACCTGCTCGACCTGCCCCGGATTGGCTGCGATGATCTCATCGACCACCTTCTCGATGGCGCCGGTATCCGTGACCTGCTTCAGACCCTCGCGCTCAACGATGGCGCCGGCGTCATCGCCCGTCGCGATCATCTTCAGGAAGACGTCCTTGGCGATCTTGCCGGAGATCGTGTTGTCCGAAATCAGGTCGATCAGCCCGCCGAGCTGCTGCGCCGAAACCGGCGAGGCCGACAGCTCGAGACCTTCCTTGTTGAGATAGCCGAACAGCTCCTGCGTCACCCAGTTTGCGGCAAGGCGCGCATCGCGGCCCTTTGCAACGGCCTCGAAGTAGGCCGACTTGTCGGCGTCTCCCGCGAGAACGCCAGCGTCGTAGGCCTTGATGCCATACTCCGAGACGAAGCGGTCGCGCCGCTGGTCCGGCAGTTCCGGCAAGGACGCCTTGATGCGCGCGACAAACTCCGGCTTCAGCTCAAGCGGCAGCAGGTCCGGGTCCGGGAAATAGCGGTAGTCGTGTGCGTCCTCCTTCGAGCGCATCGACCGCGTCTCGCCCTTGTCGGCGTTGTAGAGCCGCGTCTCCTGATCGATGACGCCGCCGGCTTCCAGGATCTCGATCTGGCGGCGCGCTTCGTACTCGGCGGCCAGGACGATGAAGCGGAACGAGTTGACGTTCTTGATCTCGCAGCGCGTTCCCAGATGCTGGAAGCTGCCGGTCTTCTTGTAGAGCTCATAGGAGCCCGGCTTGCTGACCGACACGTTCACGTCGGCGCGCAGATTGCCCTTCTCCATGTCGCCGTCGCATGTGCCCAGCGCGATCACGATGGAGCGCAGCTTCTTCATGTAGGCCGCAGCTTCCGACGGCGAGCGGATATCCGGCCGCGACACGATCTCCATCAGCGCCACGCCAGACCGGTTCAGGTCGACATAGGTCGCCTTCGGGTCGAGATCGTGGATGGATTTGCCCGCGTCCTGTTCCAGGTGCAGACGCTCGATGCCGACCTTGAAGGTATAGCCCTCATCGGCGTCCACCTCGATCTCGCCCTCGCCCACGATCGGGTGCTTGAACTGCGAGATCTGGTAGCCCTGCGGCAGGTCCGGATAGAAATAGTTCTTGCGGTCGAAGCGCGACCAGGAGTTGATCTCGGCGTTGAGCCCAAGACCGGTGCGAACCGCCTGCTCGACGCAGAATTCGTTGATAACCGGCAACATGCCCGGCATTGCGGCGTCGACCAGCGAGACGTTGGTGTTCGGATCGTTGCCGAACGCCGTCGATGCGCCCGAGAACAGCTTCGACTTCGAGGCGACCTGCGCATGCACTTCGAGGCCGATCACGACCTCCCAGTCGCCCTTGGCGCCGGAAATGATATAAGGTTTGCGCTCCGCCATGTCGTCCTCGATGGGGTGAAGGAGTGGTTCTAGCGGCGTTCCTTCCGCCCGTCACCCCGTCGTTTCGGTCCATCGACCGGCTTCGACGCCCGGCGAAGGGCCGCGTCCAAGCCGCTCCGGTTCAGCGTCGCGGGAGGTGTCACGTCGATGAGGAATGGAGGCCAGACCCCAGGCACGCGCAACGGGATCCAGTTGTTGTTGACGGTCGGCGCGCCGATCAGGCTGCTCCGGTCATTCTGCTCCCGGCCCAGCGATCCGTCACGGATGCGCATCGTCCGGTGGTGCACCGTCGCCAGCGTGGTGATCGCCAGCGCATCCCCATCGCGCTTCACCTCGACCACGTACCGGCGCAGATAGACCTCGAAACCCAGAAAGCACGCCAGCCCGAAGATAAGTCCGAACCAGACCGCGATCCGGTCGCCGGACGTCATCGCCGCGTGATCCTCGGAGACGAACAGCCAGACCATCCCGGCAGCAAGAAGCAATACCGCCGCCTGCGCGATCCGAACGCGCCAGACGCGTGGATTGAAGTAGATCCTGCCCTGCAGTCCTCCCGGCTTCGTCATTCGGACACCGCATCGAACGCCGCGCCGATATCCTCGGCATGCAGGGGCATGTCGAATGCAAAGCCCTGTACGTAGTCGCAGCCCATGTCCCTCAGCTTCGGCATTGTCGCCCTGTCCTCGACCGCCTCGGCTGTCACGGTCATCCCAAGGCTGCGGATGATCCCAGTCAAAGCCGCCACGATTGCTCCGGCCCTCGGTCGCGCCATCATCTTGATCAGCTTCGGATCGAGCTTCACACCGTCCGCTGGAAACTCCGCCAGCCAGGCGAACGACGAGTGCCCGCCGCCGAAATCATCCAGCACAACCCCTGCGCCAGCGGCCTTGAACGCACCCAGCGATCCCAGCGCCGCATCGAAATCACGCAGCGCCGCCTGCTCGGTCAGCTCCACCCTCAGACAGCCGGCCGGAAACTCCGCCGCCCGGATCAGGTCCGCGATCTGCTCGACCAGCGCAGGATTGGAGATCTCCGCAGCCGACAGGTTCACCTGCATGAACAGGTCCTCGCCGCAGGCACGCAGCTGCGCGAGCATCTCAGCCGATCGCCGCAGCATTACAGGTGCAATCGCCTTCCAGTCCGTCTCACCGCCCAGACCGACCAGCGCATCCGGTCCGCCAATCCGCCCATCAGGAAGCCTGAACCGCGCCAGCGCCTCGAACCCCGCCAGCGACAGGTCCGACACCCGCCGGATCGGCTGGAACACCGGGATCACATTCGTCTCCGGCAGCCGCACCCGTCCGCCATCGCTGCAGATGATCAGCCCCCGCGCGATCCCCACATCATGGAACGCCCCGACGATATGCGCATGCAGCCCGGAGGACAGGGTCACCCGCACATCCACCGCGCTGCCCGGCTGGCCGTCCCGCAACCGCGCCGCCACAATCGGCCGCGCCAGCCCGTCCAGCTGTCCCAGCAGCTCGGCCAGCTTCCAGGCCCCATCCAGCCACGCCAGCGGACCGCCGGTCTCCGCCCGGACGACAACCTCGCCGCTCTCCTGCGACCACGTCCACAGCGCAGCGCCTGCGGAGACGACAGCGGTATCCGCGCTCAGATGCACCATCGCGCCCTCCCGGTCCGTCTCAACCCGTCTTCTCGAGCGCCCGCACCCCGGACTTCGGCCCGACAATCGCCCGCGCCATTGGCCCGGCAAGACCGTCCGCAGCAATCGACCGGATGTCCGCAGCCGTCACCGCCTCGACCTTTGCGATATGCTCGTCCAGCGTCACCAGACGGTCATGCGCCAGGATCTCATGAGCCGCCCGCGACGCCCGTGCCGCAGGCGCTTCCGACGCCATGGCCAGTCCGGCCTTCATCACGGCTTTCGCCCGCGAGACCTCCGTCTCCGTCGGGCCCGCAGAGGCCATGTCGCTCCAGATACCATCGATGAGCTGGGCCACCTCGGCCACATCCGTCGCAGCGCACCCGGCATAGACGCTCACCCGTCCAGCGCTGTCGTACTGCTCGCACGACGCATCGATCGTGTAGGCCAGCCCGCGCTCTTCACGCACCTGCTGGAACAGGCGCGAGGCCATGCCGCCGCCGAGAATCTCGGAGAACAGCCTCGCCGCATATCGGCGATCATCCATCGACGCCGGCGCCGGACGCCCGACCACCAGATGGCACTGCTCGGTCTGCCGGATCACGCTTTGCGTCACGGTCGTCGCAACGGGCGCAGCGAACGCCGTCCGCGCGGCTGCCGCCTTGCCCGGAGCAAGCCACGCCTCGGCGCGCTCACGGATGGCGTTCGCATCGAAGGCGCCGGCGACTGAAACAACCGTGCGGCGCGGCGTGTAGTTCTCGGCGGCGAACAAGAACAGATCGGCGCGCGCAATATCCATCAGGGTCCGCTCGACACCGAGTATCGGCCGGCCGAGCGGATGCGCCGGAAAGGACGCGGCCTGGGCCAGATCGAAAACCAGATCGTCCGGCTGGTCGGTCGCCTCGCCGATTTCCTGAAGCACGACATGCTTCTCGCGCTCGATCTCCTCAGGCGGATGGTCCGGCGCAAACACCAGAGCCAGAACCTGATCGAGCAAGTCCGGGGCGTCCGCCGCCATGCAGCGAGCGGTATAGCTGGTGCGCTCGTAGTCGGTGGCGGCGTTGATGTCCGCGCCCCGGCTCTCCGCAGCTTCCGCGATCTGCCGCGCATTGAGACCCTTTGCACCCTTGAACGCCATGTGCTCCAGAAAATGCGCCAGCCCGTTCAGTCGCTCAGGTTCGTCGATCGCGCCAGCCCCCAGCCAGACGCCAACGGCAGTGCTCCGAAGCTGGGGCATGGGATCGAAGACGATGCGGGCGCCGTTTGGCAGGCTGACAATGGTGCGACCGTCTGCGCTCATCGGCCTGCCCGGGTCACGGACAGGATATAGTCGCGGACCCGGCCTTCGCTCATCGGCCCACGATCAAACTGTTCCGGCCTTGAGGTGAACTCGCGGGCGCGCTCGGGCAACGGCATGTCGACACCGAGAACCGCCTTCACTGTCTCGGGGAACTTGGCTGCGTGGGCAGTGGCCAACGTTACCTGTACACCCTCGCTCACCGGCCTGCGCCGTGCCGCAGCAAGACCGACCGCCGTGTGCGGGCAGACAATCCAGCCGGTTTCCGCATAGGTCCGGCGCATCTCTTCGGCCGTCTCGGTGTCGCTGACGCGCTCGGCGACCAGGCCCATGTTTGCGAGGTTGCGGATTGCGACGGCCGGAAGCGCAGCCCGGCCAGCGTTGGCAAGCTCCGAATAGGCGGAGGCGACCAGCGAACCGTCTCTCTCACAGGCCTCAAACAGCAGCCGCTCGAAATTGCTCGGCAGCTGGATGTCCATTGCAGGACTGATCGTGGCGGTTGTAACGCCCTTGGCAAGAGCGCTGCCTTCCAGCAACCGGGCCATTGCATCGTTGGCGTTGACGGCGACCACGAGGTCGAAGCCAGTCAGGAGCCCGCAACGCGCAGCGACGTATCCGGCCAGCGCGTCGCCGAAATTGCCCGTAGGGGCCACGAACCGGATCTGCGTATCGGCCCCCAGCTGCGCCTGGGCTTGCGCAAAATAGACGCTCTGCGCTGCGACACGGGTCCAGTTGATCGAGTTCACGGCTGCAAGACCAGTCGAACGCCGGAACTGTTCGTCCGCCAGCAGCTGTTTCAGGATCGCCTGCGTTCCGTCGAAGTCGCCCTCCAGGGCGAGGTTGTGAACGTTGGCTGCGCCGGTCGCCGTCATGAACAGGCGCTGGGTCGGCGAAACCCGATCCAGGGGATGAAGGATCACGATATCGACGTTCTTCGAACCCGCAAATGCAGCCGCCGCCGCCCCACCTGTGTCACCCGAAGTCGCGCACAGGATCGTCATCCGCTCGCCGCGCTGACCCAGGACATAGTCGTAGAGCTGCGCAATCAGGCGCATCGCGACGTCCTTGAACGCCAGCGTCGGGCCGTGATGCAGCTCCATCATCCAGCTGCCGGGACCGATCTGCACAAGCGGGGCGACGGACTGGTGGGCAAACGGCGCATAGGCCTTCTCGGCCAGCGAATGGACGACGGCCAGGGGCAGACTGTCGCCGGCAAATGCAGACAGGATCCGCGTCGCGATGTCGACATAGCTGTCCTGCGCCGTCGGACGGGCAATCTGCGGATACTCCACCGGCGAGAACAGGCCGCCGTCCGGCGCAAGACCGGCGAGGCTGGCGCCAACAAAATCAACGGGCTGCGTGTTGCCTCGGGTAGAAATGTACTTCATCGCGTCTGGGCGTCCTTGCCGAACTTCAGCCGCCCTGCCCGGGCGTGGAAGGCGAGGTACATCACGATCAGCGCCGCGGCCATACCGAACCAGGTCGCCGAGTATCCGATGTGCCGCGAAGGCGGCGTACGCTGCAGGAAGTCAGGAAGCCCCCGGCTGGCAGACAGGTAGAAGCGACCATCCAGTCGTGGCTGCCCCAAAGCGCCCGCCATCCTGTCCGCATCGAACCAGTGCCAGTCATTGGCTGCAGGATCATTGTCCGCAGCCATCCAGGCCCGATCGGGCCAGGCGGTTACCACGTACCGCGGCGGCGGTTCGGTAGTCTCCGGCAGGGGCGGCAGCGTTCCTGTCTGAAGGCGCTCGAGTCCGGCTTCGACGACGATGGCGCCGGATGCAGAGGCGCAGGCTGGCGGCTCGATTGCGCGGAGGAGGCGCCAGCCTGCCTCGCCGCTCTCGGCATGGCCAAACATCCGGATGGGCGCCTGCTCCGCCGGTAGCGCGGTCAGACGGGCGTTAACCTCTTCCCCAGCAACAAAAGACCCTTCGGACGGGGCGGAATTCCCGCAAAGCAGCTCCGCCAGCGACGCGGGAGTCGTATCGAGACTGGCTTCGTAGTCCGCGATCAACTCGGTCTTCCAACCTGCGCGCTGGGCTTGCCAGACCCCCAGCCAAAGCAGGGCCGCAAAGATGGGCAGGACGGCAATCGTAAGGATCGGAAGCGGGCGGAATACCATGACAAGGGATTAGGCCCGGCCTGCCTGCCCCGCAAGCCGCCCGCGCTGCGGTGAAACGGCCAATGCCCCGGTCCAGTCAGGTCAACCGATCAGGTCGAGCTTGCGATAGAGATGGCGCTCAATCCGGTCCGTCGGCAGATGGGTCAGTTCGCACGCAACGTCGTAGTCCTTCGTGCTCACATACATGCACTGCATGCTCCAGGCTCCGACCACGTCAGCCCGGTAGGCCCGGTCAAGAGCGTCGACATCGCGTCCGGCCCGCTCGTCTGCGCCGCGGTAGAACGTATGGAGCGTACCGCGGGGCTTGTCCGCCCCACTGATCTCCACGCGGCTGTTTGCGGACTCGAAAACCTCAGAGGTGTCCTCGGAGAAATCCAGGTCCGAGTAATCGAACAGATAGGCGACACGCCTCTCGTCCCAGACCATCCGGGACACGCCGTTCGAACGTATCTTGTAGAACGGCGCTTCGCTCAGCGTATCGTAGTTGGGCGACACATCCAGCGCCCGTACGGTCTGCTCAAGAAATGTCTTGCCGCCCACCGAGAGCACTCGGTTGCGAATGACTTCGAGCTGGCCGTTGCTGTCGTAGTAGGGCGAGTGACTCTGGAGACGTCCGGGCGAAAAATAGACCGCGTAGTCCTCGCGCGAGAAAATCCGGGGTTCGTCAGCAGCAGCCGGATGGTCCAGCGCGACGCCGATGCAGAGCACCAAGACCGCGAGACCGGACCGTCCCATACGCTCTACCCCTTTGACATGCCCTCACCGTCGAGCGCATCGAACCAGCGGTCAAGAGCAGATGCCTCGTCACGGGCTCGCGCGATGCGAATTTGTGCCTCGGCGTCCTCACCCCAGAGACTGGCCTGATGGATTTCGTCGATGCGCGAAGCCTCGAATGCATTGGCAGCAGACATGCGCCGTCGTTCGACTGCCAGCCCCAGCACCGCCGAGCCCAATAACCCGATCCCGTACACCAGCCCCGTCAACCGGAAGTCGTCGAGACTCGCCGCGAACGCCTGCATGGCTGCTATCGAGCCTTCGGGTTGGCGGATCGGCATGATGCCCTCCACCGCGATCAGCCGCACGCCGTGTTCCTCCGCCGCCCAGTCCCGCAGCGGGCGCCAGACTTCTTCCTGGCGCGCGCGCAGCTCGACCGGACGCTCCGCAAGGTAAGAGACAAGGTCGGTTTCCGCATACCGGGCCGCCTCAGCCGCCATCTCGGGCCGTGTTCCTGGAGTGCGGTCGATGGCGACATTGGCCAGACGCGTCAGCGACATCGACGCAAAATCGATGCGCTCGTCCTGCGCGTTCCACTCGCCCGCGAGCGCCTCGCCCAGTTTGAGCGTAGGGGCAATGAGTCCCGCCTTGGCAGGCGTCCTGAGCGGCCTGCCGTCCAGTTCGACCTGCCAGCCCCCATCGACAGCCCGTATACCAGCTTCCTTGTAGAAGCGGCGCGGACGCTGATCGATTTCGCCCTTCAGACCTTTGACCATCGGGCTGCCCCTACCGCCGCCGGATCTTGCGCAGCGAGAAGAACGGGTCTTCGGCAATCGAGGGGTCGAAGCCCAGGGCGTCGAATGTCGCCTCCATGTGCGGCGGCAGCGGCGCGATCAGGTCGACGGGCTTGCCGCCGCCAATCGCCGGGAGCCGCAAGGCGCGCGCATGAAGGTGTAGTCCGTCAGCCAGTTCGCCGGGGACAGGCACATCGCAGGTGTACTTCTTGTCGCCCAGGATGGCGCAGCCGATCCCCGCCATGTGGAACCTCAGTTGGTGCGTGCGGCCCGTTTCCGGCTTGAGGCCGACCCATGAGATCCGCTGGGCTGCCTGGGCAAGCACCGTGTACTGGCTGACGGCATGAACCGCGCCAGGCTCGCCGTGATCGGCGGAGCGCATCTTTTCCTTCTCTTCGCCGGGACCGGAGGACTTCTTCATCCAGCCCCGGACTTCGCCGTCCATCGGGTGCGGCTGCCCGAGGACGATGGCCCAATAGATCTTCTCCAGATCACGTCCCTTGAAGAGTGCCGAGAGCTTGGCGGCAGCGCTCGCAGTCTTGGCCAGGACGAGAACGCCGGTCGTATCCCGATCAAGACGGTGTACGAGCCGGGGCTTCTCCTCGCCCTCGGCCACCAGTGCCCGCGACAGGCCGTCGACATGCCGGGTCGTGCCGGTTCCGCCCTGCGAAGCCAGGCCCGCAGGCTTGTTGATCGCAATGATATTCTTGTCTTCGTAGATCACGAGAGAGCGGATGAACTCGACGTCAGCCGCCTTCACGCTTGAGGCTCCACTTGGCGAGCTGGGCGTATCCGGTGCGCCGAACGGCGGAATACGGACCATCTGCCCGGCCTTCAGCCGCTGGGACGACTTCGCACGGCCGCCATCCACGCGGATTTCACCGTTGCGGAGCGCCTTCTCGATCTGGCCCTGTCCGAGCCCGCTGAACTTCCTGCGAAGCCAGCGGTCCAGCCGCGTGTCGTCCTCATCGTCGGACACGGGCATCGATACGACCTGCCCCTTGTTCCAGGTCATGCGAAAAATCTCCGGGCCAGCCACAGGCCGGCAAATACGCCCGCCACGCCGAGCGCGACCGAGCCGAGAGCATAAATGAGAGCAGGAGCGAACCGCCCCCGCTCAATCAACTGCACAGTCTCCAGCGAGTAGGCTGAAAACGTGGTGAATCCGCCAAGCACGCCGGTGCCGAGCAGTAGTCGCAGCTGGGCCTGCCCCTCGCCGCCCCGGAACGCCAGAACGCCCACCAGCAATCCCAGAAGCAGGCTTCCGGAGACGTTGATGACGAGCGTTCCCCAGGGCCACGCGCTGCCGACCTGGCGCAGGAACAGACCCGACACCAGATGGCGTGCGCCCGCCCCGAGCGCCCCGCCCGCCGCGACAAGAAGGAAGTTGAACATTCGGGTTCTTAGTTCGGCTTGGGCCGCAAAGCCATATCGGCCATCGCCGCAGGCTGGAAGGGACGGAAATCGTCGGGTGCGCGAGCAAACAGCGTGAACTGGCCGCCCGAGGGGTGCGGGCCTGACAGCTTCTCCGCATGCAGCAGCATCCGGGGCGTCTTCGCCCCCGCGACCGTGGTTGCTCCGCCGTAATAGGGGTCGCCGACGATGGGCATGCCGGAAAGGGAAAGGTGCGCCCGGATCTGGTGCATGCGTCCAGTCTCAGGCTCGACCTGCAGCAGGTGGCTCGAGCCTGTCGAGGAGACAAGCCGCCAGCGAGTAACGGCCTCCTGCGCCGAATTGTCCCCCGGGCGTCCTGCGCGCATGAGTTCAAGCTCCGGTTTTGGCCGGTAACGGGCCAGCGGAACATCGATCACGCCGCTCGCACCCGGCCGCGTCGCGCAACTCACGACAGCGAGGTAGATCTTCCGCACGTCCCGCCCTGCAAACGCCGCGCTGAGCGCCGCCGCGGCCGGCTGCGTCTTGGCTGCGATGATTACGCCCGAGGTCTGCGCATCCAGACGGTGCACCAGCCGCGGTCGCTTGCCATTTGATCGGGCAAACGCCGCCATCAGGCTGTCCAGAGTCCGGTCATCCGGGTTGCGCGTCTGAACCGGCAGGCCGGCCGGCTTGCAGAAGCCGAGCACCGTATCGTCCTCGTGGATCACAAATGACCGCACGAAGGCGGCGTCCTCCGGCGCCACGGGTTTCAGTTCGTAATTGCGTCCCACTCACCCGTCCCCGCGCCGGTTCTTTTCGGCGCGTAACCTCGCCCAGCGCTCCAGATTTTCCCGGATCGGCGCTTCACGACCCATGCCCTGCGGCTTGTAGAACGATGGCCTGTCCAACCCGTCCGGGAAATAGTCCTGCCCGGAGAACTGGTCTTCGCTATCGTGATCGTAAGCGTAGCCCTTCCCGTACCCCAGATCCTTCATCATCTTGGTCGGCGCATTCAGGATATGGGCCGGTGGAGCAAGCGACCCGGTCTCCCTCGCCGCCCGTCTCGCGGCCTTGTAGGCAACGTAGGCTGCATTCGACTTCGGCGCCGTCGCCAGGTGGATGACAGCCTGCGCCAGCGCCAATTCGCCCTCCGGAGACCCAAGACGCTCATACGTCCGCGCGGCCTCATTGCAGATCATCAAAGCCGTCGGATCCGCCAGACCAATATCCTCACTCGCCGCGCGGATCATTCTGCGGGCAAGAAACAACGGATCCTCGCCCCCCTCCAGCATCCGGCAGAACCAGTACAGCGCCGCATCCGGATCGCTGCCGCGCGTCGCCTTGTGCCACGCGGAAATGAGATTGTAGTGCTCCTCGCGGTCCTTGTCGTAGGAGGGGGCCCGCTTCTGCAGCGCTGCCGTCAACTGCGCGGGGTCGCGAGGCGTATCGCCCTTCCAGGCGAACACTTCCTCCAGCAGATTCAGGAAATAGCGCCCGTCGCCATCAGCCATCGCCATCAGCGAGCGGCGGGCTTCATCCGTCAGCAGGGCCTTCCGGCCCATGTGGGCCTCGGCCCGGTCAAGCAACAGCCCCAGCGCCGCCTCGTCGAGCCGTTTCAGAACCATAACCTGGGCGCGGGAAAGTAGCGCGCTGTTCAGCTCAAACGACGGATTCTCTGTCGTCGCGCCCACAAGCGTGACGACCCCTCGTTCGACGAAGGGCAGAAATCCATCCTGCTGGGCTCGATTGAAGCGGTGAATCTCGTCAACGAAAAGGAGCGTGCCCTTGCCCGTGGCCCGCCGGTGTTCGGCCTGTTCGAACACCGCCCGAAGATCCTTGACCCCGGAGAAGATCGCCGACAGTTGCTCGAACGCCAGACCGGACCGTTGAGCGAGAAGGCGCGCGATAGTCGTCTTGCCGACCCCCGGCGGCCCCCACAAGATCAGACTGGCCAGTCTGCCCTGTTCGAGCATCCTGCCAACGGGCCCATCCGGCGCCAGAAGGTGGTCCTGGCCAACGACGTCTTCCAGCTTTTCCGGGCGCAGCCGGTCGGCCAGGGGACGCGGAGCCTCCTCATTCAGTCCTGCAGCTTGAAACAGATCGCTCACGCGCTGGATGTAGTCCTGTAAGCGTCACCAATCCAGCGCAGCTGGCACGATCAGATGCGTACGGACGTCTCTATGCGGCGCCCGTTGCGCTCAATAGCCAGACGCCAGACCCCCTGGTTCGTCGCGGCCTTGCTGACTGCGCGGTCAAGGTCTGCCCGGCTCTTCACGGCGACCCCGTTCACTTCTTTCACGATGTCCCCCGGCCGCAGCCCGAGATTCCCCGCGATAGACCGATACGGCACCTGGTAGACGAGCAGGCCGCTTTCATAGCGGAACGGGTCGAGGCCAAGCTCCTCCGCCAGCGCGGGAGACAGCTCCGCGATCACGGCGCCAGCGAACGGGTTGCGGCCGGCCACCTGCTTGAGATCAGCCTCCGTGGTCCCAGGCGGGCGGGCCAGCTTCAGACTGACCGTTTGCTCCTGACGGTTGCGGAGAAAGCTGACTTCAACCGACTCGCCCTCGGCCTTGGTGGCCGCAATGAACTTCATGCCCTTGTCGTCGAAAACTTCACGCCCATCGATTGTGAGAACGATGTCGCCTTCCTGCAGACCTGCACGGTCTGCCGGCCCACTCTTGTAGATTTCCGACAGGATCACGCCACGGGGACGATCCAGTCCAACCGTAGTGGCGACATTCATGGTGACGCCGTCGCCCTTCGCCCCCAGCCATGGCCGAACAAGCGTTCCACCGTGCACCGCAGCGTCCACAACGCGCTTTACCATCTCGGCCGGAATGGCGAATCCGATACCGACCGAACCCCCAGTCTTCGAGAAGATCATCGAGTTCACGCCAACGAGGCGGCCTTGCATGTCGACCAGGGCGCCGCCCGAGTTGCCGGGATTGATCGGGGCGTCTGTCTGAATGAACGACGAGTAGTCCGAAACGCCCACATCCGTTCGCGCCAGCGCAGACACAATGCCGGACGTGACCGTCTGACCCACGCCGAACGGGTTGCCGATCGCCAGCACCAGATCCCCGACCTGTATCTTGTTTGTATCGGCGAAGCCGAGGTTCGGCAGTTGCTCGGCGCCGACATCGATCTTGAGCACCGCCAGATCCGTCCGCTCGTCCTTCATCACCAGGGTGGCGGGGAACTCCCGGCGGTCGTGGAGGACAACCCGAAACTCGTCGCCCGACTCCACCACATGGTTGTTCGTGACAATCACCCCATCGGCGCCGACAATGACGCCGGATCCCAGGGACATCTCCCGCTTCTCGGTCCGCCCGGCATCACTGCCGCAGTAGAACTGCGCAAACGTCGAGTTGGCATAAGGACAAACTGCTTCAGTCTTTGCCGTGTAGACATTGACCACAGCCGGGGCCGTGTTCTTGACCACCGGCGAAAACGACTGCTGAAGCCCGGCTTGCGAAACAGGAGCCACCCTGTCGGCCGCAACCGGTTGTGGGGAGGGAGCAACCTGCGCCAGCTGGACAGGCGCCTCGCGGACGTCTTCCCGGCCACCGAACAGCTGCCCGGCTGCGGGCGCGGAGATGATGACCGCGGCCGTTCCAACCGAAGCGGCAATGGCAACCAGGAAGCTCTGCTTTTTCATACGCGATACCCGTGCTGCTCTCGCGCGACCGCCATCGAAGCAGGACCCCGGAGCCGGACGCCGACAGACTTGGAGCTAGGCGGCGAATTCGGCGCAAACAAGGCGCATCGCTCTTCCGAAACGCAGAAGGCCGCCCCCCAAGGGGCGGCCTCCAAAAGTCCAGAGAAGCCCGAACGACCTAGTCTTCGTCCGTATCGGCCTGCGCGGCGGCGCGGGCGCGATCCTCTGCGCCTTTGGCTTCCGGATCCCGGTCAACCAGCTCGATAACGGCCATCGGCGCATTATCGCCTTTGCGGAAACCGGCCTTCAGAACGCGGGTGTAGCCGCCGCTGCGATCCTTGTAACGCTCGCCGAGCGTCGAGAACAGCTTGGCCACGACCTCGTCTTCCTTGAGACGGGCGGCAGCCAGACGGCGCGACGCCAGGTCGCCCTTCTTGCTGAGCGTGATCAGCTTCTCGACGACAGCCCGAAGCTCCTTCGCCTTGGGCAGCGTGGTCGTGATCTGCTCGTGGCGGATCAGCGAGCCCGCCATGTTCGCAAACATCGCGGTGCGATGTTCGTGCGTGCGGTTCAGTTTGCGGAGCGCGAAGCCGTGGCGCATGTCACTATACCGGTCCCGTCACCCGGGACCGCCCTTTCTTACGAGTGGTCTTCGTACTTCTTGGCCAGATCTTCGATGTTCTCTGGCGGCCAGTTCGGAACGTCCATACCGAGATGGAGCCCCATCCCGGCCAGAACTTCCTTGATCTCGTTGAGCGACTTGCGTCCGAAGTTCGGCGTGCGGAGCATCTCCGCCTCGGTCTTCTGGATGAGGTCGCCGATGTAGACGATGTTGTCGTTGCGCAGGCAGTTGGCCGAACGGACCGACAGCTCGAGCTCATCGACCTTCTTGAGGAGCACCG
>CAYOWK010000064.1:0-21385 GCA_964407665.1 uncultured Rhizobium sp. | reverse complement strand
CGGCGTCCATGCGCGTTGAGACGGGATGAGGATGAGGGTCAATAAACCCGCCCCAGCCACCGGCTCGAAAACGTCTGACACGGGGCGCGTGGGAACACGCACCGGCCAGTCGCAAGACTGGCATTGTACCAAACAAGGCGCGTTCTCACGCGCCCCGCCTCCCTATGCCCAAGCGGGCAAAACGGGGGGAGACGACAGCATCACGGACGGCGAACGCGCCGGTCCGAACACGAGATCGCGCGTGCAGCAGGAATGGCTTGCCGCTACGGTCAATTCATCTATTTTTGTCTGCTGTATCCGGCACGGGGATTTGCATGAGCAGAAACTTTATGGGCGCGGGGCTTCTGGCCATCGCAGCGTTCCTGTCGGCGCCGGCTGCCGTTGCGCAGAAGACCGACGTCAATCTCGAGCCGCCCGTCACACTGGTTTCCATCGTGCCCGGAGAGCCGATCCAGGCAGAAGCCTTCGCGGTCGAGCCCGAGGTCGACGGCATCTTCATGTCTCCCAGCGGTCGCTATGTTGCGACGATCGCGCGCCAGGAGAAGATGACCTACGTCATCGTCGAGGATCTGGTCCAGAAGGGTAAGCCCAGCGCGCTGCCGCTCGGTGATGCCCGGGTGAGTGACTTTATCTGGGTGTCTGACGACCGCGTCGTCTACAGCGTCGGCGCCCGCGAGGTGGACATCGATTTCAACTTCCGCGGCCTTCAGGTGAAGGGCGCGCCGCAGTATTTCGCCATGGACAGGGACTTCAAGAACGAAGTTTCGCTCCTGGGTCGCGGCCGGGTCCTCAAGGAAGGCAACCGCCTCAGCGCCGCGCTCGGCGCCGAGGACGCCAGCCGAATCTATGGCGACCCTGAACACGTCATCATGCGCTCGCGCAAGGACGGCCAGCTCGACCTTCTGAAGGTCAATGTGAAGACCGGAAAATCCACGCTCCTCGGGCGTGGCACCGACCAGACGATGAGATGGCTCACCGATCGCACCGGCTATCCGGCCATGCGGATCGACAGCAACAAGCGCGGCACCGAGATGCGGATCATGACGCCCGCAGCGGACGATCCCCAGAAATGGGTCGAGGCCCGGCGCGTGCGCTTTGACCGCGAGTCGAACACGTTCCTCGATTTCGATCCGATCGCACCCGGCCCGGCGCGTGGCCAGTACTATGTCGCGGCGCGCGCTGACGGCGCTGACCGCATGGCCATCCACCTCTACGACACCGCGACGCGCAAGTTCATCTCCGAAGTGTACGCAGACAGCGCCGTGGATGTGGGCAGCGCACTGTTCGATCCCGCCACGGGCGCCTTTGCCGGCGGCCTTGCCTGGTCCGACATGCTCACCATCAAGTTTACCGACCCGGCGAAGCAGGCGCACTACAACGGCCTGCGGGAGTATTTTGGCAAGGGCCTCAATGTCGGCATCGCCGGCATCAGCGACGACCAGAACGTGTGGCTGGTCCGGGCCTTCGGCCCGGCCGAACCCGGATCCTACCACCTCTACGACACCCGCAAGGCCAATGTCGCTGACCTGCGCCGCGTGAACCCCTTCATCCCGGAGAAGGCGCTCTCGGCGTCCATCCCGATTACCTACAAGGCGCGTGACGGTCTCACGATCCACGGCTATTTCACCCCGCCCGTCCGCAAGAATGCCGACGTGAAGGCGCCGCTGATCGTCTATCCGCACGGCGGCCCGGAAGTGCGCGACACGGCGAGCTTCCACCCGGTCGTGCAGTTTCTCGCGGCCAAGGGTTATGCCGTGTTCCAGCCCAACTTCCGCGGATCGGCCGGTTACGGCGAGGCCTTCGCAAAAAGCGGCCATCGCCAGTGGGGCCGCGCGATGCAGGATGATCTCATCGACGGCATGGACTGGCTCGCCGCGCAGGGTCTCGCAGACACCAGCCGCGCCTGCATCGTGGGTGAATCCTACGGCGGGTACGCCGCGATGACGGGCATTGCGCGCGACGCAGACCGCTTCAAGTGCGCGTCCGCCATGGCAGGCGTTTCGGACCTGCACATGATGCAGCGCTGGGAGCGGCGGGAGGAAGGCCCCGACAGCCGCGCATTCGAATACTGGTCCGCGCAGCTTGGCGATCCCGGCCGCGACAAGAAGGAAATGGACGAGAATTCGGCTGTCTACATGATCGACCGCATCAAGGCGCCCGTTCTCCTTCTGCACGGCAAGGAAGACGACATCGTGCCGATCGAGCAGTCCGAACGCATGGAGAAGGCAATGCGAGCGGCGGGCAAGGACGTGAAATATGTGGTCTTCGAGAAGGGCGACCACAGCTTCCAGAACGGAACGCTGAAGACCTACCTGACCGAGCTTGGCGCCTTCCTCGACAAGCATCTGCCGGTGGCGAAACCCTAGCGGTCAGCCACAGACCACGCAGGCGGGATCGGCGGGCAAGCGCACCATGCGGCTGTCGCCGGTCAGCCCGTCGAACACCCAGAGCCGGCCTGCCAGACTCTGGCCGGCTCCGGTGATCTCCTTGACGGCCTCGAGCGCCAGCCGGGAGCCGACAATCCCTGTCAGCGGGCCGATGACGCCGACAGCCGCGCAGGTCTCCTCATCGCCGGGGATCTCGCTGACGAGGCAGCGATAGCAGGGCAGGCGCTCGGCGCGTGGCCGGTCTTTCGTAAGGCCGGATTTGTAGACAGCGACCTGCGCATTCCAGCGCCCGACCGCGCCGGAGACCAGCGTCAGGCCCAGCTCGTGACAGGCCGCATTGATATCGAACCGCGCCTGAAAACTGTCTGTCCCGTCGATCACCAGATGCTCGCCGGACAGCAGGCCGGTCGCGTTGGAGGAGTCGAGGCGCGTGCGGATCGAGCGCACGATGCAGTCCGGATTGCGCCGCTCGATGGCGCGCTGCACGGCCTCGGTCTTCGGCTGCCCGATGTCGTCGGTGGCGAACTGGACCTGTCTCTGGAGGTTCGAAAGGGAGACATCATCGTCATCGATCAGCGTCAGCCGCCGCACGCCTGCCGCCGCCAGAAACAGCGCGGCAGGCCCGCCCAGCGCGCCAAGCCCGACAATCGCCACATGGGCCGACAGAAGCCTCTGCTGGCCCGGCCCGCCGACCTCCCGGAGCATGATATGCCGGGCGTAGCGTTCCAGCTGTTCGGGGGATAGACTCATGACTCGCTGACCGGACCCGTTGATGACCGTTTCAAACGTCTATGCGCCCCTCGTGGCCGATATCGTCAATGGCGGGCGCAACGTTTTCCTCACGGGGCGGGCCGGCACCGGCAAGACAACGCTGTTGCGCCAGATCATCCAGGCCGAGAAGGACAGGGCGGTCGTGCTGGCCCCGACTGGGCTCGCCGCGGTCCACGTCGGCGGCCAGACCATCCACTCCTTCTTCAATTTCCCGCCTCGCCTTCTGGATGCAGCTGACGCCCGCAAGCTGCGCAACCAGCGTGTGGTCAAGGCCGTCGAGACGATGATCATCGACGAGATCTCGATGGTGCGCGCCGACATGCTGCAGGCGATCGACAATGCGCTGCGTCTCAATCGCGGCAACCGGGCGCCATTCGGAGGGGTCCGGATGATTCTGTCAGGCGACCTGCACCAGCTGCCCCCCGTGGTCGAAGCCCAGGTCCAGCCCATCCTCGATGCCGAGTATGGCGGAGCCTGGTTCTTCCGCGCCCACGCCTTCGCCGGCGGCGGGTTCAGGCTGGCCGCCCTCAAGCGGGTGTTCCGGCAGGAGGACCTGTCCTTCCTCGCCATCCTCAACGGCATGCGCAACGGGCGCCTCACCCAGGAAGACCAGGACCTTCTGCAGACCCGGGTCAGTGGCCGGTCCCCCGCCGAGGCCAGCCAGACCCACATCGTCCTCACCCCCAACAACGCCGCAGCCTGGCGCATCAACCAGACCCGGCTGGCGGAGCTCTCTGGCCCGTCCCGCATCTATTCGGCGACACTGGAGGGGAGTTTCGAGGAAAAGGCGTTTCCGACAGAGGAGTCGCTTGAGTTGAAGGAAGGCGCGCGGGTGCTGATGATCCGCAACGACCCGTCGGGGCGGTGGGTGAACGGGTCTCTCGGAACCATTCAGGGGCTGGGCGAGAGCGATGTGTTCGTCAACATCAAGGGCGACGTCCACCGCGTCTCGCCGCAGGCGTGGGAAAAGTTCCGGTACGAGTTCGACCCCAGGTCGCAGGCGGTGTCGCGCTCGGTGGTGGGCGCCTTCAAGCAGCTGCCGATGCGGCTCGCCTATGCCGTCACCATCCACAAGTCGCAGGGCATGACGCTGGACAAGGTCTTCATCGACTTTGACCGGGGCATGTTTGCCCATGGGCAGGCGTATGTCGCCTTCTCCCGGTGCCGGTCGCTGGAGGGGCTGGAGCTGTCGCGCGAGCTGCGCCCCCGGGATCTGATCATCGACCGCTCGGCCTTCAACCTAGGGCAGCTGTCGCCGGTGTCGGAGACGGACGCCTACCTCTTGGCCGACATGGCGCCGCCGGCTCTCGAGCTTCAGGGCTAACGGCCGCTGCCCAGCCGTCTTGCCCAGAGGATTGTCCGGGTCCAGTATGACGGCTTGGTAACGCTGTTGCGGGATATGCCACCCATGACCATCCGCTTCGCCGCCGTGTTCGCCGCCGCTGTGTCGCTTGCCGCCTGTGGCGGACCTGACATCGCCGCCGAGCAGGCCGAGATGCGGGCGCCCGCGAATGTTCTGCAAAAAACCGCACAAATTCTGGAGGTTAGCGATCCGGATTCGATTGCGATTTCGGATATTCACCTTCGCGATCTGGAGGGGGGCGGGGCCCAGGTGGTGGAGTGGTCTGCCAAGACGGCCGAAGGCGATTTCAGCTGCAATTCGGACATCCAGATGGCCCACCCGGTCTGCGACCAGGTGCAGGCGGCCGGCGACCAGCCATCTGCGGTCGAGGTCGCAGCGGAGCAGGCGGCGGCCGGCTCCGCCTTCCAGAACGCCGTCAATCCCGGCGCGCTGGAAGACGTGATCCCGCCCGATCCATAGCGGTCAGGCGCCCGCCAGCAACACCTGCACAGCGCCGACAAATGCGCCGATCAGGAGCACGAACGAGGAAAGCGCCTGCAGCCCGAATCCGGCGCTGCGGGTCGCAGGATCGCGAACGTAGGTGATCATGTAGAGGGCGCGTCCCGCGATCCAGACCGCGCCGATTCCCGCAGCAATGATGTCGCCCCAGAACGAAGCGAACAGCCACAGGGACGGCAGGAAGATAGGAAGCCATTCCAGCGTGTTCATGTGGACGCGGAAGTGGCGTTCGAACGTCTCGTTGCCGGTGGTGGCCGGGGCGGGCACGTTGTACTTCAGACGGGCGAGGCCCACGCGCAGACCCATCGCGAAATAGAGGACCAGCGCCGTCAGCGTGACGATGATCGTCCAGGGAAAATCGTGCATGGTGGTCGTTCCTGTTTTCCGGGCTCAGCGCCCTGTAGACCCAAAACCGCCGGCGCCCCGGACTGTCGCCGACAGCTCTGCCGTGACCTCAAGCTTCGCCTGTGTAACCGGCGCGATCACCATCTGCGCAATCCGCTCGCCGCGCCGAATGACGAAAGGCTCCTCGCCCAGATTGATCAGGATGACCTTCACCTCACCGCGATAGTCGGCGTCGATGGTGCCCGGCGAGTTGAGGCAGGTGATGCCGTGCTTGGCGGCAAGACCAGAACGCGGACGGACCTGCGCCTCATATCCCGCAGGCAGCGCCATGGTCAGGCCCGTGGGGACCATCGCGCGCTTGCCCGGCGCCAGCGTCACTGGCTCGCCGTCTGCGACGGCTGCGCGCAGATCCATGCCGGCGGCCAGCTCGGTTTCGTAGGCAGGAAGCTGCAGTCCCTCGAAATGGGGGAGGGGGGCGATCTCGATTACGATGTCTGGCATGATGCACTCTGCAGGCGGCGGGGATGTCCAGTATGAGTCATCGCTTTTTCGACCCATCGGTCAAAGCGGTGTTCGACGCCTATCCACAGGCGATCCGCGATGCGTTGCTCCATTTGCGCGAAGTGGTGCTGGATACGGCCGACCAGACGCTCGGCGCCGGAACCGTGTTGGAGACACTCAAATGGAGGCAGCCCGCCTACCTTCCGGCTCGCCCCAATATAGGCACGACCGTCCGCATTGATGCGCGCAAGGATGATCCCCAAGCCTATTCGCTCTACTTTCACTGCCAGTCGCGCCTCGCCGATGAGTTCCGCCAGCATTATACGGGCGTTTTCCGGTATGAGGGGGACCGCGCCTTCATTTTTCTGCTGGGGGACGATATCCCTTGGGTCGAACTGAGGCACTGCATTGGCCTCGCGCTTACCTACCACACGCGCAAGCCGTCCTGAGCCGCCGGCAGGGTTCAGCCCTCGATGTCGGCAGCAAACCGGAGTTCGCGGGTCGGGCGCACGTCGCGGGTCACGGCGTCGTAGGTCGGGTGCTGCTTGTAGGCCCGGAGTGCCTCGATGTCCGGGAATTCGCCATAGACCACGACGTCGATCTCGTTGGCGATCTGGTCGGCCTTCAGGCACGGTCGCACTTCAAAGGTGGTGGAGCCGGGAATCGTTCCGAGGTCCGACAGCCGGGCGATGGCCGCGTCGCGATCCGTTTCGGCCTTGAGGCTGAAGAAGACGATATGGCGGATCATGAAGGCTGCCCGGCAGAACACTGACCCGGGTTCTTTAGGCAACGCGACCGGCCAAGGCCAGAGACAGCAGCGCGTTATTCCGCCGCGAAGGAAGCTTCGCCGGCTTCGGGATCGTAGAAAGAATCCGCGATGCGCTGGGCGATCCGGCGGGCGACGTCGGCCTTGTCCATGCGTTCCCAGCGCTCGGCGCCGTCGCGGGTGACCAGAAGAATTTCGTTCTCGGCGCCGCCCATGATGTCGCCCGACACATCATTGGCGACGATCCAGTCGCAACCCTTGCGCTTCAGCTTGGCGCGGGCGTGCGCTTCGACATCGTTGGTTTCGGCGGCGAAGCCGACCACGAGCCGCGGCCGCGCCTTCTTCGAGGAGGCGATCGTCTTCAGGATGTCGGGGTTTTCGGTCAGCTCGAGCGTCAGGGCCTTTGAAGCCGCGCCCTTGATCTTGAGCTTCTGGCTCGACTGCACGGCGGGGCGCCAGTCGGCGACGGCGGCGACCGAGACGAAGACGTCCGCCGGCAGGCCGGATTTGACCGCGTCGAACATCTCGAGTGCGGTCTCGACCCTGACGAGGGTCACATTGGCAGGTGGGGAAATCGCGACGGGGCCGCTGACCAGCGTCACGTCGGCGCCGAGATCGGCGAGGGCGCCGGCGATGGCATAGCCCTGCTTGCCGGACGAGTGATTGGAAATGTAGCGAACGGGATCGAGCGGTTCGCGCGTCGGTCCAGCCGTCACGACGGCCTTGAAGCCAGCCAGCGGACCGATGAAAGCTTCGGCGGGCGGGGCCAGCATGGCGAGGATTTCGGCGGCGATGCGCTCGGGCTCGGGCAGGCGGCCAGGACCGAACTCGCCACAGGCCATCGCGCCGACATCGGGCTCCATGACGGCCACGCCGTCCGCGCGCAGGCGGGCGACGTTGCGCCTGACAGCGGCATGCTCCCACATTCGCACGTTCATGGCGGGAACCATCAGGACGCGCTTGTCGGTTGCGAGGAGGGTGGTGGACGCCAGATCGTTCGCGTGGCCATTGGCGGCCTTGGCGATCAGGTCGGCGGTCGCGGGGCAGACCACGACAAGGTCGGCCGAGCGCGAGAGTTCGATATGCCCCATCTCGGCTTCGTCGGTGAGGTCGAACAGGTCCTGGAAGACTTTCTCGCCGGACAGCGCCGAGACCGACAGCGGCGTCACGAACTCGGCCCCGGCTTTGGTCAGGATGGCGCGCGAGGCGACGCCCTGCTTCGCCAGCAGGCGGATCAGCTCGAGCGACTTGAAGGCCGCGATGCCGCCGCCGATGATCAGAAGGATGCGTTTCTGGCTCACGCCGGGCTCCGGTCTACCGTCCAGCCTAGATAGTCGGTCTGCGTCAGGATTGCACGAATGCGCCCTGCGCGATCCGGAGCTTCCGGGCAATCTCCGGTTAATACCCGGAGCGCGGCGTCGTGGCCTGCCGGTTCTCCCGCGCGGCGAGGGCAGTTGCGGACACCCGTTCGGACCGGCGCTGACGCCGTCCGTTGTGCGGTCGTTCTGCCTCCCGAAGACAGGAGGACGGGGCGCGCGGAACGCGCCATTGGTAGTCAATTGCCAGCTTTCGCTGGCCGGTGCGTGTTCCTGCGCGCCCCGTGTCAGACGTTTGGCCCGGTGACGTCGACGGAGCCTGTTAGGCCCTGGTCCGCATCCCGGTGACGCGCGCATGGAAGACCGATCTTCCATGGTCACCCCCGCTTCGATCGCGGGGACAGGTGTTTCAGACCACCGCTTGCGGCCGCCCGCTCGGGCTCGTCCTTCCCCTTCGAGACGCGCGCTCTCGCGCGCTCCTCAGGGTGAGGGACGCACGCGTTCGCGTGCTCCTCAGGATGAGCCGTCGCGGGCGGCTTGAGCGGTGGTCGCCGCGCCGTCCGAGCGGCTGGCATTCGATGTTCCGGTGCGCACCGAACCCTCCCTTGCCAGACGCGAGGGGGAGATTGCGGCACGCCGATACCCGGTCGGATTGAATGGGTGATTTTTCCTGTCTGGAAGCGGCCGGAAAGGCCGTGGTCCTCGCGGATGCGAAGATCCAGACTTTGGGAAATGTGCGTGCTGTCAGACTGTTAAGTCTGGATTCCCGCATGCGCGGGAAACACGGACAGCAAGCTGCCCGTTTCCAGATGCTGTGGGGACGACGAGGTCCCCGTTCCACACTTCTTGATGTCAGTTTGCATGACGCAAGACGCCAAATCTTACCAACCCGCGAATTGACCGTTGTTCCTTATCTGTCCACCCTTCTGAAACGGAGTTCAGGTAAAGCCGGGGCGACAAACCTCACATTCGGGCCAGACGTCAGCCATGTTCGGCAAGGCGAAGACGATCGATAGTGTTTCCCGCCGGATCATCGGCGAATGGCGCGCCGAGGCGGCGAGCGGCCAGGCGCACAGCGTGATCACGGCGACCTTCTATGCCGACGCCACCTTCTTCGTGCGCACGGAGCTGACCGGTCCGGGCGAAACATCGCGGGCGATCAGCCAGGCGGGGCGTTACCGGGTCGAGCCGATCGACAAGATCCGCTTCCGCCTGTTCACGGTTGACGAGGAGGGAACCCCGCAGCCCGCCTCGATCCGCACCTTCGCCGACGAAAACACCATGGTCACCGAGGTCGGGCGACTGACTTTCTCACGGGTCGCCTGAGGCCTTCCCTGTTTTCAGACCGGAATCCGACCACCGGACCGAACTTTGCGGCGTCCAAGGGGTTGGGCTGTCGCACGCTAATGCACTATCTAGTCCGCAACAGGAAAACCGGACCGGAGACCGCCCCATGCGCGACTACCTGAAATTCTACATCAACGGCGAGTGGGTCAGCCCCGCCGAGCCGCGCACGCTGGACGTCATCAACCCCGCCACCGAAGAGGCCTATGCCCGCATCTCGATGGGCTCCAAGGCGGATGTCGACGCTGCGGTCGCCGCCGCCAAGGCCGCGTTCCCGGCCTTCGCCGCCACCAGCAAGGACGAGCGCGTGGCGCTGCTGGAGAAGATCGTCGAGGTCTACAAGCGCCGGATGGGCGACATTGGCGAGGCAATCTCCGAGGAGATGGGCGCCCCGATGTGGCTGGCGACGACCGCCCATGCGGGCTCCGGCATGGGTCACTTCATGACCGCCGTGAAATACCTCAAGGAGTTCGAGTTCGAGGAAGCGCGCGGCAAGCACCTGATCCGCAAGGAGCCCATCGGCGTCTGCGCCTTCATCACGCCCTGGAACTGGCCGCAGAACCAGATCGCCTGCAAGGTGGCCCCGGCTCTCGCCGCTGGCTGCACGATTGTGCTGAAGCCGTCTGAAGTCGCGCCCATCGACGCCATCATCTTCGCAGAGATCCTGCATGAGGCGGGCGTGCCCAAGGGCGTCTTCAACCTGATCAACGGGGACGGCCCCGGCGTCGGCGCGCCGATGTCCTCGCATCCGGATGTCGACATGGTGTCCTTCACCGGTTCGACCCGCGCCGGCGTTCTCGTCGCCCAGGCCGCTGCCCCGACCGTCAAGCGCGTGGCGCAGGAACTCGGCGGCAAGTCGGCGAACATCGTGCTTGATGATGCGGATCTGCCGAAGGCGATCAAGCAGGGCGTGCTGTCGATGATGGGCAACTCCGGCCAGAGCTGCAACGCGCCCTCGCGCATGTTCGTGCCGCGCGCCAAGAACGAGGAAGCCAAGGCCATCGCCAAGTCTGTCGCCGAGGCCGTGAAGGTCATGGACCCGAAGACAGCCGAGAAGGGCGCCATCGGCCCGGTGGTTTCGGAAGTCCAGTACAACAAGATCCAGGGCCTGATCGAAACGGGCATCAAGGAAGGCGCAACGCTGGTTGCAGGCGGCCCTGGCCGTCCCGAAGGCTTCAACGCGGGCTATTATGTTCGCCCGACCGTGTTCGGCGACGTCACCAACGACATGACGATTGCCGTGGAAGAGATCTTCGGACCGGTGCTCTGCATCCTGCCGTACGACACCGAGGAGCAGGCCATCGAGATGGCCAACGACACCGTGTATGGCCTGTCGGGCTATGTGCAGTCGGGCTCGATCGAGCACGCGCAGGCGGTGGCCAGGAAGCTCCGCACCGGCATGGTGCACCTCAATGGCGCGGGCTCCGACCAGTCGATGCCGTTCGGCGGCTACAAGCAGTCGGGCAATGGCCGCGAGTGGGGCGTGGAAGGCATCCACGAATTCCTCGAAACCAAGTCGGTGTTCGGCTACGCGCCGGCGTAAGGCCTTGTCTCATGTGATCTGAAGGCGGCGTCCGCAGCGATCCGGACGCCGTTTTCTTGGGTCACACAGACGGACGTTGCGCTGACAGGTCTTGTCATTCCAGAAGCCGCGAAGCGGCTATCTGGAATCCAGAGAGATCGTAGGCCCGGAGGGAGTCTGGATTCCGGGTCGGCGGACGCTCACCCTGAGGAGCCGCCGCAAGGCGGCGTCTCGAAGGGCGGTCCTTGCCCGGAATGACATCGTCTCATTCAGTTGGCCAAATCAGAACCAGATCTCGACCCGGTTGGGCGGCAGGCCGTCATAGCGACCGGCCAGCGAGAGCACGCCGTAGCCGTCGCTCCACGCCGCAAATCCGGCTTCGGCGGCGAGCTGTTCGCACAGCTCGACGAGCTTTTCGGCCTGCGTGGCCTGCTGGGCGTAGTAGTACCGCACGGACCTGTTGACGCCCGGCTCGGCCTTGACGGTTTCGATGCCCAGGACGCGGATGCCGCGCGCCTCCAGGCCTATGGCAATGGTCTCGGCCTTGGCGCGATCCGCGTCCTGCGGGATGTGCAGGAACGCCTCCGTGATCTGGAAGATCGCCGTGACCCTTTCCGACTGGGCAGGCGCTGAGGCTGGGGGCTTTTCGGGTTCCACACCGCTTGTGGCGAGCTCGTCGAGAGTCTTCTCGTCTGCAGGCGACGGGGGCGCCGATGGACGAGGGGCGGGCGATCCGCGCACTGCGCCGCGGTCAGACTCTATCACCTGTGGAGTTTCTTCCTCCTCGTAGTAGGCGACCTGCGGCGCCTCGACGAATGGTCTCAGCTCGGCCGGGCAGTCAGCCGCAAAGGCGCATATGGCGAGTTTCGCCGCCTCGCAGACGGGCGAGCGCGCGTCCTCGCGGGCGACGATGCTCCAAGAGGCGAGCGATGCGGCTTCGGGGTTGGCGGCGCGGAGCGTTTCGGCGATCCCGGGCGTCTGGCCGGGGACGAGGCAGGCGTAGATGGAGCGGGAGACAAGATCCTCGCTGAGGCGGAGCAGCTGGTTGCTGGACCCGTCGCCGCCTTCGGCGATCAGCGCGTCCATGATCGTCACGGCTTCGGCGTCGGTGTTGTAGTAGAGCGCCCGGGCCAGATCGCGTCGGACCATCGACTTGAGGGCGCGGAAGCGTTCGCCGTCCATCCCGGACAGCTGATCGTTGACCTTGCGAAGTTCGCTGATCGCCATGACGGCAGGTTGCGTACTGCTGTCGTCTGCAGCGGAGCTGGCGGCCGACATGCCTTCCAGCCAGCCGCGGCTGCGCACCCATAGCGGCAGCACTTCCTGAACGGCGCCGGCGTCCTGTGCGAAGGATTCAACCTCGCCTTCCTTGTTGGCCAGATTCTCCTGGCTGACCTCAAGCTGGCCGTTTGCGCGCACGAGGAGCAGGCCCGAAACTCCGGCGGCGGCCAGAAGGATGACGCCGAGGCAGAGTGCGGCGACAGAGATGATGCGGAAGCGCTTCTGGCGGGCGGCCTTCCTGCGCTCCAGCGCCTCGCTGGCGGCAAGAAAGTCCCGGACGAGAGGCGTGATGATTTCGCCCTCGGGGGCGGACCTTTCCCAGGCCGCCGCTTCCTCGAGGAGGACGCCCTGCAGCAGCAGGTCGTCGGTCGGGGCTGCGGCCCATTCCTCCGCGCGATCGGCATAGCGCCGCTGCTGGCGCAGCCAGTCGAGGTCCTGGCGGACGGCCAGCTCCAGCTTGCGGACGCCCTCGTAGAAGCCGGAGTCCGGGATGTTGGGGTCCGGGTGGAAGTAGACGTATTGCAGGCGCGAGAGCTCTTCCGGCACGGGCCTGTCGGCGAGAGGCGCGGGCAGGACGGGCACCATGCGCTTGTCGAGGCGCTTGGCTTCGGCGATCTCCCAGCCGCAGGCCTCCGAGGCGAGATAGCGGTCGGTCAGGACGAAGACGACGGTGTCGCACTGGTCGATGAGGCTGGTGAGGCGGTCCTGCCAGGGCTCGCCCGGATTGATGGCCTGCACGTCCATCATGGGCGCGAAGCCCATGTCCTGCAGGGCGAGGAAGATCTGGCGTGCAAAGACACGGTCTTCCCGGCAATACGACAGGAAGACCTTTGCGCCGGAAACGCTTCTGGCCTGTTTGTGTCCCTGGTCCGTCATGCCGACCCCGCACCGCTGCACTTAACCCTAGACCGGTAAGGCCATCATTTCCATGACAGTTGTGAAGGGCGTCTGCTTGAACCTTCAGGCGAGGTCTGGCGTACTGGACGAGTGAGCCTATGTTCAGGGTTCTGAAGCCGTTCGGGAGCTGACCGTGATGATCCGCAAAGCACTTGCCGCCGTGGCCTTGGCCGGACTGGGCATGCTGGCCGCCGGGTGCCAGTCCGGGCCGACGCCGTATCAGGCAGCCGAATCCGGCAAGATGGGCTTTTCCGAAACCCGGATTGAGACGGACCGGTACCGGATTTCCTTCAAGGGCAATTCGCTGACCGACCGGGAAACCGTCGAGAATTATCTGCTCTATCGCGCAGCCGAGACGACCCTGCAGAACGGCTATGACACGTTCACGGTCGTCAATCGCGACCTCGACAAGGACCGGCGCGTCACCGGCTCCGGAGGGTACAGCCCGTTCTGGTCATACAGCTATTTCCATCCCCGTTTCGGCTGGATCGGCGCTTACGACCCCTTCTATTCGCCCGCCACCTACCGCGAGACGACCAAGTACGAGGCGTTCGCTGAAGTGCGCCTCAGCAAAGGTCCGAAGGGTTCGGACCCCAATGCCTTCAACGCCCGGGAAGTCTCCGAGAACCTGGCGCCCACGATCCGGCGGCCCTCGTGACCCCGCGCTGACAGTCGGCGCGTAAACCATTCGCCAACCCTTTTGGCCGCATCGAGTCCGGTGAGATCGCCGGAGTAGCCGGCTCAAGGGACCCTGCAAAACGTGGGCGGCGTACTTTACTCGATCATCATCCCGACCTTCCGGCGTCCGAAGCGTGTCGCCGACGCTGCGCATTCGGTGCTGGCGCAGCAAGGCGCGCCGTCCTTCGAGCTGGTGCTGGTCGACAACGACCCGAGGGGATCGGCGCTGGGCGCCCTCCAGCAGATCGCCGCCGACGCCCGGATCCCCGTCCGTGTCGTCCATGCGCGCGAGCCGGGTGTCTCCTCCGCCCGCAATGCCGGAATCGCGGCGGCCAGCGGGGCTTTCATCGTCTTCCTGGATGACGACGAGATTGCAGCGCCGCACTGGCTCGCCGAGCTTGTCCGTGTCCAGCGCGCACACGACGCCGATCTGGTCTTCGGTCCCGTCCGCACGCGGCTGCCCGAGCCCGCGCCCGCCGAACACCAGGCGTTCTTCGAGGCCTTTTTCGCGCGCCAGCCGGCGCACGCCGAAGGTCTGGTGGACGACGTCTATGGCTGTGGCTGTTCGCTGATCCGGCGCTCCGCCATCCCTCATGCTCCGCCCTTCGCCATCGACCGCAACGAGACGGGCGGCGAGGACGACAAGCTGTTCAACGCGATGCGAATGGCGGGCGCGCGGATCGCCTGGGCGCCGCAGGCCTGGGTCTGGGAGACGCCGGATCCCGCGCGCGTCAGCATCGACTACACGATGCGTCGCGCATTCGCCTACGGGCAGGGACCCGCGATGAAGGCCTGGCTTGAAGGCCGCCGGCTTGGGGCGCTGCGCTGGATGGCGGTCGGGGCCGGGCAGGCGGTGGTGTTTGGCGCAGCGGCGCTGGCGATGCTGGTGACGAAGCAGCCCCGGCGGGCGTTCCTGTACCGGCGCGCGGTCGAGGGGCTGGGCAAGGTGCTATGGTTTCCTTCACTGCATCCCAGGCTCTACGGACAGGCTGCGCCCCCTGCCGTTCCGGTCAGCGCTCCGGTTTCTTAACCGGACATCTGCCGCCAGCGTCCTGTCAGCAGTGCGCACTGCGGTGTCTTGTCTGTGTCACGCGAGTGTGACTTCCTTTTACCCCTGACAGAGGGAGGGACGTTCCATGATCGGCTATGCAATGCTCGGCACCAACGACTACGAGAAGGCGCTCGATTTCTACGATCAGGTGCTTGCCCCGGTCGGCGGCAAGCGAATGATGGATTTCGGCGTCTCGACCGTCTACGGCAGCGACCCGTCGCGCGCGATGCTGGGCATCGGCAAGCCTTACGACAAGGAAGCTGCGACGGCCGGCAATGGCGTGATGATCGCGCTGTCCATGCCCTCGAAGGAAAAGGTCCACGAGGTCTACGACACCGCCATCCGGCTCGGCGCCAAATGCGAGGGACCCGCGGGTCCGCGCGGCGACACGTTCTACGCCGGTTACTTCCGCGATCTCGACGGCAACAAGCTCTGCGCCTTCCACGCCTCGGGTATGTGAAAGCCGCCGCCCGCTGCATGTATCTAAGCTGTCATTCCGGACGCCGCGCAGCGGTGATCCGGAATCCAGTGAGGTCGGCGGTGCGGTGAGGAGTCTGGATTCCGGGTCGGCGGACCTCTGGTCCTTGCCCGGAATGACACTGTTCGAGGCCAGGCTTCGTCCAGCCCCTCAGGGCCGGGCGTGGTCAGCGTGCCGGTTTCTCAAACGTCAGGATGTAGCGGTCGGTGCGGCCGCGCAGGTTCGGGCGGAAGACATTGAACCGGTAGTCATCCTTGCCCGGGCTGATGTAGGCTTCGCCCGTGTTCTCGAAACCGGCCGCGGTCAGCTCCGCGATCACGACACTCTTGGCCAGCCGGTGCAGACTGGCCTGTCGGGCAGGGGGCGTTACAGGATCGGCATCGTGATCCTCGACGATCAGGCGCCCGCCGGGCTTCAGCAGTTCGAACAGGCGCGCGTTCATCAGCGGGATGTCGGCGGCCTCGAGCACGGCGTCGTGGTAAACCTGACCCATCAGGATCACGTCGTAGGTTGCAGGCTCGCCAGGCAGCTCATCCCAGGCGGAAACGATGTAGCCGACGTTAGCGCGCTTGATGCGCCCCATCAGGTCTTCGGGGTCGAGATTGGGGAATTGCGTGATCCAGCTGGGGGTGTTGTGCAGGTCGACCCGCCCCGTATCGCCCGTAAGCGAGGAGGCGAGCAGCGTGAGGTAGCCGCTGCCGGCGCCCATATCCAGAATGCGGTCGCCGGGATCGATATCCGCCGCCGACAGGATGGTCGACGGCATCCGGGACTGGTCGCGAAACCGCGCGTCGGTGGTTCGGTCGGGCGCGCGCAGGGCGGCTGAAATGGCAGGGCTGCCGATGGTCTGCGACAGCGCTGCCGGCGCCGCCAGCATCAGCAGCGCGGCGGCTACGATCGACCTCACGGCATGACCTGGGTGAACGGCCGGATCTCCTGGCTGGCCCAGAGGCCAGCCTTTGCATAGGGGTCCATCGCCGCCCACGCCCTGGCGGCTTCAAGGCTTGCCGCCTCGATCACGATCATGGATCCAGCCGGCGTTCCGCCATCCGACTGCAGCACGGGGCCGGCCAGCTTCACCAGATGCTCGAACATCTTCAGCCACTCGAGATGGGCGGGGCGTGTCGCCTTGCGCAGCTCGAGGCCGTCCGGCTTGTCGAGCCCGTACATCACATAAAGCGGCATGGCTGTGGTTCCTGTCTGTCCGGACTCAGGGTTTTTCGGGCGGAGCGACGCGCTCGTCGCGGAAGGGCCGGCTGAGCAGCCGGTCCATCGCGTCGCGCGGTCCGATATCGCCGCGGATCAGGGCGTCGACAACCGTGCAGATCGGCATTTCGATGTTGAGCCGCGCCGCCAGTTCGACAACCGCCGGCGCGCTTTCCGCGCCTTCGGTCACGCTGCGGCGCTCGCCGAGGATGTCGGCGGCCTTGCGGCCCTGACCCAGCGCCATGCCGAAGCTCATGTTGCGCGACTGCGGCGAGGAACAGGTCAGCACCAGATCGCCCAGACCGCACAGACCCGCCAGCGTCTCGGGCCGGGCGCCCAGCGCCACGCCGAGCCGGGTCATCTCGGCGAAACCGCGCGCTATGAGGGCGGCGTGCGCCGAACGCCCCAGGCCCATGCCCTCCGAAACGCCGCAGGCGATCGCCAGCACGTTCTTGACTGCGCCGCCCGCCTCCGCGCCCACCAGATCGTCCGTCCAGTACATCCTGAAGTTCGGTCGCCCGATGGATTTCATCCACGCATCGCCCATCGCCCGGTTGCGGCAGGCGAGCGTTACGGCCGTCGGAAGACCCTTCGCCACGTCGATGGCGAAGGAAGGCCCGGACAGCACGGCGGGCTCGGCGTGCGGCGCCGCCTCGGCCAGCACATCGGCCAGCAGCTTGAGCGATCCCCGCTCTACGCCCTTGGAGCAGAGGGCGACCGGCGTGCCCGGCCTGAGGTGTGGCGCGAGGGCGGTCAGAGAGCCTCTCATGTGCTGGGCCGGAGCCACAGCAAGAATGGCGTCACAGGCGGCAAGGCCGGCGATGTCGGTCGTGGCCCGGATGGGCGGAAGGTCTAGGCCGGGCAGGTAGGCCGGGTTTCCGCGGCCGCCGCTGAGGGCTTCTGCGACATCCGGTTCGAGCGCCCAGACAGTGACGTCACGCCCGGCAGACGCTGCGCCAAACGCCAGCGCGGTACCCCAGGCGCCGGCTCCCAGAACGCCGACACGTTCAAATTGGGACTGGCCACGGTAATCATTCTGTGATGAATTCATGGAATGTTCAGCGTTCAATCCCGCCTAGAGCCTTGCCTGCCTGAATGAGCGATATCAAGACAGACCCGCGCGAAAGCATCCTGAACGCCGCGTCGCAGCGCATCCTACATTATGGCTACGGCAAAACCACCATGTCCGAGATCGCTGCAGACTGCGGCATGTCGGCGGGTAACATCTACCGGTTTTTTCCCTCCAAGATCGATATAGCCGAGGCGATGTCGCGCAAGTTCGCCGCCGAATCGCATGCAGGCTACAACGTCATCCTGAAAGATGCCGCGCGCTCTCCCTCCCGGAAACTGTTCGATTTTTTCCAGTTTCGTCTGGAGCGGACGTTCCGAATTTTCGAGCACCATCCCAAGCTCATGGAACTGGCGCAGATGATGGCGCGCGAGCGCCCGGAGTATTTTGCCGAAGACCGCGCCCAGGAGCGCATCTTCGTCGAGCGGATCCTGGAAGAGGGCGTCGCCTCTGGCGATTTCATCCTTCCCTACGACCTGACAATCTCGGCGGACCTGGTGCAGTGCATCACGGTCAAGTTCCAGTTCCCGCAGCTGTGGACGACAGAACAACTGTCATCACTTGCATTTGAACTCGACGGCGTTCTGACGATTTCGCTGACTGGCCTTTCAGCCCGTCGCTAGAGATCGCGGCCGCAGGTTCCGCAATTGCCTGAAAACATACGAATTTTCGCCGCCCTATTTTGGGCGCAATTCAATGTCATGAAAACTGACACGAAGTCTGGCTCCTTGGATTGCAGCCTGATGTTGCTCTGCAGCAGAAATATTGAACATTTTCGATTTTGTTCATTGCAATCCGATCAGAGCTGGGCTACGTAGTGTGCATGGCGGAACCGAAACGGTCGCCAACTAAAAAGAAGACGAACCGAGAGGCCGCAAGAGACCTCGCTGATACGAAAGAGACCTGACATGACCTTCCTCCCTGGTAACGCCGAACTGCAAACCGCGATCAAGGAATTCGGACTGGCAACCGCACTGACGCTGGGCGCCACCGTAGCCTTCCTCGTCCTCATGGAAGCGACCGTCCGCCTTCTGGGCTGACCGCCGCTCCAACCTCTCTCTCGACGCCACCCGCGGCGTCATTCACGGCCACCGGACATCCTCCCCCGTCCGGAAGAGCTGTTACTGCAACGCCGGTCCCTCTGGGGCCGGCGTTTTTTTTGGCCCCCTTGACCTCTCCCGGTGTCGCAACCTCCCGGCGTCCCTGCGGCAACTGATCCCCGAAATGCATCTGCGAAGCACTTGCGTTTGCAAATTTGCGTCTGTATGCGGTTGCAAATCATTCGCAACAATGTCGCAGAGTTTGTCGGGGCGTGAACATGAAATCCGGGCACTTGGATACGCAAAAGGTCGGCCTTGGCGCCCTGAAGCGCGGGGCCGCGCTGGCGCTCGTTCTGTCGGCCACCGGCATGGAAGCCGTCGCCCAGCAGTCCGACCCTGCAGGACCGGCCGAGGCGGCGCCTGCCGATATCGAAGAGGCAGATCGCGAACGCATCTACGTTCTCGGTCAGCGCATCACGTCCGCATCCGCTGTTGGTGATGAACCGATCCAGGTCGTCAACGTGATCGACGGCGAGACCCTGGCCGAGCAGGGCGTTTCGACTCTCGAGCAGGCGCTGCGCAATGTGCCAGGCATCACCACCCAGATCGGCGAGGGCGGCGTCCTCTCCGGCGACCAGTTCTTCATCCGCGGCATCAGCGCCAAGAATGACATCTACACGGACGGGCTGCGGGACTTCGGCGTCTTCACGCGCGACTCGTTCAACTACGGCCAGGTTGAAGTGTTCAAGGGGCCGTCGTCGTCAGCCTTTGGCCGCGGCGCGGCCGGCGGCGGCATCAACACGTCCTCGAAGACTCCAGCCTCTGACACGTTCGGCTCGGCGACACTGTCGGCGGGCGATGGCGACTATCTGCGCGCTGCCGGCGACTGGAACCAGGATCTCGGCGACGGCATGGCGGTGCGGGTCGCCGCCATGGTCCACAGCAACGAGAACGCCAGCCGGGATGTGGTGTATTCCGACCGCTGGGGCGTGGCGCCGACCATCGGCTTCGGCCTTGGCGGCGACACCACCTTCACCGTCGGCTATTTCCACCAGACGGAGGACAAAGTCCCGGACTATGGCCTGCCGACTGTGACGCTGCCTGGATCGACGACGCCGATTCCGATCACCGACCTTGGCCTCGACCCTTCCACCTATCTCGGCTTCGTCACCGACATCGACGAGACTGTGGTCGACACCTTCACGGCGCGTCTCAGCCACACGGTCAATGACTGGCTGACGCTGACAAACGACACCAAGTACGGCGTCTACCAGCGCTACTCGCAGTTCACGCCGACCAGCTGTGCGGCTGCCTGCGTCGCGGCGCTGACGGACGGCGACGCCGCCACCATTCCCTTCGGGACGCCCGGCGGTCCCGGGCCGTGGGATCAGGACACCAACGGCGTGCAGAACATCTCAACCGCGCAGATCTCGGCGCCGATCGGCGGCCTGCGCAGCGAGCTTCTGGTGGGCGTTGATGCGTCCTGGCAATCGAACGACCGCAACCAGTACAGCTACACGGCGCCCGGCTCCCGCCCGACCGCGATCCCGCTTCTCGATCCGCAGAGCGTTGCGCGTCCTGTCGTCAACACCGCGCGGTCCAATATCCGCGACACAACAGCGTTCGATGTGTCGGTGTTCGCCAGCGAGCGGCTCTGGCTGACGGATCAGTGGTCGCTGGTCGCTGGCGTGCGTGCGGCCTGGTACGAGGTGGACCAGAACACGACGACGTTCGCCGCCACCGGCACGACTTACGCCGGCGTCTCGTCCAAGAGCGACTACGTCACGCCGCAGATTGGCCTGATCTACGAGCCGTCCTCTACGCAGACCTGGTGGATTTCCTACTCGGAGGCCGCGAAGCCGCCGGGCGTCTCGGTCAACAACGGCGACACGATCACCGGTCCCACGTCTCCCAACCAGCTTACCAACGCCGCCCTCGATCCCGAGGAGAGCACCAACATCGAGGTGGGCGCGCGTCTGGGCCTGTTCGACAACCGCATCCAGCTGCAGGGCGCCGTGTTCCAGACGAAGAAGGGCAATGTGAAGGAGACCGATCCGGTGTCCGGCTCCATCGTCCGCTCGGGTGACGGCCAGGAGATTCTGGGCGTCGAGCTTGGCGCGGGCGGCGCCATCACCGACAACTGGTCGCTGAACGCCAGCATCACATGGCTGGATACGGAGTATACCGACCTCGCCCCGATCGCCGCCGGCGCGACCTGCACGCCCGTGGCGCCGGCGACGACCTGTCCGAACCCCGCGGTCGGCAACCAGATCATCTTCACGCCGGAAACGGCCGCCTCGCTCTGGACGACCTACAACTTCACGGGGCTTCTGAACGGGCTCGAGATCGGCGGCGGCGTCACCTACCAGGACGATGTCTGGCTGAACAACACGAACACGGCGGCGGCGCCGGGCTACACCACGGTCGATGGCCTCGTGTCGTACGCCTTCGACCGCTACCGCATCTCGCTCAACGCCTACAACCTGACCGACGAGCTCTACTTCTCGCAGGTTCACGGCAACCGGCTCACGCCGGCCCAGGGGCGCACCTTCATCGCCTCGCTGGGCATCGTGTACTAGCCGATCGTCCCTTCCGGGACCGCCGCCTGCTGTTCGCCTGTTCCCGGTCCTCCTCCCGGGAAGCCGAATGCGGGCGGCGGCTTTCCGGAGAAGCAGGGGAGTTGCGCGTTGGCCGAAACCGGCGTCCGACTGACCTGCCAGAGCCACTTTTTGCCGCCGACTTCCAGGGGCTTCCAGCCATGCTGATCCGAATCCCGAACGTCCTGTCCGAAGAGCAGGTGGCCCAGACCCGCAAGGTGCTGGAGGAGACGCAGTGGGTCGACGGCAAGGTAACGGCGGGCGTCCAGTCGGCG
>CAYOWK010000063.1:0-21443 GCA_964407665.1 uncultured Rhizobium sp. | reverse complement strand
CTATGTCGACGACCGCACCATCGACAGCCACATCAAGCGGCTGCGCAAGAAGTTCCGGGACATCGACGACACCTTCGACTCGATCGAGACGCTGTACGGCGTGGGGTACCGCTATAAGGAAGTCTGACAAAGCGGCGCGCAGCCGGCCCGAAGGCCGGTCCAACGGCAAGCCGCGCTCCTTTGTGTGGTCGCCGATTGCGCGACTGATTCTGGCGTCCAACCTTGCGGGCCTGATCGTCCTGATCATCGGCGCGCTCGTCCTGAACGAGATGCGCTCGAACCTCGTCGAGGCGCGCAAGGCCAGCCTCAACGAAATGGCGGACATCATCGCCTCGGTGCTCACCGAGGCGGCGACGGCTGGCGAGCCGACGCCGCAGCTGATCGACCGTGCCGTCCGCTTCCAGCTCAAGCGGATGCAGGTGGCGACCTCCACACGCCTGCGCGTCTTCGACCCCCAGGGCGCCGTCGTCGCCGACACCTATCTCCTCAACGACGAGATTGCAGGACAGCCGCTCCCGCCTGTGCGCACGCCGAACCAGCTCCAGGAATTCTGGCTGAACACGGTCCGCAGGGTGAACAGCGCCATCGAGGGCTTCGACATCTCCGGCCGGCCCTCGATGCTGGAGGCGCGCACGCTGGAGGAAGAAGTCGTCACCGCGCTAGGCGGCGACCCGGTCGGCTCCGAACGATTCGGCGACGACGCCGAGCGCGTGATCTCCGTCACCGTGCCCATCCGCCGCGTCGGCAAGGTCGCCGGCGCGTTGACGCTGGAAACCCATGACGTCGCCCAGATCATCGCCGCCGAGCGCGCAGCGCTCATCCCGTTCATCGTGGTCGCCCTGCTCACTTCGGTCGTCACCTCGGCCCTCCTGACCGCGATCATCGCGCGGCCCCTCATCAAGCTGGCGCGCGCCTCGGACAGGGTCCGCACGGGCGACGCCCGCCGCCTCAACCTCGGCACAATGCACGACCGCAAGGACGAGATCGGCCACCTCGCCGGCGCCATGGAGGCGATGACCAATACGCTCTACGACCGCATCCAGGCCAACGAACGTTTCGCCGCTGACGTGGCGCACGAACTCAAGAACCCGCTGACCTCGATCCGCGCGGCGGTGGAGACGTCGCGCTCGGTCGACGACGCCGCGCTGCGCACGCGCATGCTGGAGGTCATCCACAAGGACGCCATCCGCCTCGATCGCCTGATCACCGACATCTCCAACCTGTCCCGGCTCGAAGGCGAGATCATGCGCGAGAAATCCTCGCGCGTGGACATTCACCGTCTGCTTGAGGATCTCGTCTCGATCTACCGCGACACGGCGCGTGAAGGCGACGCCGAGGTCCGCTTCGTGTCCCAGCTGGTCGACGGCGCCGTGGTCAACGGCCGTGATGGCCCGATCGCCCAGGTGATCCGCAACCTCATCGAGAACGCCCGCAGCTTCTCTCCCGCCGGCGGAACCGTCACAGCCGACCTGTCGCGGGTCGCCTCGCCGCAGGGCGCCGCCTATCGCATTGCGATAGAAGATCAGGGTCCGGGCGTCCCCCCGGACAAGCTGGAGAAGGTTTTCGAGCGCTTCTATTCGGACCGGCCGGCAGGCGCCAAGTTCGGAAATAATTCAGGTTTGGGCCTTTCTATCGTTAAGCAGATCGTTGAAACGCACCGCGGCCGGGTCTGGGCCGAGAACCGGGCGGGCCCGGACGGCAAGGTTCTGGGCGCCCGCTTTATCGTCGAACTACCGGCCGCTTCGGCAACCTAATGAACGGCTTGACCCTTGCACCTTCGCAGCTGCAACATGGGTACGGGGCTGAAACATGCGGGAGTTGAGTAGAATGATCGGACTGGTCGTCGTGACTCACGGCCGCCTGGCTGATGAATTCATCGCCGCTGCGGAGCATGTCGTCGGCCCGCTCGACGCCGTCCAGGCCGTCTGTATCGGCCCGGACGACGACATGGACGCCCGGCGCAAGGAAATCATCGCAGCGGTTCAGGACTGCGACCAGGGCGCTGGGGTCGTCATCCTGACCGACATGTTCGGCGGCACCCCCTCCAATCTTGCCATATCCGTCATGGGCGCCGGCAAGATCGAGGTCATTGCGGGCGTCAATCTGCCGATGATGATCAAGCTGGCCGAAGTTCGCGGCCGCCTGTCCCTGGCGGAAGCCGCGATGGCGGCGCAGGAAGCCGGCCGGAAATACATCTCCGTGGCCTCCTCCCTCCTCCAGCGCGCAGGCTGAGCGCGGTGTCGGGGGCAAGGCGCACAGGCCTGTGCCGGGCCGTGGAGCTGGTCAATCAGCGCGGCCTGCATGCGCGCGCCTCGGCCGCCTTCATCCGCGAAGCCATGAAATTTGACGCCAGCATCACCGTGCATTTCGACGGGCAAAGCGTCGGCGTCGCCTCGATCATGGACCTTCTGATGCTGGGCGCCCGCGTCGGGCAGGTGATCGAGATCGAGACAGCGGGCCGCGAGGCCGAGCCGGCCCTGTTCGCCCTGGTCAATCTGGTGGAACGCCGGTTCGACGAGGAAATGTAGGCCCGCGGGCCTTAATCGTTCGCAAGGCTCTCGCTGCGGTCATCCACGCGCCGGATCATGTCTTTCAGCTGGATATCCCCGGCCCCTGCGCGCTTCTGCTGTCCGGCCAGACGTTGCATGCCCGCGACAAACTCGGCCTGGCTGACCTTCCGGTCCAGATCCGCGTCGAACAGCATGGGGTTCGACAGGACATCCGGGCCGGAGCCGACGCGCGTCGCCCAATCTCCTTGCTCCAGTCCGCTCAGCACCCCATCCGCATCGCGGTCAGCCGCCGCGAAACTGCGGGACGCCCCCTGCACGATCTCCGCGTCGGTCACGGCGCCGTCGCTGTTGGCGTCGTAACTGGCGAAGACCATCGCCCCCGGCCGCACGATCCGCAGATCCTCGCGGTTGCGGAGCACCGGCGACGCCACCGCCTCCGGGGGCGCCACCCGCTCCACCGTTTCCGTCGACGAACTCGTCGTCACAACCTGCGCAACAGCCTGGCCAGAAATCGCAACAACGACGGCGAAGGCAAGAAGGGCGGACTTCATGGCTTGCATTCCTGAGGTTCGATCGACCTCCCCGCTGAGACCTTCACCTGTGCGACAGGGTGTGCGCAACCCGGAATGTCAGCCTCGGCCATCATATAAAGACTTGCTTAAATGATTTGATGAGCCTCGCCGTCGCTGGTATAGGCGGCCTCGCATTTCAGTGGCGCGCCGCCTGCCCGCCCGTCCGAAAAGGTCCCGATCATGGCGTTCGACGATTTCAAGGTAGCCGATCTCTCGCTGGCCGACTGGGGCCGCAAGGAGCTCACCATCGCCGAAACGGAGATGCCGGGCCTGATGTCCACCCGCGAGGAATACGGCCGGGCGCAACCCCTGAAAGGCGCGCGCATCACCGGCTCGCTCCACATGACGATCCAGACGGGCGTCCTGATCGAGACGCTGAAACACCTTGGCGCTGAAGTCCGCTGGGCCTCCTGCAACATCTTCTCGACGCAGGATCACGCCGCAGCCGCCATCGCAGCCGCCGGAACGCCGGTCTTCGCCGTGAAAGGCGAGAGCCTCGAAGAGTACTGGGACTATACCGACAGGATCTTCCAGTGGCCCGATGGCGGCCTGACCAACATGATCCTCGACGATGGCGGCGACGCCACCATGTACATCCTGATCGGCGCCCGCGTCGAAGAGGGCGAGACCGCCCTGATCGAGACGCCGGAATCCGAAGAAGAAATCTGGTTCTATAAACAGATCAAGAAGCGCCTGGCGATGTCGCCGGGCTGGTTCACCAAGCAGCGCCACGCCATCAAGGGCGTGACCGAGGAAACCACGACGGGCGTCAACCGCCTCTACCGCCTGATGGAAAAGGGTCACCTGCCCTTCCCTGCGATCAACGTGAACGACAGCGTCACCAAGTCGAAGTTCGACAACAAGTATGGCTGCAAGGAATCGCTGGTCGACGGCATCCGCCGCGCCACTGACACCATGATGGCCGGCAAGGTCGCCGTCGTGTGCGGCTATGGCGATGTCGGCAAGGGCTCTGCGGCCTCGCTGCAGGGCGCCGGCGCCCGGGTGAAGGTCACGGAAGTCGACCCGATCTGCGCCCTGCAGGCCTGCATGGACGGCTATGAAGTCGTCACGCTCGAAGACGTCGTGAAGACCGCCGACATCTTCATCACGACGACCGGCAACAAGGACATCATCCGCCTCGAGCACATGCGCGAGATGAAGGACATGGCCATCGTCGGCAACATCGGCCACTTCGACAACGAGATCCAGGTCGCCTCCCTCAGGAACTATGTCTGGGACAACATCAAGCCGCAGGTCGACATGATCAAGTTCCCGGACGGGAAGCGCATGATCCTGCTGTCTGAAGGCCGCCTGCTGAACCTCGGCAACGCCACCGGTCACCCCAGCTTCGTGATGTCCGCGTCCTTCACCAACCAGACGCTGGCGCAGATCGAGCTGTGGACCAACGGCAAGGCCTACGACAACAAGGTCTACACCCTGCCCAAGAAGCTCGACGAGAAGGTGGCCATGCTCCACCTCAACAAGCTGGGCGCCAATCTTACAAAGCTCTCCCCTGACCAGGCCGCCTACATCGGCGTCGCGCCGGAAGGCCCCTACAAGCCGGAACACTACCGCTACTAGGCTCGGCTGAATCAAAAGACACAAAGGGCCCGGTTCACACCGGGCCCTTTTCATCTTGCGCCTCCGCGACGTGCAAGCCCCGCGCGGCTAGCCAGTATTCCGCAGCCCCGCCGCCACGCCGTTGATCGACAGCAAGATACCCTCGCGAGTGATCTCGCTCTGATCGCCCTTGCGGCGTCGCGCGATCAGGTCGATCTGCAGATGGTTCAGCGGGTCGATATAGGGCAGCCGCGAGCGGATCGTGGCGGCAAGATCCGGGCTGTGCTGGAGCAGCTCTGTCTGCCCCGTGATATCGAGCAGCGCGTCGTGCGTCCGGCGCCATTCCGAGCTGATCGCTCCGAACACGGTGGTCGCCAGCGCCCTGTCCTCGACCAACTCGGCGTAACGCCCGGCAATCGATAGGTCGGACTTGAACATGACCATTTCCATGTTCCCGACAGCCGAGCGGAAAAACGGCCAGGCCGCGTACAACTCGCGCAGCAGGTCACGATCGACCCCGCCATGGGCGATCGCCGACCCAAATCCGAACCAGCCCGGCAGCATCGCCCGCGACTGCGCCCAGGAAAACACCCACGGGATGGCGCGCAGCCCCTCGATGCTGCGCTTCGCCTGACGGGATGCGGGACGGCTGCCGATGTTGAGATCGGCGATCTCGGTGATCGGGGTGGCGCCGTAGAAATAGTCGACAAACCCGGGCGTCTCGTAGACGAGGCTGCGATAGGCGTGCATTGCAAACTTCGAGAGCGTGTCCATCGCATCGCTCTGCTCGACCGTCGCCGCAGCTCCGTCGCGCGACGTCAGCGCGGCCAGAACGACGCCCGCAACAAGCGTCTCAAGGCTTTGGCGTGTCAGGTCCGGGTCGCCATACTTGTTGGCGACAACCTCGCCCTGCTCCGTGATGCGGATGCGCCCGTTGGCGGTTTCGCGCGGCTGCGCCAGCAGCGCCTCGAAGCTCGATCCTCCGCCACGCCCGACAGCGCCGCCGCGGCCATGGAAAAGCTGCAGCCGGAGTCCGGCATCCGTCACCACCGCGCTGAGCGAGCGAGAAGCCTTCTGCAGCTCCCAGATGGAGGTCAGAAAGCTGCCGTCCTTGTTGGAGTCGGAATAGCCGATCATGACTTCCTGAAAGCCGGCGTCGCCATGAAGCGAGCGGATCAGCGGGAGACCGAGGTAGCGCTTCATCGTTTCGCCGGCCGAGCGAAGGTCGCCGATTGTCTCGAACAGCGGCTCCGCGAAGATTTCGGCTGCAGGCTTGGGGCCGGGATGAAAGAGACCAACCTCCTTGAGCAGGATGTAGACCTCAAGCAGATCCGAGACCTGCTGGGTGTTGGAGACAATGTAATTGCGGATCGCCACAGGCCCGTGGCGACGCCGGACCTCAGCCGCTGCAGCCAGCGTGCGCAGTTCGCCACGCGTCTCGTCACTGTAGGCGGCAAAGGGAGACGACAGCAGCCGCCCGTGGGAGAGTTCGCGCACAAGCAGCTCGATGCGGTCGTCTTCGGACAGCTGCTCATAGTTCGCAGCCGCCCCTGCCGACCGCAGCAGTTCGGCGACGACGCGGCCGTGCACGGCGGAGTTCTGGCGCATGTCCAGCGTCGCAAGGTGGAAGCCAAAGACATCGACCGCGCGGATCAGGTCCGCAAGCATCCCCGTCCGGAACGCGCGCCCCTGATGGGTGACCAGCGAACGGTGAACCGTGAGAAGATCGAGCTTCAGTTCGGAGGGTTTCGTATAGGGTTCGCCTGCAGCCCTTGGCGACTTCGGCGGCGGCTCGCCCGTCAGCGCGGAATAGGTCGCGGCGAGGCGCGCATAGACGCCCGTCAGGGCGCGGCGATAGGGTTCATCGGCGCGCTGGGGAGACGTGTCCTGCGCGCGTTCAGCAAGCGCCATCAGCTCCGCCGTGACGCCCGTGAAGCGGGACGACAATGACAGCTCGGCCCCAAGCGCATCGACCTGTTCGAGGTAGAGCGTCAGGACCACACCGGACTGCCGGGCCAGCACGGTTCGCATGGTGCCGCCATCAACATTCGGATTACCATCTCGGTCACCGCCAACCCACGATCCGATGCGCAGAAAGCTCGGCAGCCCCTCAACGCCGCCAAGCGCCTCCTCCCAATGCGAATAGAGTCTCGGCAGGGCGGGGATGAAGCTGCGCCGGAGGTAGGACACCGCGTTCTCGATCTCGTCATCCACCGCAACGCGCACGTTGCGAAGCAGCCGCGTACGCCAGAGTATGGAGACCTGACGGCGCAGACTCGTCTCCGCATGCAGTCGCTCGGCGGCGCTTGCGGCGCGGTCGATGGCTTCAAGTTCCGCCGCGATGGCGTTGCGGCGATCCAGCATGCTCTTGCGCCGGACCTCGCTGGGATGGGCTGTGATGACTGGCGCGATCAGCCCGCGCGACAGCAGCCTGACGACCGCCTCGGGAGCCGTTCCTTGCGTATCCAGCAGGCGCAAGGCGCCTGCCAGCGTATCCGGCCGCGCATCGCCCGCCCTTCCACGCCGGCGCTGGCTATGGTCTTCGGCAAGATTGGTGATCTCGAGAAAACTGGTGAACGAGTGCACGAAGCGAACCGTCTCGGCGACCTCGAGCTTCGCGATCTGGCCGGACAGGCGCGATGCCGCCTCGCCCGACCCTTGACGATGAAACGCCACCGAGGCGCGCCGGATCTCCTCGATCTGCTGGAAAGCCGCTTCGCCGTCCTGCTCGCGAATGACATCGCCGAGCACGGCTCCAAGCATGCGGACAATTGATCTTTGTTCGTCGGCGTCGCTTTGCATGCGCCAGTTCTACCGCAAAGCTGCGGTGGAAGTCTTCCGCTGGAATGACCGGGATGACGCTGAATGGGCTTTCCGCCGTCCGGAAAGGCGCCTGCGCCGCACCCTGGCAAAAGCCCGAACAGGCGACGCAGCAAATGTCCCGGCAGGCTGTGGTGGGACATTTGCAGACAGGCGGAACCGTCGTCGCGTACGCGCGCTGCCCCTGCTGCAGCGCAATGTAAAGACTCGCTGTCGAAAATATTCCGGCTTCCGCCCACCCGCATACAGGCGTAGCAGCCCGGCCCGGTCAGGACCGCTATCTGCGGTTTGCGTCTGAAGGTGCATCTGATGAGCGATACTTCGTCGGCTGGCGGGGTGGCGCAACCTGCGGGGGTGAAAGCCGGGACCGGAAGGTTCTGGGCCCTCGCGCTGGGATCGATCGGCGTTGTCTTCGGCGACATCGGAACCAGCCCGCTTTATGCCTTCAAGGAGTCCATTCACCACATCAACGCCGAACGTGGCGGCGTGCTGGTGCGCGACGACGTGCTCGGCGTCATTTCGCTGATGCTCTGGTCCCTGATCATCATCGTCACCTGCAAGTACGTCCTGCTTCTGCTGCGCATGGACAACCGGGGCGAAGGCGGGACGCTGTCGCTCATGGCGCTCGTCCAGCGCACAATCGGCCGTCGAACGCCGCTCCTGTTTCTTGTGGCGGTCTGCAGCGCCGGCATGTTCTTCGGCGACGCGCTTCTGACCCCTGCGGTATCGGTTCTGTCAGCCGTCGAGGGGCTAGGCGTCATTCCCCAGCTGGAAGGCCACATCGAGCCCTTCATCCTGCCTATCGCTCTTGTGCTGCTGGCCGGGCTGTTCCTGATTCAGAAAAAAGGCACGTCCATTGTTGGCGCCCTGTTCGGACCAGTCTGCCTCGTGTGGTTCATTGTTCTCGGCGCACTCGGGGTCTGGCACATCGTACAGGACGGCGCACAGATCCTGGCGGCGATCAGCCCACACCATGCGGTTGTCTTCCTCGCGACACACTCCGTGCTGGGCTTCGTCGTTCTCGGCTCGGTCTTCCTAACGGTTACCGGCGCGGAGGCGCTCTATGCAGACATGGGCCATTTCGGTCGCAAACCCATTGTCGCCATGTGGTCGTTTCTGGTTCTGCCCTGCCTCGCGCTGAACTATCTTGGCCAGGGCGCCATGGTGCTGGCGCACCCGGAGACCACGTCGAATCCATTCTTTCAGATGGCTCCCGATATCCTCCAGGCGCCCCTTGTCATCCTGGCCACCATGGCGACGATCGTCGCGAGCCAGGCCGTCATCACCGGCGCCTACTCGCTGACCCAGCAGGCCGTTCAGCTCGGACTCCTGCCCCGTCTGCAGATCGTCAACACGTCCGCAGACGAACATGGCCAGATCTACATGCCGCAGATCAACTACATGCTGCTGGCTGGCGTGGTGATCCTCGTCCTGACGTTCAAGTCCTCCTCAGCGCTGGCGTCTGCCTACGGTGTCTCGGTGATCGGGGCCATGATCACGTCCACCGTTCTGGCGTTCATCGCGATCCAGCGCGTCTGGAAAAAGCCGCTGTGGCTGGCCGCGCTGATCGTCACGCCGTTCATGCTGGTCGAAGGCGTCTTCCTCGCGTCGAATCTCCTGAAACTGCCCCAGGGCGGGTATGTCCCGCTCCTCATCGCGTCGGCGCTGATGCTGGCGATGTGGACGTGGGTGCGGGGCGCGCGGCTGCTGACAATGCGCACCAAAAGCGACGTCACGCTGGAGGACCTTATCCCCATGCTGACCGTCAACCCGCCGCATCAGGTCAAGGGTACGGCGATCTTCCTGACCGCCGAGCCCGATACGGCTCCTGCTGCGCTCCTTCACAACCTGAAGCACAACAAGGTCCTGCACGAGCGCAATATCGTGATGACGGTGAAGACCGCGCAGGAACCCTATGTACCGAACGACCGGAAAATCTCCATTGTGAAGGTCGCGCCGAACTTCGACCGGCTGACGATGACGTTCGGCTTCATGGAAACGCCGAACGTCACGCATGGTCTTTCGCTTGCCCGCAAGGGCGGTCTGACCTTTGACATCATGTCGACGTCGTTCTTCCTGAGCCGCCGCACGCTGCTGCCGGACGGCAAGCGGGGCATGCCGCTCTGGCAGGATCACCTCTTCATCTTCCTGAACCGCAACGCGACCAACGCCACGGAGTTCTTCCGGATTCCAACGTCCCGCGTCGTGGAGCTGGGGAGCCAGATCGCAATCTGACGCGGCCTACCCTCCCCCGACCTGTGCGTCAGCCCGGCAAGGCGCGGCGAGTCCGCAAGTCGGTTCAGGCCGCGACTGGGTTCAGGCAGCACGCGGGTTCGGCTGGCACTGGCTCGCCTTTCGGGCTAGACCCGGATCGTCCTGCTCGCCTGACCGGAGTGCAGGTAATGGCCAGTGGCGGATGCTCAGAACGCTTTCACCCGCACGGGTCAGGCGCTAGGCACGCATCTGGCAAACGGCCATAACGTCAAACCAAGGATTACCGGGGACTCCATGAAGACGCCGCGCGCCGACATTGCCGCCAACACCTACGAATTCGAGACCATTCCGCTCGTCAAACCCACGGGTTTCCGGGAATACGACGCCCGCTGGTGGTATGGCGGCCCGCAATATCCCAAGGCGCCCGAGCTCAATGCGCTCGGCGTGCAGGCCCTCGGCCTCGGTCTGGCGACTCTGGTTCGCGAAATGGGCGTCGCTCCCCGTATCGTCGTGGGACATGATTTCCGCTCCTACTCGCTCACGATCAAACAGGCGCTGATCCTGGGACTGCTGGAAGGCGGCATGGAAGTTCACGACATCGGCCTTGCCCTGTCGCCCACGGCCTACTTCGCCCAGTTCGAACTCGACGTGCCTTGCGTCGCCATGGTTACCGCCAGCCACAACGAGAATGGCTGGACCGGCGTCAAGATGGGCGCGAACAAGCCCCTGACATTCGGCCCCGAAGAGATGGGCAAGCTCAAGGACATCGTGCTGAACGGCAAGTTCAACCCGCAACCCGGCGGGAAGATCATCCACGTCGAGGGCATGCGCGAGAAATACATCGCCGCGCTCAGCAAGGGCATCAAACTGACCCGCAAGATCAAGGTCGTCTGTGCCTGCGGCAACGGCGCCGCCGGCGCCTTCGCCCCCGACGCCCTGCGCGCGATGGGCGCCGAGGTGATCGAGATGGACACCAGCCTCGACTACACCTTCCCCAAATACAATCCGAACCCGGAAGACATCGAGATGCTCCACTCGATGTCGGCGGCCGTTAAGGCCCACGGCGCCGACCTCTGCGTCGGCTTCGACGGCGACGGCGACCGCTGCGGCGTCGTCGACGACAAGGGCGAGGAAATCTTCGCCGACAAGATCGGCCTGATGCTGGCGCGCGACCTGTCGAAGCTGCACCCGAACGCCACCTTCGTGGTCGATGTGAAATCGACCGGTCTCTACAAGACCGACCCTGTCCTCAAGGCCAACGGCGCGACGGTGGACTACTACAAGACCGGCCACTCCTACATCAAACGCCGCACGACCGAGCTCAACGCCGTCGCCGGCTTCGAGAAGTCCGGCCACTTCTTCTTCCGCGCGCCCTACGGCTACGGCTACGACGACGGCATCGTCGCCGCCGCCGCCGTGCTGCAGATGCTCGACCGCAACCCCGGCCGCGCCCTCTCCGACCTCAAGAGCGAACTGGGCGACGCCTGGACCTCGATGACGATGTCGCCCCACTGCGACGACGAGAAGAAGTACGGCGTCGTCGACCAGGTCGTCGCCGACTACGTCGCACTAAAGGCAGCCGGCGGTGAGATCGTCGGCCGCAAGGTCGTCGACGTGAACACCGTCAACGGCGCCCGCGTCACGCTGGACGACGGCTCGTGGGTTCTCGTCCGCGCCTCGTCCAACAAACCCGAGCTGGTCGTTGTCGTGGAAAGCCTGGTGGGCGAGGCCGACATGAAGGCCCTCTTTCGCGAGGAGGTGAAACCCCGCCTCGCGAAGTTCGACAGCGTCGGCTCCTACAACCAGGAGATCTGACGGACGAGGCAGGCCCCTTATGGGCGGCTTGCGCCATCCGACAGACCATCGCACATGGGATCATCCGCTTAAGGAGTGATCCCATGCGCGCCCTCGTTCCGGCTTTCGCCGCCCTCATTCTGGCCGCTTGCGCCACGGCGCCCGCGCCTGAAGCGCCTGTCGAGGGGCTGGACGCCCCCTCACCCGCCGCAGCAAACGAGGTCGCAGGCGTCGCCCAGCTCGCCTCACTGCCCGCCGTGAAAGCCGCCTTCGCCGCCATCGAGGCGCACGAAGCGCAGGATCTCAAGGATCTGGTCGAGCTCAACGAAATCCCCGCCCCGCCCTTCGCCGAGGAAGCGCGCGGCAAGCGCTTCGCCGAAATGCTGAAGGGCGTCGGCCTCACCGATGTCTCCATTGACGAAGTCGGCAACGTGATCGGCCGCCGTCCCGGCGCCGGCGGCGGCCCGGTTCTGGCCTTCGTCGCCCACCTCGACACCGTCTTTCCGGCGGATACGGACGTCACCGTGAAGATCGAGGGCGACACCTACCGGGCGCCCGGCATCGGCGACAACACGCGTGGCCTCGTCTACCTCCTCTCGCTCGCCCGCGCGATGAACGAGGCGCAGATCGCCACGAAAGGCGACATCCTCTTCATCGGCAATGTCGGCGAGGAAGGGCTGGGCGACCTTCGCGGGGTCAAGCATCTCTTCCGGCCGGGCGGCCCGAAGATCGACGCCATGATCGCCATCGACGGCGGCGAGACGGAGCGCGTTGTCAACACGGCCGTCGGCTCGCTGCGCTACCGAGTGACCGTGAAGGGGCCCGGCGGCCACTCCTACGGAGCCTTCGGCCAGCCAAGCCCGCACCACGCGCTGGGTCGCATGATCGCCGCTTTCGACGAGGCAGCCGCCCCGGTCACGGCGGAGGGCGTCAAGTCCACCTACAGCGTTGGCCGCATCGGCGGCGGCACCTCCGTCAACTCGATCCCGTTCGAGAGCTGGATGGAAGTCGACATGCGCTCGGCCGCGCCGGACCGGCTGGCCCTGCTGGATCAGGCGCTCAAGGCAGCCGTACAGTCAGGCCTTGAAGCCGAAAACGCAGGACGCACACGCGGCGAGGCCCTGACCGTCGATCTGGAGCCCGTCGGGAACCGCCCCGCCGGCGCCCTGCCTGCCAACGCGCCGCTCCTGCGCTCCACCGTCGCCGCCATGGCCCACATGGGGCTCGAACCGGACTTTGAAGCCTCTTCCACCGACTCCAACATCCCGCTGTCGATGGGTATCCCGGCCCTAACGCTGGCGCGCGGGGGAGAGAGCGGCAATTCCCACTCCCCGGACGAGTGGTGGCGCAATACGGACGCCCATATCGCGCCTCAGACCGGGCTTCTGGTGGCCCTCTCGACCGTCGGCCTGGCCCCCTGATTTCCCCTGTTTGCAGCTGAAACCCGGCAAAAATTGCCGGTTATCCCGTTTGTTAAACCCTCGTTAACGGTCTCCGCTATTTGGTTAACTGTGGAGTTCCCCGCTAAAAGCGTGGGTTCAGGGCCGATTCGCCCGGAGAGGCGCAACATGGACGCAGTTGTGATCCAGCCCGTGATGATGCTCGTGGCGGGCGCCGCCATGTTCGGACTCGCCGCGCTGCTGTGGGCCATCCGCATCTCCGACGGAGCTCGCGGCGCCAGCCGCAAATTCCGCGAGGAATCCCAGAAAACACGCGAAAAACTGGCCCGCGCCGAGAGCGTCTTCGGCGCCCACCCCGGCGTTGTCATGGTCTGGGAAGACGACATGGCGGTCGCCGCCAAAGGACAGGCGGAATGGGGCCAGCCCAGCCTGTATGGCTCGCCCGTCGCGCTTATGGGCCTGCTTCGCTTTGCCGAGGACGGCTCCGCATCCGATCCGGCCGTCCGCATCCTCGAAGGCCTCGCCGACCTCGAATCCCGCGACGGCGCCGGCCAGGACACCACCCTGCGCGAGCGGCTCACCCAGCTGCGCGCCGAGGGCGCTCCCTTCTCGCTTACGATCATCGGCCCGTCCGGGCGGTTCCTCGAGGCCGATGGCCGGACCGCCGGCGCACGCGCCGTGCTCTGGATCACCGACACCACGATCAAGGGCCTTGAGGAATCCGGCGCACGCGCCCGCTTCGAGGAAGCCCGCGTCGCCGTTGCGCGCGACCCGATGGCCTTTCTCGAAATGTTGGGCAAGGCGCCCTTCCCGGCCTGGCGCATGTCCGGCGCCGGCAAGCTGCAATGGGTCAACCGGTCCTACATCGAGGCTGTCGGCGCCTCCAGCATGGACCAGGTCCTCGACCGCCAGATCATGCTGGACCAGCACGTCACCACGCAGGCCCAGAAGACGATCCAGTCCAACACCGACACCGACGACACACGCCACGTGGTGGTCGCCGGCGAGCGTCGCGGCATGCGCGTCTCCATGTTCCCGCTATCGGGCGGCATCGGCGGAATGGCGTTCGACATCACGGACCTCGAATCCGCCCGCGAGACGCTCGACAAGCACGTCAAGGCTCATGACGAGACGCTGAACCATGTCGCGGACGCCGTCGCGATCTTCGGCCCTGACCGCAAGCTGATCTTCAACAACAACGCGTTCGCGAAGCTGTGGGACATCGATCAGGCCTGGCTGCTTGAAAAGCCTGACCACGGCTCCATCCTCGACCGTCTGCGCGAGCGCCGGAAGCTTCCCTCGCAGCCTGACTTCGGCAAATGGCGCGCCAACGAGGTCGCCTACTACCAGGGCGAGAAGAACGACATCGTCGAGAGCCTGTGGAACCTGCCCGACGGTCGCGTCCTGCGCGTGACCCGCCAGCGCCATCCGCTCGGCGGCGCGCTGATGCTGTTCAAGGACATAACCGACGAACTGACGCTGCGCACTGAATACAACGCCCTGATCAACACGCAGAAGGCGACGCTCGACAACCTGCGCGAAGCTGTTGCGGTGTTCGGCGCCGACGGCAGCATGCGCCTTCACAACAAGGCTTTTGCCGAACTGTGGGAGCTTCGTCCGACGCTGGGCGACCGTCCCGACTTCGACGCGCTGGTGGAGGAATGCTCGCGCATCTTCCACGACCGCAACGTGTGGTCGAACATGAAGGGCCGGGTCACCAACCCCAGCCCGGAATACCGCCAGCCCGACAACGGCGTCATGAAGACATCCAATGCCAAGACGCTGCAATGGCTCACTCAGCCGTTGCCGAACGGCGCCACACTGATCGCCTTCATGGACGTGACGGCCCAACGCCAGGTCGAGACAGCGCTGAAGGATCGCGCTGAAGCACTCGAGACCGCTGACCGGCTGAAGACCGAGTTCGTTCAGAACGTCTCCTACCAGCTGCGTTCGCCGCTCACGACCATCCTCGGCTACGCCGAACTCCTCGAAAGCGGCCGTCCCGGCGACCTGACTGACAAGCAGCGCGAACAGGTGGGGTCCATCCTCTCCGCCGCAGACCACCTCTCCAAGCTCATCGGCAACATCCTGGATCTGGCAATGATCGAAGCGGGCCGCATGGAACTCGACCTCTCGGACTTCCAGCTGAAGACAGTCATTCAGGAGTCAGTCGATCTCGTGGTCACCAACGCCGTCGACACCAAGGTGCGGGTCGAGGTGAACTGTGACAGCCGCATCGGATCGATCCACGCCGACGAGAAACGCATCCGGCAGGTGATGTTCAACCTCCTGTCCAACGCGCTGCGGTTCACCGGTGCGGGCGGCCATGTGAAGATCGAAGCCAGCAAGACCGACGGGATCATCCGTCTGGCCGTCTCCGACACCGGCAAGGGCATCGCGCCCGAACGGCAAGCCGGCGCCTTCGACTCGTTCAACTCCGGCGACACGCGCGGCGCAGGCCTCGGCCTCTCTCTGGTGCGCCACTTCGTCGAGCTGCACGGCGGCTATGTGATGATGAAATCCTCGCCGGGCGCCGGGACGACGGTCATCTGCCACCTCCCGGAAACCGCAGCTCCGCACGCCGCCAACGGCGAACTGGAACTCCGCGCCGACGCCATCGCGGCGGCTTAGGGACGAGGATACGGCTAGGTACCGGACTTATCACCACTCATCCCGACGAAAGTCGGGATTCAGGGCCGCAAGCACCAGAAAGAAGTGGCCCCTAAAAACCGACATGCCCGGGTTTCACGCTCTGGATCCCGACTTTCGTCGGGATGAGCGGTGAGTAGGGAGAGCATCGGACTTGGTCCGCTAGCCCTCAGTGCTGGCTTTCCGGGGTCGTCACCTTCAGGCCGTCCAGATCATCCTTGATCTTGATCTGGCAGGACAGGCGGGAGTTCGGCTGCACGTTCTCGGCGAAATCGAGCATGGACTGCTCCATCGCCGACGGCTTGCCGACCTTGTCGGTGAAGGCGCCGTCCACATAGACGTGGCAGGTGGCGCAGGCGCAGGCGCCGCCGCAGTCGGCGTCGATCCCGGGAATGTTGTTCTTGATGGCCGTCTCCATGACGGTCATCCCGTTCTTGCCTTCAACCGTGCGCTCCTTGCCGGAGGCGTCGACGTAAGTGATCTTCGGCATAGGCGTAGAAACTCCCGGGGAGGAGGCGTCAGGCCTTTACGGCCCGTGCGCCGATGTCTTTCATTGAAATGGATGTATCGCCTAGTTCGGCTGACGCAAGCGGCGCCCCTGAGGCAATCAGCTTCTTTCCGACGATGAATTCCGGCGCGGAATTGACCGCATCCACGGCCAGAAGTCTGCCTTCCCTAAGGTAAAACACTGCAAACTTGCGCGTCGCCGGATGGCCGCGGACCACATGGGTGTCCGCCCCGTTCCACAAGCCGGCGGTCTGCAGCTTGAGATCATACTGGTCCGACCAGAACCACGGCACATCGACCGCCGGCGGGTCCTGACCCAGCATGGCGGCGGCGACGAGCTTCCCGCCCTCAATGGCGTTATGGACCGACTCCAGCCGGCCTTCGCGGCCATAGTGGACCAGCGGCCGGAACGCGACGTCGCCTGCCGCGAACACATCCGGCTGGCTGGTGCGGCCATCGGCGTCCACGACGATCCCGTTGCCGCACACGATACCGGCGTCCCGGGCGATTTCCATGTTGGGGACGACGCCAACACCCACCAGGACGATATCGGCCGGAATGACCTCGCCGTCGTCCATCCGGACGCCCATGACCCTGTCCATGCCCTCGAAACCGGCCAGCCGCGCGTTCACGCGCAGATCCACGCCCTCAGCCGTGTGCACATCCACATAGAACTGGCCGATTTCCGGTCCGGCGACCCGGCCAAGCACCTGCGGAGCGTACTCCAGCACCGTGACCGCAGCCCCAAGCTGGCGTCCGACGGCGGCCGCCTCAAGCCCGATATAGCCCGCTCCCACGACCACCATGCGCGAGCCCGCTGTCAGGCGCGGCTTGAGCCGGTCGACATCCGCCAGCGTCCGCAACTCCAGCACGCCGTCCAGCTGCGCGCCGGGGACGTCCAGCTTGCGGGGGCGGGCGCCCGTGGCGATCAGCAGCCTGTCCCAGTAAAGCGCCGACCCTGTCGCCAGCTCCACAAGCCGGTTCGCCATGTCGATCCGGACAACCGGTGATCCGGTGACCAGGTCAACCTTGTGCTCGGGATAGTATTCGGCCGGCTTCAGCCAGAGACGCTCGGCGTCAAGCTCCCCTTTCAGGTAGCCCTTGGACAGCGGCGGCCGCTGGTAGGGCGGCGCCGTCTCGTCGCCGACGATGGTCAGTCCCCCCTCGTAACCGGCCAGACGCAGCGAAACAGCCGCCTGCGCCCCGGCCTGACCTGCGCCAATGATGACAATCCGGCCTGGCTGCCCCGACATGAAGTCTCCGTAAGTCTGCGTCTGAGGCTGCATCCCGGCCTGTGCGCGCCGGGCGTGCAGTAGATTGTCTGCTTTAGAACACCAATGACCGTCCGGCTATTGTAAGCAGGCGCAGGGACCGGCAAATCAGCCCAATGGACGCACGGTTGCTCGACGTCAGCCTTAACAGTGAAGCCGATACCGCCGCCCTGGGCGCGCGCGTGGCGGCTGTCTGCGCGCCGGGCGACGTCATCACGCTCACCGGCGGGCTCGGCGCCGGCAAGACAACCCTCGCCCGCGCCCTGATCCGCACCCTGATGGGCGAGGATGTGGACGTGCCCAGCCCCACCTTCACGCTTGTGCAGACCTACCCCGCTCCGGACCTCGACATCTGGCATTTCGACCTCTACCGCCTGCAGGATCCTCGCGAGGCCCGCGAACTTGGCCTCGACGAATCGGCGGATGGCCTCTGCCTGATCGAATGGCCCGAGCGTCTGGGAGGCGATCTGCCGCCGGGGCGTCTCGATATCTCACTATCCTTTGCCGGGGACGGGCGAATCGCCCGACTCTCCGATCACAGCGACTGGAGCATCCGGCTTGGCGGCGACTGGCGGTAACTATCGCGAAAGCGAGATCGTCGAATTCCTCAACCGGTCCGGTTGGGGAAGCGCGCAGCGCACGCCCCTGAACCCCGATGCGTCCACCCGCCGGTATGAACGCCTGCGCCGCTCCGTCCCAGGCGTCCCGGGCGGCCAGACCGCCATGCTGATGGACGCCCCCAAGCGCGAAACCTCGCCCTGCCCGCCCGGCGCCACGGAAGAAGAACGGCTCGCGCTGGGCTGGAATGCGGTCTCCCGCGACGCCGCCTCCCGCGTCGAGGCCTTCGCGGCCGTCGCCGCCTACCTCTCCGTGCTCGGCCTCGGCGCCCCGGACATTCTGGCTGTCGACCTCGAACACGGCCTCGCCCTGGTCGAGGACCTCGGCGACGAGCTGTTTGCGGAGGTCATCCGCAAGGGCGGCGACGAGATCGCGCTCTATGCGGCGGCGGGCGAAATGCTGGCCGCGGTTCACAGCCAGAAACCGCCGTTCACGCTGCCCTATCCCGGCGGCGAATGGCCGATCCTCACCTACGACCACCTCGCCCTCAGCGCCAACGCCGACCTCTTCGTCGAGTGGATGCCCAAGCGCGATCTCGACTTCCGGATCAGCGATGCGGTCCGCCTGCGCTGGGAGCGGGTGCGCGAAAACCTCATCGCACAGGCCGAGGATTTCCCGCGCGCCCTGATCCTGCGCGACCCGCACGCCGAGAACCTGATCTGGATGCCCGAACGAGAGGGCCTGAAGAAGGTCGGCCTCATCGACTTCCAGGACGCTGTCCTCGGCTGGGGCGAGTGGGACATGTCGATGCTGCTGCACGACGCCCGCCGCGACGTCTCACCCGCAGCCCGCGAAGCCGCCATTGCCGCCTACCTCGCCGGAACCGGCCTCACCCGCGCGGCCTTCGACGAACGCCTCGCGGTCCTGGGCGCCATGAACATGATGCGGATCATGGGCATCTTCGCCCGCCTCGTCGTGCGCGACGCCAAGCCCAAGTACGACAGCTTCCAGCCCCGCCTGCGCGGCCTCCTCAACGAGACGCTGAGCCACCCGGCGCTGGGCGAGGCGCATGACTTCGTGAAGGCCGCAGCACCCCACCTGCTGGTGCCCGCCCCATGACCCGTATCCGCACCGCCATGCTGCTCTCTGCGGGCCTCGGCACCCGCATGAAGCCCCTCACCGACACGCGGCCCAAGCCGCTGATCGAGGTCGCAGGCCGCACACTGGTCGACCGCGTCCTCGACAAGCTGGTGCGCCAGGGCGTCGAACGCGCCATCGTCAACGTCCACCACTTCGCCGACCAGATGGAAGCGCATCTCGCAAGGCGCACCGATCTCGAGATCATCATCTCGGACGAGCGCAAGGTGCTGCTCGAGACCGGCGGCGGCGTCATCCAGGCCCTGCCCCTCATTGGCCCCGATCCCTTCTTCGCCATCAACACCGACGTCACCTGGGCCACCGATGGCGACGACACCTACCTGAAGCTCGCCGACCAGTGGGACGGCTCGCGCATGGACGCCCTGCTGCTGCTGGCGGACATGGACCAGACGATGGGCTTTCGTGGGCCCGGCGACTTCTACCTCAGCAGCGCCGGCCAGCTCGAACGCCGGGGCGACCGGCCGCGCGCGCCCTACGTCTTCGCCGGCTCCTACATCACGCAAGCCGACCGCCTCACCGGCTACCCGGTGGAGCCCTTCTCCGCCAACCGCTACTGGAGCGACTTCAACGCACGCGGGCGCCTGATGGGCGCGGTGATGTCGCCGTTCTGGATGCACGTCGGCGACCCCGCCGCCCGCGACGAGGCCGAAGCGCTGCTGGACAAGATGGAGCCTCGCCGCTGAACCCCGCATCCGGCCTCTTCGACGCCGGGCAGGGTCCGCGCATCTGGTCGATCCCGCCGTCGGCGCCCTTCCTCGACGCGCTAGCGGGCGCCCTGATCGACGCCACCGGCGCGCGCCAGAACCCGGCAGCGCTTGGCGACGCCATCGTCTTCCTGCCCAACCGCCGCGCCGGCCGCGCCTTCGCGATGTCGCTCTACACGGCGATGGGCGGCGCGCTGATCGTTCCCGACATCCGCGCCATGGGCGACGCAGAGGACGCGAGCGCCGCCATCGGCCCCGAAGCGCTGGACCTGCCGCCCGCCATCGCACCTGCGCGCCGTCGCGGCGCTCTGGCCCGCCTGATCCAGGGCTGGCGCAAGGCGATGAAAGAGCCCGAACTCCCCCCGTCCTCGGCACTGGCGGCGGCTGACGAGCTCGCCAAGCTCCTCGACGAAGCCGCCGTCGCGGGCGGCGTCGACTGGGAGCGCGTGACCGGACTGTCGCTCGAAACAGACCTGGCCGAACACTGGCGCATCTCCGCCTCCTTCCTCGAGATCGTCGCGCAGCACTGGCCCGCCTGGCTTGAAGAACAGGGCGCGATGGACACGATGGCCCGCCAGCGCGAAGCCGCTCTCGCGCTTGCCGCACGCTGGGAAGCCGCCCCGCCGCAACACCCGGTTATCATTGCCGGCTCGACAGGCGCCACACCGAACGGCCGCGTCCTGATGGAGGCCGTCCTGCGCCTGCCGCTGGGCGCGATCATTCTCCCCGGCCTCGACCCCGATCTCGAGGACTGGCCATCGGTGGAGCGCGCGCCCAGCCACCCTCAGCACGCCCTGTTCTGCGCCCTTCGGAACATCGGCGTGAACCCCTCGGACGTCCGCTCGCTGGCCCCCGAAGAGGCCCCTCCCTCACTTGCGGCCCGGCGCAGGCTGGTGAACGAGGCGCTCGCGCCGGCCGAATCGACGCCCTCCTGGAACACGCGCCTGAAACACCTCGCCCACCCCGAACCGGCGGACGTGCTGGTGCGGCGCGGCCTTGAAGGCCTCACCCTGATCGAGGCCGAAGACGAAGCCGAGGAAGCCCTCGCCGCCGCCCTCCTCCTGCGCGAAACGCTGGAAACGCCTGGCGCGACGGCCGCGCTGGTGACCCCGGAAGCCGGGCTCGCCCGCCGCGTTTCGGCCATCCTCAAACGCTGGGGCGTCGACGTCCCCGCCTCCGCAGGCGAACCCCTGCACCGGACGGAAAGCGGCAGCTTCCTCCTGATGCTGATGCGCTGGGCGCTGGACCCGGCCGAACCGGTCACGCTGCTCGCGCTGCTGAAGCATCCGCTGACCGGCCTCAACCGTGACGCCGCCACACTCAGACGCCTGATCAGCGAGATCGAGCGCGGCGCCCTGCGGGCCCCGCGCATGGACCGCACGCTGGAAGACCTCGCCGTCCGCCTCGAAACTATCGAGAAGAACCCACAGATCGACGGCGCCGCGCTGATCCGCGATCTCGCCGCCATCCACGAGATCGCCGGCGACACGGTCTCGGACGATCTCGTTGATGGCGCCGCCGCCGCCGAAGCCTGCGCCATGATGGCCGAGCGCATCGCCGTCTCCCCCGCTTCGCCACGCGGGGCGCGCGTATGGGCAGGCGTCGCCGGACAGCAGGCCTCGCAGTTTCTCGAGCAGCTCGCCGTCCTCTGCGTCGAGATGGGCGGTGTCCATGCCGAGCTCTGGCCGCGCTTCGCCGAAGCCGCAGCAGCCGGCATGACCGCCCC
>CAYOWK010000062.1:0-22522 GCA_964407665.1 uncultured Rhizobium sp. | reverse complement strand
GATCAACAAAATCACAAAAATTCAAGCGCTAATAAAAATTGAGACAATAGACGGCGCTCACTGATCAATTGCATGGCCTGAAAGTCAAACGGCCCCGGACGAATGTCCGGGGCCGTTCTTCTTATCAGCGCGGTGTGATCAGCCCGGGGGCGGAGCTGCCGGGTCCGTAGCCGGCGGCGTCATCGGCGCGTCGCTGGGCGGCATGGCTGGGTCGGTCGGCATCGACGGATCCGCCGGCATGGCCGGATCTGTAGCCGGTGGCGTCATCGGAGCCGGTGCCGGATCGGTGACCGGCGGAGCGACGATCACATCCGGCGTATCTTCAACGACGGTGTCTTCCGAGCATGCAGCCATCGACATGGCGGCTGCGGCGGCTGCGAGTGCGAGAGTGAACTTCATGGTGTTCGACCTTTCCGGGGCGAGGGTGAACAGGACGTGCGGCGCACGCTATCAGCAAATTCAACGAGCGCCCGACGCAAACTGTTCCACAATTTCACGGGTACAGCCGTGACCATTCAGTCATGAACTGCATGACGTTCCGGACAGGATGGTATCCGTCCTGCGGCCCCGATACCCCGCCTATTTTCCGCTTGCGAAAGCCTCGCGGGCGACGACGCCGCTGGCGGGGAAGTCGGTGAAATAACCGTCCACCCCGAGGGTAAGCGCGACTTTCATCGCGGCAGCGGCCGAGCCCCCGTTGACGGGAACGTCGTCGCGATAGGTCCAGACGTGGACCGGGATGCCCTGGCTGTGCGCCTTTTCGATCAGGCCCGTCGAGGAGCCGTCGGGATTTGCGACCATGGGGTGGGTGACGCCAGCGCCATCCCAGAACGGCGCGCCGGGCAGCGCGAGGGCCGCGTCGTAGTCGGCCTTGGAGCCGGCCAGCATCACCACGGGCAGGTTCGTGGCGGCGTTGGCGCGCCGCACGAAATCCGGCTCGAAGGACTGTATGAAGACCGGCGCGCCGGGCTTGTCAAAGCCGTGGGCTTTTAGCCGGTCGAGGATCGGGGCGAGAACGTCCTTCCCCTGGGCGGAATGATAGGCCGGCGACTTGGCTTCCGGATAGACGCAGACCGGTTTGCCGGACGCCGTCCTCGAGCGGCTGGCAAGGTCGAGAACTTCGTCGAATGTCGGGATCGGATAGGCGCCGTTGAATTCCGGCGAGCGGCCGCGGAAACTCTGCACGGCGCGCAAGGTCCTGAGTTCCGCGAGCGTGAAATCGATCACCCACCAGTCCTCGCGGGCGCTGAACTCCGGATCGGGCGAGGGCCGCTTGCGCGACGCGAACTCGGGGCGGGATGCGACGTCGGTTGTCGTGGAGAGGTAGGTGTCGTGGCGGGCGACGAGAACGCCGTCCTTCGTCATGACGAGATCCGGTTCGATACAGTCCGCGCCTTGTTCGATGGCCAGTTTGTAGGCTTCAATCGTGTGCTCGGGCCGCAGGCCGGAGGCGCCGCGGTGAGCGATGACAAGCGGGACAGAACCGCCAAGCGTCGGCGCAGACCATCCGGAGCCTTCCGTTTGGGCGGAAGGCGGCGTGGCGCAGGCTCCCACCAACAGGAAGGGAAGCAGGGCGAGCGGGAGAAGGGCAGTCCTGAACATGTGCATTCCGCTTTCCATCATGCCTGTGCGACAATCGTGTGTCGCCCGCAGGCGCCCAGAATCCTTGACCGCCTTTCGTGCCGGGAGCATTGGGGCCCCTTCATGAAGAAGCTGCTGGCCTTTCTCAACAACATGGACTCCCGGGCCTGGCGGACGGTCTGGGTGTCGCTTGCGCTGCTCGCAGGCGTCGGCCTGATGATCGGTCTTGGCAAGTCCGGTGTCATCAGCATGTCGGTTCACGCCGAAGAATGGCTGGAAACTCTCCGGACCGGGCCCTGGGCGCTGCCGGCCGTGATCGCGATCTTCTGCCTGTCGTCATTCGTGGCGGCGCCCCAGTTCGTGCTGATCGGGGCCTGCGTGGTGGCGTTCGGGCCGTGGGCCGGGTTCATGTATTCCATGGCCGGCACCATCGTAGCGGGCGCGCTGCATTTCTATCTGGGCCGGCTGGGCGGCTCGCAGCTCGTCGAGCGCTATGGCGGCAGCACCGTGAACCGGATGTCGCGGTTCATCGGCCGCAACGATTTCCTCGCCAGCCTGATCGTACGCAACGTACCGACAGCGCCCGCGATCGTGGTTAACATGGCGTTCGGCGCCAGCCGATCGGTGTTCTGGCGCTTCATCGCCGGCCTCACCATTGGATCCATTCCGAAGACGGCCATCGTCGCGCTTCTGGGGCAATCGGTGGGTTCTGCGCTGTCCGGCGGCATGATAGCCGCCATTGCGCTTGCCGCAGCCGTTGTCGGAATCTGGCTGATGGTAGCGCTTGCGGCCCGCAAGGCGGTCCGGGCGGATGAGGAGCCGGCTGCCGTTGGGCATCAAGCGGCCCCCGGCGCCGGGGGCCCCGCGCCCGAGATTGAGACCATCGCGAGCTCGCCACAGGCTCGCCGCTCTTGACGAGTCCCCCGGCCTGCATAGTAGAACCATTCTATGCGCACGACGGGCCCCATCCAGCGTTCCTGCACGCTGCTTCTCCTTCGGGGGCTGCTTAGCAGCCCCTGGGTGCGTACTGAGTCCGTCTGACAACGGCGGATCGCGCGTCCAGGGGTGAAGCCTAGACCAGCCCTTCGATGACAACACCGTCCCAGGACGCGAATCCAATGACCACCGCCTCATCCACCCAGACCGGCAAAGACCGGGTCCTGATCTTCGACACTACGATGCGCGACGGCGAACAGTCGCCCGGCGCGTCGATGACCGTCCGTGAGAAGCTGGAGCTCGCCGAACTCCTGCAGGAAATGAAGGTCGACATCTGCGAGGCCGGTTTCGCCGCCTCGTCCGAGGGCGACTTCCAGTGCGTCTCCCAGATCGCCGAGAACGCTGGCGACATGGTGATCTGCTCGCTGGCGCGCTCCACCCTAACCGACATCGACCGCGCAGGCGAGGCCGTCCGCAAGGCGCGGCGTCCGCGCATCCACACCTTCATCTCCACCAGCCCCGTCCACATGAGGCACAAGCTGCGCATGGGCGAGAACGCCGTGCTGGAGGCTATCGGCGCCTCGGTCAGCCACGCGCGGAACCTGACTGACGACGTGGAGTGGTCAGCCGAGGATGCGACCCGCACCGAGTTCACCTTCCTCTGCAAGGCGATCGACGTCGCGATCCGCTCGGGCGCGCGCACGATCAACGTTCCGGACACGGTGGGCTATTCGCATCCGTCGGAATACGGCGAGCTGATCCGCCGCCTGATCGACACCATTCCGGATTCGGACAAGGTAATCTTCTCCACCCACTGCCACAACGATCTGGGTCTTGCAGTCGCCAACTCGCTGTCGGGCGTCATCAATGGCGCGCGCCAGATCGAGTGCGCCATCAACGGCATGGGCGAGCGGGCCGGCAACGCCGCACTTGAAGAAGTGGTGATGGCGCTGAAGGTGCGGGGCGACTCGATGCCGTACTACACCGAGGTCGTCACCCAGAAGCTGTCGCGCGCTTCCAAGATGGTGTCCTCGATCACCGGCTTCCCGGTGCAGTACAACAAGGCCATCGTCGGCAAGAACGCCTTCGCGCATGAAAGCGGCATCCACCAGGACGGCATGCTGAAGAACCGTGAGACCTACGAGATCATGCAGCCCGAGGATGTGGGCGTGCCCTCGACCTCGCTGATCATGGGCAAGCTGTCCGGCCGCAACGCCTTCCGCGACAAGCTGCAGTCGCTGGGCTACGAGCTGGAGCCGGAGGCGCTGAACGATGCGTTCAAGCGCTTCAAGGATCTGGCCGACAAGAAGAAGCACGTCTTCGACGAGGATATCATCGCCCTGGTCGACGACCAGCTGGCGGGCGCGCAGGAGCGCATGTCGATCACGCGCCTGAAAATCGTGGCCGGCACGGACGGCCCGCAGACCGCCGACATCGAGATGATCGTCGATGGCGAGCTGAAGTCCACATCCGCCTGCGGCAACGGCCCGGTGGACGCGATCTTCAACGCCATCCGCGCCATCGCCCCGCACGAGGCGGAATTGGAACTCTATCAGGTCCACGCCGTCACCGGCGGAACCGATGCACAGGCGACCGTCTCGGTCCGCCTCGCCGACGACGGCATCGTCTCGACCGGCAAGGCGTCTGACCCCGACACGCTGGTAGCCTCTGCGCGCGCCTACGTACACGCGCTCAACAAACTCGAGGTCCGGCGAGCGAAGCGGATGGCGGCGTAGTGGCGACCGCTCGCTTCGGGCACGGATTGTGTGTGGAGCGGGCAGACGCCGGACGGGCGGCCGGGATTGACTTGTCACGCCGCCCGCATCATCTGGACCCAGCAGCCGGAGGAAGTCCCTTGAAGCTCTAGAAACGCCGCCAGCCGTTTCAGTCCAGCTCCGGGTCTTTCCATGTCACTCATCACATTCGATAACGTGTCCGCCTCCGTGCCCGGGGGCCGCGTACTGTTTTCCGGTCTCACACTTACCGTGGGCGCCGAGCGTGTCGGGCTCGTCGGGCGCAACGGGTCGGGCAAGTCGACGTTGCTGAAGCTGATCGCTGGCGAAGCGGAGCCGGCGTCCGGGTCTGTCGCGGTCTCCGGCCGTATCGGCGTTCTCCAGCAGGAATGGCCTGATGAGACAATCACGCTGTCCGTTGCGCTGGGTATCGATTGCGACATCAACCGCCTCCAGCGCATCGAAGCGGGGGACGGCGACGGCGATGATATCGAGCTGGCCGACTGGACGCTCGAACAGCGCATCGCCGACGCGTTCCGGGACACCGGCATAGCGCCGCCCGATCTTGCTCGCACCATCGCTACCTTCAGCGGCGGCGAGCGCACGCGCGTCGCGCTCGTCCGTCTGATCCTCGCACAGCCCGACATCCTGCTGCTCGACGAACCCACCAACAACCTCGACGCCGACGGGCGGGGCCAGATCGCCTCACTGCTGCGGCGCTGGCAGGGCTGCGCCCTGGTGGCCAGCCATGACCGTAGCTTGCTGGAGACCATGGACCGCATCGTCGAGCTGACGCCGGTTGGCGTCACCGTTGTGGGCGGCGGCTGGTCCGCCTTCGCAGAGGCACGCGAGGCGGCTCGCGCGGAAGCCGAGCGCGACCTCGACCGCGCGGAATCCACAGCTGCGCGAGTGGCGGCTGAAGTCCAGCAGCAACGCGAGAAGCGTCAGAAGCGCGAGAAGACAGGCATCGCCGAGCGCCGGTCCGCCAGCCACTCCAAGATGGCGTTCGACTTCAAGCAGGACCGCGCCGAAGCATCGCTCTCGCGCGACAATCGCCTGGCCGAGCGCCGCAAGGCCGAAGCCGAGGAGACGCTGGAGGAGGCCCGCAAGCGGATCGAGATCCTGACGCCGCTTCATGTGGATACGCCCAGCACGGCGCTGCCTGGCTCTCGAGACGTGCTGATCCTCGACGGCGTCACCGCAGAACGCGGCGGGCGCCGTGTGTTCGGGCCGCTGTCTTTCCGTATCCGCGGGCCGGAGCGCATTGCGGTCAACGGCGCCAACGGCTCCGGCAAGACGACATTTCTGAAGCTGGTCGTGGGCGAGATGGAGCCAGCTTCGGGAGCCATCCGCCGCTTCGACGGGCGCATCGCGCTGCTGGACCAGCATGTGGCGCTGCTCGACCGCGAGACGACGATCCTCGCCAACATGCAGCGACTGAACCCGGAACTGAACGAGTTCGAAGCGCGCTCGGCGCTCGCTCGCTTTGCCTTCCGCAACAAGGCGGCGCTGGCGCTGGTGGGCGATCTCAGCGGAGGCGAACGCCTGCGCGCCGGTCTCGCCTGCGTGCTGTCAGCGCGCGAGCCGCCGCTTCTGCTGATGCTGGACGAGCCGACCAACCACCTCGACATCGCCTCGATTGAGGAGATGGAGCTATCGCTCTCCAGCTATGACGGCGCGCTGCTCGTGGTCAGCCACGACCGCGCGTTCCTGCAGGCCATTGGCGTGCAGCGGGAGATCGTGCTGGGTTAGGCGCCTCAGCGCTTCTTGCTTCGCTGCCTGCGTTTGCGCCTCTTGCTGCCGGGCCAGTTGCGCAACGATGCCGGCGTCAAACGGCGGTCCACGCGGGACAGGAAATAGCGGCTACCAGGCATGGTCTCGGATATCCCGAACCCTGTTCCATCCCGAAACCCGACACGCCAGGATCGCTGGTAGGGAATATTCTTTAGGGAGGTGATGTCGGTCCATAGGATATCCCGATCCCGGTTCCAGCTGCGAAAGCGGACTTTCCTGTCATCCCAATCGACCCTGCGAACAAAGGTGTCGTAGCCAGCGATAGACATCCCGATCGCAATTGCTCCGAAGAAGGGAGTGAGGATGAGGGCATCCTTCAGGGGCTCTGCGCCGGCAACAGCTATTGCCATGAACGCAAGGATCGACCCCAGAAGCGCGCAAGTGACTGCGGTAACGATCCTTGTGGCCCGGCCATACTGAACGAAAGTTGGCGCAGGCTCGCCCGGCTTTCTGCGGTTTGCACGGTTTGCAAGTCCGCGCTCTGCCGCCTCCGAAATGGCGTCCGTCACCGCCTCTCGGGCCAGTTGCGAGAAGAAGTCCCCCAGACCCATCTCGGCTCTTACCCTTTCAGCCCGCCCATCTGGCAGATGTGCGCCCACTCGGCAGCGGTGACCGGCTGCACCGACAGGCGCGTGTTGTTGACCAGCACCATGTCCTTCAGCTCGGGCTCGACCTTGGCGGCCTCCAGGGTCACGGGCGTCTTGAGCGGTTCGACGGCGACGGTGTTGACGCAGACCCAGGGCTTTCCCTCTTCGGCAGAGGGGTCGGGATAGGCTTCGCGGGCGATCTCGACGATGCCGACGATCTCCTTGCCGATGTTGGAATGGTAGAAGAAGGCGCGGTCGCCGCGCTTCATCTTCATCAGGTTCAGCTTGGCCTGATGGTTGCGGACGCCGGTCCACGGCTCGCCCTTGCGGCCAACCGCCAGCTGGTCCTCCCAGCCGAACACGTCCGGTTCCGATTTCATCAGCCAGTAGGCCATCTATGGGGTCTCCGCGATTCGACGCCGGGGAGCGTTCTATCCGCACTTCACGGATGCGCGAAGGGCGCCATAAATCAATGGCGGATAGGAGCGGATGGCTCTAATTTTTGAGGACTTGAGAGGGGGCAAATCCATGACATCGCTGCGATCAGCTGTGCTTCTGGTGCTTGCGCTCGTTTTCGGGGCCAGTCTTGCCAGTGCGCAGGTCTGGCAGCCCAAGCCCGGCGTCGATATTGTCGGCAACGACTTCCGGTCATTCTCCACGGCGCGGGAGGACTGGAAGTCCTGCAAGGCTTCCTGTGAAGGCGACGCCGAGTGCCGCGCGTGGACACTGTTCTCGCCGCCTGGCGGCTCAGCATCCTATTGCTGGATCAAGAATCTGGCGGACGAGCAGAAGCCCGATCCCAATGCCGTGTCTGGACTACGCGAGAGCCCCATCTCGCCCCTGAAAACGAGTTCGCCCGGCAAGGCCGACAAAGGCTACGGACGTCCCGGCAACGACTATCACGTCTCGATCGCGAAACGCGGCGACTTCGCCGCCTGTCAGGCTCGCTGCGAGGCAGACGGTCCCTGCCGGTCCTGGACCTTCCAGGACGGCGCGCAGAAGGATCATCCATCCTACTGCTACCTCAAGAACCGGCCCGGCGCGCTGATGCCGACCGAGCGAGCCTGGACTGGACTGCGAGCCGGAGCGCCGGGCCCTGCGCCGACCGGGGCCGAGATCGCCGCGAAGCAGGCGCGCAGCCAGCGTTTCATCGAGGAAGTGGTCGAGCTGCAACGCCCCGCGATGTCGCCGCGCAAGCTGTCGGGCGCTGAAAGGAACGAACTCAAGGCGGTGGTGAAGGCGTATGAGCGCGTGCCCACCTTCGCGGGTCTTGAGCGGCTCAAGGCGCTGGCGCAGAGCGGCGACGCGGAGGCGATGAAGGCGATGATCGCGGCGCTGGAAGGATATCCGCCGCCGGATGCGCCGTTCGAATACCGCAATACGGGACGGTCAGCCACGGTGAATGAGGCTTTGCGATCCCTCTGGGCGGCGCACTACTGGCAGCTGAACGGCCCGGATCGCGAGATTGCCCGGCTCATGCAGCCGTGCCTCATTTCGTCGCCGTATTTCGGCTTCTACCGGGGCGTCGCCAGCTTTTTCGATTGCGGATTTGATCTTGAGTCCAGCGTCCCCGCGTTCGAGCTGGTCTTGCGCGCCTATGTCGAAAAGAGGGGAAAGCCCCCCCAGGCCACAGTGTACTTCAGGCCTTTGCATGGCGGCGAGGCGTTCCAGCTTGCTCGCTACGACCGCATCAAGAAACGGATCGCACAGGGTCAGGGCTCCAGTTACGGCGAGGAGGACTGGATCGCCTACTACAGTGCGCAGAACGACATGCGCGTTCAGGATCAGAAATGGGCGGAGTATGCCGTGGCCTTCAAGCGGGCAGGCATCCAGAACAACCAGCAGCGGCACAATCTTTACGTCAGCGATCTGACGACGCGCTGGAACCGGCTGTTCGGCAAGCCAGACATGAGCACGTCGGACCTCAACAGCCTTGAATACCTTTCGGCGGCGCTGGGCGGCAGTCACCTTGAACGCTTCGTGCAGCAATACGGCCTCAAGACGCGGTTCGCGCTCGACAAGCTGTGCAAGCAGGACTCAGCGGCCTGCGCCGCGCAGACGCCGCGTGTGGAGCAGGCACAGGCGGCGGCCACGCCGGTTTATGCAGGCGGATACACGCCGGCGCCCCAGTCGTCGGATTCTGCCTTGTTGTCGGTGCGCACCTACGACAGCGGCGGCAACTATACCGGCACAACATCAATGACGGCGTGGGAAGCGGAAATCCTCGGCGTGAAGCCGTACTGAGACTAAACGCTCAGACGGCCTTGTCCAGCTTCCGGATCTTTCTGAGCGTCGGGAACATGCCGGCCCAGGCGATGGCTACCAGGATCGCGCCTACGCCGCCAATGACCGCCGCCGCCACGACGCCATCCGGCCCGCCGCCTATAACCCGCGCCATGCTGCCCGCACGGAACTCGCCCAGCTCGTTGGACGCCGACACAAAGACGCCGTTCACGGCGTTGACCCGGCCCCGGACCTCGTCGGGCGTCCAGAGTTGCAGCAGGGTTTCGCGTACCACGACGCTGACCATGTCCGCTCCGCCCAGGCAGATGAGCGCCACAATGGAGAGCCAGGCAACCTCGGACAGGCCGAAGACGACAGTGAAAATGCCAAACAGGCCAACGCAGATGAACATGATCAGTCCGGCGTGGTCGCGGATCGGGAAAATCGCGATGACAGCCGCCATGGCGATGGCCCCGATGCCGGGCGCCGCACGAAGGAGGCCAAGACCCCAGCCTCCGAGATCCAGAATGTCCGTGGCGTAGATGGGAAGAAGGGCGATCACGCCTCCCATCAGGACGGCGAAGAGGTCGAGCGAGACCGCGCCCAGAACCACTTTCTGCCGCCAGATGTAGCGGAAGCCCTCGAGCATGTTGTGCAGGGTTGGGCGCTCCCTCGGCGGCGAGTGCGGCGTCTTCGGGACAGCGAAAATCAGGACCGCGCCGATGGCCATGAAGATGAAGCCCGCAAAATAGGCGATCTCCGGCCCCCGTCCGCTGAGAACAGCGGCGGCGCCCGGTTGACCGGCGTTCGCCAGCCAGTCGATGAAATGGGGCTCCCCGAATGTCAGCAGCACGCCGCCGAACGCCGGCCCGATGATGGTGGCGGCCTGCCAGGCGGACGAGTTCCAGGTCACCGCGTTGGCGAAGTGTTCTGATGGCACAAGGCTGACGACGAGAGACGAAGACGCCGGGCCCATGAACGCACGCCCGACGCCGAAAACAGCCAGCACCGCCAGCATCACGTGCGGCGTGATGGCGTGCGCCAGGCTCAACAGGGCCATGACGGCTCCGCATGCAGCCAGGAGAATGATCGACAGACCCATTATGAGCCTGCGACCGAACCGGTCGGCGGCCGTACCTGTGACCAGCACAAGCAGGAAGAGGGGAACGAACTGAACCAGCCCGACTAGACCCGTATAGAGAGGGTCACGGGTCAGTTCGTAGATGTGCCAGAGGACGGCGACTGACAGGATCTGAGCCCCGAACGTCGTCAGCAGCCGGGCGTTCCAGAACAGGACGAACGGGCGGTATCGGAAGGCGGCGAAGCGTCCGATACTGGCCGCGCTGGAAGTATCTGTCATGTCGTGTAAACCCGCTCGGAAAGCGCGTCCTCTCCATGCAGGTCCCGGGGCGCCCCCGCAAGCCGGTAAACGCGCGGGAGACATGGGCTAAAGCGTTCCGTCTGAAATCTCCTGTCAGGCGAGAAAATGCCCTGCAATTGCTGGGGTTGCCGTAGCAGGAACGCTGCGATCCGTCTGTGGCTGGTTAATTGGCAGTGCGGTCTTGCATTAACATTTCCGAAACGCCACACACGCTACGGGGGGTATGGCAACGCGCGTCTGGCTGATTCGCGCGCCTGGAGCCCTCGACTATGCTCGGCAAACTCTTCAGTCTCATGTCGACCGACATGGCGATCGATCTGGGTACAGCGAACACTCTGGTCTATGTCAAAGGCCACGGTATTCAGCTCGATGAACCGTCGGTTGTCGCGTACGTGAACCAGAATGGCCGCAAGGTCGTTCACGCGGTCGGCACAGAAGCCAAGAACATGCTTGGCAAGACGCCTATCTATATGGAGGCTATCCGTCCGATGCGGGACGGGGTCATCGCCGACTTCGAAGTCGCCGAGGAGATGATCAAGCGCTTCATCCAGAAGGTGCAGGTCCGCCGCTCCTTCATTGCTCCCGTTATCATTATTTGCGTTCCGGCTGGCGCCACGCCCGTCGAGCGCCGCGCGATCAAGCAATCGGCTCAGATGGCGGGCGCTCGCGATGTTCACCTGATCTATGAGCCCATGGCTGCCGCGATCGGCGCCGGTCTCCCGATCGACGAACCCGCCGGCTCGATGGTCGTCGATATCGGCGGCGGTACGACCGAGGTCGCCGTCCTTTCGCTGGGCGGTCTTGTCTATTCGCGATCGGTGCGCGTTGGCGGCGACAAGATGGACGAAGCCATCGTGAACTTCCTCCGCCGCGAGGAAAACCTCCTGATCGGCGAAGCCTCGGCTGAGCGGATCAAGAAGGAGATCGGCACCGCCAAACCTCCGGAAAACGGCAAGGGCATGTCGCTCGACATTCGCGGCCGCGACCTGATGAACGGCGTTCCGAAGGAAACCGAGATCACGGAAGCCATGGTCGCCAAGGCGCTGGCTGATCCCGTGCAGTCCATTGTCGATTCCGTCAGGACCGCGCTTGAGGCGATGCCGCCAGAACTGGCCGCTGACATCGTGGACCGCGGAATTGTCCTTACGGGTGGCGGGGCCTTGCTGCGCAACCTCGATGTTGTGCTGCGGGAACGCACGGGACTGCCAGTGACAGTTGCGGAAGACCCGCTGAAATGCGTTGTGCTGGGTTCCGGCAAGGTTCTGGAGAACCTGGACAAGATGCGGTCGTTCCTGGCTCCCGACGTCTAGGGATGCCCGGTGACGCGGTGCGCGGGCTCCGGTAGTCTCGCGGACCCGCCGAGGAGCTGATCTATGGCCTTGTATGGTCGACGGCGATCAGGAGAGGAACGCAACGGCGCAAGAGCTGTTGTCGTGGGCCTCGGCGCAGCCATGCTCGGCGTCTTGGCTATCCAGACTTCGTCCACCGTCCGGGAAGGCATCGACGTTTCGCGCCGCTCGATGGACGGCGCCGCCGTTGCGCTCGCCAAGCTTACGGCCAGCTCGGCCGGCCAGCAGGTCAAGGTTGGCAAGGACAGCCAGGCCGCCGCCCGCATCGCCGCCCTTGAGAGCGAAGTCGCAGAACTTCGCCGCTGGAAGGATCTGGCGGAGACCATGGCGATCCGCATGGAGCGGTACGAGACGCTGCTCAATCTGGTTGGCGAGACGCAGGCGCCCGCCGTGACGGCGCGTGTCGTCGCCGAGGAGCGCGGCCCGTTCGCTGCGACACGCATCGCAAACGCCGGAGCGGCAGAAGGCATTCGCGAAGGCTTCGCGGCCATCAACGATAACGGCCTTGTCGGTCGCGTTGTAAGGGTGGGAGAACACACCTCCCGTATACTGCTGGTCACGGACTTCAACAGCCGCATCCCCGTCATGGGCTCCAAGTCGGGCGACAGGGCCCTGCTGGTTGGCGACAGCGGCGGCGGCGCACGGCTGTCGGAAGCCGAAACGCCTGACGCCATTGTCGAAGGCGAATTGTGGGTGACCTCCGGCGACGACGGCCAGCTGCCCCTCGGCGTTAGAGTGGGCACAGCCCACTTCGCTGACGGCGAGTGGCGTATCCGGTTGTCGATGGACGATGGACCAGTCGATTTCGTGCGCCTGTCGCCGCCGCCGGACTTCGCCCCGCCGGAGACTGCGCCTGTCGAGCCGGCATTGGTGACGCCGCCGGCCGGAGCGTCGCCGGCTGTCCCGCCGCCTGCGGGAGCCGCAAGAACCGGACAGGCGGCTGCAGCTGCGACATCCGGCGCGTCCCCGGCTGGAGGGGGCCAATGAGCCTTCCCTGGCGCATCTGGGTCGTCATGATCGCAGCGCTCTGCATCGCCCTAACGGGTATCGGCATGGGAACCGGCATGCCGCTGGACCTCTGGCCGGTTGCCGGTCTGTGGATGGCGGCCGGGTTCGCATCCGTTGGGTTGTCCGTATGGATCGGCTCCTGGCTGATCGTGGTCGGCGTCGCGATGGATCTGATGACCGAGGCGCCTGTGGGCGCCTGGCCGCTGGCTCTCATCTGCGCCTATGGCGTTGCGCTGGCAGGCTGGAGCCGCTCTCCGCCAATGCCGGTCTGGGTTGCTGAAGTCATCGCGGTGGCGGGGGGCATGGTCGTGGCGGCGCTTGCGCTCGGTGTCGCTGGCGGCGTGTCGGGACACAGCGGCTTCTCGCGCAGCGCTTTCCTCTACGATTTTCTGGTGACGGCCCTGCTGTATCCCGCCGTCCGCTTTGTACTTGTTCCAGGCTCCATCCGGCGGGAGGGACGGCGTTGAACCGCGACTGGAGAGGCACGCTGAGAACCCGGCGCGGGATCTTTCTCGCGGGAACAGGTCTGCTGTTCGGGGGACTGACGCTGCGCCTTGCCGAGCTGCAGATCCTGCGCGCAGGCGAGTACGAGACCAAGGCGCGCGACAACCGCATCCGGCTTGATCCGGCTCCGCCTGTGCGCGGAACGATCTTCGACCGCGAGGGGCGCCAACTCGCAACCAACAAGCGCAACTTTTACGTCACGCTCCGGCCCGAGCAGGCGGGAAAGACCGCTGCCGAGATCGAGTCGGTCGTCGACCGTCTTGGCGGCTTGCTGGAACTTAGTGAGAGCCGCCGCAAGAGCATCCTTCAAGAAGCCAGATCGCAGGCGCGCTTTCTGGATATCCTGGTGGCGGACGATCTCACCTGGGAAGACTTCGCCCGCATCAACGTGATGGCGCCGGAACTCGCGGGCGTTACCGCCGAGGTCGGTGAGCTGCGGTCCTACCCATACTACAACGCATTTTATCACACGATCGGCTATGTTCAGAAGGCGAACGATCGCGAGGTCGAGCGCATGATCGAGGCGGAGCTCGCCGCTGCCAACGAGACGCGGGAGACCCAGGCCGGCGAAAGCCGCGCGCGGGCGGTGCGACGCCTCTATCGCCACCCGCAGATGAGGATCGGAAAGCAGGGCATCGAGGCGTTCGCAGAGAACTCGCTCAAGGGCGTTCCCGGGAAGCAGCCTGTTCTGGTGAACGCGTCCGGCCGCGTCATCGACCGGATGAAGCCGACCGACGATATTGCAGCAAAGCCGGGTACGGATCTGGTCCTGGCGATTGACGCCGAGCTTCAGAACTACGCCATCCAGCGCTTCGGCACGGAGGATCAGTCGGGCAGCGCCGTGGTCATGGACATCCAGTCCGGCGATGTTCTGGTGATGATGTCCACGCCGGCGCCGGATCCGAACGAGTTCGTCAGCGGTATTTCATCCGCGTCTTACAAGGGTCTTCTCGAAAACGAGCGTAACCCGCTCTACCACAAGTGCTACGAGGGCGTTTACCCGCCCGGCTCGACGTTCAAGATGATCGTTGCGGCAGCTGCGCTGGAAGCGGGAACCGTGACGCCGGAATTCCGCGTCAGCTGTCCGGGTCGCGCCTGGTACTACAACCGGTTTTACCACTGCTGGAAGCCGCGAGGGCATGGTTCGGTCAACCTGCACACGGCGCTGCAGAATTCCTGCGACTGCTACTTCTACAAGATCGCCGAGATGACGGGGATCGAGAAGATCGCCGAGATGGCGAAGAAGTTCGGTCTCGGACACCGCTATGAACTCGGCCTGACGGGCGGCAAGGCCGGCATCATGCCGAACGACGCCTGGAAGCGCGAAGCGGTCGGTTCGCAATGGTATGCCGGCGACACGATCAGCGCGGCGATCGGGCAGGGCTACGTCACGACGACGCCGTTCCAGCTTGCCGTCATGGTCGCGCGGATCGCCGGCGGCGGTCAGGCCGCCCACCCGAGGCTGGTGGTCAGCGGCGTCGAGGTCCCTGATCCGACCTATCAGGAGCTGGGCGCGATATCTGAGGATACGCTGCAGCGGGTTCGCGCCGGCATGTACGCCGTGACGTCCGAACCAGGCGGCACCGCGTTCCGTTATGGCGCGATCGATCCTGACAGCACCCTGCCGGCGCCGTTCACGAACTGCAGGATGGCGGGAAAGTCCGGTTCGGCGCAGGTGCGTGTCATCGCGATGTCCGAGCGCGACTCCAAGGGCGCCGCCATCGCCAACGACAAGCTGCCGTGGCGAATGCGGGACCACGCGCTGTTCGTGGCCTACGCCCCCTATGACAAGCCGCGCTATGCCTGTGCGGTCGTCGTGGAGCACGGCGGATCTGGGTCCAGCGTGGCTGCGCCGCTGGTTCGCGACCTTCTTTTCCAGACGCTGAAAGCTGACCCCGGCGCACGAGCACCCTATTCGCCCAAGCGGGAAGTGGCCGCTGCGGCCCCGGCCACGGCGCAACCCACATGATCCGGCGCGACACCCTGGCTGGCCGTTTTGCCGGCATGAACTGGTTCCTCGTGCTCACCTTCCTGGTGCTGGCTGTCTGCGGCATCGCCGTCCAGTTCTCGGTGGGCTCCAGCGCCTACAATCCGGAGACGGGGCAGGCGCACATCGATGCGACGCTGGCCATCCAGCATGGCCTGCGCTTTCTGATGTTCCTTGCGATGGGGATGATCCTCGCGCTGGTGCCGCTGGGCGTCTGGGGCAGTCTTTCCTATCCGGTCTACTTCGTCGGCGTGATCATGCTGATCGGCGTCGAGGTGGCGGGCGTGACGGTCAACGGCGCCGAGCGCTGGCTCAGGATCGGCCCGCTGCAGCTGCAGCCGTCGGAGCTCCTGAAGATCGCGGTGCCGCTCGCGCTCGCACGTTACTACCACCAGATGTTCGAGTCCGGGCGAACCGGGTTCTGGATCCACATCCCTGCGCTTGCCATCGTGGCGATTCCCACGGCGCTGGTCATGCACCAGCCGGATCTCGGCACTGCGCTGATGATCCTCGGTACAGGCTGCGCCGTCATCTTCTTCGCAGGGATGAGCCTCCGGGTCATCATCGGCGTCCTGGTCGCGGTCGCAGCGTTCATTCCGGTCGCGTACTTCTTCATCCTGCATGAGTACCAGCGCGCTCGCGTCGATACGCTGTTCGACCCGGAGGCCGATCCGCTCGGTGCGGGATACCAGCTGAAGCAGGGGCTGATCGCCATCGGGTCGGGCGGCTTTGCCGGCAAGGGCTTCCTCGAAGGCCAGCAGAAGCAGCTGGAATACATCCCGGAGCAGCATACCGACTTCATCTTCACCGTGATCGCCGAAGAGTTCGGCTTCGCCGGGTCGCTGGTGATCCTTGCGATCTTCGGCGTGCTGCTGATTCAGGGGATGGTGATTTCCGGGCGGTCGGGCAGCGTGTTCGGGTCGCTCGCCTCAGCGGGCTTTGTATCGACGATGGCGATCTATGTGGTGATCAATATCGGCATGGTGATTGGCCTGCTGCCGGTCGTGGGTATTCCCCTGCCGCTGATTTCCTACGGCGGCACCGTCCTGCTCACTGTGATGGCAGGGTTCGGCCTGCTGATGGCGGTTCATCTTCAGCGCGATAGCTCAGTCGCGTTGCGGGGCATGATGTAGCCGTGAACCATCGGCGGTGCGTTTGCGTATTGGGTCTAGCCCCGACCGAGCGGGCGGGAGACGGCCATGCTGTTCAAGGCATATCTCGTATCGCTGGCCATCATTGGCGTCCTTGACGGACTCTGGCTGGGCCTGGTCGCCCGCAAGTTCTATTTTGGTCAGTTGGCCCCGCTGATGCGCGAGCCATTCGCGGCGTTGCCTGCCGCGGCCTTCTATTTTCTCTACCCGCTGGGGCTGGCGTTGCTCGCCATCGCGCCTGGGCTGGATGCCGGAAGCTGGCAGAAATCGGCCATGCTGGGCGGCGTCGCTGGGCTGTTCGCCTACGGAACGTACAACCTCACCAACATGGCGACACTGAAAGGCTGGCCAGCGCCAATGTCGGCCGTGGACTTCCTGTGGGGCGGCGCACTCTCCGCGATCACTGCGGGAGGCGCCGCCTTCGTTGTGTTGAAGTGGTGGAGCTGACGAGGTCTACGGCTTGGCCGACCAGGCGCCATCCGGCCCCTTCAGCATGATCGTGAGCGATCCCGGATCGAAGTCGACAGACTCCTAACCGAGGTCGAAGAACCACGCATAGCCCTGGCTTACCCGCCAGAAGCGCTGCGAATCCTCGTCCAGGCCGAACTCGCCGCACGCGGAGATCGGTTCGTCCTGCGGCAGGGTTGCGCGGATGGCCGCGGTGGGAGCGATCACCAGCGCGTCCGAGGGCCAACCATCAATTGCGGCGGGACGGACTTCGCAGGTCGCGCGCTCGGCTTCAGGAATGGCCTCCTTCAGCTCCTCGAACACCAGCATCGCGTCGCGCTCGCCGTCGCCGAAGATGCGCACCGGCTCGACATCGACGGAGGTCGCGTCGGGATAGAGCGCCGAGACTTCGTATCCCAGCGCAGCAGAGCGAGCGCCGCCCCGGAAATCGAGTTTTGTTGTGACGCCTCCACAGGTCGCCGCCTGATAGATCAGAACCTCGCCCTCGCCGGGGAAGGCGGTCTCGGCGGTCGTCCAGTCGCAGTCTTCAGGCGCGCTGAAGGCGCCTATGGTTTCGGGGTTCATGTAGTTCACAGCGCGCCCGGCGCAGACGCCGGTAAGCGCAAGGCGCGGACCATCGTCCGGGCAAGTCTCGGCGGCGGGCGCCGCCGCGACTTCCACTGCTGCCGGTTCTGACTTCTCGCAGCCAGCCGCCAGAAGCAGCATGGCCGGAGCCAGCCACACAAATTGTTTCGTCATCTGTCTCGTCCCCGCCGGGCCATCCCCGTCTGGGTTTCATTTGCCAGATCGGGGCGGTCCAGATCAATGGCGCGGGTCACTCGCCGGGCAACTCCGGTCCCTGATTGCGGACGTTGCCGACAGCGGGATTTGCAGGCCATGCCCGCATCTCTGCAGCGGGGTAGGGCTTCAGCAGAGCGAGGCGCTGGCGGTCCGAACCTTCGAGCCAGCGCTCGTGGTGTTCTCGACGCAGGATCACCGGCATCGAGGTGGACAACCCCGCCATGACATCGTTGGGCGAGCAGGTGACGATGGCGAACGTATCGACTTCCGACCCGTCGATCATGGCGCGGCTCCACAGACCCGCAAAGCAGAACCAGTCACGGTCTGAGAGGCCCACGGCAAAGGGCGTCGCTGCGCCCTTCGGTCCTGACCACGCATAGAAGCCCGAGGCGGGCACCAGGCATCGCCCATGCCGCCACGCGCCCGAGAAGGTGCGCGACTCTTCCAGCGTCTCCGCGCGGGCGTTGAAGGTAGAGAAGGTCTTCTCGGAGAGCGGCCTGTCCCACCACACCGGCACGAGACCCCAGAAGGCCGGCTGCACCATCACCCGACCGTTGGGAACATAGTCGCCGATATGCAGGCCCGGGCGGGATATCCGGAACACCGGCGCCATCTGGCTGGGCGCTATGTTGTATTGCGCCTCGATGGGGCCGATGCGTCCGCCCCCGAACGAGGGCGGGATCACGCCCGTTGCATCACCGTAGGCGTTCCAGCTGATCTCGCGGCGGAAGAAGCGTCCTGTCATGCCCGGCAGGTTAGGGTGATGCGGCGTGCGAGGCGAGGGGCGGCGCGTCTGAGCCTCTTTTCCAGAATTTGACGCCATACTGAATGAGGGGCCACAACCGAGCGCACTTCCCGGAGGCGTACATGACGGCTGTGTTCACCTGGAAGCCCGCGCTTGTTGTCGCCCGCACGACAGCGGCCGTTGAGGAGCGTGGCATGACGCTCACGCGCGGCCAGAAGGTAAAGGCGCTCTCTTTTGCGGAAGTTTCCGCCGTCCGCTTCGTGGAGCTGGTCGGCCGCACGTCGTCCACGTCTCTCGTGCTGATGACGCGCCAGGGTAAAACCGTCCTGCATTGCGGCGTCCGTCTGGCCGACGCCCCGCATGACGCCGACGCCCGCGCCTTCGTGTCGGCCTGCGCCGCTGTTCTGGAGGCGTTGGGGCGTGCGCGCCCGGACCTCGAAGTCTCGCATGGCGGCGGTCCCATCCTGCGCAGTTTCATGGCGCTCCTCGGTGTCGCCCTGACAGTCATCGGCGCAGGGTTCGCCATCCTGGGGCTGGCGGGCGACGGGTTTGGCGAGAAAATCTTCGTGTGCCTCATGGGCGGGGTGATGGCCTGGACCGGCTGGGCGATGGCGATGAGTTTCAACCCCTTCCGTCCTCCGGTCCGGACGACACTGGCCGAGGCCGCGCGGAATCTTGCGGATATTGCGGCTGCCGGATCCTGAAACGGGCGGGGCTGGTTGTGTCGACACCTCAGCCTTCCGTAGCGTCGCCCTGTGCCTTGCGACACACGAAGTTGTGGGTCGCACAGACTTCGCGCGCCAGAGGCTGGAGTTCCCGCGAATATTGGTGAAGCTTGCCAGCCGGTGCGCCGCCTGTGGTGCAGAGTACGGAGCGGCGACCTGCTGACGCTTGAAGACATATCGCTTGGACGCAAGGGCCAGGAGCTGATCCACCCGGTCTCACTGGTCTTCGAGCCCGGCTCGGTGAACGTGCTGCTGGGCCGCGCGCTTGCCGGCAAGACGACCTTGTTGCGCCTCATGGCCGGACTGGAGCGGCCGACCCACGGCAGGGTGTTCGATAGCGGCGTTGACGTCACCCAGTGGTCTGTCCGTCGCCGCGACATCGCGATGGTCTACCAGCAGTTCGTGAACTACCCCGGCCTCACGGTCCGCGAGAACATCGCCTCGCCGCTGCGGGTTCGCGGCGCGCCCGTCGAGACGATCCGCCAGGAGGTCGAGCGTGTCGCCAGCCTGTTGAAGATCGGCGACTATCTCGATCGTCTGCCGCTGGAACTGTCCGGCGGGCAGCAGCAGCGCGTGGCGCTGGCCCGTGCACTGATCAAGAAGGCGAAGCTGGTCCTGCTGGACGAGCCGCTCGCCAATCTGGATTTCAAATTGCGCGAAGAACTACGGGAAGAGATCCCGAGATTGTTCAGCGGCACGGACGCCATCCTGGTCTACGCAACGACCGACCCTGTGGAGGCGCTGCTGCTTGGCGGGCGGACGATTGTTCTGCATGAGGGCAGGGTGCTGCAGTCGGGGCCGGCGAGCGAGGTCTACGCCCGCCCGGACACGCTGGCCTGCATGCAGGTGTTCTCCGATCCGCCGCTCAATGTTCTGGAAGCCGGGCAGTCCTCCGGCGAAGCCATAGGATTCCGCGCCCATCACCTGCGGCCCGGACCGGCAGAGGGGCCGGAGATCGGCTTTGACGCCATTGTTTCGGGTACAGAAATCACCGGCTCCGAAACCTTTGTCCACCTCAGGTCGGGCGGACATGCCTGGGTCATGCTGAGGCGTGGCGTCGAGGACTACGCCGCGCAGAGCACGATTCAGGTGCGTGTGCATCCGCGCGACACGATCCGCTTCGATGCGTCCGGCGCGCGTGTCGCCGCTTCAGCCGGGCATAGCTAGACATGGCGCGTATCGGGTTTGACGGAGTCAGGCACTCCTACCATGCGACTCCGAAGGCGCCGGGCGACTATGCGCTCCGCACCATCGATTTCGCGTTCGAGGACGGCGGCGCGTATGCGCTGCTCGGCCCGTCCGGTTGCGGCAAGACCACGCTGCTGAACATCATATCAGGGCTGCTGCAGCCAAGCGAAGGCCGCGTTCTGCTGGACAATCAGGACGTTACAGCTCTGCCGCCGGAGAAGCGCAACATCGCGCAAGTGTTCCAGTTTCCGGTTGTCTACGACACGTTGAGCGTGCGCGAGAACATTGCCTTCCCGCTACGCAATCGCGGCGTTCGCGGCGCCGATCTCGACAGCCGGGTCAACGCCATCGTCGAGATGGTGGGCCTGTCCGCCAAGCAGCACCAGCGTGCGCGCGGCCTGACGGCAGACGAGAAGCAGAAGGTCTCGCTGGGCCGCGGGCTTGTCCGCCCGGATGTTGCGGCGATCCTGTTCGATGAGCCGCTGACGGTTATCGATCCACATCTGAAGTGGGAGCTGCGCTCGCAGCTGAAGGCCCTGCACCGGCAGTCCGGCCGCACGATGGTCTATGTCACGCACGACCAGACCGAGGCGCTGACGTTCGCGGACACGGTCGTGGTGATGTATGGCGGCGAGGCCGTTCAGGTGGGCAAGCCGGAGGATTTGTTCCTGCGGCCGGCCCACAGGTTCGTCGGGCACTTCATCGGCTCGCCAGGGATGAATTTCGTACCCGCGGTCTGGGCGGACGGCGGCGTGCAGCTTGGAGGCCATCTTATCGCTGTTCCCGGCGTGACGCCGAAGGGCGGGGCGGCGCTTGAGCTGGGGGTGCGGCCCGAGCACGTGGTGATCGGCGGCGAGGGACTGCCTGCACAGGTGTCGAGAATAGACGAGGCGGGCAGCTACAGGATCATCCACGTCGAAGTCGACGGCGTTGCACTCAAGGCGGTGGCGCCTGCGGGTGCGGGCTTGCCCGCCGATGCGCGCGTATCGTTTGCCGCCGGGGGCGTGCATCTGTTCGAGAATGACTGGCGGATCAAACCGGAGGGCGAGGCATGAAGCCGGTCAACCAGAAGGCCTGGTTCCTCGTCATCCCGATGCTGGTGCTTGTCGCCATTTCGGCGCTCGTGCCGCTGATGACTGTGGTCAACTATTCGGTGCAGGACACCTTCGGCAACAACCAGTTCTTCTGGGCCGGAACCGCCTGGTACGAGCAGATTTTGAACTCGGAGCGGTTCTGGAACGCGCTCGGGCGCAGCTTCCTGTTCTCGGCGATCATCCTGGCCATCGAGATCCCGCTGGGCATTTTCGTCGCCCTGCGGATGCCGAAGAAGGGGCTCGGCGCCTCCGTCTGCCTGGTGTTGATGGCGCTGCCTCTGCTGATCCCGTGGAACGTGGTCGGCACGATCTGGCAGGTGTTCGGTCGCGTTGACATCGGGTTGCTGGGATCGGCCCTGACGGCCATCGGGATCGATTACAACTATGTCCAAGATCCCGTGGATGCATGGGCGACGCTGATCGTCATGGATGTCTGGCACTGGACCAGCCTTGTGGCGCTGCTGTGCTATGCGGGCCTCGTCTCGATCCCGGACGCCTACTATCAGGCGGCGCGGATCGACGGCGCATCCGGGTGGGCGGTGTTCCGCTTCATCCAGTTGCCCAAGCTCGGGCGCGTCCTGACGATTGCGGTGCTGCTGCGGTTCATGGACTCCTTCATGATCTACACCGAGCCCTTCGTCGTGACGGGCGGCGGACCGGGCAACTCCACCACCTTCCTGTCCATCGATCTGGTGCAGATGGCCATCGGGCAGTTCGACCTCGGGCCCGCAGCCGCGATGTCGATCATCTACTTCCTGATCATCCTTCTCATGTCGTGGGTGTTCTACACGGTCATGACCCGCAATGACGCTGCCGCAGATGAAACCGGAGGGCGTAGCTGATGCGCTCGATCCGGATCGTCCCCACGCTCTACATCCTGTTCCTGCTCCTGCCGATCTACTGGCTGGTGAACATGAGCTTCAAGACCAACACGGAGATCACCTCGGGCGTGTCGCTGCTGCCGGCGGCGCCGACGCTGGACAACTACGCAGTGATCTTCACCGACCCCAGCTGGTACTCCGGCTATATCAACTCGATGATCTATGTGGGCCTCAACACGGTCATCTCCGTGCTTGTTGCGCTGCCCGCCGCGTATGCATTTTCCCGCTATCGTTTCTTCGGCGACAAGCACCTGTTCTTCTGGCTTCTGACCAACCGCATGGCGCCGGCTGCGGTCTTCGCCCTGCCGTTCTTCCAGCTCTACTCGGCGTTCGGACTGATCGACACGCACATCGCGGTGGCGCTGGCGCACTGCCTGTTCAACGTGCCGCTGGCGGTGTGGATTCTC
>CAYOWK010000061.1:0-23013 GCA_964407665.1 uncultured Rhizobium sp. | reverse complement strand
ATGGCAACGACACACTCGGAGCGGGGAGCGGTACCGACAGTTTGATCGGCGGAACGGGTGACGACAGCCTGTTCGGCGGTTCGGGCAACGATCGGTTGCTCGGCAATGACGGCAACGACACGATGACTGGCGAGTCGGGGAACGACTCAATGTCTGGTTCGACCGGCGATGACTCGATGCTCGGCGGCGACGGCAACGACACGCTCGACGGTGAAGATGGTCTCGACACGATCAATGGTCAGGCTGGCAATGACTCGCTGATCGGCGGCAACGACATCGACAGCCTGATCGGCGATGCTGGCAACGACACGCTCACCGGCGATTCGGGCAATGACACGCTCAGCGGTGGCCTCGGTAACGATTCGCTGTTGGGAGTCGATGGCGATGACTTGCTGCAAGGCGGAAACGACAAAGACACGATGGATGGCGGCACGGGCAACGACAGCCTCAGTGGTGACGCGGGCAACGATTCGCTGACCGATTCATCCGGCAATGACACGCTCAACGGCGGGGCGGACAACGACATTGTCTCGACGGCTGGTTCGCCGACCGTCGGCGGAACAGGCGAAGACGACATCCTGCTGGGGGGGGCCGGCAATGACACGATGACCGGCGGCGGCGGTAACGATTCGCTCGACGGAAGCTTCGGCAACGATCGACTCGACGGCGGTGAGAGCAACGACACCGTGCTGGGCAACGGAGGAAATGATTTCGTCGCCGGCGGCAGCGGAGTCGATTCGCTGGATGGCGGCGCGGGCAACGACACGATCAATAGCGGCACCGGCGACGATGTGCTGATGTGGGTTGCGGCCAACGGCAGCGATACGTTCCAGAATGGTGGCGGGTTCGACGCCGTCAACGTCGTTGGTTCGTCCGGCAACGACACCTACACGGTCGCGAAGGCCAGCTCGCTGATGAAGATCACGAATGGTGGACAGAGTCTGACGCTCGACCGCACGATTACCGGCGTGACGATCGACGGAGCGGAGGGAGACGACACGATCACGATCTCGACGCTGTCGGGAGTCTCGCCGATGCTGCTACTGATCAACGGTGGCGATGACAACGACAAGATCAACGCGAATGGCGTTGCGTCCAGGACATGGGCGCCGCCGGCCTCACCTCCTCCTCCGTCGAGATCGCCGACAAGGGGAATGTCGGCATCGAGATGGACATCGACGCCGTGCCCAAGCGCGAGACCGGCATGACCGCCTACGAGGTCATGCTCTCGGAATCGCAGGAACGCATGCTCATCATCCTGAAGCCGGGACAGGAGCACGTCGCAAAGGCCATCTTCGACAAGTGGGACCTCGACGCCGAAGTCATCGGCCGCACCACCGACACCGGCCGCATCGTGCTGAAGCAGCAGGGCCAGGTCGTCTGCGACATCCCCGTCGCCCCGCTCGCCAACGACGCGCCCAACTACGACCGCCCGTGGAACCCGCCCGTCCCCGCGCCCGCGCTCGACATCTCGAAATACCCCGAGCCCGCCGACTACGGCGAAGTGCTGCTCAAGCTGATGTCCTCGCCCGACATGGCCTCCAAACGCTGGATCTGGGAGCAGTACGACCGCCACGTCATGGGCGACACCATCGACTCGTCCCAGTCCGGCGGCGACGCCGCCATCGTCCGCATCCACGGCACGAACAAGGCCCTCGCCATCTGCTCCGACTGCAACCCGCACTACGTCGCCGCCGACCCCTATGAGGGCGGCAAGCAGGCCGTCGCCGAGGCCTACCGCAACCTCTCCTGCGTCGGCGCAACGCCCATCGCCATCACGGACAATCTCAACTTCGGCAACCCCGAGAAGCCCGACACGATGGGCGTCATCGTGAAAGCCATCGAAGGCATGGCCGAAGCCTGTCGCGTCCTCGACTTCCCCGTCGTCTCCGGCAACGTCTCCCTCTACAACGAGACAGACGGCGTCGGCATCCCGCCCACGCCCGTGGTCGGCGGCGTCGGCCTGATCGAGGACGTCTCGAAGATCGCAACGCTCAAGGGCGCCCAGCCCGGCGACATGCTGGTCCTCGTCGGCGAAACGAAGGGCCACCTCGGCGCCAGCCTCTATGCGCGCGTCATCCTCGGTCTCGACGGCGCCGCTGCTGGCTCGCCGCCGCCCGTCGATCTGGACATCGAAAAACGCAACGCCGCCTTCGTCCGCAAGCTGATCCATGACGGCCTCGTCCACGCCGTCCACGACGTCAGCGACGGCGGCATCGCCTGCGCTGCTGTCGAATTGGCGATGTCGGTCAACGTCGGGTTTGCCATCAACCAGCCCGATGAACTGGATGCGTGCGCATTTGCGTTCGGCGAAACGCAGGCCTGCTACCTGCTGGCGATCTCCCCGGAGGCGGATGCGGAAATCAACGGCTGGCCGGAGATCGACGAGGCGCCTTACACTGTCATCGGCAGGTTTGGCGGTTGCGAGGCGGCCCTCGGCTCGTTCGGACGCAAACCGATGTTCACGGTCGACCTCACGGACATCCGCTCCGCCCACGAAGGCTGGCTGCCCCGCTACATGAAGGGGTGAGATTCGGCGCCGCAGGCGCAAATCGCATCGCGATCTGAGCACCGAACGCCCGAAGCGCAAGCCCAGGGCCGGGCAGCTACCTGATCCGCTTGCCCTTCGGCGCCAGATCGCCAATCAACCCGATCACCGCGTCCGGCTCCATCTCGCGGTACATCTTCTGAAGCCGCTCCACGATGGCGATCTTCTTCTGGAGATTGTCGAGATCGACGCCGTCCGCCTCCGAATGCGTCTTGCGCGCAATCGCCAGAGCCTTCTGCGCCTCCGCCAGCACCAGCTCGGCGTCGGCCGCCAGCTTGTCATTCTCCAGCCCGCGCGTCCGCAGACGCTCGATCACCTCGTCCTTCAGTCCCTTCGCCACCTGCCGCCCCGCACGGCCCAGCGCCTGCTGCTCCTCGACATGCAGCACGCTGTCCAGCAGCGTCTGCGCCGCCTTCGACAGCTTCTTCCGGATGGCCAAGCGCTCCTCGCGGTCCTCGTCGGAAGGAACCAGCCGCGACGGCTGGGATATCGCGATCTGCGTCGCCCCCTGCGCCAGCTGGCGGTGCACCTCGATGAAGGTGTCGAGGATCTGGTCCGAAGCCGCCAGCGCCTGCGGCGTATCCAGGATCATCGCCAGCCGTCCCACGCCCTTGACCGTGTAGGCCCACGGCGCATAGCGGCTCCCGCCCCGGCCATCGTTTGAGATCACAGATTGTGATCTCAAACTCTGTTGCTCCCCCTCAGTCAGTTGAAACGCATGTTGAGCGGCGAACTTGGCTGGATTCCGAGCGCGCGCTTGATTCACCGATCGAGTCTCGACACGGAAAGCAGCCGCAACATCCCGGTCGAGCACCACACGCTCGCCCCGGATTTCAAAAACCGGAACGCCCTGAGCGCTAACGACAGGCAAGCCTGGATTGTCACTCACGGGGTCCCCTTCCCATGTTTGAGATCACAATCTGTGACCTCAAACCTCTATTTGGCACGCCCCGCCGCCGCAATCAGCCTCGCCCGCCAACTGACCTGCATCAGATGACACGAGCCCCAAGCTGGGCGAACATGGGCTGAGCCATCCGGGAGACCCTCCATGTGCCTTGCCCTTCGCCTGTCCATGCTGGCGGCAGCCACCACCCTGGCTTCGCCGCTCGCAGCCAGCGCCCTGTCCGCAGGCGACATCTCCGGCTCGTGGTCGCTGGGCGCCGAAGCGCGCGGCGGGGCGCTGTTCGCCTGCGCCGCCCCCCTGAAGCTGGCTGCCGCAGACGGCGGCCGCGTCACGCTCGCAGCTCCGGGCTGGACCGAAACCTTTACCTGGATCGAGCAGGGAGAGCCCGCCGGCCTGCTCAAGCCGCTGACGCGGTCATCGTCGGGCTATCTGATCTCCAAGCGTCCCGACGGCGCCCTGCGCTGGCAGGAGACAGACGCAGACGGCAACATCCGCCCGAACATCGACAGCCTGATGGCCCGCCGCTGCACCCCGGGCTAGAGGCTGCCCCCGTCCCAGCGTCTTCATCCGCCGGTCACAGTAGATTTGTACCGGGATTTGAGGCAGGCGGGGATACCTGGGATGATGATGGCGAGAACGCGCAGGATGATCCTGCTGGGAGGCGGCAGCCTCGCGGCGACCTCCCTGGGAGGATGCGCAACGGAAGGTCCCGTCCAGACATCGAGCCTGGACTCTGGCGACCTGCGCTACAGAAAAATGGGTGAGGGCGATCCACCGATCGTGCTCGTGAGCGGGCTTGGCGACGATCTGTCCGCCTGGGATCCGGTCTTCGAACCGTTGTCGAAGCTGCGCCAGACCTTCGCCTACAGCCGCTACGGATATGGAGGCAGCGACTGGACGGATCGCCCGCGCGACGCGAACACAATCAGCGATGAACTGGCCTCTCTTGTCAGTTCGGCCGGTCTCGCCAGCCCGATGATCCTCGTGGGACATTCACTGGGCGGCGTCTACGCACAGGTGTTCGCCCGCCGTTTTCCCGAGCGGGTTGCGGGGATGGTTCTCGTTGATACAGCCGTCCCGGGCCAGACCGCACACATCAGACGCACGATGCCAGCAGCCGTGCAGGCGATCCAGCTTGCCATGCTGGCCGGTCCCCCGATGGCGCGGCGCGAATTCGAGGCTGCAGACGTGGCCGAAAACCAGATCCAGAGTGCGCCCCCCTATCGAGGCGGTCGCGTTGTGGTGCTCGCGGCTGGACGCCGCGATCCGGCGTCGCCGGCTGCGTATGCGCAGTTCCGCCGTGACGGGATGCGCGCCCTCGCCGATAATTATGCCGGCGACTACCTGGAAATCGACTGCGGTCACTACATCCAGCGCGAGCAGCCGGAAGCGGTTGTAGAGGCGGTCGCGAGAGTGCTTGCCTGAAGGACGTCTGTCGTCCGTCCCGTTTAGCCCCTCGGGCAAGCGAGCTTCGCCTGCTGTCGGCATCGATCGCTGAGGGGCGGGTCAAGCTGGCTTTCGCGACCGACAGACTTTGACTGTGGTCGGAAGCCGGAACCGCCGTCTCCCGCATACGTTCCCCTAACCGAGAGTTACGGATCAGGAACTCTGCAAGGAGAGACCCATGATTACGACCCGCCTGCTTGGAGCCGCTGCCGCCGGAGTGCTGATGCTGGCAGCCTGCGGACAGTCCGAAACGACTGCAATCAACGACACCACGATGCCGGACGCGCCGATGGCGACCGAAACCGTGGCCCCCGCCTCGGACCAGGCCGAGATGACGCGCAAGGCGCAGGAATTCGCTGACAAGGCCGCGCAAGCCAACATGGCTGAGATCGAGACCGCCAAGCTCGCCCTCGCGCGCGCCACAAACCCGGACATCAAGGCGTTCGCCCAAATGATCGTCGACGACCACACCAAGGCCGGCGAAGCGCTGACAGCCGCTGTCACGAGTACGTCGCTGGCGCCCACTCCGACTGTGCTGGATGAATTCCACATGCGCCGCGTCAACGACATTACCGAGGATGATGGCGACGAGGATTTTGACAGCGATTTCATCAACATGCAGGTCGACATGCATGATGACGCAATCGACCTCTTCGAAGACTACGCGCAAGAGGGTCAGGCAGCCGCCTTGAAGTCTTTTGCGGCGACCACGCTGCCCACTCTTCAGGCGCACAAGGCCAAGGCCGAGCAGCTTCGCGACGCCCTCAAGTCTGGCACGGTTCCGAGCTGACTTTTGGCATCCGCGCGGAATTCGGTATAGAACGTCACAAATAAGACAATTAGGCGCAGCGACCGGGCAACCGGTGGCTGCGTTCGCGCGTTGCAGCTTGTCGCCCGTACACTATGAACGTCCCCGTCCAGTCAGGGACAATGTCGGGTGCTTCGGTGGGGACGCCGGAACGCGCGGCGGCACGGATTCGGGAATGGGGAGCGTACGCGTATGGCGATGGACAGGCAGCAGCTCGAAAGTCTGCTTCGAGCCGGCTTCCCGGACGCCGAGATCACGCTGAAGGATCTGGCGGGCGACAACGACCACTGGAGCGCCGACATCGTCTCGGAGGCGTTTCGTGGAAAGTCCAAGGTCGCCCAGCATCAGCTGGTCTATGCGGCGCTGAAAGGCACCATGGGCGGGCAGCTGCACGCCCTCGCGCTCACTACGCGCGCCCCATCCCCTGACGTTTCGGCCTGAGGCGTCGGCTGAGTGACGCAACGGTCCAGCGATCCCTCGAGCGGCGTTCGCCGTCTGGCCTTCGGCGTCAGCGGCCCGCTCGGCACGGGCCTGACCTCCCATGACCACGTCGAAGCGCTGGTGATCCGGGCCTTCGAGCTGGGCATCCGCGATTTCGATACCGGTCCCTCCTATGGCGACGGCGAGGCCGAGCGCCGTCTGGGCGCGGCCCTGAAACGGCTTCCCGGCTGGGGCACGATGGCCTTCACAAAGGCCGGCATAAATGGCGGGCCGCTCATGGCTAAGACCCGCGATTTCACGCCCGACGGCGTCGTGCGGTCCATCGAGGCGTCGCTCAAGCGTCTCAACCGGCCAAAGATCGACCGGCTGTTCCTGCACGGCCCAGCGCCCGGCGAACTGACGGATGGCCTGTTCAAGCTGCTGATCGAAGAGAAGTTTTCCGGGCGCGTCGGCGCCGTCGGCATCGCCGGGCGCGGCCCGGAGCTGGATGCCGCGCTGAAAACCGGGATTTTTTCCTCCTTCATGACCCCCGTTCACATGGGCCTGACCGAAGATCAGCAGGCCAGGATCCAGCGCCTCCAGTCTGCCGCTGTCGAGATCATCGGCATCGAGACGATCGGGCCCAACCTCAGCCGCCTTCCCCTGCCCGTCTCGGTCGGATCCCTGTGGCGGGACGCCAAGACCCTGGCCGGCCGCAGCGCCCCGCGCCTGCCCCGCAGCATGCGTCTCAGCCCGCCCCAGGCGGTGGTCTGGGCGCTGACCAAGGGCGGCGCCGACCGTGTCGTCATCACCACCACGCAGGTCCGCCACCTCGAACAGGTGGTCGAAGCCGTCTCCAACATCCGCCGCCCGCGCTTGATCGGCGACTGAACAGGCCCTAGCTGAAGGGGTGATGCGGCCAGTCGCCGCGAAGACATCATTCCAGAAGGGCGCTTTCCGCCATGACCGACGTCAACACCCGGATCCAGGGCCTGATCGATTCGAGCCCGGTCTTCCTGTTCATGAAGGGCACGCCGACCTTCCCGCAGTGCGGATTCTCGGCGACCGTCATCGCAATCCTTGACCATCTCGGCGTAGATTATCAAACGGCAAACATCCTCGAGGACGCCGAACTTCGTCAGGGAATCAAGGACTTCTCCAACTGGCCGACCATCCCCCAGCTCTACGTGAAGGGCGAATTCCTCGGCGGCTGCGACATCGCCAAGGAGATGTTCCAGTCGGGCGAGCTCAAGACCCTCCTGGCCGAGCAAGGCCTCGTCGAGGCCTGAGCCCCGGCTCAACGCCCAAAGACCTGCCGCGTCCCTGATCCGGAATCCCCCGGCTTCCCGCCATTACAGGTGAGACGCCTTCAACCGGGGATCACGCCTTCATGGGTACGCCGACTGTCATCGCAGACCTCAGCATCACCACCGGCGGCCTGTGGACCGCCGTGATCTCCGGGATCGGTGATGCGCACAGCGTCGTCATCGAGGCATGGGGCGCCAACGGCGCGCTGTCCCGCATCTTCCCGCGTGGCCGGGACGAGATGAAGGTCCAGCTGCGCTTCATCATGCCGGGCGAAACGCTGGTCTCGATCACCGTCCGCAACGACGATCTCCGCCCCATCCAGGTCCTCGACCTGCCTGTGCAGGTCATGCTCCCCGGCTGGCTGCGTGGCGCCGCCGACCCCCAGCGCGGTTTCGCCCGCACCCTCTCGACCCGCATTCCGCCGATGGGCGTGAACAAGCCGCCGCTGGTTCCGCTTGAAGGCGACACGCCCGCGCCCATCGCTTTCGCGTCGAATGCGGAGCGCGGAGACATCACCGCCGCCGCCGAAGCCGTAGCCAGCGCCGGCGCCCCCTGGCAGCTCCATCTCGGCGGCCTGGCCACCGCCCACAGCGTCGTCGTCGAGTGTTACGGCGCCAATGGCGGCCTCAACCGCATCTTTCCGCGCGGCCGCGACGCCATGACCCTGACCTACCGGTTCGCAGAGGCCGGCGCGACGCATGTCTGCGTCACCGCCCGCGACGGCAATCTGAAGACGGTCGAGACCCTGGAGTTCGACATTGACGTCGTCCCCGCCCAGATGGCGGGCGCAGCGCGGGCAAGCCGCGGAGCCGTCGCCGCCCAGCCGAAGCCCCGAACCACACCTGTGGCTCCCATGGGACTGGTCAAGCCGCCCATGGCCGCGCTGGAAGGCCATGCCGACACGGGCGGCGCGACCCGCTCCGGCGCGATCAGCGAGCGGGGGACGGCCGCAGGCACACCACAGGTCCAGCCGCCCAGCGCCTCGACCCTGAGCATCGCCGAGGCCATGGCCAAATCCATCGAGGACCGGATTCGCAACCGGACCAGCCGCAGCGACACCTGATAATGAGTTCACCATACCGCTTTCAGCGCGCCACTGGATTGCCGGGGGGCTTGGGGCTATAGGGCCGCTTCAGCAGAAGCGGCCCCCCATGCCCGAAACCACCCTCAAACAACCCAAAGTCGGCATTGTCTCGCTTGGCTGCCCCAAGGCGCTGGTCGATTCCGAGCGGATCATCACCCGCCTGCGCGCCGAAGGCTACCAGATCGCGCCGGACTACCAGGGCGCCGATCTGGTCCTGGTCAACACCTGCGGCTTCCTTGATTCAGCCCGCGACGAAAGTCTCGAAGCCATCGGGGAGGCGCTGAACGAGAACGGCCGCGTCATCGTCACCGGCTGCCTCGGCGCCGAGGCCAGCGTGATCACCGAACGCCATCCGGGCGTCCTCGCCGTCACCGGCCCGCACCAGTACGAACAGGTGATGGACGCGGTCCACACCCACCTGCCCGCGCCGGATCATCCGTTCGTCTCGCTGGTCCCGGAATCCGGCTACCGCCTGACCCCGCGCCACTATGCCTATCTGAAGATTTCCGAGGGCTGCAACAACCGCTGCTCCTTCTGCATCATCCCGGCCCTGCGCGGCGATCTTGCCTCGCGCCCGATCCACGCCGTCCTGCGCGAGGCCGAACAGCTCGTTGCGGCCGGCGTGAAGGAGATCATGGTCATCAGCCAGGACACCTCCGCCTACGGCCTGGACGTGAAGTACAAGTCCTACCCGTGGAAGGGCGGCGAGCGTCAGACCCGATTCCGGGACCTCTGCGAGGGCCTGGGCGAAGTCGCCGCCGGCAAGGCGTGGGTGCGCCTGCACTACGTCTACCCCTACCCGCACGTCGACGAAGTCATGCCGATGATGGCGGCGGGACACATCCTTCCCTACCTCGACATCCCCTTCCAGCACGCCAGCCCCACGGTCCTCAAATCCATGCGCCGCCCGGCCAACATGGAGAAGACCGTCGACCGCATCCACAAATGGCGCGCCGAAGTCCCGGACCTCACGCTGCGCTCCTCCTTCATCGTCGGCTTCCCCGGCGAGACGGAAGAAGACTTCCAGTTCCTCCTCGACTGGATGAAGGACGTGCAGATCGATCGCGCTGGCTGCTTCAAGTACGAGAACGTCACCGGCGCGCCCTCCGCCGCCCTCCCGGATCACGTGCCGGAAGAGGTCAAGGAAGAGCGCTGGCACCGCTTCATGGCCCTGCAGGCCGAACTCACCGACGCGCGCTCACAATCGAAGGTCGGCCAGGTGCTGGACGTCCTCATCGACGAAGTGGACGAAGACGGCGCGGTCGGGCGCACGAAGGCGGATGCTCCGGAGATCGACGGCAACGTCTTCTTCGATGATCCGGCAGGGTTGGCTCCCGGTCAGTTCGTGCGAGCGACCATCGTCGAAGCCGAACAGGCCGACCTCTGGGCCGAGCTGGAAGACTGAGAGACTGGCCTGGGGTTATTTTCCCGCCAGCGGCAGGCAGACCCGGTCGCCGCGCTGCCCCTCTTCCTCCAGGGCGGCGAAGGCTCCCATGATTTCCTCGAAGCGCGCATCGTCCAGGTTCAGTTTCTGCCTGGCGTCCAGCAGGACGGCGGCGACCTTCTCCCCATCTGCACTTTCGCCAGTGGCGTCCGTGAGAGGCACGAGCATCGTCATGACCTGGAATTCGTCTTCCTTCATCATCGCGGCGAAGTAACCCGTAACGCAGCCGCATTCGGCTGATGTCGATCCCGGCTTCGCCATGCAGGCCCCGTAAAAATCCATGCTGGTTTTCGACAGGGTATCCGTCTGCGCCGACGCCGGGATCACGGTAGCCGTCGCGAGCACGGCTGCCGCCGCTGCAAGCCTCAAGTTCATTCTCATCCCTCTTGCCCCGTTCCTGACGCCACCTGCCCGCATTCCGGCGACCCTGTCCAGCGGGGCTGGAACCACGACGGCCAGCCTCCGTTATTGCTGCGAACCCCGCGGAGACGACCATGACGATCTATGTCGAACCTGGCCTCTATGTCCGGATCGAGGAGCTTGAGAACGGCCCCACCCCGCGCCCATTGTCGGCTGGCTTCTCGACCAGTTCGGCTTATCGGGTGCTCGGCATGGAGAGCTTCTCGGAGACCTCCGAGACCTACCTGATGATGTCGAACGACCGCGACGAAATCTGGTTCATCTCCAACCGCCACGTCCGCACCTGCGCGCTGCGCCCGGAGGAAACCCGCCTGCGGTACAGCGTGGCGGATCGCGCCTGGACGATGCGTAATGGCCAGGGGATGATCGAGCGCCCGGCGTCCGCGCTTGCTGCACCCTGACGACAAGGCGTTGAAAACGCGGCCGGAACTAATTTCGTAGTGGATATTGTTTTTCGATAACTGGCCGTCTAGATTGGCGTCAGAGCGAGATCACTCGCCACGCCAGTCCGAAGAGGGTCAGATCATGAAACGCAGCCTCCTCCCCATTGCCGCCATGGCCGCTATTGCAACCGTCGGGTTCATCGCGCTGCCCGCGCTGGCAGAGACGAAATCCTATCCCCTGAAGAACTTCTCGAAGATCGACGCCTCGGCCGGGCTGTCGGTGGTCCTGAAGCAGGGCCCGTACAATGTTGTGGTCGATCACTCGAAAGGCCAGTTCGACCGCGTCATTGTCGAGACGAAGGGCGACACCCTGAAGCTCGGCCGCAAGTCGGGAATGTTCGGCAACAACAACGGCAAGGTGCTCATCACCGTCACCGCGCCGGACATCAGCGCCATTAGCATCTCGTCTGGGGTCAGCCTCGAGTCCGAGAGTTTCCGCTTCGCCAGCCTCGATGTGGATGTCTCCAGCGGCGGCAGCGTCGAACTCAAGGGCTCGTGCACCTCGCTTTCGGCGGAGGTGTCCTCCGGCGCGAGCGTCGACGCCGACGACCTGAAATGCGAGAGCGTCACCGCTCAGGCCTCCTCGGGCGGCTCCATTGAGGCTTTTGCTTCACGCTCCGCCTCAGGCGACGCCTCGTCGGGCGGCTCGGTCGAGTTCAAGGGCAATCCCGCGGAATTCGTGAAGGACACCTCCTCCGGCGGCTCCGTCAGCCGCAGCTGACACAGCGCCTGCCGCTAACGCATCCATGCCCCGCGCGAGAGCGCGGGGCTTTTCCACTTCGGTCCCGCGGCAGGATCTACTCGAATTTGAAATCCGAAGGCTTCCAGTCGAACTCCGGATACTTCGGATCCATGTCCGTCAGCTCCGCCCGGACCAGTCTCGCGACAATCGCATTGCGGCGCGTCTTCGAATCCGACGGCACCACATGCCACGGCGCCCAGGCGGTCGATGTTTGCCGGATCATGGTTTCGTAGGCGTCCTGGAACTCGTCCCACATCTTGCGATCCTCAAGATCGCCTGCGTTGAACTTCCAGCGCTTCTTCGGGATATCGAGCCGCTCCTGCAGGCGCGTGGCCTGCTCCTCCTTCGAGACGTGAAGCATGCACTTCAGCACCCGCACCCCATTCTCGGTCAGCATCTTCTCGAACTGGTTGATCTGTTCGTAGCGCTGCTCGATGACCTCCTTCGGCTTCATCTTGCGGACCTTCACCACAAGCACGTCCTCGTAGTGCGAGCGGTTGAACACGCCGATATGCCCCAGCTGCGGAACGGCCCTGTGCGCCCGCCACAGGAAGTCGTGCGCCAGTTCCAGCTCGCTCGGCCGCCCGAAGGGCTGCACCCGCACGCCCAGCGGGCTGGTGAACTCGAACACCGCCTTGGTGGTGCCGTCCTTGCCCGCGGTATCGATACCCTGCAGCACCACCAGCAGCGCGCCGCATTTGCTGGCGAACATCGTGTCCTGCAGCTCGTCGATGGCGCGCGCATCCTCCAGCAGCGAGGCTTCGGCGACTTCCTTGTCCGGGAAGAGGTCCCTGTCTTCCGGCAGTGCGCCAGCCAGGCGGAACTTCGCCGCCTTGCCCGGATCGACGCGAACAGCTTCGCGCACCTCGTCCATGCCGGGCTGATCCGCCATTCGCCGTCTCTCCGATTTCACGCCGGCACGGTCCCTATGACCGCGCCGTCTCCGACTCCGGGCCGCCGTCAACGTCCGGGCGGGCAGCATCCACGTCCGGACGGCCAACATCCGCGCCCGGACGGATTGTGATCACCCGCCAGACATAGATCACCAGCCCGAGCCCAAGGGCAATGTTGGCGACGGGATTCATCCAGTCGTCGATCAGGCCGCGCTGCGAACCCAGAAGATAGCCCGCCCACGCCAGCGCCGCCGTCCAGAGGGTCGCGCCCACAAAGGTGAAGATCGAAAAGATCCAGAACGGCATCCGCACGATCCCGGCCGGGATCGAGATCAGCGTGCGGACCGTCGGCATCAGCCGTCCGAAAAACACCGCCGGTCCGCCATGGCGGTCGAACCAGCGCCGGGCGCCGTCAAAATCACTGGATGTCATTGCAAGCCAGCGCCCGTGCCGGCCAATGAACGCGCGCATCCGGTGCGGCCCGATCATCCGTCCGATCCAGTACCAGAACAGCGCCCCGAAGAAGGCGCCCGCAGACCCCGCAGCAATGACGCCCCAGATATTCAGCGTTCCGCTCTGGGCCTGGTACCCGGCCAGCGGCATCACCACTTCGGACGGGATCGGCGGAAAGACATTCTCCAGGAACATGACGAAAGCCAGCGCCAGATAGCCGCCCTCGGCTATCATGTGCTCAATCCACTCGGCCATTCTGCGATCCTGAAAATGAAACGGGCGCGTTCCCCGTATGGAAAACGCGCCCGCTCTGTCTTCGTTCGGCCCGAAGGCCTGAATTCCCCGTTACGAGGAGTAGTATTCGACCACCAGGTTGGGCTCCATGCGGGCCGCGTAGGGGATCTCGTCCAGGGTCGGCATGCGGACGAACTTCGTCGTCAGGGCCTTCTGGTCGGTTTCGAGGTAAGCAGGGATGTCGCGCTCGCCCGAAGAGCTGGCTTCGATCACGAGGGCCATGTTGCGCGAACGCTCACGGACCTGGACGATGTCGCCGGGCTTCACGATCATGGAGGCGATGTTCGAGCGAACGCCGTTCACCAGGATGTGGCCGTGGTTCACGAACTGGCGGGCCGCGAAGATCGTCGGCACGAATTTGGAGCGGTAGACCACCGCGTCGAGGCGCGATTCCAGCAGGCCGACCATCAGCTCGGCCGTGTTGCCCTTGCGGCGGACGGCTTCGGCGTAGGTCTTGCGGAACTGCTTCTCGGTGATGTCGCCGTAGTAGCCCTTGAGCTTCTGCTTCGCCATCAGCTGGATGCCGAAGTCCGACGGCTTGGCGACGCGGCGGGCTCCGTGCTGGCCGGGGCGCGACTGGCGGGCGTTGAACGGGCTCTTGGCGCGGCCCCAGATGTTCTCGCCAACGCGGCGATCGATCTTGTATTTAGCGCTATGGCGCTTTGACATGTTAACCTCAGTTACAGCGCGCTCCGGCGTAGCCTCGATTGGCCAACGCGATCTCAACGGCGGCGGCGCGCCACCCGTAATCATCCCTTTTGGGGGAAGCGGGGTAAAAACAGGAACGGCAGACCAAAGTCAAGGCGCCGCAACCGGGGTGCGCGCCAGGCGGGCCAGTTCTTCCAGCTCAACCAGCAGCTTTCGGCGGTCATATCCGACATAGGACCGCGAAAACAGCCCGTCATCGCTGCCGACCGCCACCGCGTCGTGGTCAAGGATCTTCACACCCCGGCCGCGGCTGTCGACCGAAAAGATGAACGGCAGGGCCTCAGGAAAGGCCTCTGCGACCCCAGCTCGCTCAAGAAGCTCGCGGGCGTCCTCTCCCTCGTCGCTCACATAGGCGAGCACGAGATTGTCGGAAGCAAAGTGATTGAGGCCTACGACGTCGTCGCGGGACACCTCCAGCAGGGACTCCGTCATGTCCCGCTTCCGGCCCTCGAGATTGTAGTTGAAGGCGCCAAAATCGCCGTCCACGTGGTGATAGAAGACGTGGCACCAGACGCACCATTCGGCGCCGTAGACGACGACAGCCGCCTTCCCGGTCTCCTCCGCCCTCTGGATAGCCTGATCCAGAATTGGACCCTGCAGGGAGCAGGCGTCGTACAGCTTGGCGGGCACCCCCCTGCAGCTGCCATCGGCCCGCACTGGCAGGAAGTCGACACTGCGGGCTTCCCAGACCAGCCCCTCCAGCGATTGCTCGATCGCCGCCTGCTCGTCCCGGCGGGCCTGGACCGCGGCCTTGGCGGCCTCTGCGGCTTCGATGGCCTCATCGACCCCGTCATCGCATCCGGACAGCGCCGTCAGCGCCAGCCCCAGAATCGCCGCGAAAACCCGTCTGGCCATGGTCCCCTCCCTCATGCCCCGGCGAATGGTTTAACCTGGCACGGATGTGACGAAAAGCGGAACCGCGCGCCGCCCCCTTGCCAACCGCCTGCTGCTATCGAATGTGCATCACGTAAGCGCGATTTCGCCCAAGGGCGGCGGGAGATCCTTCTTGATGACCGAACTGTTCACCTCGGAGGCGCTGGCCGCCTTCCTGCAGGTCGTGATGATCGACCTTGTGCTGGCGGGCGACAATGCCGTGGTCATCGGCCTCGCCGCCGCCGGCCTGCCGGCCCAGCAGCGCGGCAGGGCCATCCTGATAGGCGTCCTCGCCGCAACCATCCTGCGCATCCTGTTCGCCCTGGTCGCAACTCAGCTGCTCGCAATCGTCGGCCTGCTCTTTGCCGGCGGCGTCCTGCTGCTCTGGGTCTGCTGGAAGATGTGGCGGGAGCTCCAGTCCGGCGGCCACCAGAACGAGCAGGAGGCGCTTGCCGGTCAGGATCTGAACGCCGACGGCACGGTCGCCGGCGTCAAGGGCAAGACGCTGAAGCAGGCCGTCATCCAGATCGTCCTGGCCGACGTCTCGATGTCTCTCGACAACGTGCTGGCCGTCGCTGGCGCCGCCCACGAACATCCGGTCATCCTGGTGTTCGGTCTTGCGCTCTCGGTGGTCCTGATGGGCGTCGCCGCGACCTTCATCGCAAAACTGCTGACCAAGCACCGCTGGATCGCCTATGTTGGCCTGCTGATCATCCTCTACGTCTCGATCACCATGATGTGGGAAGGCGCCCACCAGCTCTGTGGTCGCGGACTGCCGCTGCTCGGGATCGACCCGCCCGCCTTCTGCGCCGTCCCCGAGGGAGGCGGCGGGCACTAGAGCCCGATGCCATCAAGCGGAGTCCGCTTGATGGCTGAATCGGTCTCTCATCAGGAAGAGGCCCCGCCGCCCTCGCGGCTACTTCGCGCCCTTTGACCGCAGATAGCTGGCGACGGCGTCTTCGCCCGCGCACTCCGCCATCGAAAGCGCCGTGCGTACGGCCGTCTTCTTGCCGTCGGCGCACATCGCCGTCACCCTGTAGGCGGCGCTCAGATCGGCGCCGCGCTCGACCAGCAGGCGAACAACGCCCAGTTCGCCAGCCGCCGAGGCGCTGATCAGCGCATTCTCGTCGCCCTGGACAAAGGCGTTGATATCCGCGCCCCGCTCCAGCAGCAGCTTCACGACGCCCAGCTCCCCGCCCCGCGCCGCCGCGATCAGCGGATTGCCGTCGCCCGGGATCGCCCCGTTCACATCGGCGCCGCCGTCGAGCAGGATGCGCACGATCCCCGCCTCCCCGGTCTGGGCCGCGGCGATCAGCGGCGTACCATCCCCGCGCGAACCCAGGTTCGCATCGGCGCCATTCCTGAGCAGCAGACGCACCACCTCGGCCTCGCCGCCGCGCGCCGCCGCAATCAGCGCCGTGCCATCGCCGTGCAGCACCGAGTTGACGTTGGCTCCGGCCTTGATCAGCGCAAGCACCCGCTCATCGTCGCCTTCGGCAGCAGCCCGGTAGAGCGCCCGCGCAGTGTCGACGGAAGCCTTCGCCGGAACGAGCCGTCCGCCTTCCAGCGCGCCCTCATCCCAGCCGTTCTCGCGGGTCCGGCGCAGCTCCTCGCGCGCCTCATCCATCGCCCGGCGCATCTCCAGACGCCCGGCCTCGATCTCGCGGCGGGCTTCCTCGAGGCTGCGGCGCAGCTCATCGCGGAACTCCGGCCCCAGATCACGCTCCATCTCGGCGCGCGCCTCCTCCAGCGCCATCCGCATTTCCTCGCGCGCCTCGGCCGTGTCGAGATCGGCCTCCTGCAGCGCCAGCTGCACCTCCTCCATGATCGCAGGCAACTCGGCCATCACTTCGGCGGAGACAGTGGTGGACAGCTCGGCGCCAAGGGCGGCCAGTTCCAGCCCCAGCGCCGCAAACTCGGCTTCCAGCTCCGGATCGTTGAGACCCTCCAGACCCTCAAGTCCTTCCAGACCCTCCAGACCCTCGAAGCTGAACCCGTACCGACCCGGAAGAGCCGGCGGCGCGGGGGGCTCCGGAAAATCGGGAGCCTCCGGCGCTTCGGGCGGCTCGGGCGGAGCCGGCGGCTCGTTGAACGCCAGCCAGAAGCGACCACGGTTCTCCTCGCGGTTTTCGTCCCGGGGCTCGTCCTCGCGGCCATCCGCATTCGCGCTCAGCACCGGCGTCAGGCAGGCCGCAGCAATCGCCGCGAACACCAGAGCCGCAAACCCGGCGCGTCCGGCGACGCTGGCGGCGGAGCCTCCCGGCTTGCCAAGCGACATCAGGCGGCGAACCCGGTTGCCGAACTGCGAGCGCGGACCGATAGCGCCGACCGCAAGGCGCGGCACGCGCTCCCACAGCTGGCTTTCGGCCTGCCGCGTCAGGGCGCCGGCGAACGCACGGGCGTCCCCGGTGCGCGCCACAGCGGCCTCGTCACAGGCGACTTCGCGTTCTTCATCCATGCGGCGGCTGATCCAGTAGAGCGCCGGGCTCCACCACATCAGCGCCAGCACCAGACGCTGGGCCACAGCCACCAGCGTGTCACGGCGCTCGATGTGCGCACGCTCGTGTTCCAGCAGCGCGCCCGCTCCGGGACCGGCCAGCGCCACATCTGCGCCCTCCGGCAGCACCACGGACGGGTGACGCAGACCTGCAGCCATTGGCCCCGGCGCCTGGGCGCTCACCAGCACGCGCACGCCGCGCATCCGGCGGGCGATATCCAGCGGCAGGCTGGCCGGACGCGCATTGGCGACCAGCCGCTCGGTCGCAAGCAGGTCGCGCCCGGTCCGGAAGATCAGCACGGCGGCGCCGGCGGCCCACACGACCAGGAAAGGCATCATCAGATCGGGCAGGACAAAACCGGCCGGCAGGATCGAGAACGGCGCCGGGGGCGCGGGAACAGCTTCAACCGGCGCGTCCACGTGCAAGGCCCCGGCATCGGCGTCCGCGGCAAGCGCCGCGATATCCAGCGTGAACAGCTCGCTCTCCACCGGAGGCAGCATCTCCACCGGCTCCGCCACCGGCGCATCCGCCAGCGTGACCGGCGCGCCGGTCGCCTCAAGCAGGGCGGCAAGCGCGCCCTCGCCGGGCACGAACGCCGCCAGCGGCAGGAAGATCGAGACGACAAACGCCGCCGACGCCATGGCGTAGCGCGCGGCGCCCGACGCCTTGCGGGTGAACACGAGCGCGATCGCCAGCACGGCGGCGACCAGAACGCTTTGCCAGACCTGCGATGCGGCGAGCTGGCTGAGGATGCTGAAGTCCATCACGACCGGTCCCCTTTCGACCTGGGAGTTTTGGCAGGCTTGGCGGCGCCTGTCGGGCCGGATGCAGGCGCATCCTGGGTCTCGAGCTCAAGCTCGGCTTTCAGCGCTTCGAGTTCGGCGGCGCTGAGGTCTTCCGAACGGAACAGATGCTGCGCCAGAGCCGTCGGCGAGCCCTCGAAGAACTGGCTGACCAGCTTCTTCAGCGCCTGGCTGCGAGCGTCCTGCCGCGACACCAGCGCCGTATAGACAAACGCCCGCCCCTCCTGCCGGGGCGAGACATACCCCTTGTCGGTCAGGATGCGCAGCAGGGTCAGCACCGTGTTGTAGGCGACCGGATAGGTGGAGGTCAGCGCGTCCGTCACGTCGCGAACGCTCGCCTCCCCCTTGCTCCAGATCACGCGCATCACGCGCTGCTCCGCGTCGGTGAGAATGTCTGACTTGGGTCGGGCCATAACTACTGGTTCCTTAGTTGCAGCGACCATGATCTCGCGAAAAACGTCCGTCAACTAGTTTTGTAGTTGAGCCTCAGAATTTGCCGGACAGCTCAAGCTGCACGAAGCGCTGGGTGAGGCTCCAGTTGCGGTTCTCCTCCCGCGTCAGCGTGCGCACGCCGTTGGGAACATCGACGTCGTAGTACGTGCGCCGCAGGTTCTCGTGGTTGTTGAGGAGGTTGATGAACACGATCGCCCCCTTCATCCCGAAGATGTCCTTGTGCTCGAGGAACGCCACGCCCATGCCGGCCGACTGGTAGGGATGTACAAACTGGGACAGGCCGAAATAGCGCTCCTGCGTCCAGTCGTTGTACTCCAGGCCATAAGCCCAGGGCGTGCCGGCAATGTCGTGCCGGAATTCGATCTCGTAGTTGAAGATGCCTTCCTCGCTGATGCGCCGCGCCTGCCCGGTGAGAGGGTCATTCACCCGGCTCTCGTTCGCGCCCACTTCGAGATCGAACTTGGCGCCCTTGATCCCGAACGGGTCGAGGTTGAGCGTGCCGTTCAGCTCGACGCCATAGCGCTCCGCCTCGTCGATGTTGCCGGGGCTCTCGCCATAGCCGGTGATGGCGCCGGTTCCGTCACGGATCGGGATCGGCACGCCGTCGACAATATCCTCGATCAGCTCTCCATAGATGCGCGTCTTGAGTGCGCCATAGGCGCCGAACCGCTTGTTGATCTCGACCTGCGCCAGCCAGCTCTGCGACGGGACAAGCTCGGCGTTGCCGCTGTCCTGTTCATTGTTGTCGAGATCGGTGGAGGCGATGAAGTCAAAGAAGTTGAGCTGGCCGACTTCGCGGGCGATCCGCAGGTTCACATCCATGTCGGGCGAGGCCGCCCACGCCAGCTGGGCAAAGCCCTTCGGCCGGATGAAATCGTCGGCCTTTGCATCGCTGCCAGAGAACCCATCCGCCTCAACGCTCAGCTCGGAATACTCCCCGCCGATATTGGCCTGCAGGTCGAGCCCCTTCATCAGCGAGCGCGAGTGTGTCAGCGAAAGCTCGGCGCGCTTTTCCTCGACGCGCGTCAGAAGCGCGGTGTCCGCCTGATCTACATAGACGCCGCCCACGAGCTCGGATTCGATGGCGTCCACTTCAAGGAAGTTGAACGCGCCTTCGAGAGAGGCCACCCAGTCCCCGCCCGCCACAGACGGCAGGGTGTATTCCGAGCGAAGGATGCCCTCGCCATTGTCAGCCACTTCGTCATACCCGAAGCCGGGATCGTTCGGGCTGGCGAGAATGTCGTCGAGTATTCGCACGCCCTCCTCGCCGTGCCGTGTGTTGTAGAAGCCGATCAGCTTGGCCCGGCCCGGCCCGAGACTGAACTCGTAGTCCGCGCTGCCCTCGACCCGCCATGCGTCCTCGCCGGAGTCGATCTCCCGCAGCACAGTCGGATCGGTCACGCCGCCGCGCGCCGAGATGATCCGGTCGACCCGGTTGGCGGTGATGGCGGTGAGGTTGAGGTTCAATACGTCGCCGGCAGGGCGGCTCCAGGTCAGCTGGCCGTTCAGACTGGGTCGCGTGGCGCCGCCCTTGATGAATTCCTCGCGGATTTCCGTGATGTCGCCGTCCGCGTCAGTCACGAACACCCACCCCTCGGCCGAGCCGCGATTCTGCTGCACCTCGGCGCCCAGCGTCCAGGCGAACTCACCGCTCTCGCCGCTGACCGATGCGTTGCCGGTCAGCAGGCCGGGCTTCTGATCGCCACGGAACTGCGGATTCCAGGTCCACGTGCCGGACATCCCCTTTGGCTTTGTGATGATGTTCACCACCTGCCCGGACAGCCCTGGAATACTCAGCGAGGCGCCGTCGACGACCTCGATCCGGAGTACGGCGTCAGGCGTGATGCGGCTGATCTGGTCCACGGCGCCGCCCGACTTTCCGGTCAGCCGCTTGCCGTTGACCAGCGCATTGACGCCGCCATCGCCAAAGCCACGCTTGTCGTCATCCGGCTGCACCAGAGTGAATCCGGGGATCTGGCGCACCATGTCCAGGGCTGTCTGGGGTGCGAAGCGGGCGAAGAACGCCGGCTCGTAGACCTGGCCCGAGACGGGAGGCGCCGCCGCCTCGACAACGCTCTGGGGTCCCTCCTGGGCCAGCGCGGCGGGGACGGGGGTCGCAAAGCCCCCGGCGACCGCAAGAACCGTCAGGCTGACGGTCAGCGCGCGGTCGCGACGCGCCATGGATACAGGTGTGAAAGTCACTGAAACGTCCCTCGAATGCAGGGCTCAGGAACTAAATCATTAGGACTTGGCGGACAAGTCGCATATTGCCGTTTTTCGATAATTTGTTGTCGTTTCCCGATAGCGGCATAGTCAGTCTTCCTGAAGACCCTGCTACCGGCGCAAAAATCAGTCCTCGCGCAGGATGCGCGCCTTCCCCCGGCCCACGGACAGCGCCTTGATGGCGCCCCGGAAGGTCCGCACCTCCTGTTCGGTCCAGCCAGCACGCGTGAAGGCGTTGCGCAGATTCTGGACCATCACCGGCCGCTTCACCTCCGGCATGAAGAAGCCCGCGCGCTCCAGCTCGGCCTCGAAATGCTCCATCATGCCGATCAGGTCCTCGCGCGTTGCAGGGACGTCCAGACTCTCCTGGAAGCGCGGCGGCAGACCGGCCGCCTGAGCGGCCGCCCAGCTGTGCGCAATCACGCCCGCCGCCTGCGCCAGGTTCAGGGATGCAAACCCCGTATTGACCGGCAGCGTCACGATGGCGTCGGCCAGCGTCACCGCCTCATTGGGCAGCCCCGCCCGTTCGGCCCCGAACAGAATGCCCGTCAGCCCGGACACGCTCGCCACACGGCCAACGGCGCCCGCCGCATCGACGACCGGCTTTTCCATGCCCCTCGGCCGCGCCGTGGTCGCCAGCACCTGCGCGCAATCGGCAATTGCCTGCTCCACCGTGTCGAACACCCGCGCAGTGACCACGTCCGGAAGCGCTCCAGCGCTCATCGTATCCGCAGCCGGATTTGGCCAGCCATCGCGCGGCGCCACGATCCGCAGGTCCTTCAGCCCGAAATTCCCCATCACCCGCGCCACGGCGCCGATATTCTCGCCCAGCTGCGGGGCGACCAGGATGAAGGCAGGAGAGTTCATCAGGCGCCTATAACCCGCCCGGCCCACCCTTGTCATTCCAGCCGGGGCTTCATCTGGAAGGGTCGCCAGGGTGTGGGACATCCTGTGCCGAACTCCACACCCCTGCGCTCGTATCTGCAAACGGACAGCTTGCTGTCCGTGTTTCCCGCGAAGGCGGGAATCCAGACTTAACTCCCTGAGTATGGTGGGCATTTCCAAAGTCTGGATCCTCGCAGTCCAGAGGAGCCCGGCCCCGCAGGCGGTATCCTGCAAAGAAACTTCAGCGAGTTGATTCGACCGGGTATCCGCATCCCGCAATCTCCCCCTCGCGTCTGGCATGGGAGGGTTTGGGGGCCACCGAACCACCAAACGCCAGCCGCTTGGACGGCGCGGCGATCCCCGCTCCGGCTGCTTTCGACCGGCTCATCCTGAGGAGCCCCGCGCAAGCGGGGCGTCTCGAAGGAGGGGCCCGAGGAAGCAGCCAGGAACGGCGGCCTGAAACACCTGTCCCCGCGATCGAAGCGGGGGTGACCATCAGGGATCGGTCCCTGATGCGCGCGTCACCGGGATGCGGACCAGGGCCTAACAGGCTCCGTCGACGTCACCGGGCCAAACGTCCGGCACGGGGCGCGTGGGAACACGCACCGGCCAGTGGCGACACTGGCATTGTACTCAACAAGGCGCGCTTCCACGCGCCCCGGCCTCCCATCAGGGAGGCAGACGACAGCAAAACGGACGGCCCGCGCCGGTCCGAACGGGAAATCACGCTTTCAGGCCCGCAACCGGACGCATCGAAATCAGCCTTTCAGAACCGCTTTGTTCCCGTCACAGGCTTTGCTATAGCCCCCACAGTTCGCGTTTCCGGCAGCCTTGGCAGCCGGTATCCCAGCCACATTGCCTTCAGGAGCCCCGCATGGCCGTCATCAAGGTCGCCAATCCCGTCGTCGAAATGGACGGCGATGAAATGACCCGCATCATCTGGGCGCTCATCAAGGAGCGGCTGATCCTGCCCTACCTCGATATCGACCTGAAGTACTTCGACCTCTCCATCGAGAACCGCGACAAGACCGACGACCAGGTCACCGTCGATTCGGCCGAGGCCACGAAGAAATACAACGTCGCCGTGAAGTGCGCGACGATCACGCCGGACGAAGCCCGCGTGAAGGAATTCGGCCTCAAGAAGATGTGGCTCTCGCCGAACGGCACCATCCGCAACATCCTCGGCGGCGTCATCTTCCGCGAGCCGATCGTCATGCGCAACGTGCCGCGCCTCGTTCCGGGCTGGACCAAGCCCGTCGTCGTCGGCCGCCACGCCTATGGCGACCAGTACCGCGCCACCAACTTCCTCGTGCCCGGCAAGGGCAAGCTGACCATGACCTTCCAGCCGGAAGACGGCTCGGCC
>CAYOWK010000060.1:0-23166 GCA_964407665.1 uncultured Rhizobium sp. | reverse complement strand
CTACTACATCGGCGGCATCATCAAGCACGCCAAGGCGATCAACGCCTTCACCAACGCCTCGACCAACTCCTACAAGCGTCTGGTGCCCGGCTATGAAGCCCCCGTCATGCTGGCCTACTCGGCCCGCAACCGCTCGGCATCGGTCCGTATCCCATGGACGCCGAACCCCAAGGGCAAACGTATCGAGGTCCGCTTCCCGGACTGCACGGCGAACCCGTACCTGGGCTTCTCCGCCATGCTGATGGCCGGTCTCGACGGCATCGCCAACAAGATCCACCCCGGCGACGCCGCTGACAAGGATCTGTACGACCTGCCGCCGGAAGAGGCGAAAAACATCCCGCAGGTGTGCGGCTCGCTCCGTGAAGCGCTCGAGAACCTCGACGCTGACCGCGGCTTCCTGACCGCTGGCGGCGTGTTCGACAACGACCAGATCGACGCCTACATCGACCTCAAAATGGAAGAAGTGATGCGCGTCGACATGCACCCGCACCCGGTCGAGTTCGACATGTACTACAAGGTCTAATCCAGACCCGTTCGATGAGAACTGGAAACGCCGCCGGGGTCATGCCCGGCGGCGTTTTCTTTGTCGCTGCGCTTCAGGCCCAGCGCATCACAGCCCCGCCGCCCATGGCGGGATCGCTGATCGACGGCGCACCCGTTTCGACGCGGCCAGCGAGCCGTTGCGCCGCGCCTTCCAGACCTTTTGTCGTCACAGTCAGGTCGTACCAGCCGGCCGTGCCGGAAAGGTTCCAGGCGTGTTCTCCCGTCTCTCGCGGGCTCAGCTTCGTCGACCACTTTCCCAGCTTCTCGCCATAGACCGGGGAGGATACCGCGACCTGGATGGTCCGGTCTGCAGCGCCGGTCAGCGTCAGCCTGGCCTTGGCGCCGGCTGATGCGAGGGCCACCAGGACCCCGCCGCCGCTGACGTACCGGCGATGGAAGCCATTCGGCCCAATAACAAAGATATCGAAGTCTCCGGCAGGCCATTCGCCCGCGAGCATCTTCCCGGGCCCCACCGTGTACCGGCGCGGCGCATCGAGCGGCCGCCTCAGATCATACGCATGGAACACAGCGCCGGCGCGGCCTGTATTCCTGAACTCCACTCGTGCCGGCGCAATACCGACGAGCGCGGCATCAAGCTGGTAAGGCAAGGCACGCGACGGCCGCACGCCGGCCGCCTGGACAGGCGCAACCACATCCTTTGGCGTCGGGGGTGTCGTACGCCCAGGCAACGCCGCCGCCTTCGCCGCGATGCTGGCCGTCTGCGGCATCGCCGGGCCGCTGGCGTTCGGGCTGGCGAAATCAAAACAGGAGGTGAGATCGCCGCACACCGACCGGCGCCAGGCTGAAATGTTCGGCTCGGCGACGCCAAAGCGAGCCTCGAGGAACCGGATGACGGAGGTGTGGTCAAAGACTTCGGCGTTGACCCAGCCGCCCCGGCTCCATGGCGACGACCCAGAGCGGCACGCGCGGCCCAAGGCCATAGGGCCGGTTCATCAGATCGTCGCGCTCGGCTTTCTGTTCGCTTTCCGCACGAACGCGATGGTACTCGACCGCGACATCGACAGTGGAGCCGCCGAGCATTGTCCCGTCCGGTCCCAGGCTCGGCGGCGCCGGCGGGGGGACGTGGTCGAAATAGCCGTCGTTCTCGTCGAACATCACGAGGAAAACGGTCCGGGCCCACACGGCCGGATTGGCTGTGAGGCAGTCCATCACGCGCGCCACATAGTCAGCGCCCTGCGCCGGCGAGGATGGGCCGGGATGTTCGGAATCGATGGCGGGGGAGATCACCCAGGAAACCGACGGCAGCGTTCCCGCCAGAACGTCTGCGCGCAGAACATCAAGATGCTGGGTGGAGAGTCCCTTGGCGGCCAGAGCCGGGTCGCAGCCGGCAAGGCCGGCCGCAGAGTCCTGGAATGTCTTGAACCCCACGAGGGGATTGTCCCCGAAATTGTCCGCCATGTCCTCGTAGATCTTCCAGCTGACGCCGGCGGCCTCGAGCCGTTCCGGATATGTGGTCCAGCGGTAGGGGGACTTCACGGCTTCCTTCATCTCGTCGTGGGAGTTTGAGATGGACGGCCCGCCGCGCGTCCCCTCCCCGTCATTCGTACCGCTCCACAGGAAGAGCCGGTTGGTGTTCGTGCCGCCATGGAATGCGCAGTGGTAGGCTTCACAGAGCGTGAAGGCGTCCGCCAGCGCCCACTGGAAAGGGATGTCGGCCTGTTCGAAATGGCCCATGGCGTGAGGGCGCTTGAAATCCGGCCAGCGGCGCATCCGGCCCTCATCCCAGGCATCCTGCGCATCGACCCAGCTATGCGGCGTGCCTTCGACCCTCATATGCGCAAAGGTCTGCGCGGTGTTCAGGGCGAACGGGGCGATCTGCTTTGGCTCGCCTTTGGTGTAGCCCTGCGTCCAGACGGTCAGACCCTCTGGCAGAGGAACAGGAAAGCGATCGGCAAATCCGCGGACTCCCGCCATCGTTCCGAAGTAGTGATCGAACGAGCGGTTCTCCTGCATCAGGATCACGACGTGCTGGACGTCACTGATCGTGCCCGTTCGAACATCCGCATCAATGGCCCAGGCCCTGGAGATGGACGCTGGCAAACCGACCCCGGCAGCGGCGGCGAGAAGGAGGCGGCGGCGGTCGATCTGTGTCATGGAGGCACCTCCTAGGCCGGGATCGTGACAGTCCTCACCGCGACACAGCCCATAGGCTACCCTTCCATCTCGAACGTCAGACCGGCGTTGGCCTGAAGCCTTGCGATCAGCGCCTCACCCATGGCGGCGCCGGGCGTCCAGACGCCGCCCGGCGTGCGGTCGCGCCCGACGTCCCGTGCAAGGCACAGGGCGCTTTCCGAGATCATCTTCGACGTGCCGCCATAGCCGGGATCGCGATCCCCCTTCACGCTGGCGCGCAGACGCTTGCCGTCTGCGGTGTCGCCGACGAAGACCACGTCGAAGAAGCCGGATTCGCGCTGCTCCAGCGACGGCCCCTGCCCAGGCTTCGGCAGGAAGTTGCGGGCGATCGCTCGGAGGATGGGGTTGCCGAGAACGGCGTTCATCACGCCCGTCATCTTCTCGGCCGACTTCGCGCGCTTCTCGCCGTTCTGGCCCGCGCCCGTCAGCTGCATTTCGTCATAGAGAAAGTCCTGTCCGAACGCGTGTCCAAGCAGGAAGTTCGTGCGGTGCACGTTCTTGGTGTTGATGCCGGCCATGATGAAGACCGTCGCCCACGCCCCGACCGTATCGTCATAGACCGCCTTGTCCCCTGGCGGCTGCGGCGGGCCTCGGAAGCCGGGCGTCAGGGCGAACGGGTCCGCCAGCGTGCGGAGGATGGACGGGTCGCGCTTCGCAGCCAGCTGCGTCTCGATCCCGCTGGCGACGGTGCCGCCGGAGAAGCCGCCCTTCATGGCCCGGACGCGCGCCCGGACGCGGGTCAGCGGAGCTCCGAACCGTCGCTGCGCCTCGGCCTCGATGAAGACGACGCCCAGATCGAACGGGATCGAATCGAAGCCGCAGGAGAAGACGATACGGGCGCCGGACGCCTTCGCCGCCTCGTCGTGGCGGGCGATCATATCGGCCATCCAGGCCGGTTCACCGCAGAGATCGACATAGTCGGTTCCCGCAGCCGCGCACGATGCAACGAGCGGCTCGCCATGAAGCTGGTAGGGGCCCACCGTGCTGATGATAACGGCGCTCCTTTCGACCAGGGCCTGCAGCGACGCTGGATCGGCGGCGTCGGCGGCGATCAGGGTCAGATCGGGCGCGCCCAGGCTCGCGCGAACCGCTTCCAGCTTCGCCATGTTGCGCCCCGACAGCGCCCAGCGAACGTCTTTCCCGGCGCCGTACTGCTTCAGCATGTGCTGGGCCACCAGACCGCCAGTGAAGCCGGTCGCGCCATGCACGATCACGTCGAACTCGCGATTGCTCGCCATCTGGGTCCCGTTCCTTGCCTGTATCAGCCGGGAACCTGCCCCGCGATCCGGTCCAGCGCAATTCAGCTTTGGGCGCCGCAGCGGAAGGCCTGAAAGGGGCGATTGCCCTCCCGGCCTGCCTGTCTAAGCTTGTAACAAAACAGACATGCGGGGAGGCCGCCAGATGAGGACACCTGACGCGACGGGCGTATCGCCCGCCGAGCGCTGGCGATGGGCGGTGCTCGGCCTCGTTTTCGGCGCCGCCCTGCTCAACTACATCGACCGGCAGACCATCGCGATCCTGAAGCCCGAACTGGAATCGGAGTTCGGCTGGAGCGACAGCGACTACGCCCACATCGTTTCTGCCTTCCAGCTCGCCACCATCTTCTCGATGCTGGCTGTCGGCTGGTTCGTCGACAAGGTGGGCCTGCGCGCAGGCTACTCCATCGGCGTCGGCGGCTGGAGCCTCGCGCAGATGGCCCATGCCTTCGTCTCGACAGTCTCCGGTTTCTTCGCCGTGCGGGCTGTCCTCGGCGCAACGGAAGCCATCAACCTGCCCGCCGCCGTCAAGACAGTCGCCACCTGGTTCAAGGGCAACGACCGCTCGCTGGCGCTGGGCGTGATGAACGTCGCACCGAACATCGGCGCGGTCGTAGCCCCCATCGCAGTCCCGGCGATCGCCATCGCCTTCGGCTGGAAGGCCGCCTTCATCGCAACCGGAGCCCTGGGCATTGTATGGCTGGCGGCGTGGATGATCGTCCCCAGACCGCCAACACCAGCGTCGGCGCCTGCAGCAGGGTCTGTTCCGGCCGGTCGGCTGCTTCCGCTGCTGCTGGACCGAAGAACGTGGGCCGTGGCGATGGGCAAGTTCCTGTCCGACTTCGTGTGGGTCTTCCTGTTCTTCTGGGCGCCCGACATCTTCGCCAAGCAGTACGGACTGAACATGGGCTCTGCATCCTGGCCAGTTGCGCTGGTCTTTGCACTGGCGGCGGCAGGGTCCTTCTTCGCCGGCTGGCTGTCGAGCCGGATGCTTGCCCGTGGCCGCTCGTTCAACGCTGCGCGCAAGACGCCGATGGCGATAGGGGCCCTGCTGGCGGTTCCGGTCTTCACGGTGGCGGCAGTCGACAGCGTCTGGCTTGCGGCGGGACTGATGGGCCTCACGCTGGCGGCGCACCAGATGTTCTCGACCAGCATATTCGGCCTTGCGACGGACGTGTTTCCAGCCAGGCAGACCGGGGTGGTGATCGGGTTTGGCGCAACCCTTGGCGGGCTGAGCGGACTTGCCATGAATGAGTTCACGGGCGCGGTTCTGGACGCTACAGGGTCCTATGCGCCGATGCTGATGCTGTGTGCGGGGGCCAAGATCGTCGCCCTGCTCGTGGTTCACCTGCTGGCGCCTGATATCGACCGCAGCCGACAGGCCATGCTCGCAGCCGAGGACGAAACTTGAATCTGACTATCTCCGCGAGCACCGTCCGAAAGGCAGGCATCGTTCTTCTGCTATCGCTGCTGTCCGCCTGCGCTTCACTCGAAGGGCGCGCCCGCGAGGCGCTCGAACAGCCGCAGCTCGAGGGCACGCGGTGGGGTCTGGTTGTGGCGACGCTGGACGGCCGGGAAGTTGTCTCGATCAACCCGGACAGCCGCTTTGTGCCGGCGTCCAACACCAAGCTATTCACGACGGCGGCGGCGTTCAGATACCTCAACGGTCTCGACCGGCCTGATGTCGCTGGCGGAACGTCGCTTCGTCTTGAGCCGCGCGGTGAAGGCGAGCCGCCTGACCTGGTGCTGTACGGCGGCGGCGATGGGACGCTGTCTACCGCGCCGGACTGCATCCGGAACTGCCTCTGGCACCTGGCCGAAGCCGCGCGGGCGCAGGGCCTGAAAGCCGTGCACGACGTCATCGGGGACGACACGCTGTTTCCGGATGAGCGCTGGGGGCCGGGCTGGAGCTGGAACAATCTGGAGACGCGGTCCGGGACGGCGATCTCCGCGCTCACCGTGGATGACAACGAACTTGCCATCACTGTGAAGCCTGGTGCGCAACCGGGACAGCTGGCGACGACAGCCTGGGCTGACGAGGCGACCACCTACCCGCTGGTCAGCGAGGTCATGACGTCTGAAGGCTCCGACAGCGACCTGCGGGTGGAGCGGCGCCCCGGCTCGGCGGCTGTGCGCGTCTACGGGCGTATCGCGGCATCGTCTGTGGAACGGATCGTCCGCATCGGCGTCGAGGACCCAGCCGATATCGCAGCCCGCCGGTTGCATCTGTATCTGACCAACGCCGGAATCGAGATCACCGGCGAAGTGCGCGTCCGCCACCGCCCCGGGCAGCTTGCAGATGATCCGTCGGTTGAAGGCGCAGCCAGCGCCCCGGCGGCTGCGCGGTCGCGGGAGATTGCGCGGCTGCTTCCGGCGCCGCTGGGCGAAGACCTGCGGCACATCAACAAGGTCAGCCAGAACCTGCACGCGGAACTGCTGCTGCGCCGGCTGGGGCTGATCGACGGGACGGGCTCTGGCGCACATGGTCTCAAGAGGGTCGAGGCGATGCTGGCGGAGGCGACCGTGGAGCGCGCGGCCTGGGACCTGTCGGACGGCTCCGGCATGTCAACTTACAACCGTCTGGCGCCGCGCATGGTCACCCGTTTCCTGCTGTGGACGCAGGCCCAGCCCTGGGGGGCGGCGTTCCGCGAGACGCTTCCCATTGGCGGGGTGGACGGGACGCTGGCGCGCAGGTTTGGCGGAACGTCGCTGGAGGGGAAGATTTTTGCCAAGACGGGGTCGCTGAACGCCGTGAATGCGCTGTCCGGTTTTCTGACGACGGCGTCCGGACGGACTCTGGTCTTCTCGGCCTACGCCAACGACCGCCCGTCTGGCGCCGAGACGGCCACGGGGGCGATGGATGCGGCGCTGGTGGCGATTGCGGAAGCCTACTGAACACATCAGCAACCTGGGGGAAGCCGTCCAATGCGCGCCGCAGTCTGGCTGATGCCTGAGCACAGCATGCAGATCCGGCTGAACCAGGCCATCGCCGCGTATGCCCGCAGCCGCGAGCGCCCGGCGTTCGCCGCCCATCTGACACTGGTGGCTGGCGCCGATCCGGGAGTGATATCCGGTAACGGACTGGCCGATCTGGCGGCTCGACATCCGGCGCTGCTGCTTGAGCCAGACGGGGCGCTGCGCACGGACCGCTTTTCCCAGTCCTTCGCTATCCGCCTGCGGACGACCGATGCCCTGCTTGCCTTGCGCCGTGACGCCCTGGCCATGTGGCGCCTTGCGGCCAGCGACGCCTTTGAACCCCATGTCAGCCTGACCTATGGCGAGCCAACGGATCTGGACCAGCTGGAGGCGATTGCCGGGACCCTACCGGGCCGGATCGTCTTCGATACGGTCTGCTGGTCGCGATACAACCATCCGTTCGAAACCGACAACGAAGTCTCCAGCCTCGAAACGGGACCACGCATTCCACTGGCCACCCCACCACATAGGTTGACATTCCTATAGGTATGGCGTCCTATCTGGCGTTCAAGCCCCGGGGCCGAGACATGCGTCACAGCGACATCTGGAAAGCCATCGACCTGCTGGCGGAGCGCAACGGGCTCACCGCGTCCGGTCTTGCGCGGCGGGCGGGGCTCGATGCGACGGCGTTCAACAAATCCAAGCGCGAGGGGCCGGATGGCGCGCCGCGCTGGCTGTCCACCGAGAGCCTGTCGCGGGCGCTGGATGCGGTGGGCGCGACGATGGAGGATTTTGCGGCGCTGGCCGAGGGCCGTCAGGGCGGCCGCGCGCCCCTGCTCGGCTTCGCCAAGGCCGGGGCCGATGGCTATTTCGACGATGCAGGATTTCCCTCTGGAAACGGATGGGACGAGGTGCGGTTTCCCGGTCTCGGGCCGGAGACGGTCTACGCCCTGCAGATTACCGGCGATTCCATGGAGCCGGTCTATCGCTCCGGCGATCGGATTGTGGTGGCGCCCGGCGCCGCCGTTCACAAGGGCGACCGCGTCGTGGTGCGGACGCACGACGGCGAGGTGATGGCGAAGGTTCTGGGCAAGCTGAACAGCCGCGTGGTGGAGCTGCACTCTCTGAACCCGGACTATGAGCCGCGCGTGCTGCCCCGCAGCGATGTGTCGTGGATCGCGCGGATCCTTTGGGCGAGCCAGTAGCAGAGCATTTCGATGAGCAAGCCAGTTCCCCGTGCCGCCGGGCAGGATGACGTGACACCCCTGACTGTCGCGACACCGCCTCGTCTGAGACGGCGCGGCGAATACCGGCTGCCGGATCCGTATGACCGGATACCCGAGGATTTGCTGGAGCAGGCGGTCGCCGAGATCGAAGCGGAACGGGTACGCAGGTCGTAAGTTCTAACCCGCAGCCCGGACGTTCAGCGAGCCGCTGCGGATGCTGGTCAGGTAGTCCTTGTAGATATCCTGCGAGTGGGCCGTGACGTCCGGATCGTAGGTGACGCGCAGATCGCGGGCCTCGATCTCGTCGAAGGCGTGGGTGGCGCCCTCGAACAGGTGGATCTCGATGGGCGCGCCGGGCGTCGCCATGTTCTCCAGCGTGCGCGCGAGGCTGCGGCCGCCGACGATCATGTCGTGCGTGCCGACAATGGCGACCGGTGAGGCGTCGACGCGCAGGCCCTTCATGCGGGCGACGGAGCCGGGGCCCGCGAACGGATAAACGAGGAAGGCGCCCTGGAGGCCGGCGAGCGGCTCCTTCGGCAGACCGGTGAGGCCCGTCGCATCCTCGATCTCCCGTCCGGGGTGCATCGCCATCGCGTCGAGCGCGGTCCAGCCGCCGTGGCTCCAGCCGGCGAGCGCCATGCAGTGCGGGTCGGCCCAGGGCTGCTGGCGCACCCACTCCATCGCGGCGTAGGCGTCGCCTGCCCGTTCCTTGCCCCAGAGCCGCAGCCCCGTGCAGACGGTGGAATAGGCTTCCAGCGGCGAGATTTTCCGGTGCCGGTAACTGTCGACGACGACGGCGGTCCAGCCGGCTTCGCGCGCGACGGCGGCCCAGCGGGTCTGCAGCGATTTCTTGCCGCCGCAGCCATGCAGCTGGATGACGACCGGGAACGGGCCACGGCCCTCGGGCTTGTGGATGTCGAGACCCGGCGCGAGCGCGTCGATCCGTTGTGCCAGCGTTTCGCGCGCCACTAGCGGCCCTGCTCCGCGAAGGCGGCGCTGGAGCCGAGGCGGCTGCGGAGTTCGGCCAGCAGGGCGCGGTCGAAGTCTGCGGCGGGGAGGTTCGCCCAGCGGCGCGCCTCCTCGCTGACAAGCGCCTTGCGGCGCGCATCGGCCATGGTCTCGCCAGGTATCAGCTTCATCCGGTGCAGTTGCTCCGCCGAGTAGCCGGTTAGAACGAAGGCGTAATTCCACGGAAGACCCGCAGTCTTGGCCAGCTCGTTCGTGCAGTTGGAGAACAAAGTATTATAGAAACGTGGACGCGCCGCCAGCGCCTGTGTCTCCGCCAGAAGGTTGCGGAGGAAAGTCTCCTTCTGGTCGGCCGTCAAAGCCAGCGGATAAACCAGTACGTCGTGCTGAAGCATCACGGCGCGGCGAGTCAGAAGATCGCGCGGCGTCGACCAGATGTAGGCGAGCTCGAACCGGTTGAAGGCGCCCCACAGCGCGGAATACTTCTCGTTCGCCTCGCGCCGGGCCTCGATGGTGAGACCGAGCATGCGGTCGTCTGCGAACTCGAACAACACCAGCGTATGCGCCATCGGCTTCATGCCGGGGTGCGGTTCGACGACGAACCAGACATTCTTCAGGTCGGCGAAGCGGTCGCGGTGGGCGCCGTACTCTTTCGAGGCGGGCTCTTCCCCTGCGTAAGCCCAGTCCGTGACGGGCGCGACGGAAAAGCCGTCCTCGCGGACATCGACGGTGGGCGCAATCGCCAGATGCTCGACCCAGTTGCGATCGAGGCGGGGACGGGCGGACAGCACGGCGATCTCCAGCACGGCCAGCAGCGCCAGCAGGCCGATCATACCTGCCATCACGGGGCGCGACAGCACCCAGGCCCGCAGTTTCTGCACCGGTTTCCCCTGTCCCTTCCGGGCGAGCGTACACCGGGAAGATGAGGAAATCGCTGCCGGACCGCAATCACTTGCGCAGAACGCGGTCATGCTCCTACGGTCCGCGCGGATGACGGGTTGGGTCCAGAGCGACTCCAGAGGGACCAGAACATGCGTATTGTGGGAATGATTGCCGCCGTGGCCGTGACGGCTGGCGTGGTCGCGCCGGCGCTGGCGCAGGAGCCGCAGACGTTTGTGCGGCCGTACTGGTGGGACAAGCCGGTGGTCGAGGGATTGGGCCGGGCGATGATGGACGTGGCGCCGAACCGCGCGCAGTTCGACCTCGCCTATGTCGAGACCGACGAGAAGTCGGACGCCGCCATGAAGAAGGCCGTGGCGAAGGCCAAGATTGCCTATGACGCCATCCGCAAGGTGGCCGGAGACAAGGCGCGCACCACCACAAGCATCAATGTGACGGCCTTCTACGAGCAGTATCGCGACAAGGAGGGCAACCTCCAGACCAACACGCGCGAGGACAAGGTGAAGGGCTATGAGGCCCGCGTGTCCATGAGCGTGCGTCTGACCGACCCGGCGCTGGCCGGTCGCGCCCGCGCCGCTGCGATGGCGCTGGGGCCGCAGGATGCGGGCCGCATCGCGATCTATCTGGAGCAGTCCGCCGAGATGCAGCGGGACATCCTCGCCGAAGCCGCGAAGGACGCGAAGCTGCGCGCAGAGTCGACGGCGAAGGCGGCCGGCGGACGGCTGGGCGACCTGCTGGTGGTGCAGGAGGGCAATGACAGCTGCATGGGCAACTGGTCGACGGGCCAGGTCGCGCGGGTGACCAATCCGGACAGCAACTACGCCTATCGCTCGGCTCCCGCTGCGATGGCTCCGCCGCCGCCGCCTCCCCCGCCGCCAGCCCCCATTGCGTCCGGCATGGTCGGCAACCGGCAGGTGACGATCTCCGAAGCCGATCTCGCGGCGCTCGACCTGCCCTCGGATTCCAATCCGCAGGAGATCAGCGCCAATGTCTGCGTGATCTACACGCTGGTGAAGTAGCCCCTTTCGCTCAGGCTGACCGCAATGGCTCTCGCGGCTCCCGGCAACGGGGGCCGCCTTGCCGTCCCCCGGGAAAGCGGCAATGCTAATTTCCTGTCTATGGGGGGATCATCACATGAAGCGCATTCTCTGCCTTGCCGCATTCACGTTCGCCGCGCCTGCGCTTGCCCAGCAGGTCGATCCGGACCGGATGGTGCGGCCCTACTGGTGGGACAAGCCGGTGGTGGAGGCGCTGGGAAGGTCGGAGATCGAGGTGCTGCCGAACCGGGCTTTCTTCGCCGTGAGTTTTGTCGAGACGAGCGGGACATCCGGCAAGGCAATGGAACTGGTCGTCGCCAAGGCGCGGCTGGCGCAGGAGGCGATCCGCAAGGTCGCTGGCGACAAGGTCCGCATGACCACCGCAGTGTCCATCGAGCCCTTCTACGAGCAGTACCGGGACAAGGACGGCGATCTCTACGAGAATGAGCGCGCCGACAAGGTGAAGGGGTATGAGGCAAGCGCGAGCATCGATGTATCGCTGCTCGACATCACGTTTGCGGGCCGGTCGCGCGCCGCCGCTCTCGCCCTGGGTCCACAGGATTCCGGAGAGATCGTTTACCGGCTCGATCCTACCGACGAGATGCTGGTGAAGGTCTACGGCGACGCTGTTGCGAACGCCAAGGCCAAGGCAACTGCGTCGGCGACAGCTTCGGGCAGCAAGTTGGGCAAGACGCTTGTCATCCAGGAAGGCGGCGGTCCCTGCCTTGGCAACTGGTCGAGCCGGCAGGTGGCGCGCCAGACGCTCGGCGCGGGCGTCGGGCGGCCTGAGGATCGCGCAATGGCCGTCGGCGCAATGGATGAGCGCATCGTAGTGACCGGTGCACGGATCGCCGGGAAAGACGTGACCATCACTGAAGCCGACATCACGCGGCTCAATCTTGAGAGCGACTTCGAGCCCGTGTCGATGTCATCGGCAGTGTGTGTCGTGTACGAACTGCTCGACTGAATTTTCCCGCGCACCTTGATCTCGCCGCAAACCTGCGTCATTACGCGCGCCGTCCATCAACCTCCTGTCGGAGCGCGTGCAATGAAACGCCCACTCGACAATCAGACAGCGACCGTCGTGCAGCACAAGCTGTGCGGTCGCTCGCCGTTGGAGGGATAGGACCGGAACTGGACCTCACGCCAGTTCGTCGCCGCCCTCCGCGCATGTCGCCGGAGGGTTTTTTATTGCCTTGATCCGGGATGCGTGGAGGGCTCTGCTGAAGCCGCCCGATGCAATGCATCGCGCCGCAAGGAGTCCACGTGTGATGAGCACGTTTGAAGTTTTCGAGACCGCAAAGGGCGGTCTCATCAAGGCCTGGGTGAAGGGCGTGCCCGTCGAAGACGCGGCGCGCCAGCAGCTGGAGAATGTCGCCGGCCTGCCCTTCGTCCACTCGCACCTCGCCGTCATGCCCGACGTCCACTTCGGGCGCGGCGCGACGGTGGGATCGGTGATCCCCACGAAGGGCGCAATCATTCCGGCCGCTGTCGGCGTCGACATCGGCTGCGGGATGATGGCCATCGAAACCACGCTGACGGCCTCGCAGCTGCCGGATTCTCTGTCTCGTCTCCGTTCGGAGATCGAGCGCAAGGTTCCGGTCGGCAATGGCGGGGGCGGCGAGCACAAGCTGATCCCGGACTCGGTGGCCTCGCGCTATCGCGGTTCGGACCTCGATGAGCGGCTCGACCGCATCCGCGAGCGTCACCCGAAGATCCCGAGCCACAAGATCGGGAACCAGCTGGGGACGCTCGGCGGCGGCAACCACTTCGTCGAGGTGTGCCTCGACGAGAAGGATCATGTGTGGGTGATGCTGCACTCGGGCTCTCGCGGCACCGGCAACCAGATCGGCCAGTACTTCATCGAGCGGGCCCGCAAGGCTCTCGAGACGCGGGTGCTGGGCTATCATGTGCCGGACAAGGACCTCGCCTTCTTCGTCGAGGGCGAGCCGATCTTCGATGACTACATCGAGGCTGTGTCGTGGGCGCAGGACTACGCGCGCATGAACCGCGAGGCGATGATGGAGCGCACGCTGCAGGCGATGCGGGAGGTGCTGCCGAAGTTCAAGCTCGGCAAGCACGCGGTGAACTGCCACCACAACTATGTGGAGAAGGAACGCCACTTCGACGCCGATGTGTGGGTGACCCGCAAGGGCGCCGTGCGTGCTGGACTGGACGAATACGGGATCATCCCCGGATCGATGGGCGCGAAATCGTTCATCGTGAAGGGCAAGGGCAACCCGGACTCGTTCTGCTCGTGCTCGCACGGAGCCGGACGCGCGATGTCGCGCACCAAGGCGAAGGAGATGTTCACGCTGAAGGATCACCGCGAGGCGACCGAAGGCGTCGAATGCCGCAAGGACTCAGGCGTGATCGACGAAACGCCGATGGCCTACAAGGACATCGACGCGGTGATCGCGGCGCAGTCTGACCTGATCGAGGTGGTGCACACGCTGAAGCAGGTGGTGTGCGTTAAAGGCTAGACGGGATGGGCGGCCCGGGAACGGGCCGCCTGTTTCGATGGGAGGGGCCGATGGAGTTCGATTATCCGCAGAGCTGGTCGAGCCTGAGATACCCCTGGATACGGGTTGAGCTCTTCGCATATCTCGATGAGCTGGTTGATCCGGAGCAGACATTGAAGTGGCGCCGCCCAGACGGCAAAACGATGTGCGGAAGCGATTTCGTGTTCCATTTCTTCTTCGACGATCACGACTTTGACCTGACCGACATCGGGTGGTCGTTGATCGACGACGATGAAGTTGCCGCCATTGATCTCTTCAAGGTCGAGCTGTTGGCCGCGTACGACGCTGCGAGACTCGATCCCGAGTGGACCAGACTCGCTTCGCACGAGCAGGACGCCACTCTGCTCGATAGCGTGCTGTGGCCGGGTGTTGTGGCGGCGGTCGCGTCAGCAACTCGCGTGCTCGAACGAAACGGGCGTGCCGTTGCGCGCTCCTGAAACGGCTGGACCTACGCGCCATCCATGTCGAGTGGACCACCGGGATGAGACGCCCCATTCCCCGGAGCGGTCTTCGGGTATTATGGGACAACCAAAGAGAAGAACCTGTCGCCTGCCCCATCGACTGGATGCGCGAGCGCGGTCTGAGCATGGTCATGGTGGAGACGGGCGGCGACCGGGGGCATGCGCCGTCGCGGGCGACGTGTGAGGCGGCAGGGTTCGAGCGGTATCCGGTCGCGCGGTATTTCAGGAAGCTTTAGGCGACAGCGATCACCCCGCCGCCTGCTCCGCTTCAGGGACGCGTCTGCAGCCGTTGATCTTGCGGGCGGCCTTGTTGGGGTCCTTGATCCAGGCCGGGAGGTACGGGGCCTCGCAGGCGTGCCTCCAGCCGGGGCGGCCCATACCCTCCGGAAGCGTGCCTATCCATGACGTCGATACGGCCTGCGGCGCGAGAGGCTCGGTGATGCAGGCGCTGCCGTCCGCAGGCGGTCCATCGGCGCACCAGCCCATCGTGATCGCGTGATCGCAGGTGTTTCGATAGGCGCCCAGATTGTAGTCCGTTTCGATGCAGGTCTCGGCGCCAGCATACCGCCAGGGCTGAAGGAGCTTTCCGGCAGCGCCGGCGCCGTACCAGACGCCGACGATCAGCATCAGTCCGCCGAGGGGCCTGACCGTCCGGGACAGCAGACTGCGCGATTTGCCAGCCGGCTGCCCGGCGTTGTCGTCCGTCATGGGCTTGCACTCTGCCGCTGGCGCGCCGGCGCTACTGATTGGACCAGCGCGTGTTGGGCATCGCCGCGACGAAGTAGACCTTCTCCTTGAACTGCCAGGCCTTGGCCCGGTAGGAGGACCCGAGGTCCTGGACAATGAACTCGAGAGGAGCGCCGGGCGTCAGGCTCACCTTTCCAGGGTAGTGCACGTCGCGATAGGCCTTCGCCTGCGTCTCATCGGCAAAGCGAAGCTCGATTTCCGTGAGAATCTCGCCCGCATTGCTGTTGAAGAAGAACACGACGCTGGTGAAAGGAGCGCCGGGGGTGGCGACCGCGAACATCGTCTTCGACGTGTTTGCGTTGTAGGTCATCTGCCTGTCGGCCAGATACTCCAGGAAGTGCGTCTTCTGCATCGTGAAGCCGACACCGGAAAACATCTCCGGGAAGTATTCGTGGTAGGCGTAGCCAAAGGCCTCCTCTACGGGCGCAGCCGGCTGGGTCGGCGTCTGCGCGGCGGCTAGCGGCGCGGCGGCGATCATCGTCAGACCGGCAACCGCAAGGATGAGCGCGCTTCGCATGGTGATCCGGTCCGATTCTGGTTGCTGCGTGGTCTGCTCAGGTTAGCCGCCCGATACGGGAGGGGAACCCCGCCAGCTCATATAGAGTTCGCAGGACACAAAGCGGCCCGTGCTGCGGCCACACATTTGCGTGCGGCGCCTTGACCGTACAGGCGGTTACATTCATCAGGATACCGCAGAGTTTCCAGTCGGCGCGCGCGTGTTGCCGCCGCGTGTGACCAGACATTTCCGGGGAGAAGACGCCATGAAACGCCTAGCGCTTGCGACCATCTCGATCGCCGCCCTTGCCTTTGCCGCCTGCTCGCAGGGAGGACCGAGCGGCGAGGCTGCGCTCCAGCCGTCGGACGCCGAAATCAACACGCTGGCCGAGAACTTCCAGCTGACCGACCAGAAGCACGACGCATGGGAGCTGCGCTATTTCGCGGACGCGCCGGCCATCGTGCTGGTCAGCCACAAGCTGGGCGATGCGGTTTCGACCGGCTCTGCCGTCGAGCTGGAAGCGATGCAGTCGGCCTACAAGGACAAGGGCGTCGAGATCTTCATGATCAACTCGGATCCCGGCGTGACGCGCGCCGCGGTGGCCGAGGAAGCGACCGCCAAGGGTTATCCGTCCGTGCGCGTGCTGCTGGACGAGTACCAGCTGGTCGGCGAGAATCTGGGCGTAACGCAGTCCGGCGAGGCGTTCGTCATCGATCCGAAGACCTGGAAGGTCGTCTATCACGGCCCGCTCGATGACCGCTTTGCGGCCGAGGGCGTCAAGAAGGCCACCATCCATCCGGTGACCGCGGCCCTCGACAGCCTGCTGGCCGGACAGCCGGTGGAACTGGCCTCGTACAAGACGACCGGCGCGGCCATCGCCTTCCCCGAGCGCGACAACAAGGCCGCGCACGCCAATATTTCGTATGTGAACGACGTCGCGCCGATGCTGGTCGCTCAGTGCGCGTCCTGCCACACGCAGGGCGGCATCGCGCCGTTCGCGATGAACAGCTACGACATGGTCAAGGGCTTCGCCCCGATGATCCGCGAGGCGGTGCGCACGGATCGCATGCCGCCCTTCTTCGCCGACCGCCACACCGGAACGTGGAAGCATGACGGCAACCTGTCGCCCGACCAGATCAAGACGCTGATCCACTGGATCGAGGCCGGCGCCCCGCGCGGCGAAGGCGAGGATCCGCTGCCGACCGCCGTGAAACCGGCGCCGGAATGGCCGCTGGGCAAGCCGGACCTCGTGCTGAACGTGCCGTCGTTCGACGTGCCCGAGACGGGCGTCGTCGACTACCAGTACCCCGCCGTGAAGAACCCGCTGACCGAGACCAAGTGGCTGCGCGCGGCGACGGTCCTGCCGAGCGCGCGCACCAACGTGCACCACGTGCTGTCGGGCTGGATGGAGAAGATGCCGAAGGATGGCGCGCCCGCCAGCCAGGCCAACTGGCGCGGCTCGATGGGCAGCTACACGCCCGGACAGGAAGCCCAGATCCTGCCTGACAATTCCGGCGTCGAGCTGCCGCCCGGCGGCGCCATCGGCTTCCAGATGCACTATACGACCAGCGGCAAGGCCGACACCGACAAGACCAAGATCGGTCTCTACTTCCACGAGAAGCCGCCGACCTTCATCAAGCGCTCCAGCGTGATCATCGACGCGACGATCGAGCTGAAGCCGCAGACGGCCAACCTGCGGGAGGTCGCCTACATGACCTTCCCGAAGGAAGCGACGCTCTACACGGTCTATCCGCACGCCCACTATCGCGGCGTGCAGGCGAGCCTCGAGGCGCACTATCCCGATGGCACGAAGGAGCTGATCCTCGACCTGCCGAAGTACGACTTCAACTGGCAGCGCGACTACGATCTGGCCGAGCCGAAGATCATTCCGCCCGGCACCCGCATGGTGGCGCGCTTCACCTACGACAACTCGACGCGCAACCACGCCAACCCCGATCCGAACAAGACGGTGACGTGGGGCGACCAGACGTTCGAGGAGATGTTCTACATGCGGATGAACTACCGCTGGAACGACGAGACCCTCGAGAACCGCGTCGGCGAGAAGTATGACGGCCAGCTGATGCAGTCGCTGATGACCGGCATGGTCGACGACGATCTCAACGGCAAGGTCGAGGGCGAGGAGAACATCAAGTTCGCCAACGCCATGAAGATGTTCGCAGCGATGGCGGGTGGCGGCGGCCCTGCCCCGGCTGCGGCTCCGACGCCTGCGGCGGGTACGGGCGGCCAGCCCTAGGGCTGGTTCTCACCGAAACGACGGGGAGAGGCGCGGAGCGATCCGCGCCTCTTTCATTTGGTGGTCAGCCACACCGGATTGCCGATCATCAGGAGCTTGCCGGATGCGTCGCGAATATCGGCGCGGACCCAGCCCTTTGGTGAGCCCGGCGCCAGTTCGAGCGTGGCGTTGCCGCCGCCGGCAGGCGTCTGTGTGACCACGACGCCGCCCGACTTGAGTTCGATGCGCGGGGCGTCGACGCCTTCAACCGTGACGCGCAAATCCACCGGCGCACCCAGCGCGACTTTCGCCTCGCCGCCCATGCCAGTCGAGACGCCCTGGAAGGTGGCCGTCATGTCGAGGCGGCGCCCCTTGACGTTCTGCAGGTCGAGGAAGACGCGGCCGGAGCGGACGCCGGCGAGGATGTCGGCTTCGCTGGCGCCGTCGGTCCAGATGACGGTGGCGGGGGTTCCCACCGGCGATTGCGCGGGTCCGGTGAGGTTGGTGGCGTCGTGGTTGTCGGAGCCGCCGATGGCGGTGAGCCGGTAGCCCTGGTTCAGCAGCTTCTCCCAGAAGATCACGCCCGAGGTTTGCGGGTCCTCATGCGTGTTGTTGCGAAGGTTGCCGCCGTTGACGACTTCGATAGCGGCGACGCGCGACCAGTCGGTCTCGGCGGTCCATCCGCAGCCCATGCACTGGCGTCCGGAGGCAAGGCCAGGGTGGCTGATCGAGAGGATGCCGCCCTGGGCGTCGATCTGGTCGAGCAGCTTTCCGGTGGCCGCAAGACGCTTCGAACCGAGCTGGAAATCCACCGGCGCGCGGATGCCGAGCGCATTGGCGTGGCCCTGGAAGGTGGTGATCTCGGAGCCGCGCACCACGGTTAGCGAGGGGTAGAACGGTTCGAGTTCGAGGATGGAGTTGTTTTGGGCCAGCGTGTTGTGGTCGGTGACGGAGACAAAATCGAGGCCGGCCTTCACGGCTGCGTCGAGGGTGAAGTGAACCGGGCATGGAACGCGCAGGCCCTGCGGGTTGGCGCAGCTTCCGTCCGAGTGGGCGGTGTGGGCGTGGAAATCTCCGCGCCGCCAGGCGGGCTCGCCGCGCGCAGCGACGACAGGCGGTTCGGGGTCGAACGTGATGGTGGCCGTGTAGTTGGCTGTCGACATCACCGCCGGCAGGCCGAGGATAAGCGTCCATGCTCCAGGCGTCAGGGGCCCCGCGCGAAAGGAGGGCGTGGTCTCTTCGGCGGAGACGTAGATCGTGGATTTGTTCGAGCCGCTCCAGCCGCGGAAGCCCGCCGGGTCGCGCAGGCCGAGGTCGAGGACCGTCCCCTTGCCCTTCTGGTCGTGCTCGACCGTGATCGCCAGAGACTGCACGCCGGGCGGGACGTCGAACGCGAGTTCCTTGTAGGTGGCGAGTTCGTCGGGGGTGACCGCACCGGCAAGCTCGATGACGCTGACCGGCGCAGTAGCGATCGGTGGTGGGGCGGCCTGTCCTGTCCTGCTGTCCTCGGGCGCCGGAGCATGGGCGCAACCGGCCAGCCCGAGCAGTGCAAGCGCCAGTATTCCAGTCCGCATGACGGTCTCCCTGATGGGCCATCCCTAGAGGCGGGAGACTACAGGTATGCGACAGCGGCGAAAGAAGAATGGGCGGCCGCTTTGTCCAGCGGGCCGCCCACAGTTTTCCCTGGGGGGTCGTTCTCAGATCGCTTCGATAACGGTGGCGATGCCCTGGCCGCCGCCGATGCACTGAGTGGCGAGGGCGAAGCGCTTGCCCTCCCGCTTCATGATCTGGGCGGCCTTGGCCGTGATCCGGGCGCCAGTTGCGCCGAGCGGGTGGCCAATCGCGATGCCGCCGCCGTCGATATTGACCTTCCCCATCGGGATGCCGAGCTCGCGGATGCTGGCGACGGCTTGCGAGCCGAACGCCTCGTTGATCTCGACCACATCGATATCCGCGATGGTGAGCCCGGCCCGCGCAAGCGCCTTGCGGCTTGCGGGAACGGGCCCCATGCCCATGATTTCCGGGGGCACGCCCGCGATAGCGACCGAGCGGATACGGCCCAGCATCTCGAGCCCGTGGGACTTGGCGTAGGCTTCGGACGTGATCAGCGTGGCGCTGGCCCCATCCGTCAGCGGCGATGACGTCCCGGCTGTGACCGATCCGTCCTCGCGGAAGGCGGGCTTGAGGCCCGCAAGCCCTTCGAGTGTTGTCTGCGGCCGGAGGGTTCCGTCTTCGGAGACCAGTCCGTTAGCTGTCATGACCGCCACGATCTCGTCCTTCAGGCGCCCGGCGCGCTGTGCTTCCGCGGCTTTCATCTGCGAGGCCCAGGCCAGCTGTTCCTGGTCGGCGCGGCTGATCCTGAACCGCCGTGAGACATTCTCGGCGGTTTCGCCCATCGAAATGTAGGCGTCGAGCATCACGTCGGGATTGTGGGCGGCCCTGCCAGCGAAGCGCGGGTTGGGCGAGTGATTGAAGCCGCCTTGAGGCACGCGAGTCATGCTCTCCACGCCGCCGGCGATGAACGCGTTTCCGGCGCCGAGGGCGATCTGGCCAGCCGCGTAGTGGATGGCGGACATCGAGGAGCCGCAGAAGCGGTTCATGGTGATCCCGCCAAGCTCGATGGGAAGCCCTGCGAGCAGCGAGGCAAGGCGCGCGATGTTGGAGCCCTGCTCCGCCTCCGGGTAGGCCGTGCCCAGCACGACATCTTCAAGCGTGGCGGGGTCGATGCCAGAGCGCGCCACAAGCTCGCGAATGGCGATGGCCGCCAGATCGTCAGGCCGCACGCCGGCGAGCTGACCCTTCTTTGCAAAGTGGAACGGCGTCCGGACATAGCCGGCAATCACGGCGGTGGTGTCTGCGCTACCCATCGGGGCCTCCTGATCTCTTTTACATTATGATCATCATATCATAGGCGTTCAAGACGCAATTCGAGGATTCACGGATACGGCGCAGCCGCTGACGACGGCTTGAACCGGCGTGGCCTGAAACGCGCTTGGTTTCGCGGTGCGTTCCGGGTAGCAGACGGGATTACTTTTGCGCGGACCGTGCGGGACCATGCTTCGTCAACTGACCCTTCTGCGTCACGCCAAGGCCGTTCCCTTCGAGGACGACGCCAGCGATTTTGATCGCGCACTTGCCGAGCGCGGGCTTTTGAACGCCGCCGCGATGGGTCCGAGACTGGTGGATGCGGGCGTGGCGCCCGAGGTGGTGCTGGTGTCAACGGCGCTCCGCACGCGACAGACCTGGGAGAAGGTGGCCCCGGCCTTCCCCGCTGCGGATGTCCGCTTTCTCCGGACGCTCTACCTGGCGCCGGCGGAAATGCTGCGGGTTGAAGCCCTGAGGGCCGGGGCCGAGCGCGTGATGATCGTGGCGCACAATCCGGGGCTGCAGGATCTGGCCTGCCATTTCGCCAGGGGCGAGTCGCCGCTGGATCAGATGGTGCGTGCGAAGTACGCGACGTGCACAGCAACTGTTTTCGAGCGGCGCGCCGAGGATGGCGACTGGCGGCTGCTGGCCTACCTTACGCCCGGCGACCGCTGATCGAGAGGATCAGGCCTACGGCGTAACCGGCGGGCGCTCGATCAAGAGGTACGGCAGGTCCGCGAAGGTCCAGCCCGCGATCAGCCCGGCAATGTAGAGCGCGTAAAGCCCCAGAAAGAAAAAGCCGGTCAGGAAGCCGATGCGGTGCCGGAACATGATCAGCGCCGTCAGCATCAGCGCGGCCGCCCCCATGACCCAGTTGCTGTAGCTGAGGAACTGAACGCTGACGTCCTGCGGGCCCAGCAGGGCGATCAGTCCGCCTGCCCCAAGAATATTGAAGATGGTCGAGCCAAGGATGTTGCCCATGGCGACGTCGCTCTGCTTGCGGAATGCAGCCGCCAGGCCGGCGCCGAGTTCCGGCAGCGATGTTCCGACAGCCAGAAGCGTGAGGCCGACAGCCTCCTCGCTGAAACCGGTCGCCTTCGATACGGTCACGCCGCCTTCCACAAGGATCTTGGCTCCAAGCGGCAGGCCGACCATGCCGATCAGGATCAGCGTCACCATCCGCCAGGCCGGCTTCGACGCCCACTTGAGTTCCTCGGGCGTGTCCGTGGTCATGTCCTTGCGGGCGATCGAGAACGCCACCACGGAATAGACGAGCAGCACGCCCAGGAAGGCATACCCCACCATCGGGTTGAGGCCGACGAAGTAGGTTACCCCCATCCACGCAGCGACGCATGCGAGCATGAACAGCGCGGTGGCGCGCATCCGCTTGGCGATGATGGCGACGGGAAACACGATGGCAGGCAGCGCTATGACCAGCCAGATGTTGGCGATGTTTGAGCCAATGATGTTGCCGTGGGCCAGTCCGAGCCGGCCGGCCGATGCGGCCTGGAACGTCACCAGCAGCTCCGGCAGCGAGGTGCCGAAGCCCACAATCATGATGCCGACAAGCAGGGGCGAGACGTTGGTCTTGTAGGCCGCGGCAAGCGCGCCCCGGACAAGACAGTCGCCGGAATAGAGAAGAATGAGGAAGCCCGCGAAGGTCAGGATGGCCGAACCGGCGAGGGCTCCGCCGTCACCTCCGAGCACTAGCTGATCCAAGCGGGCAGCCTCCGGATACTAGTCGAGGCGGCGATATTCGAGGAGGTTCAGCAACGCGAAGAGCGCACCGACGCCGACAAAAGCATAAAACGCCATCATGGGGGTCACCGTAAGTTCGAGGCCAACGCGCCTTCTCTAGCCCGGTTTGTATCGGGACGCTATGCCGCCGTCGTCACACCTGAAAGCTGATGCAATGGCCAAGACCCTGAGAGACCGGGCGTTTCAGTCCTGGTTCCGGCTGAACCGGTCGATGACGCTGGGGGTGCGGGGGGTTGTGACGGACGCGGGCGGCCGGGTGCTGCTGGTGCGTCATACCTATACGCCCGGCTGGCACTTCCCCGGCGGCGGTGTGGAACGGGGCGAGACGGCCCTTCAGGCGCTGGCCAAGGAGCTGCGCGAGGAAGCGGGCGTCATCCTGGCAGGGCCTGCCTCCCTGCTCTCGGTGCACTCGAATCACGGCTTCTTTCCGAACGATCATGTGCTGGTGTTCCGGATTTCGGACTGGCGGCAGGAAGCCCGGCCGGACAGGGGTGAAATCGCCGAAACCGGCTTCTTCGACCCGCTGGCCCCGCCAGAGGGCGTCACGGGGGGAACAGCGCGGCGGCTGGAGGAGATTTTCGGGGGCAAGCCGCCGGGCGAGGCGTGGTGATAAGCGAAGCAGACGCGCTGACCCGTTCGCCGCTTTTTCGCGGTAATCGGCCAGCAAAGTTCAGCCGGGACGGAGGACTGCGCGGGGATGTCGGTGCTTGATTGTCTGATCGCGGCAGCCCTGCTGGGGCTTTCGGCCGTGTGGGTGGCGGCGAAGCCCGACCGCAAGGTGTTCGGGCTGGCCCTGCTGGCCATTGTAGCGCTTGCGGTCCTGCAGCTGGCGACCGAGGGCTTCTACTGGCAGTTCGTACCTGGCTATCTTCTCATTGTCGTGCTGGGCGTGGTCGCGCGGCCTGTCGGGGGGCGAGGCCCGGGTGGAGCAGCGCGTCTCTGGGGAAAGCTGGCCCTGACCGCTTTGGCGCTGGCGACGGTCGCTCCCTGGATGCTGGCCTGGCCTGTGCCAAGCCTCGTGAAGCCGCAAGGGCCCTACCCGGTCGGCACGGAGATCTATCGGTGGGTTGACGACACACGACCCGA
>CAYOWK010000059.1:0-23444 GCA_964407665.1 uncultured Rhizobium sp. | reverse complement strand
CGCGCCGCCCGTCGAGGGCGAGACGCCGGTCGCCACCGCCGAGGCGGCGCCGACAGACGAAACCTCCGTCCCGGTTGCTGAAGCCGCCCCGGCGACAGAAGACGGCGCCCCTGTAACGGCGGTCGCCGAAGCTGCGCCGCAGCCCATGCCCGAGAGCGGGGAGAGCCTGGTCCAGGTCGCGGAAGTGGATGTCCTTCTACCGCAGGAAGTCGCCGCCGTGGTTGAAGAGGGCTCATACAGCACGGATGACCTGGTCGCAGCCCAACTCGCGGCGATCCAGGACTCCAGCGCCGTCTCGCCCGGCTGACCCGTCCGGCATCCAGCCGGTAACATCAGTTTTCCGACTGAAAAGCCGGGATGGGCGCCCGCCTGTCCCGGCTTCACCGGTTGCAATTCCCGCCTCGATGGCGCTTAGGTAGCCCCCGAGTCCGGGCCCGCGAGCGCATTGCTGGCCCGCGGAATTCGACACGGAGGATCCCATGCGGGAAGCAGTCATCGTCTCAACGGCCCGGACGGGTCTCGCCAAATCCGCGCGCGGCGGTTTCAACCAGACCCACGGCGCCGCGCTCGGCGGTCACGCCATCAAACACGCCATCCAGCGCGCCGGTCTCGAGCCGGGTGAAGTCGAGGACGTCTACCTCGGCTGCGCCACGCCCGAAGGCGCCACCGGCGGCAACATCGCCCGTCAGGCCGCGCTCTGGGCCGACTGCCCGGTCACCGTCGCCGGCGCCACCATCAACCGCTTCTGCTCGTCGGGCCTCAACGCCATCGCGCTGGCCGCCGGCCAGATCCGCGACGGCTCGGACATCGTGATCGGCGGCGGCGTCGAGTCGATCTCCGTGGTCCAGCTCTCCGGCAAGGCCAACCGCTTCATGGCGGCCGACCCGAAGCTCGTGGAAACGATCCCCGCCATCTACATGACGATGATCGAGACCGCCGAAATCGTCGCCGAGCGCTACGGCGTTTCGCGTGAAGCCCAGGACGAGTACGCCCTGCAGTCGCAGCAGCGCACCGCCGCCGCCCAGGCCGCCGGCAAGTACGCCGACGAGATCGTCCCGATGAAGACGAAGATGGCCGTCACCAACAAGGAGACGGGCGAAGTCACCATCCAGGACGCCGAAGTGGTCAAGGACGAGTGCAACCGTCCGCAGACGACGCTGGCCGACCTGCAGAAGCTGGCCCCCGTGTTCAAGGGCGGCCAGAAGGTCGCCGAAGGCAAGTACATCACCGCCGGCAACGCTTCGCAGTTCTCGGACGGCGGCGCTGCTCTCGTTCTGATGGAAGCCAAGACGGCCGAGAAAAAAGGCCTCAACCCGCTGGGCGCCTTCAAGGGCTTCGCTGTCGCCGGTTGCGAGCCGGACGAAATGGGCATCGGGCCGATCTACGCGGTGCCGCGCCTGCTCGCCCGTCACGGCCTGACGGTTGACGACATCGACCTGTGGGAACTGAACGAGGCCTTCGCTTCGCAGTGCCTCTACGCCCGTGACTTCCTCAAGATCGACCCCGCCAAGTACAACGTGAACGGCGGCTCGATCTCCATCGGTCACCCCTACGGCGTCACCGGCGCACGCTGCACCGGCCACCTGCTGCTCGAAGGCAAGCGTCGCAAGGCCAAGTACGGCGTCGTGACGATGTGCATCGGCGGCGGCCAGGGCGCAGCCGGCCTGTTCGAGATCTACTAGATCACGACTGACCGAGATAAACGATCAGGCCCGGCGGCGACGCCGGGCCTTTTTCTTGCCCGCAAACGGGGAAGCCTGGCCCGAAAAGCCGCCACGGTCCCGCCCGATTCAGGGTCATTCTGGTGGTCATGACACTCGCCATGCGATCCGCCCTCCTCGCCTGCCTGCTTCTTGCCGCCTGCGGCGGTGAGGGTCAGGGCGGCGCACCTGCCGCCGAGGCCGTGCTCGACGCCCCGGCGCCTGCGGCGCCGCCTCCGCCGCCTGCGCCCTCCCTCTCTCCCGCGCCCGTCGAGGGCTGGATATCCGACGCCCGGACCTACGCGCTGATCGGAAAGCCTGTACCGGACTTCTCGGCGACCCTCCCGGATGGAGGGACGCTCACCGGGGAGATGCTGCGCGGCCGCTGGACCATCCTGGGTTTCTGGGGCCTGTGGAGCGCCGACAGTCTGGCGGACGTCCGCTACATGACGGCCCTCGCCTCCGCCGTCGGACAGGACCCGGACCTCGACTTCATCGGCATCCATACGCCCCCCGTGCCGGTGAGCAGCGGCCCCGCCTTTGGCGTCTATGACTCGCTCGTGCAGGGCCTGGCCGATCAGGGCGGGGTCTGGACAACGGCGATCGATGCGGACGGCTCGACGGCAGCGGCGTTCCAGACGGCTGAGCCGCCCATCTACCTGCTGATCGGGCCGGATCTCACCATCGAGGCCTGGCGCGGCGACCTCAACGATACGCCCGAGGACGGGATCAAGTCCGTGATCTTCGGCGTCGCTGAAATCCGCAAGCAGATCAGCGCTCCCTGATCCGGTGCGGCATCGGGTCCATCGGTCTGGCGATGGCGGGATTTAGCGGGTAAGCGGGATTACATTCCGCACCGCAATCCCCAACTGGCCGGGTCGGCGCATCCGCGCATCTCCCCGACCCCGGAAACCCAATCGTGGCCGACAAACCGCCCGCTTCAATCGGGACCGACTCCCGCCGGATCGGCTTGCCGGAGTTCATCGCGCTTGCCGCGATGCTGATGGCCACGAACGCCCTCGCCATCGACATCATGCTGCCGGCGCTGCCCAACATCGGCGCCTACTACGGTCTCCACCATGGCAACGACCAGCAGATGATCGTCATCGCCTACATGATGGGTTTTGGCGTCTCGCAACTCTTTTACGGCCCGCTGACCGACCGCTTCGGCCGCCGCAACGTGCTGTTCCTCTCGCTCGGCTGCTACGTGATCGCTGGGGTCGCCTGCATCTACGCCCCCAGTTTTTCGTGGCTGATCGCCGCGCGGATCTTCCAGGGCGCCAGCGCGGGCGGCAGCCGGGTGATCGCCGTCTCGGCGGCGCGCGACCTCTACTCAGGCCGGACCATGGCCAAGGTGATGTCGCTGATCATGATCGTGTTCATGGCGGCGCCCATCCTCGCCCCGTCCATCGGCACCCTCATGCTGGAGTTCACCGACTGGAAGGGCATCTTCTGGGCGCTCGTCGGCTTTGGCGTCGTCATGGTCGTCTGGGTCTACATAAGGATGCCCGAGACGCTGGCGCCCGAGTTCCGCTCGCCGCTCAACATCCCCACCGTTGCGCGCAACTACTGGACCGTGCTCTCCACTCGATCGACGCTGGGCTACACGATCGCGTCGGGCCTCTTGTTCGGCGCGCTGATGAGCTTCATCTCGGCGTCCGAGCAGCTCTACCGGGAGGTCTATGACACCGGGAAGGCGTTCTCGCTCTGGTTCGCCGGCGCAGCCGTCGCGATGTCGCTCGCCAACCTGCTCAATTCCCGGTTCGTCGAACGCTATGGCATGCGGAAGATGTCGCACGGCGCGCTGCTTCTGTTCGTGGGGGTCAGCATCGTGCACGCCGGCCTCGCGCTGCAGGGGCCCGTGCCCTTCCCCGTGTTCTACAGCCTCGTACTGCTGACCTTCTTCACCATCGGCTTCCAGGGCCCGAACTACGGAGCCATCGGCATGGAGCCGCTTGGCCGGCTCGCGGGCTCAGGCTCCGCCGCCATGGGCTTCGCCTCGTCCTTCGTGTCGGCCGCGATTGGAGGCCTGATCGCCAGCCGGTTCGACGGCACCACGGCGCCGATCTTCGTCGGCCATGTGGTGGTCTCGTTCGCAGCACTTGCGGTCATCCTGATCACGGAACGGGGCCGCCTCTTCACTTCCGGTCCGGCCTGAGACGCAGCATCGTCCGTCAGGTCAAGAATTCTCCTTCCGCTTCTCCCTCTCCTTCTCCAGCCGGGGGCGGGCCAAAGAATTTGGGGCCCCTACCAGTAAAATGCTATTCGCATTCACCACGAGCCCCTCTCGCTCGATTAAATTCAGATATGCATCCCCAAACTCGCTTTTTAATTCTTCGTGCATTTTTGCGGCGAACCTATATCTGATATAATCTACAACAAAAATAATCGTAACAACACCAGCAACAATAACCGGGAAAGGAACTCTCCCCTCTGCTTTGCCAACAGAAATGTACGCTACCCCAACCATCGTAAAACAATGCGCCACGATTGTCGGAAAAACATTCTTCCAGTAACCCTCGCGCGTAAATAGCCAGTCCACCTGCGCCAGATTGCTCATTCCAGACTTCCTACAAGCGGCTCGTCAAAGCACGATGGCGAAGTTTCGCCTCGAACGCCGTCCTGCTGCGCGCGTAGACCGGCAGGCACGCGAAACAGCCCACCAGGACATGCACGTCCGCCGAGGCAGAGGCCGCATGCTTTCCGTCAGCGGAAGAAACAGCTATCGCTGCCTGACCCAAACCAACTAGCCTCCAGGATTACCGGCTGAGTTCAGACTGCCCACAGATGACAGCACTTGGCCCCGAGATCCAATGCAACCAAGGACTTTGGCAGACGCTATCAATCTAACCTAACTCTCAACTCGGCGACGGCAAAAGTCAGTGCTTTGATAAGATCATCAGCCTCCATAAACTCAATCTCGGCAGGCCGCTTATCTCTTAACTGAACGCAATACTTTCCGCCCTCTCTAAAAACTTCAACGACTTGATAATTTTTAAAATTTATTTCCGCCACCAATTCTTCTCTATGGTCGGGGCCGGTGAACATTACAGACCAGTTTTTCATCATGGCAATCCTCCATATCCAAAATATGCGTTAGAAGCAATCAACATGACTCATGGGCACACGATAGGGCGCACATGAGCGGGTGGATAGCGCATCGGCTTGACATGCCCCTGCAACATCGGCTTCTTCGCCACTTCTTGACGCTGTCAAGTCGAAGCCGGGGCTGATGATGATCACTGTGCACCACCTCAACAACTCCCGCTCGCAGCGCGTGCTGTGGCTGCTTGAAGAGCTGGGCGTCGACTACGAGATCAAGCACTACCAGCGCGACGCCAAGACGATGCTGGCCCCGCCGGAGCTGCGCGCCATCCATCCTCTCGGAAAGTCGCCCGTCATAACGGATGGCGACCATACGATCGCCGAAACCGGCGCCATCGTCGAATACCTGATCGAGCGTCACGGAGCGGGACGGCTTGCCCCCGCGCCTGGCTCCGATGACCGTCTCAAATGGACCTATTGGCTGCACTATGCCGAAGGATCGGCCATGCCGCCTCTCCTGATGAAGCTGGTGTTTGCCGCCTTGCCGGCGCGCTCTCCGGCGCTCGTGAAACCGATCGCGAAGAGCATTTCGAATGCAGCCCTCGCGCGTTTTGTGGAGCCACAGTTGAAGGCGCACGCCGACTACTGGGATCAGGCGCTCGCCGCGACCGGCTGGTTCGCGGGCCCCGAATTCTCCGCAGCCGACATCATGATGAGCTTCCCGCTCGAAGCCGCCGTCCAGCGCGCCGGAGCCGGGTCGAAGCCGAACGTGAAGGCGTTCCTTGAACGCATCCACGCGCGCCCGGCCTATCGCAAGGCGCTGGAGCGCGGCGGGCCCTACGCCTACGCGAGCTAGTCGCGCCGGTGATCCCCCTCGACTTTCTCGGAGCGGCGCTCCTTATGGAGCTCACACCGGGACCCAACATGACCTGGCTCGCGCTCGTCGCCGCCCAGCAGGGCCGCACGCGGGCATTCCGGGCCGTTTTCGGGGTCACGCTGGGAATGAGCGTTCTGGCCGTGGCTTCCGCATTCGGGGCCGCCGCCCTGATCGAGGCCTATCCCCCCGTCTACGACTTCCTTCGCTGGGCAGGCGTTCTGTTCCTGGCCTTCCTGGCGGTTGAGGCTTGGATCGGCGAGCGGGACGATGGCGGTCCGAAGGCGCCGGACCGCCTGTTCTGGCGTGGCTTCCTGGTCAATGTCCTGAACCCGAAGGCAATGGCGGTCTTCGCCATAGTGATACCGTCGGCGGCCGCAGGCTCGGATGGCGGGGCGACCCAGATCGCAGCCATGGCGATCGTCTATGTCCTCATCGCCACAACCGTTCATGTGGTGATCGTCGCCTTTGCCGGATCGCTCGAGCGCTTCCTCTCCGCGCCGGGGCGCACGACGATGGCCCGGAGGGTGTTCGCTGTCGGACTGGGGCTTGTAGCCGTCTGGTTCGCCCTCGCGGCTCAACCGGCAGCGAACGCCTGATCTTTACGTGATCGACGACAGGTCTATGTCCGGCGGATCGCCGTCGTCGTCCTCGTCGTCCGGATCCTCCTCGGAGTCGGGCGACGCCAGCCGCCAGCCAGCCTCGGACGGCGCCTTATCGTCCCGCGTCTGGTCCAGCAGGTTGGACAGCCACGGCAGAAGCACCTCCAGCCGTTCCTCCAGACCGAACGGGGGGTTGACGATCACCACGCCCGCGCCCGCCAGCGGCCCGGGCTGTCCAAGTTCGCGCACCCACAGATCGGCCACCAGAAGCTTCTCGGGCGGCAGGCCGGCCTCCTCGATGACGAATGTCGCAAGGTCGCCGTCGAATTCCTCGACCGCATCGAGATCCTTTAGTGGACGCCAGAAGATGTAGATCCCGTCCTTCCATCGCTCGACCCCCTTGCGGGCGGCGTCCAGCATGTCGCGGAAATCATCCTTCCGCTCCGCCGTGCCCTTCTCGAAGGGCGGATCGATCAGCACCACGCCCCGGCGCTCGGGCGGCGGCAGGAAGGCCGGAAGCGCATCGAACCCGTCCCGGTTCTCGATCTTCACGCGCCGGTCGCGCCCCATGGCGGCGCGCAGCGTTTCAGCGTCCTCGGGGTGCAGTTCGCACAGCCGGATTGCATCGTCGTCGCGGGCCAGCGCCTGCGCGATCAGCGGCGAGCCCGGATAGGCCTCCAGCCGCCCGCCCCGGTTCATGTCCCGGATCAGGCTCATGAACGGCGCCAGAGCCTCGCGCACGTTCGCCGGCGCAGTCGCTTCCGCCGCCCACACCCGCGCGATCCCGTCGCGCCATTCGGGGCTGCGCCGCGCTTCGTCAGAGGTCAGGTCATACCCGCCCACACCCGCGTGGGTATCGATATAGCGCCACGGCTTGTCCTTGGCGTTCAGGCGCTCAAGGCACAGCAGCAGCACGAGATGCTTGACGACATCCGCGAAGTTTCCGGCGTGAAAGGCGTGGCGATAATTCATGAGAAGCGCCTCTATCGCGTTCACGCGGAGTTGCAAGCTGGCGCTCTGGACCAACTCTCCCTACTTCAGGGATAGGTTACGCTGCGAAAAGGAGACAGACCGTGCCGCTTTTCCTGTGCCCGAACGACAATGACCACATGCAGAAGGTCACCCGCGACGGCGTGGAACTCGACATCTGCCCGACCTGCCGGGGCGTGTGGCTGGACCGGGGCGAGCTTGAAAAACTGCTGACGATCCAGAAGTCGGACACCGACGCGCAGGTCCAGGCCGAACAGCGCTTCCAGCGCGAAGTCAGCGATTTCCATCGCGATCCGGACGACTGGCGCAAGCGCCACCCCTATGACGACCGCGAGAAGCGCCACAAGTACGACGACGACGACTACGACCGTCGCAAGCGCAAGCGGGGCTTCGACTTCTTCGACATCTTCGACTGACGCCGAAGCTATTGGGCGTAGTCGACGGCGGTGATGGTTGCGTGAAGGGTCCAGTCCTTCGCTTCAGGCGGGTGCACCCAGATCTGCCCCTCCCCGAATGCGAGCTGGACCCATGACTGCTGCGTCGCATCCTTCAGGGTGATGGTGGTCGGGTTGCGCTCGCTCTCGACCCAGGAGCCCCCTGCCGCATCGATCCAGGTGAGACCGTTCACGCGCATGAAGGCGCCGCCGTCGAAGTGCGCGGCGAGTGCGGCCTGCGCTGGCGCTGAAGGCGAGGCGACCGCACGCTCGACATGCACGATGTCGTACAACGGGGTCCACTGGTTGCCGTCCTGCAGCATCACCGAGACGCCGGAAATATCGATCAGCAACCGTATATCCCGGCTGGAGTCGTAGATGACCGGCATATCCGCCTCAGCGCTCTCCTCGACGAACGCGTGCTGCCCGAACTCGCCGGCGTATTCGAGCCAGCTTCCATCCGGACTGCGCCAGAAGCCGCGCTCGGAGTCGACGCGGATATCCAGCGGCATCGCTACAGCCGCTAACCCGAACGTACTTGCGCCGGGGTCGGCGTCGGCTATGCGGGATGCGCCGAACATGCCCGACTGCCACCCATAGAACATCCCGGCCGCCACCACCGCCAGCACCAGCAACGCCGCCATGGCGCTCTGGCCGACCTGAAAATGCGGCGCGGCTTTCGGGGTATCCGCCACTTCAACGGGCGGCGGCCCGGCTGCGGGCTGCGTCCCGACTGCGGCGCTCGGCGTCACGAACGGCACGGCCGGGCCGCCCGGCGCGCGTCCCACAAAATGGGAAATTGTCTCCAGCGCCGCCAGCCACTCGGGATGAAAGCGGTCCCCGTTCCAGCCGGTCAGGGTCGCCGCCTCGATCTGGCGGAAGCCGTACGGGATCTCCACGGGATCAATGACGATCGGCAGCAGGACATTGCGGCGCTTGCCCTCGTCAGCCTCGTCGAGCACCCACTGGGCCTCGACCGAAAGCTCCGACCACACCACGATGATGCACTTCGCCTTTTGGAGCGCCTCGCCGATGACCTCGCGATAGCTGCGGCCCGGCGGAATCCGGTGGTCCCACCAGACATCGTACCCGGCCTCGGCGAGCCCCCTGGCGACAGGTTCGACCCGGGCGCCATCTTCCTTCTTGTAGCTGATGAAAATGTCCGGCATCGCCCGCTCCCGCCACAGCAGCATGCATTGGGCGCGGCCGGGAAGCGACTCACAAAATTTGCCCGCTGTCCGCGTTGCGGCGGTTCAATCCCCAAATGCGGGATCGGCGTGGTACCAGTTCGGCGGGCCCAGACGGCCTACGGTGTCATTCATGCCGCCAAGGCTGGACGTGGCCGACTTCGCGGCGGCCGGGCGAGTGGGCTCCAGGTCATCGATGCAGCCATGAAGGACCGAGCAGTTCTTGCGCTCTGCGAACGCCAGGAACTGCTCGCGCGCGTGACGCTCGTCAACGGCCTTTGCCCCGGCGGAAGCCATCGCCTTGGGGTCGAATCCCGGCGGACAGTCATTGCGGCGCAACCGCTCCACCGGATCAAGACACGGGTCTTTTCCGACGAGCCCGCGCAGACCGGCGGGAACATCGCTGGCCGGAGGCGCTATGGCAGGCGCTGGCGTGATCCATGTCTGGGAAGCCTCCGCCGGGGGCGTCACCAGCCGGTCGGGCGTTACGATAGCGCGCCGGGGCGGCACGACAGCCGACACTTCGACGCCGGGAGGCGGTGGCTGAACAATGCGGGGTTCAAGCCAGACCAGCGTCGCGCGGGCCTGCTCCGGGGGCCGTTCCACGGTCCACGACCCGCCGCCAATGGCGAACAACGCAAGAAGACCGGCGGTCGACAGAGACGCGACGCCGCCAGCGATCAGCCGCGAAGGTGAAAGCCCCGCAGCCGCCTGTCCGCCATAGAGATGCAGAGTCCCGAGACTCATCTCACCCGCCCGTCGCCGCCCTTCGAACGAGCGGGATCAGGCGGCAGAAATGCGTCAGGAAAAGGGCTATTCGCCCCTGATCGCCTCGCGGTGGCTCAGTCCCCGAACCCTGGATCGACGTGGTACCAGTTCGGCGGAGCCTGCCGGCCGACATACTCATGCATGCCGCCGATGCTGGACGCGGCGGCCTTCGCGGCGGGCGGGGCTCTGGGATCGATCTCATCCATGCAGCCATGAGTGACCGAGCAGTTCTTCCGCTCCGCGAAGACCAGAAACTGCTCGCGGTCGTGACGCTCGCCGACGGCCTGCGCCCCAGCCGAAGCCATCGCCTTCGGGTCAAACCCGGGCGGACAGTGCTTGAGGCGCAACCGCTCGACCGGATCGAGGCACGGGTCCTTCCCGGCAAGCCCGCGCAGACCGGCGGGAACATCGCTCGACGGAGGCGCCACGGCAGGCGCTGGCGTGATCGATGTCCGGGGAGCTTCCACCGGCGGCGTCACAGGCCGGTCGGGCGCCACGATAGCGCGCCGTGGCGGCGCGACCGCCGACACTTCGAGGCCAGGCGGCGGCTGGACAATGCGGGGCTCCAGCCAGACCAGCGTCGAACGGGCCTGCTCCGGGGGCGCTTCCACGGTCCAGGACCCGCCTCCGACCGCGAACAGCGCCAGCAGACCGGCGGTCGACACAGACGCTACGCCGCCGGCGATCACCCTTGAGGGCGAAAGCCCTGCAGCCGCCTGACCGCCGTAGAGATGCAGAGTCCCCAGACTCATTTCACCCGCCCGTCGCCACCCGTCGAACGAGCGGGAGCAGGCGGCAGAAATACGTCAGGAAAAGGGCTTGTCGCCCCAACCGTCGCGCGGCTTCAGCCGATCTCGGCGTGAGACGTCACGATCTTGCCGACGAGTCCGTACTCGAGGGCCTGTTCGGCGCTCATCCAGTAGTCGCGGTCGGTGTCCTTCTTGACGCGCTCCAGCGGCTGGCCGGTCGCGTTCGAGAAGATGACGTTCAGCCGTTCGCGCATCCGGATGATCTCGCGAGCCTGGATTTCGACATCCGAAGCCTGACCGCCGACGCCGCCGCGGGGTTCGTGCAGCAGGAAGCGGGTGTTCGGCAGGGCGAACCGGTTTTCCTTCTTGCCGGCGGCATAGATCAGCGCGCCAGCCGAGGCGCACCAGCCCGTGCCGAGGATCTTCACCGGCGCGCGAACGAACTTGATCATGTCATGGATCATGTCGCCGCTCTCGACGTGTCCGCCCGGCGAAGACAGAACCAGCAGGATCGGCTTGTCGCTGACGGCCGAATACGCCAGCAGCTGGGCGCACACGGAACGCGCCTGCTTGTCGTTGATTTCGCCGGTCAGCAGGATCGTGCGCGACTCGAACAGCGCCTTTTCCATCAGAGACGAGGGAGATTCCTCTTTTTTGGCCGAGTTGTCCTCGTCCTCGTCGTCCAGTCGAATCGTCATGTCCGCTCCAATACTTGGTGGAGGCATAGGTGGCCGCGCCAAGGCCCCGGGTCAATGGGCGGAGGGTTAAGGCGCGGAGGGTTAAAGCGGGCTCAATGTCCGCCGAACCAGGTCAGATAGCTGACCTCCACCCCATATTCCCGCAGGCGCAGGTCGCCCTTCAGTTCCGGCAGCCCCACGATGAAGGCGGCCGCGACCACCTTGGCTCCGGCTTTTCTCAGCAGTTTCAGGCCCGCAATGGCCGTTCCGCCCGTGGCGATGAGATCGTCCACCAGCAGCACCCGTTCACCCGGAACGATGGCGTCCGTGTGGATCTCCATCGCGTCCGCGCCGTATTCCAGCTCGTAGCTCTCGGTCAGCACGCTGTGGGGCAGCTTGCCCTTCTTCCGCAGCGGGACAAACCCGGCCGACAGCTGATGAGCCACCGCGCCGCCGAGGATGAACCCCCTCGCCTCTATGCCCGCCACCTTGTCGATCTTCAGACCGGCATAGGGCTGCACAAGCTCGTCCACGGCCTGGCGAAAGGCGCGCGGATTGCCGAGCAGCGTCGTCACGTCCCGGAACTGGATGCCGGGCTTGGGATAGTCCGGAATGGTCCGGATCGCGTCTTTCAGGTCCATGTCGTTCCTATTGTAGCAGCCCGGCCGGCAGCGCTCGCCGCCAGCATCGCAACTCGCGCCGGTTCACGCAATGTCGGCGCGGGCCAGGGTGTGGGTCTCAGCCTCGGCTGCCGCAATCCACGCCGCGACGTGCGGATCAGCCGTCACCGCCGAGATATAGGCGTCCGCAGCCTTCGACCGGGGAATGTTGTAGGTCACGAAGCGCATGACGACGGGCGCGTACATCGCATCTGCCACCGTGAACGCAGCCCCGAACAGGAACGGCCCGCCCGACCGGGCCAGACGCTCGCCCCACAACCGGTCGACCGTTGTGGCGTCCTTCAGTCCGGCCGGCGTCATCCGCGAGGAATCGGTCCGGCGGCGGATGTTGAACGGGCACTCGTTGCGGAGGGCGACAAAGCCGGCATGCATGATGGCCGAGATCGAGCGCGCGTCCGCACGGTCGCTGCTGCCCGGCTCTCCCTTCGGCCACAGCGAGGGGGCGAGTTCCGCCGCCCACTCGCAGATGGCCAGGCTCTCGGCGATCACGGCGCCGTCGCCCAGATCGAGCGCGGGCACGCGCCCGGTCGGAGAGACGGCTCCGAATGCCGGCGGTCCGCCGCCCTCTTCGGGGAGCGGGTGGACCACTTCGTCAAATGCGATGCCCGCGTGGCGCAGGGCCAGCCAGGGCCGCATCGACCAGGAGGAATAGTTCTTGTCGCCAATGTGCAGGACAGGCTTGGTCATGTCGGATTCCCGGTAAGCCAACTTTCAGGTTCAGGCTGCTCGTCGATAGAGGGCGGTCATCGCCGCGAGGCTGAGGAACACGCCGCCCACGCCCCGCTCGAACCAGCGGCGGATGGCCGGCCTGCTCATGCCCCTTGCGAGCGCTGCGCCGGCGAAGGCGTAGCAGGCGTCGGCGATGAAATCGATGGCGCAGCCGATCACGCCGAGGATCAGCGCCTGCTGAAGGATGGGCTGGGCCGGGTCCATGAACTGCGGCAGCAGCGCGATGAAATAAAGCAGCGACTTCGGGTTGCTGGCCGCGACCAGGAACCCGTCGCGAAATCCGTTGGCGGCAGGCTTCGCCGCTACCGGTGAAACGGTCCCGGTCTCGCGAAACGATCCGATGATCGCCATGACGCCCAGCCAGGCGAGATAGGCCGCCCCTGCCCACTTCAGCACCGTAAACACGGTTCCCGAGGCCGCAATCAGGCTGGCGAGGCCGAGTCCCGTGAGGACGTAGTAGATCGCGTTGCCCGTCTGGATGCCGAGCCCAGCGGCAAGTCCGGCGCGCGATCCCCGCCAGATCGACTGCGAGGTCACAAACAGCACCGACGGCCCCGGGATGAAACTCACCGCCGTCGTCATGAGGAGATAGCCGGTGAGGAGGTCTGGCGACATCGGGCATTCGGAGCTGTGGCAGTTTGCCTTCAGCTGATACAGCAGCTGCGGTCACATCCTATAGGAGTGTCCAAGGCTGCAAATTCCCAAAGTGGCGGCCGTGGTCAATGTCGAATTGATCCGGGATGGCGGATCCTATGCAGCCAGGTTCGCGGGCGACGATGGCGAGGACTATGTCGCCCTTGTGCAACTGAAGTGGGACCGCTCGATTTTTCCGGCGATACGGTGCGGTTATGAAGCCCCAATACTGATCGACACTGATCCGGGAAAGAGACCGCCACCGCCGCATCCCGGTGCTACGATGTCGGTGCTGGCGGGGCCGGCAGTTGATCTCAGCTGGGCTGATCTGCGGGAGTTGTTGCGTCAAATGACGGAGTGGCTAGCCGACCACGAACCTGTTGGCGAGAGTATGCTTCCGCTCCGGACCGGTCGGCATTTCTCTCCCAACTGGCGCCAATGGTTTGCCGAAATGGTTGCGGTTGCACAGGCCGACGGCGCCTATTTTGGTCAGCCCTGAGCCGAACCTGCCAGACGTAAAGACGTCCCCAACACTCTGCCCGCCACACCATCCAGTTTCGCCGCCAGCTCCGGATCGCGAGCCTCTGCCGGCGTGATGATCGCATGGTCGAGGCAGGTGTCGATGCCGTCCGGATCGGGGGTCCGCGCCGCCTCGCCCATCCGTCCGGCGACGCGCCGGACGACTTCCCGCGCACGCTGGGCGTTGGCGTGCAGCACACGCACCACATCCGTCACCGAGACCGCCTCCGTCTCCTCACGCCAGCAGTCATAGTCCGTCACCATCGCAACCGTCGCGTAGGGCAGCTCCGCCTCCCGCGCCAGCTTGGCCTCCGGCATGTTGGTCATGCCGATCACCGAACACCCCCACGAGCGGTAGAGCTCCGACTCGGCGCGCGAGGAGAATTGCGGTCCCTCCATCGCCAGATAGGTCCCGCCGCGATGCACCCGCGCGCCCGGTCCGCTGGCCGCCTCGAACAGCATGCCCGACAGACGAGAGGACACCGGATGCGCCATCGACACATGCGCGACGATCCCGTCGCCGAAGAAGCTCTTTTCCCGCGCGAACGTCCGGTCGATGAACTGGTCGACGATCACGAAATCACCCGGCGCCATCTCCTCCTTCAGCGACCCGCAGGCCGACAGCGAAATCACATCCGTACACCCCGCCCGCTTCAGCACGTCGATATTGGCGCGATAGTTGAGATGCGACGGCGACAGCCGGTGCCCGCGCCCGTGGCGCGGCAGGAAGACGAGCTCCACGTCTCCGATGCGGCCCCGAAAAAGCTGATCAGACGGAGAGCCCCACGGCGACACGGCGGTCTCCCAGCGCGCGTCCTCGAGACCATCGATGGAATAGACGCCCGACCCGCCGATGACGCCCAGCACCCAGCGGCTCATGCGATTGCTCCCAGCCCGGTTGCGCCAACGTCCTTCAGGCGCTCAAAACTCTCGCCGTCCAGCACGTGACCCAGCGCCTCGTCGAACACCGCAATCGCCTCGACGCCCCGTGCCCCCGACGCCTTCTCCGACAGCGTCCGCCGCCACATCCGGGCGCCGCGCTGGCCGGTGAACGCGCCCAGCATGTGCCGGGTGACGGCATGCAGCGCGCCGCCCCGCTGGAGGTGCGCCAGCAGATAGGGCCGGAATGCAGCCAGCGCCTCCGGCATGCTGCGCGACGGAGCCGCCTCGCCGAACACGCGCCGGTCCACGTCCAGCAGCAGGCCGGGCGTGTGATAGGCCGCGCGACCGAGCATCACGCCATCCACGCGCGCCAGCTCCCGCTCCGCCACATCAAGCGTCTCGATCCCGCCATTGAGGATGATGGTCAGCTCCGGGTGCGCACGCTTCAGCTCGGCCACGATCTCGTAGTCCAGCGGCGGGACCTCACGATTCTCCTTCGGGCTCAGCCCCTTCAGCCATGCCTTGCGGGCATGCACCACGAAGAGACTCGTACCGGCACTGGCCTGCGCTTCCACAAAGGAGAACAGCCGCTCGCGCGGATCGTCATCATCGACGCCCAGCCGGTGCTTGACGGTCACGGGCACGCCCACCGCCTCGCGCATCGCCGACAGGCATTCCGCTACCAGCGATGGCTCGCGCATCAGGCAGGCCCCGAACGCGCCCGACTGGACGCGCTCCGACGGACAGCCGACATTCAGGTTGATCTCGTCATAGCCGTACCCCGCCCCGATCCGCGCGGCCTCTGCCAGCTTCTCCGGCTCGGAGCCGCCCAACTGCAACGCCACCGGATGCTCAAGATTGTTGTAGCCCAGCAACCGGTCCCGGTCGCCGTTCAGGATGGCATCCGCCGTGACCATCTCGGTGTAGAGCAGCGCCCGCGCCGAGAGATGACGGTGGAACGCCCGGCAATGCCGGTCGGTCCAGTCCATCATGGGGGCAATACACAGTCTATGATGTTGATTTTTCATGTTTTTTGTGAGAACATTCAAAGACCTAAGACCGCCGATTTGTGCCCGGACGTTCGCAGATGTTCACGCTCATCCACCCCCATCCGGCCCCTCCGTGTGCCCGTTCTGCACCCGCCGCGTCAAACGTATTGCGCCTCACCCGATAGGTTCTCCCATGGCGAGCATCACCAAGCGACGCGGGAAATGGCGGGTGCAGGTCCGCCGCTGCGGGCATGAAATGAGCAAGACGTTCGCGGTCCATGCCGACGCCGAAAAGTGGGCGCGTGACTGCGAGCGTTTGATCGACATGGACCTCGATCCGCGGGCCCGCCGGTTCAGCGCGAAGGACAGGTTCGGGGCGTTGATTGATACCCACGTTGATGATCTCCACGCATACGGGAAGCCCCTAAGGCGATCAAAACGAGCCGTCCTGGAGCGGCTGAATGCTGAGCTTGGCGACGAACCCGTTGGCGCTCTCACTCGGGAGCGCCTGATCCGCTATGGCCTTGCGCGTTCTCAGGCAGGGGCCGGCCCGGCCACGCTGGCGATCGACTTTTCGTTCATCGGGACCGTGATGACCCACGCAGCCGCGATGCACGGACTCCAGGTCAATCTGGAGGGCTTGAAGCTTGCCCGCATCGCTCTGGCGCGGATGGGCGCCATCGGAGCGCCGCGCGAACGCGATCGGCGACCTACATCGAAAGAGCTGGACACGCTGCTCGCGCGCTTTGCATCAAACCAGCGCGACACGATGCCGATGGCCAGGATCGTGAAGTTCGCGATCGCCACGGGCATGAGGCTCGACGAGATTGTCAGGATTGAGTGGAAGGATCTCGACCCTAATACCCGGACGATACTGGTCCGAAACCGCAAGGACCCGCGCAGGAAGGACGACAACAACCAGCGCGTACCTCTGCTCGGTGCAACCGGATTTGATGGGATGCGGCTACTCGAAGAACAGCGGGAGGCGACATGTTCCTCGATCGCCGACCATCCCCTGCGTGAGCAGGAGCGCCTTGGACATCGGCAGAACGAAGTCGCAGAGCTCGTTCGCCTAGCTGGCGAAGCTGAGTGTCCGGACGGCCTGGTGGATCAGCCCGTCCCTGATCCGCACGTCCGGATCGATGCGGCAGAACCAGGTCACGGTAGCCCTTCTGCCTTTCGGAGAAGGAGCAACACCGAACCCTCGGGCACCGGTCTGCTACCCAAACCGCTAACCGAAACACAGGCGGACGGGGGCATCCGCCCGGTCTGGCCCCGAGATCTGGACTCTGGGGTTCGTCGTTGGATCGTTCCTCCCCTGTCATAATGCCGTCTGGCGTCAAGCAACGCGCTGCGGAACTAAAATTCCGCCGCCGGCCAAAATGATCCGCCTCGAGGATGAAGACGCTTACTGCTGACCAAGGCAGTACGGAGACGGCAGCCCAAGACAGCCCCGGAGCTGTCAGAGCTTGAAGCACGATTGACTGAGGGGGCCTGCTGAACGGCCTCCCCCCCCCGCCGGACCAACGCGCGGGAAGGATGCCCGAGAGGAGCCCTTCAGGCGGCGTTCGACTTTAAGTTCGCAGCTCGAAGCGCATGTAGGGGCGGCCCGCTAACTGCACCTCCCTGCTGAATGATTGCCCACTGCCGCACTCTGGGCGCCTGTGTTGCGCGCACAACCGCCCCCATGCGTGTGATATGTCTGGCCGGGCCAAGCTCAGGTGTTGTCCCCAGCCGCCGGTTTGTGCACCGATCACGCGATGGGTTCGCGAGAGCTGGACCTACCGCTCAATGGCGAGCGACCTCCCGAATTGTTTGCGCAATGCCGCGCTTGATCGATCCCGCAAGGGAATCCATCGAGCGCGGCTTTTCTGTTTCATCCGCCAAGGTATGGGGACGCTTTCGATGACTGCCTTGAACTCGCGACGCACACTTCTCTGCGCATCGATCGCGATCTGCTCCCTCGCCCTGCTGGCCGCATGCGGCGAAGCCGACCCGGCAGCGACTGCCACAGTCGATCAACCCATGCAGCTGTCGGCGCTCGTACCCGAGAAGTCAGAGCTCAAGCTCGGCTTCATCAAGCTTACCGACATGGCGCCCCTCGCCATCGCCAAAGAAAAGGGGTTTTTCGAGGACGAGGGACTCTACGTAACGCTCGAACCCCAGGCGAACTGGAAAGTTCTTCTTGACCGGGTAATCACAGGCGAACTCGACGGGGCCCACATGCTGGCCGGGCAGCCCCTGGCCGCCACGATCGGTTACGGAACCGAGGCCGAAATCATCACGCCTTTCTCCATGGATCTCAACGGCAACGGCATCACCGTCTCGAACGACGTCTGGGCCGCCATGAAGCCGTACATCCCAGCGGATGCGGACGGCAGGCCGCAGCATCCGATATCGGCTTCCGCACTAAAGCCTGTCGTCGAGAGCTTCCGGGCCGAAAGCAAATCCTTCAACATGGGAATGGTCTTCCCCGTCTCCACCCACAATTACGAGCTGCGTTACTGGCTGGCTGCCGGCGGCCTGAAGCCCGGCTATTATAGCCCCGACAACGTCAGCGGCCAGATCGACGCCGATGTCCTCCTCTCCGTCACGCCGCCGCCCCAGATGCCCGCGACGCTCGAGGCCGGCACCATCAATGGCTACTCGGTCGGCGAACCCTGGAACCAGCAAGCAGTGTTCAAGGGCATCGGCGTGCCGGTCATCACCGACTACGAGATCTGGAAGAACAATCCCGAGAAGGTCTTCGGCGTCACGAAACAATTCGCCGAGGCCAACCCCGACACCATGCTTGCACTCACCAAGGCGCTGATCCGGGCCGCCGCATGGCTAGATGCGGACAACAACGCCAACCGCGCCGAAGCTGTCGAGATCCTCTCCCGCCCGGAATACGTGGGCGCCGACGCCGCCGTGATTGCCAACTCGATGACCGGCACGTTCGAATACGAGAAGGGCGACAAGCGGCCCGTGCCAGATTTCAACGTCTTCTTCCGCTACAACGCCACCTATCCCTACTTCTCGGACGCCGTCTGGTATCTCACCCAGATGCGCCGCTGGGGACAGATCGCAGAAACGCAGCCTGACCAATGGTATGACGAGACTGCCCGCCGGGTCTATCGCCCGGACATCTACGTCAAGGCGGCGCAATTGCTGGTCGAGGAAGGCAAGGCGCATGCGGAGGACTTCCCCTTCGACAGCGACGGCTACCGTCCGGCCCAGAGCGAATTTATCGACGGCGTCACCTACGACGGCCGCAAGCCCAACGCATACATCGATAGCCTGAGCATCGGCCTGAAGAGCGGCGAGACCGTCGTCGCCGGCAAGATCAGCAAATAGCGGGAGGCGGCGGCCCGGCCCTGCCGGCACACTCCTTCCCATACATGACGCCTTCCCCAGACCTGAGGAGCGAGACCATGACGGCGCTTCATATTGCCCGGATCGAGCCCGGCGAGGACCCTGCGAATGCAGCCTCCGGCGACGGCCATCAATCGCCCGCGCCCGCTCCAAAGACGACCCCGCGCGAGCCGCTGGCGCTGCGCCTGGCCAACGGCTCCGCCCGCGTGCTCGACGTCCTCGGCTTCGGCTGGATCACCCCCATCCTGCGCATGGCGGGAGGCGAAGCGGCTCGTCCCCAGCTGGCGGAGCTCTGGCGCCGGCTCGGTGTGCCTCTACTCGCCATCGGCCTCTTCCTGGCCGCTTGGGCGCAACTCGCCCCGACCGTAAAAACCTCGCTGGGCGCCATTCCCGGACCAGCTGAAGTCATGGAGCAGATGGGCGTTCTAAACCAGGACCACCTCAATGAAATGGCTCGCGCCAAGGCGTTCGACGCCCGGCAGGACGCCCGCAACGCCGCCCTCGTCCAGGCGGGGCGCGGCGAGGAAGTTCAGACCCGCGCCTACACCGGCAAACACACCTACTTCCAGCAGATCTGGACGAGCCTGCAGACCGTGTTCGCAGGTTTTCTCATCGCGACCCTGATTGCCGTACCGTTGGGTATCCTGTGCGGCATGTCGCCGACGATGAACGCGGCCTTCAATCCGCTGATTCAGATATTCAAGCCAGTCTCGCCACTGGCCTGGCTGCCTATCGTCACCATCATCGTTTCCGCTACGGTCTCGTCGGACTCCGGCGTGTCGAAGTCCTTCCTCACCTCGGCGATCACCGTGACCTTGTGCTCGCTCTGGCCGACGCTCATCAATACGGCGCTGGGAGTCGCCTCCATTGACCGCGATCTCGTGAACGTCGGCCGCGTTCTAAACCTCGGCCCCTGGACGAAAGTCACCAAGCTGGTCCTGCCATCGGCCCTGCCGCTCATCTTCACCGGCATGCGCCTCTCGCTGGGCGTGGGCTGGATGGTGCTGATCGCCGCGGAGATGCTGGCCCAGAATCCAGGCCTGGGGAAATTCGTCTGGGACGAGTTCCAGAACGGTTCCTCGCAGTCGCTCGCCCGCATCATCGTAGCCGTTCTGACCATCGGTGTGATCGGCTTCCTCCTCGACCGGGTGATGCTGGCGCTGCAGACGCTCTTCACCCACGCCTCGACGCGCTGAGAGAGAGGCAGATATGTCCTTCCTCGAACTCCGCAGCGTGTCGAAAGGCTTCGGCCAGGGCCCGCAACGCACCGAAGTCCTTACGGACATCAACCTGTCCGTCGAGGAAGGCGAGTTCGTCGCGATCCTTGGCTTCTCGGGCACCGGCAAGACAACCCTGATGAGCCTCATCGCCGGCCTCCAGACGCCCGACGCGGGAGAGATCCTGTTCCGGGGAGGGCGCGTTACAGGTCCCTCCCGTGAGCGCGGCCTCGTCTTCCAGAGCTACTCGCTGTTTCCCTGGCTCACGGTGGAACGCAACGTGCGCCTTGCCGTCGACGCCGTGTTCCCGAAGGAGAGCTCGAAAGACCGCGCCGAACGCACCAGGCGGCATGTCCAGATGGTCGGCCTTTCACACGCGAAGGATCGCCGCCCGGCAGAGCTTTCCGGCGGCATGCGCCAGCGCGTCTCCGTCGCCCGCGCCCTGGCTATGGACCCGGCTCTCCTGCTGATGGACGAACCCCTGTCGGCGCTGGACGCCCTCACCCGCTCCAAGCTGCAGGACGAGATCACGGACATCTGGGCCCAGACCCGCAAAACGGTCGTTCTCATCACCAACGATGTGGACGAAGCAATTCTGCTCGCCGACCGCATCATTCCGCTGAAGCCTGGCGCCAGCGCGACGCTCGGTCCGTCCTTCAAGGTCGATCTGGTGCGCCCGCGCGATCGGACGAAGATGAACCAGGACGACACGTTCAAGCGCCTTCGCCGGGACATCACTGGATGGCTGATGGCGGCGGGCGTGGACGCCAACGCCGCGTCACTGGACGCGGGCGGCCGGTCGCTGCCCGCCGTTACACCCATTCACCAGCGTCCCCCGAAGGCCTGGACGAAGGCGGGATCGCCCGCGCCCGGCGGCAGCCCGAAATACCTTTCATTCGAGAAGGCTTCCAAGGTCTACCCCACGCCGAGGGGCCCGCTGACCGTGGTGGACCAGGTCGATCTTACGATCCGAAAGGGCGAGTTCATCTCGATCATCGGCCACTCGGGATGCGGCAAGTCCACGCTGCTGACCATGGCGGCTGGTCTCAACGACGTCTCCTCCGGCGCGATCATCCTCGACCGCAAGGAAGTCTCCTCCGCCGGTCCAGACCGCGCGGTGGTGTTCCAGTCCCCTTCGCTGTTTCCGTGGCTTACTGCGCTCGAGAACGTCGCCGTCGGCGTAGACCGCGTCTATCCGGACGCCACCCGGCAGGAACGGCAGGATGTGGTGGAATACTACCTCGAGCGCGTCGGCCTCGCGGACTCCATGAACCGCCGCGCTGCAGATCTCTCCAACGGAATGAAACAGCGCGTCGGCATCGCCCGCGCCTTCGCCCTCAATCCGAAGCTCCTCCTTCTCGACGAGCCGTTCGGCATGCTCGACAGCCTCACGCGCTGGGAGCTGCAGGAGGTTCTGATGGAAGTCTGGCAGCGCACTCAGGTCACCGCCATCTGCGTTACCCACGACGTGGACGAGGCGATCTTGCTGGCCGACCGCGTGGTGATGATGACCAACGGACCCAACGCCCGCATCGGCGAGATCATGCCGGTGGACATTCCGCATCCCCGTTCCCGCAAGGCGCTTCTCGAACATCCGGACTACTACGGCCGCCGGGAGCAGGTTCTCGACTTCCTTGAGCGCTATGAGGGCGGCGCCAACCCCGCGCCGAAAAAGCCAGTTGAAGAGGCCGTAGCATGAGCCGCCAGAAACTTGTCGTCATCGGCAATGGCATGGCGCCCGGCCGGGCGCTGGAAGAACTGTTCGAGCTTGCGCCCGGCGCCTTTGACGTGACCATCTTCAATGCGGAACCGCGGGTGAACTACAACCGCATCATGCTCTCCCCTGTCCTCTCAGGCGAGAAGGATTACGAGCAGATCGTTATCCACGGCGACGGCTGGTATATCGAGCGCGGCGTGACGCTCCACAAGGGCCACAAGGTCGTCGCCATCGACCGCGAGGCGAAGACCGTCCTGTCCGAGCACGGCGAAGTCGCAGCCTATGACAAGCTGATCGTGGCGACCGGCTCCGTCCCCTTCATTATCCCCGTGCCCGGCCACAAGCTGCCCGGCGTGTTGACCTACCGCGACCTCGACGATGTCGAGGCGATGCTGATCGCGGCCCGCTCAGGTGGCCGCGCCGTCGTTATCGGCGGCGGTCTTCTCGGTCTTGAAGCCGCCGCCGGCCTCAGGATGCAAGGCATGCATGTCACTGTCGTTCACCTGATGCCGACCCTGATGGAGCGGCAGCTGGACGCCTCGGCGGGCTACCTGCTGGAAAAAGCGATCAAGGATCGCGGCATCGACGTCGTGACGCGCGCGACCACAAAGGAGATCGTCGGCAAGGACCGCGTGACTGGCGTCCGTCTCGAGGACGGCGCACTTCTGCCAGCCGACATCGTCGTCATGGCGGTCGGCATCCGCCCCAATACGGAACTCGCCAAGAGCGCCGGCCTTACCACGAACCGCGGAATCCTGGTGGACGCAGGGATGCGGACGTCCGATCCGGACATCTACGCCGTCGGCGAATGCGTCGAATACGACGGCAACACCTACGGCCTCGTAGCGCCGCTCTACGACATGGCTACGGTGCTCGGAAAGCGGCTGACCGGAGACAGCGACGCCGCGTTCACACACCCGCAGACCTCTACCAAGCTGAAGGTAACGGGCGTCGATCTTTTCTCCGCCGGCGACTTCTCCGACGGCCCAGACCGCGAGGATATCGTTTTCCGGGACGGCGCGAAGGGCGTCTACAAGCGTCTCGTCCTGGAGGAAGACCGCCTCGTCGGCGCTGTCATGTACGGCGACACGGCGGACGGCCCCTATTTCTTCAACCTGATCCGCTCGGGCGCGGCCATCGCGGCCGATGACCGGGGCACGCTGATCTTCGGCCAGGCGTATGCGGGGGGCGCCCCCCTGGACCCTATGGCGGCCGTTGCAGCCTTGCCGGATGATGCGGAAATCTGCGGCTGCAACGGCGTCTCCAAAGGCAAGATCTGCGGCGCCATCGAGACGAAGAAGCTCTCCGATCTCGACGGGGTGCGCGCGCACACGAAAGCGTCCTCGTCCTGCGGCACATGCACGGGGCTGGTCGAGAAGCTGCTGGCGCTCAAGCTCGGAGACAGTTTCAAGGCTGTCGCCGCGAAGGGCATCTGCCCCTGCACCGACCTCGGCCACGGCGACATCCGCCGCCTGATCCTGGCGCAGCAGCTGAAATCCATCCCCGCGGTGATGCAGGAGCTGCACTGGAAGACGCCGGACGGCTGCGCCAAATGCCGCCCCGCGCTCAACTACTATCTCCTGTGCGACTGGCCGGGCGAATACGTCGACGACCAGCAGTCGCGCTTCATCAACGAGCGCGTCCACGCCAACATCCAGAAGGACGGCACCTACTCCGTGGTTCCGCGCATGTGGGGCG
>CAYOWK010000058.1:0-23586 GCA_964407665.1 uncultured Rhizobium sp. | reverse complement strand
GTTGGCGTCGACGCCGCCGGTCAGCACCTTGCCCGACGAGGGGACGACGGTGTTGTAGGCGCGGCCGAGACGCGTGATCGAGTCGAGCAGGATCACGACGTCGCGGCCGTGTTCGGCGAGACGCTTGGCCTTCTCGATGACCATTTCGGCGACCTGAACGTGGCGCGTCGCGGGCTCGTCGAAGGTGGAGGAGATGACCTCGCCGCGCACGGAGCGCTGCATGTCGGTGACTTCCTCGGGCCGCTCGTCGATGAGCAGGACGAGGAGGTAGCACTCCGGATGGTTCTCCGCGATCGACTGGGCGATGTTCTGCAGGAGGACGGTCTTGCCGGTGCGGGGCGGGGCGACGATGAGCGCTCGCTGGCCCTTGCCGATCGGCGAGACGATGTCGATGACGCGGCCCGAACGGTCCTTCTTGGTCGGATCCTGCGGCTCCATGATGAGGCGCTTGTCGGGGTAGAGGGGCGTGAGGTTGTCGAACGGAACCTTGTGGCGGGCGCGCTCGGGGTCCTCGAAGTTGATCTGGGTGACGCGGATCAGGGCGAAGTAGCGCTCGCCGTCCTTGGGACCACGGATCTGGCCTTCGACGGTGTCGCCGGTGCGCAGGCCGAGCTTCCGGATCTGCTGGGGCGAGACGTAGATGTCGTCGGGGCCGGGGAGGTAGTTGGACTGCGGCGAGCGCAGGAAGCCGAACCCGTCGGTGAGGATTTCGACGACGCCGGCGCCCATGATCTCGGCGTCGCGCTCGGCGTATTCCTTCAGGATGGCGAACAGGATTTCGGACTTGGAGAGGAGCGAGGCGCCTTCAACCTCCAGCTCCTCGGCCAGCACCAGAAGTTCAGCCGGCGGCTTCTTCTTGAGCTCGTTGAGCGATACGCGTTCGCGCGCTTCGATCACGTCTGTAGACATGGATGATACTTCGTCTTGGATGGCTTGGTTCCGGACCGGTCAGGAGCCCTGGCTGATGTCCCCGGGGAGAAGTGGGGAGCCGGACAATTGCGGAGGAACGCGGACCGGGACCGGTCAGCGCCCTATCGAAAATCACAATCGCGGCAAATGGTCAAGCCGGGCGTGTGGGAGCCTCAACCGCCAAACGGCTGCACCACCACCATGATCACCGCGACGATGGCGATCACGAAGGGGATCTCGTTGAGCATGCGCAGGCGTTTCGGGGGCAGGGGCTTCTGGCCAGCGGCGATCTTGCGGCCGATGGACGTCATCCAGCCCTGATAGCCCGTCAGGATCACCACCAGCAGCAGCTTGGTGTGCATCCAGGGCTGGCTGAGGAGGTAGTCCGGGTTCTTGAAGAGCAGGGCGAGGCCGAACAGCCAGACCACGATCATCGCAGGCGTGAGGATGATCTTGCGGGTCTTGGCGGCGGCCTCATCCATCGCGGTCTCGAAGCGCGGGTCGCCCTCGGCCTCCAGCCGGTAGACCAGCAGGCGCGGGTAGATCAGCAGGCCCGCCATCCAGGCCAGAACGAAGATGATGTGGAGCGCGCGGGCCCAGTCATAGTCGAGGAATTCAAGCGCGTTCGAGATGGCGTCCATCGGTCAATTTCTCAGGCAGCAGCCGGGGCACGGTGGGGGCAGTCTTTGTGTTTGGCGGGGCAGATGCGGCCGCCGCAATGCGAGCGCAACGACGGGACCGGCTCGCCCAGCGCGGACTGGACCAGGTCGGCGAGGGTGTCGATGAACCCGGGATCCACGCCCAGCGCCGGAGCGCGGATGTAGATTGTGGCGCCGGCTTCCTTGGCGAGGTGGGCGTACTCGATGTCGAGTTCGACCAGCGTCTCGATGTGCTCGGACACGAAGGCGATGGGGGAGAGCAGGATCGCCTTGCCCTCGTGGGCGGCCTTTTCGATCGTGGTGTCGGTGGCGGGCCCGATCCACTGAAGCGGCCCGACGCGCGACTGGTAGCAGATCTCATGCTCCCATTCGGTCGGGAGGTGGGGCATCAGCGCGCGGACGGTTTCCTCGACCTGCCACTGGTAGGGGTCGCCCTTGTCGATGACCTTCTTGGGCAGGCCGTGAGCGGACAGGAGAAGACGGACATTGGCCGGGCTGCCGGCGGCTTTCCAGGCCTCGAGGATCTTTGCGGCGTGGGCCTTAACGAAGGCGTCCGGTGTCGGGTAGCAGCAGATGGCCGCGCCCTCGGGGCCGCCGGCCTCCTTCCACGACTTCAGCGAGGAGGCCGTCGTGGTTGTGGAAAACTGCGGATAGAGCGGCAGCAGGACGACGCGGTCTGGGCCATACAGCTTCACGGCCTTCACGATGTCGGAGGCGTAGGGCTTCCAGTAGCGCATCGCGGTGAAGGTGGCGGCGTTGACGCCGCGCGCCTGAAGCGTTTCGCGCAGGGCTGTGGCCTGCTTGCGGGTCTCCGGCAGGAGCGGGGAGCCGCCGCCCATCATGGCGTAGTTGGCGCGGGCGGACTTGGCCCGGGTTGTGGAGATGAGGCGCGCGAGGAACCAGCGCAGCGGCGCGGGAACGGTGAGGATGGCCTCGTCGGAAAACAGGTTCTTCAGGAATGGACGGACGTCCTCCTGCGTGTCGGGACCGCCCAGGTTGAACAGGACGACGGCGACTTTGGGACCCGAAGGTGTGCTCACGCGCCGGCCTCGCGAATGGCGCGAAGAACGCGCTCGACATGGGGGATGGGGGTTTCCGGCGTGACGCCGTGGCCCAGATTGAAGATGTGGGGGCGGGGCTTCAGCGTCTGGATGATCTCGCGGACGCGATCCTCGAGGCCCGCATCGCCCTGTACGAGACGGACGGGGTCAAGGTTGCCCTGGACCGGCATGCCCTTCGGCAGGGCCGCGTTGGCCCAGCCAAGCGGAATGGCGGTGTCGAGGCCGACACCGCTGACGCCTGTGCGTTCGGCGTAGGAGAGCACCAGTGCGCCCGACCCGCGCGGGAAGCCCAGGATCGGCACAGTGACGCCCAGTTCGCGCACGCGGGCCACGAGGGCGGCTGTGGGCTTGATGACCCAGCGCTCGAAGACGTCCTCAGCGAGGCCCTCGGCCCAGCTCTCGAACAGCATCAGGGCGTCGGCGCCGGCCTTGACCTGCATGACGAGGTAGTGGGCGGTCGCCTCGACCAGCAGGGCGAGCATGCGGTCGAAGTCTTCGGGGTTGGTGTAGCCATATGCGCGGGCGACCGACTTGTCGCCGCCGCCCCGGCCTTCAACGGCGTAGACCGCCACGGTCCAGGGCGATCCCGCAAAGCCGATCAGGGTGGTCGACGGGTCAAGCGCGGCGCGGACCCGCTCGACGGTTTCGCCAACGGGCGACAGACGGGCCAGAACCTTTTCCAGCGGCACGCGATCCAGGTCGGCGGCCGACGAGGCCGGATCCATGCGCGGGCCTTCGTGCTCAACGAAGCGGACATTGCGGTCCATCGCGTCGAGAACCAGCAGGATGTCAGCGAACAGGATCGCGCCGTCCATGCCGTACCGGCGGACCGGCTGGAGCGTCGCTTCGCAGGCGAGGGAGGGTGAATAGCAGAAGTCCAGGAAGTCCCGGGCCTTCGATCTCAGCTCGCGGTATTCCGGCAGATGCCGTCCTGCCTGACGCATCATCCAGACGGGGACAGGATCAACCCGTTCCCCTCTAAGCACTTTCAACAACCGGCGGTCGGAGGGATTCACGCTCTACCCAATAAAAAGACTCTTGAATCTGATTCTTAGAAGACTCTGGTTGTGTCTAGACGCTTAACAAGTGAACGCAATCGCCTCTCCCGTTAACCCCACAAAACGAGTCACCGGGAATCCCTTTACGTTCCCACAGGCCGGACGGACCTCCAGCCGTCTCCACCCATTGGTTAATAAGGCCTTAACGCGAGTCGAGTCCCGGTTACGCGGAATCCGGTGAACGACGGCCTGAACTCTTTCTCAGCGACTCCACATGTAGATAACAGTGTGAGCGCCGCCGGGATGGATCGGGACGAATCTGTTGTCCACAATCTGTCCAGAGCGGTATGGGACAAAAAGCGCCGGCAGGCCTGCCTGGACGCGGAGGCGAACGGGTCCCCATGCAGACCTACTTCAACGTCCATCTCGTCTCCGATTCCACGGGCGAAACGCTCAATGCGGTCATGCGCGCGGCCTGCGCCCAGTTCGAGAACGTCGCGCCGCTGGAGCACAGCTATTACCTCGTCCGCTCGCCGCGCCAGCTTGAGCGGGTGCTGAAGGAGATCGAGGGCGCGCCAGGGATCGTGCTCTATACAATCACGGACAGCGGGCTGAGGGAGAACCTCGAGGAAAAGTGCCGGGAGCTCGGATCGCCGACGTTGCCGATTCTCGATTCCGCCGTCGACGTGCTGAGCCGGTATCTGGGGCTCAAGTCAGCCCACAAGGTGGCGGCGCAATACCAGATGGACGCCGAGTATTTCGCGCGGATGGAGGCCATCAACTTCGCTCTGGCGCATGATGACGGGCAGGGGACGGCCAACCTCAAGGATGCGGACGTGGTGCTGGTGGGCGTGAGCCGGACCTCCAAGACCCCGACCTGCGTCTATCTGGGCAACCGGGGGGTCAAGGCCGCCAACGTGCCGCTGGTGCCGGGCGTGCCGCTGCCGGACATTCTGACCGGCCCGCGCGCCCCGCTGGTGGTAGGACTGAAGATTTCGCCGGACCGCCTGGTGCAGATCCGCCGCCAGCGCCTCCTGTCGCTGAACGAGGACGCCGAGACGTCCTATGCGGACGAGGATTCCGTGCGCGAGGAAGTGACGCAGGCCAACCGGCTGTTCATGCGGATGCAGTGGCCGACCATCGATGTCAGCCGCCGGTCCGTCGAGGAGACGGCTGCGGGGATTCTCAACATCATCCAGGAGAGCGAACGGTGAGCCTCGTCCATACCAAGACAAGGCTGATCCTCGCCTCCAAGAGCTTGGGCCGCGCCCACGTTCTCCGGGCTGCGGGGCTGACGTTCGAGCAGATCGTTTCCGGCGTCGACGAGGACGCCATCAAGGACTCCTTGCGGGCCGAGGGCGCATCCGTGACCGACCAGGCCGATGCGCTGGCCGAGACCAAGGCTGTTCGGGTGTCGGCCAAGCATGGCGGCATCGTGCTGGGCGCCGACCAGATGCTGGAGATCGACGGTCACGCGCTGGACAAGGCCGGCAGCCTTGAAGAGGCCCGTGAACAGTTGCTGCAGCTGCGGGGCAAGACGCACACGCTGCATACGGCGCTGGTCGCCTGTATCGAGGGCTCGCCGGTCTGGCGGCACGTGGCCCGGCCGAAACTGACAATGCGCAATTTCTCCGACGCCTTCCTCGACGCCTATGTTGATCATCTCGGCGACGATCTTCTGACGACGGTCGGCTGCTACAAGATTGAAGGCATGGGCGCGCACCTGTTCTCGCGGATCGAGGGCGACCAGTATTCGATCATGGGCATGCCCCTGCTGCCGCTTCTGGTCTGGCTGCGGGACAGGGGGGACGTGCTGGCATGACCCTTTCCGCCCGCACGCAGGTGTTTGCCGTGATCGGCGATCCGGTCGCGCACTCGCTGTCGCCGATGATCCATAATGGCTGGATGCAGGCAGCCGGCCTCGATGCGGTCTATGTCGGCCTGCGGGTGTCGGGCGAGTATCCGGCCGAAACCCTCCGCGGACTGGGCCGGGCCGGGCTCGGCGGGCTAAACGTGACGCTGCCGCACAAGGGCGAGGCGCTGAAGGCTGCGGTCTCGCGATCGCGCGAGGCCGAGATCATCGGCGCAGCCAACATGCTGACTGCGACGCCGGACGGCTGGGCCGCACACAACACCGACGCCGAAGGGTTTGCGGCGGCGCTGGCAGAGGCCATGGGGTCAGGGCCGGACGGAAAATCCGTGGTTCTGATTGGAGCGGGCGGTGCTGCGCGGGCGGCCCTCTGGCGTCTGGGCGTAGACGGCGCCCGGACAACGGTGGTGAACCGCACGCGCTCGGCGGCGGATGCGATGATTGCGGAACTGGCTCCGTCAGCCGGCGTCGCTGATCTGGCGGCCTTCGAGGCCGCAGCTGCGGGCGCTGACACCGTGGTGAATTCCGCGAGTTTCGGTCATGCCGGAGACCTTCCGATCCGGCTGCCGCCGGGCGAGGGCAGGCCGTTCTTCGACATGTCCTATGGCAAGGCCGCTGTAGTGACGCGGCGCGCCGCCGAAGAGGCTGGCTGGGTGTTTCATGACGGGCTTGGAATGCTGGTCGCGCAGGCCGCGGCTGCGTTCCGGCTGTGGTTCGGCGTCCAGCCTGATATCCGCGCGGCGCGCGCTGCCTGCGAGGCGGCGATCCGGCCATGATCAAGCTCGGCCTCACGGGTTCAATCGGCATGGGCAAGTCGGCGACGGCGGCGATGTTCGCCTCGCGCGGCGTTCCCGTCTACGACGCCGACGCCGCCGTGCATCTAGCCTACGCGCCGGGCGGCGCTGCGGTTGCACCGGTCGAGGCGGCGTTTGGCGGCGTGACTGCCCCGGATGGCAGTATCGACCGGGCGGCGCTGCGGCGGCGGGTTGTCGGCAAACCGGTGGAGATGAAGCGGCTGGAGCAGATCGTCCATCCCATCGTCGGCGGAATGGAGCGCGCATTCCTCGAGAAGGCCCGTGCGGCCGGAGCAGAGGTCGTCGTGCTCGACATCCCGCTGCTGTTCGAGAATGGCGGGGAAGGGCGCGTCGACGCCATCGCTGTTGTATCGGCGCCAGCGGATGTGCAGCGTGCACGCGTGCTGGGCCGGGGAACCATGTCCGAGGCCGAGTTCGAGGCTATTCTGGCGCGTCAGACACCGGATGCGAAAAAGCGCCGCCGGGCTGATTTCGTGATCAACACCGGTCTCGGATTCCGCTATGCCGAAGCCCAGGTGGACGCCATTCTTGCGGCGATCCGCGGGGACGGGACACCAGCATGCGCGAGATCGTCTTCGACACCGAGACCACGGGCCTCGACCCGCTCAACGGCGACCGCATCGTAGAAGTCGGCTGCGTCGAGCTGGTGAACTACCTGCCCACCGGCCGGGAATACCGCTCGCTCGTGAACCCGGGGCGGAGCGTCAGCGAAGCGACCGTGCGCGTGACGGGCATAACCGATGCGCACCTCAGGGATGCTCCCCGGTTTGCGGAAGTCTGCGACGATCTTCTGGCGTTCTTCGGGGATGATGTGATCGTCGCCCACAATGCAGAGTTCGACCGCGGATTTCTCAACGCGGAACTCCGGATGCTGGGCCGGCCGGAATTTCCCAAGGACCGGTTCGTCGACACGGTCGTTCTGGCGCGCGAGCACCGTCCCGGGTCACCGGCCTCGCTCGACGCCGTCTGCAAGCGGTTCAACATCAGCCTTGAGGGTCGCGATCTGCACGGCGCGCTGAAGGACGCGCGATTGCTGTCGATGGCCTATCTGGAGCTGAGGGGCGGGCGCGAGCGGCGCTTCGAATTCCTGTCGGCAAGCCAGACAGGCGGCGCCGCCGTCACGCGAACCCCGCGTCCGCAGCGGCCTTCGCCGCTGGGCTCACGCGTGACGTCCGAAGAAGAGACGGCGCACGCCGCCTTCATCGCCACGCTGGGCGATAACCCGATCTGGCGGCGCTACACCGCAGGGTGACGGCTGGCCAGGCCAGGCCAGGTCAGGTCTGGGGCGCGCCCTCGGCCTGGCCTTCCTTCTGGCGGCGATAGAGGGTGTAGAAGTCGATCGGATCGATCATCAGCGGGGGGTGACCGCCCTCGCGCGTGATGTCGGCGATCAACCTGCGCGCGAACGGGAAGAGCAGGCGCGGACATTCGATCAGCAGGATTGGCTCGACGTCCTGCTGGCGGGCTTCCCGGATCTGGACCACGCCAGAATAGACCAACTCCACGATGAACACGACCGCTTCACCGCGCTTGGCCTGGGCCGACAGACGCAGGTCGACGGCGAAAACGCCGTCTTCGGCGTTGCCCGGCTGGACGCGGACATCGACGCCCAGCTCGATATCCGGAGCAGCCTGGTTGCCCTGCTGGTTCAGAAGGCCCGGATTCTCGAACGAAATGTCGCGGACGAACTGGGCGAGAACGCGCACGACGGGCGTCCGGGCCTCAGTCGGGGCTGTCGGGGCAACCGTGTCGTTGGATTCGGTCATGAACAGGCGGACTCACGCAAACATGTCGGGAAATTGAGGAAAGCTGCGCTATCACGCAGCCCGCCAGGGTACAACCGGGCTGACATACACGCGTTTGTGCCTATATTAGCTTTCCTGTGTTAGGCTGATCGCATCCCGATCAAGCGGCCATCCGGATTCAGACGTTGAACATTGAACTCATCATCCTCGCAGCCGTCGCGGTCTTCGTGATTTCGAGGCTCTATACCGTGCTGGGGCAGCGCACCGGTGCGGAGCCCCGGGCGCGACGGATGCCGGCGTCGCCCGTCCCGTCCGTCGAGGATCCGTCTGCCGAGGAAGACGACGACGAACGCGCGCGTATCCGCCCCGCGTTTACCGGACCCGGCTCTGCGGGTCTGGAGGCGATTGCCGCGCGCGATCCGGATTTCCTGCCCGACAACTTTGTTCGCGGCGCCCGCAAGGCGTACGAGATGATCGTGAACGCCTTCGCCGAGGGCGACCGTGCGGCCCTCAAGCCCCTGCTCGATGACGATGTCTTCGAGGCCTACGATGCGGCGATCACGGCGCGCGCCGGCGGCGCGGGCGAGCCGCTCCGGCTTGTCCGCCTCAAGTCGGCCCGGATTTCGGATGCATCGCTGGACGATCAGCAGGTCGCCCGTGTGATGGTCGCATTTGAAGCTGACCTGAGCGACGGCGAAGCCATGCGGCGCGCCAAGGAAATCTGGACCTTCAAGCGTCTCGTAACCGGTCAGGACCCCAACTGGCTTCTCGACGAAGTCGAAACCATCGACTGAGCGGCCTGACGGCCCGGCCCGCCGGAACACATTCATGCGCCGGCTGAGCGATCATGACATCAAACTCTGGCGAAAGGTCGCAGTCAGTGTGCGGCCTTTTCCCGGCCGTGTAGTCCCGCCTGCGCCACCCGAGGCGCCCGAAGACGGGCCCGTCGCCCGCCAACCTGCTGCGGGGCGGATCACGGTCGGCGGCCGCAGCGTGGCCGAGCCAACCCGAACAAGTCCGCAGCCCCTTGCCGACGTTTCCAACACCCGGAAGGTGCGGCGCGGCCAGACGCCTGTGGACGCACGTCTCGACCTGCACGGACATACGCAGGACAGCGCCTATCTGGCGCTGCTGGGCTTCATCGAGCGAAACAGGGCGCACGGTGCACATACGGTGCTGGTGATCACCGGCAAGGGCAGGGCGGGCGGCGGAATCCTGCGCACCCGGTTCTTCGACTGGATCGAGGGACCGGAGATCCGACCGCTCCTGGCTGGCTATTCGCAGGCCCATCCGCGCCATGGCGGAGCCGGGGCCTTCTATCTTGTGCTCAAGGCTCGCCGGCCGCTGGAGCCGGATCCGCGCCTTGACGCTCCCACCCGCAAGCGATAGCGAGCACCCTGTTTTCGGGGAGTAGCCGTCCGCCACTCGAGCGGAGCCTGCGTCAACACACTTGGTCACCGGCATCCGGCGGCCATGGCGCATGCGGCGGAGCCAGACACTGGCTCCGGATTGGCGAGACCGGCGATGCGGGCGTCTGGCATGGGCCACGGACGCCGTGTGTCGTCGTGTCGTGCCGCGCCCCGGGAGTTTTCATGTTCGAGACAATAGGCGTATCCGCCGGGCTCGTTGCGGTCGCCGAGATCGGCGACAAGACTCAGCTGCTGGCCATCCTGCTGGCCGCGAAGTTCAGGAAGCCGGTTCCGATCATACTCGGCATCCTGGCGGCGACCCTGCTGAACCATGCTGCCGCGGCGACGATCGGCTACTTCATCTCATCCTGGCTGACGGGGCAGGTGTTCCAGCTCGTTGTCGGTGTGGCCTTCATCGTCATGGCGGGCTGGGCGCTGATCCCGGACAAGGAGGCGGATGGGGCGGCCGAGCGCTCTGTCGGCGGGGTTTTCCTGACGACGCTTGTCGCGTTCTTCTTCATCGAGATCGGCGACAAGACGCAGATCGCCACCACGTTGCTGGCCGCGCAGCGCAGCGACATTGTCTTCGTCACGATAGGCAGCACGCTGGGCATGATGCTGGCCAATGTGCCGGCTGTACTGCTCGGAGAGGCGGCGACGCGCATCGTGCCGCTCAGGTATATTCGGATCGCCGCCGCAGTCGTCTTCGCAATTATTGGCGTCGTCGTGGTGTGGGCTGCGCTGCAGGCGACGTGAACAGCTGTTCAAGTTCGCGTTCTGATGCCGTTCATGTCGCCCGCTGCACTCTGGCATCACGAAAGACGCGCACCGCAACCATTGGCTGACGTTCAGCGAGCGGCGCGAAAAGGAACCGGGGCGGCAAGGCCTGCGTTTCCATCGATGAAACAGGAGTTCAGTCATGAAAACGATCCACATTCTCACGGTCGGCGCAGCGGCCCTCGCGATGAGTGCGTGCACGTCCACCGGCAACATGGAGCGCAATGCGCTCGGCGGCGCGGCAGTTGGAGCTGTTGCCGGCGCGGTGATTGGAAACAATGTCGGTGACGGCGATGCGCAGACTGGCGCGGCGATCGGAGCCGTTGTGGGCGGCGCGGGCGGCGCCTATGCGGGCCGTCAGCAGGACAAGGCGCAGCAGTCGGGTCAGTACCAGCGCGGACCCAACGGCGAGACGCTGCAGTTCGACCGCCAGGCGAACCGTTACTACTACGTCGACGGGCGTTCGGGCCGGACCTACTGGGCCAACGGCGAATATCGCGGCTAACGCGGCGATCTAGGCCTTCGGACGTCCGGCCTTCTCGGCAAGGCCGGATGTTCCCTGTCGCGCAGCCAATCTTGCGGCGATCTCGTCGAGCGGGATGCTGCGGGACCTGAGGGCGACCAATAGGTGATAGAGGAGGTCAGCAGCCTCGGCGGCGACGTCGGCCTGCGAACCCGAGACGAGGGCGAGGGCGGTTTCAACCGCTTCCTCGCCCAGTTTTTTTGCGCAGAGGCTTGGGCCGGCGGCGAGCAGCTTTGCGGTCCAGGACGTGGACGGATCGGCTCCGGCACGCGCGTCAATCGTATCGGCAAGGTGGGCCAGAGCGGCGGTGAGCGCTGCCGTGTCGCCGAGCGGGCGGATGTCGCTCATGCCGGTATTTCCTGTAACGGCCGGACAGCCGCGCCGGCCGCGGCAAGCGCGGCGCGGGCGTCGGCAATTGTGGCCTCACCGAAGTGGAAGATGGATGCGGCGAGCACGGCGTCCGCGCCGCCGATGACGACCGCGTCCGCCAGGTGCTGGACATTGCCGGCGCCGCCGGACGCCACGATGGGAACGCGCACGACGTCGCGAACAGCCCGCAGCAGCTCGAGGTCGTAGCCGGATTTTGCGCCGTCGCGGTCCATCGAGGTCAGCAGGATTTCGCCCGCGCCGAGCTCCGCGGCGCGGCGCGCAAAGACGATGGCGTCGAGGCCGGTCGCGGTGCGTCCGCCATGAGTGAAGACTTCCCAGCCGCCCTCAACGCGCTTGACGTCGAGCGCCATGACGACAGCCTGGCTTCCCACCTTGCGGGCGCAGGCGGTGAGCAGGGCAGGGTCGTTTACCGCCGCGGTGTTGATCGCGACCTTGTCGGCGCCGGCCTTGAGCATGGCGACCATATCGTCCGGACCACGTACGCCGCCACCGACCGTCAGCGGCATGAAGCACTGGTCAGCCGTGCGCTCGATCACGTCGATCATGGCGCCGCGGCCTTCGACCGAGGCCGTGATATCGAGGAAGCAGAGCTCGTCCGCGCCCTGTGCGTCATAGATCGCCGCCAGCGCGACCGGATCGCCGGCATCGCGCAGATCGACGAACTGGACGCCCTTCACGGTGCGGCCGTTCTTCACGTCGAGACAGGGGATGATGCGGGTCTTGAGCATGCTTCACGTTTGGGCGGCTGATTCACGCCCTGCGCCAGGAGCGCAGGACGATCAGGCACCCCCCAATCGCGCGGGGGCGGGCCGATGGCAAGAGGCCGTCAGCCGAACGGCTTGTCGATGGAGGGCGAGAGGGGAGAGAAGAGGGCGGGGCCCGCTTCGGTCATGTGGAAGCAGTCCTCCAGCCGCACGCCGAAGGCGCCGAATTCGTAGATGCCGGGCTCGTTGGAGAAGCACATGCCGGGGGCGAGCAGCGTCGTTTCGTTCCGCACCAGATTGACCGGCTCGTGGCCGTCCATGCCGATGCCGTGGCCGGTGCGGTGGGAGAGGCCGGGGGTCTTGTAGCCGGGGCCGTAGCCAAGGCTTTCGTAGTAGCGGCGGACGGCGTCGTCGACTGCGCCGGCGGGGACGCCAATCTTCGCGGTTTCCAGCGCGATCTCCTGACCACGCTTCACCGTGTTCCAGACGTCGCGCTGCTTCTTCGTGGGTTCGCCGAAGATCCAGGTGCGTGAGATGTCGCTCTCGTAGTCGTGCACGCCGCACCCGCAATCCATCAGGATGACCGAGCCTTCGCGCACGGTCTGGGGCGTTCGCGTGCCGTGCGGGTAGGCGCTGGCCTCGTTGAGCAGCACCATCGAGAACTCGACCGAGCCGCCCATGGACCGGGTGGCCGCGCTCATCATGGCGGAGATGTCGGCCTGCGACATGCCGGCCGCGATGCGTGTGTGGATGTGTTTGTAGGCGGCGAGGGTAATGTCGTTGGCGACCTGCATCAGCGCGAGTTCGGCGGGCGACTTGATCATGCGCACGCCGCGCGTGACGGGCTGGCCCGGCACGGTGCGGAATGCGGGAGCTGCGCGTGCGATCCCGTCCGAAATAAAGTGGCGGACTGTCTCCTCGATGGCGATGTCGCCGCCGGCGAGTTTGCGGTCAGACAGGATCTGCGCCACGCGGTCGAACGGGTTCTCGTCCTCCTGCCAGATGCGGACGTCGTCGCCGACCATCAGGCTTTCGCGGATCGAAGGCTCCTCAAAGGCGGGCGTCACGATGGCGATGTCGCCCTCTCGCGGGATGACGGCGCCGGTGAAGCGTTCGGACCGGCCCCAGCGCACGCCGGTGAAATAGACGAGGGCGGAGCCGGATTCGAGGATCAGCGCTGCGATGTTCCGCTCGCGCATGATGGCCTGCGCGCGGGCGACGCGGGTGCGGAGCTCATCGACGGCGATGGGCTTTGCAGATGCGGCCAGGTTCGGCAGGACGGCGTCGGGGACCGCCGTCGCCGCAACTGTACCGGAGGGGGAGGCGCAGGCGCAGAGAGCTGCCGTGGCCGCGGACGCGGTCAGGAAGAGGCGGCGGCTTGGCATACCGTGCATCAGACTTGTCCCATGCTGCTGGTCAGCGAGCTGAGCCTCGCGATACCAGACACAGGGGCACTATGTATGCGCTGGCTTAAACGGCAACATTCGCCGCCTGCTCAACACGGCAGAGAGAGCGCCATAGACGGCGTTCAGCGCCTGGCAAAGCCATCGCATCGACCGGCAGGCGCCGCCAGTGCCGCCATGGAGCGATCAGGCCGTGCGAAGCTGGCGCGTGAAGCTATCGAGATCGGAGCGAAGACGCCCGACGCCAGCAACCAGTTCGCTCACAGCATCCCTCGACCGGCTTGCCTCGGTTTCCGTGCCGCGTGCATCCTCGCTCGACATCGCCACGACGTCGCGGAGCAGGGCCGTGTTGCGGGAGATGCCGCTGGAGGCATTCGCGATCTCGCGCACTGTGGCGCTCTGTTCCTCGATAGCGGCGGCGATGGATGCGTTGGTTCCGTTCAGCAGGGTGATGGAATCGCCGACGCGACGGATGGCGCTTGCCGAACGGAGCCCGACATTCCGGATCATGTCGATCTGCGCGGCAATCTCCGACGTGGCGGTGGCGGTCTGCTCGGCCAGCGCCTTCACCTCGCTGGCCACCACGGCGAACCCGCGACCGGCTTCGCCTGCGCGGGCCGCTTCGATGGTGGCGTTGAGCGCCAGGAGGTTTGTCTGACCTGCAACGCCCGAGATCATCTGGACGATTGCGCCGATCTCCACCACCGCAGTCTGGAGCTCATCGACCGTCGCCATTGTTTCAGTGGCTTCGGAACTTGCGGTCTGTGCAGCATCGGCGGCGCCGCTGGCCTGCCTGGAGACCTCTGAAATGGCCAGCGACAACTCGTCGACGGCGGACGCAACGGTTCCGACATTGGCGGCAGCCTCGTCCGCACTGCCAACCGCCGAGTTGGCGCGCTCGAGGCTGTGGCCGGCGGACGTCAACACGTTCTGGGTGGCCGTCTGAACGGTTGCGCTGTTCGCAGCCACGCCCGAGAGGATTGCCTCGAAGCTTCTGTCGAACTCCTCGAAAAGGGTATCCAGCTTCCGCTGGCGCTCGAAGATCGCAGACTGTGCTTTCTCCTGGTCTTCCTGCATCCGGCGGCGGTCGTGCTCGGACGCCATGAAGGTGGCATAGGATCGGGCCAGCAGACCCAGCTCATCCTGTCTGCCGGCGCCGGATATCCGGGCGCTGGTGTTTCCTTCGGCGAGGGCCGCAATCGCTGCGGCTGCCTGCGCGACGGGGCGGCCGATACTGCGCCGGACGGAGAGCGCGATGATGAACCCGATCACCCCGGTCAGCAGGACCGAGGCGACGGTGATGTTGTTCACGAGCTGGCGAGCCGAAGCGACATTCGCGATCAGCTGCCTTTCTTCCTGGCTGATCCTGACCTCCGAAGCCTCCACGGCGGCAACGGTCGCTTCGATCGCCGAATAGAGCTGTTCGCTTCGTGCGTCGAAATCCGCCATCATGGCGTTGCCGGCTTCAGGGCCTCCGGCGACGTAGGCTGCAGCCATGCGCTTGCCCGTGTCGTAGTAGGCCGGGAATGCCTCGCGCGCCGACGCGCTTCCCTTTGCGACGGTGTCCTCGCCGAGAGACAGGGCGATTTTTTCGGCCTCGCTGATCGTCGCCAGAAAATCTACAGCGTATGTCTCTGCTTGGGCATACCCGTCGTCCAGGCCGTCCAGCGCGCGGGTCGCCGAGATATCCTGAAGCCACTGCTGAACCTGAACCACGTCAATCTGGGCGTTCTTGATCGCCATGATGAGTTCGGAGATGGCGTCGTTGCGGGCGGCGAACTCGCTTAGCTGCCGTTCGGACTGCTCGAACGCGGAACCCGCTACAACGCTCGAAATGACCCCGCCCGTTACAGCTGTACCAGCGAGGCCTACGAGAGCCAGACTCAACGCCATAGATATCGATTTTGGCCGGAACAGCATTTTGCACTCCCCCTCGAGATCCCCCTCGAGCTGTGCGTAAATGTTAGGCAAAATCTGAAGGAGCATTTAACTCAGTATCCGAGGTACCGGCAAATAGTCGTGTGCAATCAGTACATTATGGCGGAGTTCATTGATCGGGACGGGTTTTGCGCTTGCAACGAGATAGGGGAGGTTGGCGGGGTCGCTACTCTCCACCGTCGCGTCAGGAGCCGCCGCCTGGCCGCTCGGGCGCCCACCAACGGACAAGGCAAAGGTTCCGCCCAGAAATGCGTGGCGGTGAAGTGGAATCATCGAAAACCCCCAAGTTGCGCGCTCGATCCCCGAGCCGCCGACCGTCGGCAAGTGGCCCTAGGGGCGGGCAGGCTCAACGGTGGCGAACGTCGCGAAAAGCGGCCGGTGATCCGAGCCGATGTCAGGACCGACCTCGTAACCTGTCAGACGGAGACCTCCTCCAAAGAGCACATGATCGATAGGGAGACCGATTCCGGGCACGGCGAGCGGCCATGTTGCCTCCCGTGCCGGGTTGCCGGCGCGGGTTCCGGGCAGATCAGCGAAGATCGGCGACCATGGCGTCGCGTTGAAATCAACTGCGACCAGATAAGGACCTTCAGACGGGACGCGCTCGCCAAGAGATCGAAGGAGCATTTTTCGGGCCTGCGCATCGCGCGCACTGCCCGGTGAAACTGTGTGGGCTGCGACGAGTCTGGTCGAGGTTCCGCCCGAGTAAGCCTCCACTTCAAGGATCGCGCGCTCTCCCATTCTTTCTAACCGGATCCCATCCACCGGGATGTGCGCCACCAGGAGGAGCGGATAGGGCAGAGCTTCGCCCGTCTCCGACACATCGAACATCCGGATGGTGACGGCCGCTGGAAACAAACGGCGCAGCTCCTCCAGGTTCAGCGGCGCAGCTTCATAAGCTAATATGACGTCGACGCTTCGGACGCTGGCTTCCTGCGCCAATCGGGCCAGCGCCGCCGGGTTACGGTGAATGTTGGCGCTGGCGAGCCGCAAATGTGAAGGCCCCCGCCCGAGGGAACGGAGTCTCGAAGTTCGAGAAGGATGCGATAGTCGCCAGATTGAGCACGAGCGTGCAGGCGGCAACGCCGACTCCCAGCCAGCGCCCGGAAACCGCGCACAGAAGCCCGACCAGCGCAGAGCCAGTCGCCAACTGGACGGGGAAGTTGGAGAACAGGACGACGGGCCAGAACCGGTCGTCAGTGTCCAGCCGGCCAAGGAGGGCCAGCGCTGTCGCGGCTGCCATCAAAATCAGGGCTGTTGAAGCAGCGTTGCGGCTCAGGCGATTCCGGAGCCGGAGGACCATCTATCCCGCCGCTGCCGCCAGCGCTTCAGCCGGGTCGATGTCGCCGTCGTAGAGGGCGCGGCCGAGGATGGCGCCGTGGATCGGGCGGCCCGCGCGGGCTTTCAGCTTGCGGATGTCGTCGACGTTGCGCAGGCCGCCGGAGGCGATGACCGGGATGGAGACGGCGTCGGCGATCTCGCCTGTGAACTCTACATTGACGCCCGTCTTGGCGCCGTCGCGGCTGATGTCGGTGACGATGAGGGCGGCGATGCCGCAGCCTTCGAAGACCTTCGCGAGTTCGACGGCGGCCATGTCCGTGGATTCGGCCCAGCCCTGAACGGCGACGCGTCCGTCGCGGGCGTCAATGCCGACAGCCACGCCGCCGGGATGCGTGCGGGCGGCAAGCTTGACGAACTCGGGATCGCGGACAGCGGCTGTGCCGAGGATCACGCGGGAGACGCCTGCCTCCAGCCAGCGGTCGAGCGCGTACATGTCGCGGATGCCGCCGCCGAGCTGCACCGGCAGGCCGGTGGCGTCGAGGATGGCGTTGACGGCGTTGTGGTTGACGCTTGCGCCGCCGAAGGCGCCGTCGAGATCGACGACGTGAATGTTCTGGAAGCCCATGTCCGCAAATCGGCGTGCCTGGTCGGCCGGGTATTCATTGTAGCGCGTTAGGTTGGTCAGCTCGCCGTGCAGCAGGCGCACGCAGACGCCGTCCTTGAGATCGATCGCAGGGTAGAGGTTCATCGGGGCAGGAGACTTTCTGGTTCTTGTTGCCAGGACCTACGGCCTTCGAGCGGGTCTTGCCCGCATTCTGGGAGGATCGACCGTAGGCGGGCGGGTTAGGTCCGGCTGGCGGCGGATGTCAATGTTTGCGCTGTGGGAAAGCGCAGTCACGGCCGCCAGGCCAGGAAGTTCCGGAGAACCTTCTGCCCGACACCCTGGCTCTTTTCGGGGTGAAACTGCGTGCCGAACACAGTAGCTGCCGCAACGGCGGCGACAAACCGTCCGCCATAGTCGCACCACGCCGCCACGTGTTCCGGGTGGTCTGCGCTCATGGCGTAGGAGTGGGTGAAATAGACGTGCGGCTGTTCTCCCAGTCCCGCGAGGACCGGGTGATCCGTGAGGCCGACAAGCTCGTTCCAGCCCATGTGAGGGACGGGCAGGGCGGGGTTGGAGGGCCGGATCCGCTCGACAGCGCCCGCAATCCACCCAAGCCCGCGCGTTTCGACATCCTCGCGGCCCACGTCGGCGAGAAGCTGCATGCCGACGCAGACGCCGAGGAAGGGGCGGGCCTGGACTTTCACCGCCTCGGTCATGGCTTCGAGAACGCCGGCGCGGCTGGCGAGGCCGGCTGCGCAGTCGGCGAAGTGGCCCACACCGGGAAGAACAAGCCGGTCAGCGGCCAGAATCGCCTCCGGGTCGGCAGTAATCTCCACATGGACGGGATGCGGCGAGGCTGACGCAGCGGCGGCAACCGCGCGCGCGACCGAACGGACGTTCCCGGAACCATAGTCGATGATAACCAGCGTACTCATGCCGCAGCGTCTAGAGCATGATCGGTTCCGGCGAAAGCGTCGGCGAACGCGGACAGCCTGTTACAGGCTGCCCTTCGTCGAGGCGACCGAGCCGCCGAGCCGGGCATCCGGGGCGGCGGCCATGCGGAGCGTGCGGGCAAGCGCCTTGAAGCAGGCCTCGGCGATGTGGTGCGAGTTCTCGCCGTACAGCAGTTCGATATGCAGGCAGGCGCCAGAATTCATGGCGAACGCCTGGAAGAACTCCTTGAACAGCTCGGTATCGACTTCGCCGACCTTGTCGCGGGTGAAAGCGACTTTCCAGATCAGGTACGGGCGGTTGCAGAGGTCGGTCGAGGCGCGGGCCAGCGTCTCGTCCATTGGGACATAGGCGTGGCCGAACCGGATCACGCCCGAATAGCCGCCAACCGCCTGCTTGAAGGCCTGGCCGAGAACAATCCCGACATCTTCCATGGTGTGGTGGAAGTCGATGTGCAGGTCGCCCTTGCACTCGATCTCGAGGTCCATCGCGCTATGGCGGGCGAGGCTCTCCAGCATATGGTCAAAGAAGCCGATGCCGGTGGCGATCGACGACTTGCCCGTACCGTCCACGTTGACCGAGACGCGAATGCGCGTCTCCTTGGTCTCCCGGATGATTTCGGCCTGGCGCGCAGCTCCGGCCATATGGCGACCCTTTCCCGATTAACTACGTGTTCGCACCCGGCACATAGGGTCCGCCAGACTGGTCACGGAATCCTGAATGCGACGGGGAAGCATTTAGGCCCTCACGCGCGACGGCGCTACGGGAGTTTTCTTGTATGGGCGGCTCCAAGCCTGCGACATGGCGCATCCCCAGGCTCGGCCTTGCCGGCCGGGTGGTCCTGATCGCTTGCGCCTCGGCGGTGGCAGCGACGCTGGCGCAGTGGATCGCAACGCCTATCCTGATGCGAGGCGACTACGAGAAGCTGCGGCTGAAGGCTGTGACGACCCTGGCCGTGACGCTTGCGACAGCTAGCCAGACCAGCATGGGAGAAACCGGCGCAGATGACCGGCTGACGCTGACGGCTGCGGTGGCGGCTGCAGTGCCGGACGGCGTTGCGGCGATTTACGATTCCTCTGGCGTTCTGATCACGCATTCGACGGCAGGCGCAGGTCTGGCGCCGCCAGAGCTGCTGGACCAGGCGCTGGTTGAACTCGCAGCCCGGAAGGGCGGAGCAATTGCAGCCGAGCCGGTGATGCTGGACGGCAAACGAACCGGAACTGCTGTGGTCTGGTTCAGGCCCTCCAACATCATGGAAAGCCTGTGGGGCGTCCTCTGGCGAACCACGCTGGTTCTACTGCTGGCGATCGGGGTCATCGCGCCATTCTTCTATCCGCTTGCCCGCAAGGCGCTTGAGCCGGTAACGAGTCTGGAGAAGCGGATCCGGGCGCGGGCCGCCTCCGACCGCTCGCGACTGGCGGACGAAATCGACGATCCGCTCCTGACACCGCTTCTGGACGCTATCGACGAAGCGCACGCAAAGTCCGATCAAGCCACCCGCAAGGCGCTGCATATGGCGTTTGCGGACCCTGTGACCCGTCTGCCGAACCGCCTGCGGTTCATTTCCCGCGCCGACTCCGTGCTCGAGCGGGCGGGGGAGAGGACGGTCCAGCTGCTGATCTGCGATCTGGACGGGTTCCGGAAGCTCAACGTCGTTCATGGTCCACGCATAGCGGACGTCGTGCTCGCCACTGTTGCGGAACGGTTGCGGGACGCCGCAGCGGCGGTCTCCAAGGAAGGGCTGTTCATCGCCCGGTTGAGCGCGGACCAGTTTGCGATCCTGGCGACCGTGCAGGACACGGCGCTTGTCACCCGGTTCCTGGAAATTGCCGAAGCCGCAATCCGCGCGCCCATCGAGACGGACGCGGACACGCTCAAGATCACCGCTGCGTTCGGGGCGGCCGTCTATCCGCGCGATGCGCGGACATCGCAGGATCTGCTAAAGCAGGCTGAGATTGCGCTGAAGGAAGCCAAGCGGTCGACGGCGTCGCGGCGTGTCTATTTCGACCAGAAACTGCTGGAGGCGACCCGTCGCCAGCAGAAGCTGGAGCAGGAGGTCCGCGAGGGCATCGAGCGCAACGAGTTCGTGGCCGTCTATCAGCCCAAGGTCCATCTGGAGACGGGCGAACTGGTTGGAGCCGAGGCGCTCGCGCGCTGGCGGAGGCCGGACGGAGCGGTGGTCTCTCCGGGTGTGTTCGTGCCAATCGCCGAGGAGCTGGGGCTGATTTCGCAGCTGGGCGTGAGCGTCATGCGCGACGCCTGCTTCTCGGGAGCTGGCTGGAAGCGGGACGGCCTCAACTGCAGGGTCGCCGTCAACGTGTCGCCCCACCAGTTCGACGATCCGGAATTCACCAACCAGGTGTACGCAGCCCTGGCGGACAGCGGGCTCGATCCGAGGATGCTCGAGCTCGAGATCACGGAGTCGGCGGCTGTGAGCGAGCCTGAGCGCGTCGCACGCATCATGTGGCCATTGCGTAATCGCGGCGTGCGTCTCGCCATTGACGACTTCGGCACGGGTCACTCCAACTTCACGTCGATCACACGGCTGCCCTTCGATGTGTTCAAGATCGACCAGCAATTCATCCGGGCGCTGTCGACGGATCCGAACGCTCCGGCGATTGTCGAGATGATCCTGGCCATGGCTGAGGCTCTCGGCCAGGAGACGGTGGCGGAGGGGGTCGAGACCAGGGAGCAGGCGGACTTCCTGCTGCGGCGGGCGTGTGCGATCGGGCAGGGCTACTACTTCTCGCCGCCGCTGCCCTCGCACGAGTTCAACGCGTTCGTCCGCTCGTGGACGCCGCGGCCTGCGAGCCGGTTTGCAGCCTGACCGCGTCTACTCGCAGGTCCCAGTCCGCTTCTGGACGCCCATCTTCGTGACGCGGCCCGTGGCGTTGGCGACTTCGACGTAAAGGTTCCGGTAGTCGTAAATCGTACGGTCGCCGCGCGTGACGACGCACTCGGGCCTGCCAAACGCCGAGCGCGCCTCGATCTGCTCGGCGCCGACAGCGGCGCCCTGGGCGGTCCGGTAGACCGGGCTGTCGACGATGATCCAGTAGACGGTGTCGTGCGCGGCTACACTGAAGCCGTCGAATTCGTAGGTGGCGGCGGCCGACCCTTCCAGCAGCGTCGTGCGCCGGGGTGTTCCGGCAACAGCGATGAGCTGGCTGAGCGGCATGCCGAGCACGACTGGGCCGACCCTCTCTCCGGGAACCACGAGACTGTCATTCAGATCGGGGGGTGCGGAGGCACATGCCCCGGTGATGGATGCGAGGGCGAGCAGCGCGGCGATCCGCACCCGGTTGGCCAGTCTGGTCATGGAGACACCTCTGTCTGTCCCCCCGCGCCAGCCACGATTGATAGGGAAGAGGCCTCCGTTGTCGAGAACCTGCGGGGCTAATTCCTCGCAATGTAGGCGGAGCGGGTTAGCGTTGGGCTGGCGGCGGGCGCAGCCCCACAGCACACGCCAACCGATTATCGTTTAGCGATAAATTCCTTGTAAGGCCGGACGGGACATCGTAAGGTCGTGACCAAGACTGAAAGGCCTCTGACCGCATGACCGAGCCCACCTGGCACTCGACGACCATTCTCGCAGTTCGCAAGAACGGCAAACTCGTCCTGATCGGCGACGGGCAGGTCTCGATGGGCGACACTGTCATGAAGGGCAATGCCCGCAAGGTGCGGCGTATCGGGGAGGGGGGGGCCATCCTCGCCGGGTTTGCCGGGGCCACGGCCGACGCCTTCACGCTGTTCGAGCGTCTGGAGCAGAAGCTCGAGCGGTTCCCCGGCAATCTTCAGCGGGCGGCCGTCGAGCTCGCCAAGGACTGGCGGATGGACAAGTACCTCCGCAACCTCGAGGCGCTGATCATTGTCGGTGACGCCACCACGCTGCTCGTGGTCACGGGGCGGGGCGACGTGCTGGAGCCAGAGCATCCCGTCACGGCGATCGGGTCGGGCGGCAACTATGCGCTGTCGGCGGCCCGGGCGATCTACGGTTACGAAGACAACGCCGAAACTATCGCGCGTAAGGCCATGCAGATCGCCTCCGAGATCTGCGTCTACACCAACTCAAGTTTCGTCGTGGAGACCCTCGATGTTTGACCGGTCGGACCTGCGTGCGGCTGTTGAAGCCGGAGCCATAAGCGACGAGGCGGCGGGCCGCTTCGAGGCGTTCCTGAAGGCTCGCAACGATCCCGACCGGATGCTGGACCCGGAGAATCTCCGCTTCCTGAGCAACTTCAATGACATCTTCCTCGCCATCGGCATGGCGATCCTGATGACCGGCATCGGCTTTCTCTCGGGCATCTTCATCACGAACGTACTGGGGCTGGGGGACCTTGACGGGTCGGGCTCCTTCGAGACTGCGGCCGGCCAGGTGAAACTGGCCGCCATCCTGACCCCGATTCCTGTGCTGGGAGCGGCGTGGCTGCTGGCCGAGTACTTCTGCGGCCGCCGGCGGCTGTTGCTCCCTTCAATGATCCTGTCGGTGGTAATCTGCGGCTCCGCGGCTGCCATCGCGCTTGCCCTGATTGCACCGACCGATCCTGACTCTGCGGGCGGCTGGGACAACGCGCAGGAGATCATGGCCAATGTGTCGTTCGCTGGATTCGGCGGCGCGGTGCTGGCCGCGTTTGCGATCTTTGGCCGCTTCCGCCTGCCATTCTCGCTCTTCCTTGCAGCGCTTTCGATCGCCGGACTCGCCTACACCGCCATTCTGCGCGTCGGCGGAGACGATCTTCTGCTGGGTGGCGCGGCAGCCCTCGCAGTCGGGCTGATCACGCTGGCCGCCGCCATTTCCTTCGACATGCGCGATCCCCAGCGCTCAAGCCGGACCTCGGATTGCGCCTTCTGGCTGCACATGGCCGCTGCGCCACAGATCATGTTCGGCCTGCGCGGACTGATCCTGGGTTCCGGTTTTGCGCCGGCTGGCATGGTGGACGCTTTCATCATGCTTGCGGTGCTGGTCGGCTTTGCGCTGCTTTCGCTGGCGCTGAACCGTCGCGCGCTGATTGTCTCTGGTCTGGTGTCGTTCGCGGTGGCGCTCTGGGTTCTGGTCGACCGGGTCGGCGGCGGCGGGCTCAACACGGTTATGCTGACCGCGCTCATCGTGGGCGGCTCCATCGTGCTGCTGGGCGGCGGATGGCGGACGGCTCGCCGGCTGCTGCTGACTGCGGCGCCCAAGTCGGGCGTCACGGCCCGCATCTTTCCCCCGGAGCCCGCGTAAGGTAGCGGAGGGTGTTGTTCTCCCTCCGCAGCTCCTTCCCCGGTGACCATGTCTGAGTTCACGCCCCGCGAGATCGTTTCCGAACTGGACCGCTACATAGTTGGCCAGCCCGACGCCAAGAAGGCGGTCGCTCTGGCGCTTCGCAATCGCTGGCGGCGCAAGCAGCTGCCGGACACTCTCCGCGAGGAGGTGACGCCGAAGAACATCCTGATGATCGGGCCGACCGGCGTCGGCAAGACGGAGATCTCACGCCGCCTGGCGAAACTGGCGCGGGCGCCGTTCCTCAAGGTCGAGGCCACCAAGTTCACCGAGGTCGGCTATGTCGGCC
>CAYOWK010000057.1:0-24690 GCA_964407665.1 uncultured Rhizobium sp. | reverse complement strand
ATGCCGAGCTCTGGCCGCGCTTCGCCGAAGCCGCAGCAGCCGGCATGACCGCCCCGCCCGAAGCCGGCGAACACCCCCGCATCGCGATCTGGGGACCGCTGGAAGCGCGTCTTCAACGCCGCGATCGCATGATCCTCGCCAGTCTCAATGAAGGCCTCTGGCCGAAGGGGCCACCCGCCGACGCCTTCCTGAACCGCAAGCTGCGCAGGGAGATGGGTCTCCCCGATCCCGACGAACGGATCGGACTCTCGGCCCACGACTTCGCGCAGATGGCCAACGCACCAGAGGTCTTCCTCATGCGCGCCAAGCGCGTCGGAGATCAGCCCGGTGTCGCCTCCCGCTGGCTCTGGCGCCTCGAGACGCTGGCCGCCGGCGGCCTCGGCGACCGCGAACCGGCGGCCGGCCTGCTACGGGCTGGCGCGGAACCGGTGCTTGAGTGGGCGCGGTCGCTGCGCCGGGCGGACGTCTATGCGCCGGCCGAGCCGCCAAAGCCGAAACCAGCCCTCGAACGGCGCCAGCTTCTGCACATGTCTCCGAGCCGCGCCGTCCGCCTGATCCGCGACCCCTATTCGGATTACGCCCAACGCACGCTGGGCCTCCGGAAGCTGAGACGCGCCGGCGAGAGCATTGATGCCGCAGCGCGCGGCACTGCCGTCCACAAGGCCGTCGAGCTGTTCGAGACCTTTGGCGGCGCAAGATCGCTCGAAGACCTGATTGTCGAGCAGCTTCTGCAAGCAGGAGCCTCGCCGGATCTGATCGAACTCGAACGCCCCCTGTGGCTGCGCGCAGCACGCCTCTATCTGCGCTGGCTCGATGAAAGACGACCCCGCGTGCAGCGCGCCGAACGGGAACAGTCGGCAAGCATCACGCTTCCCACCGCCGCCGGAGTGATGGCGCTGAAAGCGACGGCTGACCGCATCGAACTCCTCGATGACGGCCGCCTCGCAATCATCGACTTCAAGACCGGCGCTCCGAAAAGCAAGAAACAGGTCGAGACCGGGCTTGAACCCCAGCTGCCCCTGGAGGCGGCCATCGCAGCCGGCGCGATGTTCGGCTCCATCGGCAAGGCCGAGACGGCCGAGCTGATCTACTTCCAGATGTCGACCAGCCGCTCGATCCTGAAGAAGCCGCCGGGCCAGCCGCTCGACCTGGAGAAGCCGGTCCCTGAACTCGCAACCGAAGCGCTCAACGGCCTCGTGCAGCTGGTCAACGTGTTCGCCAACCCCGATCACCCTTACCTCTCCCGGCCGCGCGTGCAGCTGATGAAGATGGCCGGCGACTATGACCGGCTCGCCCGGCGCGGCGAATGGATTGTCGAAGAGGGCGAAGAATGAGCACGCCCTCCGCCCCGCTCGAAGACTGGCCCGAATACGCCGCAGCCACCCGCGGTCAGGCCGATGCCGCCCTGCCCGCACACAGCGCCTGGGTCGCCGCCAACGCCGGCTCCGGCAAGACGAAAGTCCTGATCGACCGCGTCGCGCGTCTGCTGCTTGCAGGCGCCGAACCCGACGCGATTCTTTGCGTCACCTACACCAAGGCCGCCGCATCCGAGATGCAGGCCCGCCTCTTCGCGCGTCTCGGGTCCTGGTGCGTCATGGACCCGGCGAAGCTCAACGACGAGCTGACGAAACTCGAAGGCCGCCCCCAGACGGAGAAGCAGCTCGATCGCGCACGCGCCCTGTTCGCCAAGGCGCTTGAGACGCCCGGAGGCCTGCGCATCGAGACCATCCACGCCTTCTGCGGCCGCGTGCTGCGCCGCTTCCCGCTGGAGGCGCGCGTCCCGCCCGGCTTCTCCGAACTCGACGACGTTGAAACCGGCGAAATGTGGGACGGCGTCGTCAGCGCACTCGGGGCCCTCGTGGGTCGCGTCGCCAGCAGCAAAGTCGTGGATGCGGCCCGGATGGTGGCCGAATGCGACAGCGCCGCTCTCGGCGTCATCCGCACGCTCGACATCCGCCGCACCAGCATTCTGGCCTTCATCGAAGGGGTGGGCGGCGTCGATGCCGCCATCGACCGTCTGGCTCTGATGCTGGGCGCAGCAGGAGAGGACGAGGCCGCCATCGTCGAGCGCGCGATGGGCGCCGGTCTCCCGAAGCAGCACATTCGCGTCGCCATGGAAGCCTGGCGCACCGGCACGGCCAACGACCAGAAGCAGGCCGACCTTGCCGCCATCCTCCTTGGCGACGGTTCCGCCGAAGACCGGTTCGGCGCCCTGAAGTCGCTCGTCTTCACGAAGGATGGAAAGCTCCGCAAAAGCGTCGCCACGAAAAAGATCGCTGACACCTATCCGGTTGTCCTTGACCTCTTCGGCACAGACGTCCCCGCAGGCTCCGAAACCATCCGCATCCAGGCCATCGAGGAAGAGCGCCGCGCCGCACGTATCTTCGAGCGGTCGGCAGCTCTCCTGCGTCTGGCCGACGCCGCCTTCAGGGATTTCAACGGGCGCAAGACCGCACGCGCGGGGCTCGACTTTGACGACCTCATCCAGTCGGTCTCCAGCCTCCTCACCCGCGAAGCGGCCGCCGAATGGGTCCTCTGGAAACTCGACGGCGGCATCAGCCACATCCTGCTCGACGAGGCGCAAGACACCAGCCCCGGCCAGTGGGCGATCCTCAACCGGCTGACCGAGGACGTCTTCGCAGGCAAGGGCGTCGAGCGGGAGGTCCGGCGAACGATGTTTGTCGTCGGCGACCAGAAGCAGTCGATCTACTCCTTCCAGGGCGCCGACCCCGCAAAATTTCTGTCCGAAGGCCGCCGCTACATGGATCTCGCCGACGCCATCGACCCGGAGTGGCTGAAGCGCCCGCATCTGGCGATGTCCTTCCGCTCCGCGCCCGACGTTCTGGCCTATGTCGACGAAGTCTTCGACCCCGCGCGCTATGACGACACCGCGCCCTTCTCGATGGATCCGCCAGAACTGGCCGACCACTCGCCTCACACGGCCTTCCGGCGCGCCGAAGGCGGCAGCGTCGAGCTCTGGCCGCTGGAGCCCGCCGGCGAACCGGAAGATTCAGACCCCTGGCACGCGCCGCTCGACCATGAAGGCATGAGTTCGCCGCGCATGCGTCTGGCGACACGCATTGCAAAGTTCATTCGCAACGAGATTGATACCGGGGCCGCCGTCTGGGACGGCAGGAAACAGCGACCCGCAAGACCCGGCGATTTCCTGATCCTCGTGAAGGGCCGCGTCAGCGGCACGTTCGACGCTGTCCTCGACGCCCTCAAGCGCGAGAACGTCCCCGTCGCCGGCGCCGATCGCCTGCGCCTGCTCGAAAGCCTCGCCGTCCAGGATCTCCTCAACCTCATCCGCTTCGTCCTTTGCCCCGAGGACGATCTGGTTCTGGCGGAAATCCTGAAAGGCCCCTTCGGCGCCATCGATGATGCGGCCCTCGAAGAGCTCGCCTGGGACCGCAAGGGCGAGAGCCTGTGGTCCCGCCTCATGCAGGCGGATCCCCACGAGACGATCCGCGGCTTCCTCGAAGGGCTGATCGAGCGCCGCCACGAACCACCGTTCGAATTCCTCACCCACGCCCTCGAACTGGCCGACACGCCGCCGCAATGCGGCTGGGACCTGATCCTCACCCGCTTTGGCCAGCCCGCCCGCGAGCCTGTCACCGCGCTGGTCGACCGCGCCGCTGCCTTCGACGCAGGCGGACCGCCCAGCCTCGAGCTGTTTCTCTCCGCCATCGAGCGTCAGGGCGGCGAGGTGAAGCGCGAACTGTCCGGCAAGGCCGACGAGGTGCGCGTCATGACCGTCCACGGCGCGAAGGGCCTTGAAGCTCCCATCGTCATCCTGCCAGAAACCACCGCCGCCCCGCGCCTCGAAACCTCCGGCGTGTTCGTCACCGAAGACGGCGCGCCTGTCTGGGCAGGCGCCAAGGACGAAGACACCGCCTTCACCCGCAGCCTGCGCGATCATCAGGACGCCCGCTCGCTGCGCGAACACCGCCGCCTGCTCTATGTCGCCCTCACCCGGGCGCAGGACCGTCTCATCGTTTGCGGCTCCTGGTACGGCAAGGGCGCGGGCCGCCACGACAGCAGCTGGTACGCCCTGTGCGAGCGCGCCATGCTCTCCCTGCTGGAAACCGGCAAGGCCAGTCCCGACGAACCCACCGAGGAGGGCTGGACGCCCCTGCGCCTCGGCGCCGCGCCAGCCCGTCTCGGCAAGGCTCCCGATGCCGCTTCGGCAAGGCCGCCCCTCCCGCTCTGGCTGCACCAGCCGGCGCCGCCGGAGCCCGCCCGCCGCCGCGTTGTGGCGCCCTCCGCCCTCGGCGGCGCCGAACCGCCCGCCCTCGCCCCCTTCGGCCCCGGACGCGCCAAACGCCTGCGCCGCGGACGCCTGATCCACGCCCTGTTCGAGGCCCTGCCCGGCATGGACGTGGCGGACCGCCTCCCCGCCGCCGAAGCCTTCCTCGCCCGCCAGCCGGATCTCTTCCGCGAGGAGCGCGCAGAAATTCTCAAGGCGGCCATGGACGTGGTGGACGATCCCCGTTTTGCGGCCGTCTTCAGCCCCGCCGGACGCGCCGAAGCGCCCGTGATCGGGCAGATCGGCGAAACCATCGTCAATGGCCGCGTCGACCGGCTCGTGGTCACCCCTAACGAAGTGCTGGTGGTCGACTACAAGACCGACCGCCCCGCCCCGTCCCGCCCGGAAGACATCGGCGACGCCTACCGCCTGCAGATGGCCGCCTACCGCGCGATTCTCGCTGCCGCGTGGCCCGATCGCCCCGTCCGCTGCCTGCTGGTCTGGACGGACGGCCCGAAACTCATGGAACTGGACGGCGCGGACCTCGACCGCGCCCTCAGCCGGGTGCTCAACTGAGGCATTAGGCCATCTCGCTTGGTCCTAGGGGCGTGCGCCCTTATCTGGTAGCGTACCAAACAACCACCTGAAGGGGCTCCGCCATGGGCGTTGCAAGCGTAACCGACGACAATTTCGACGATGAAGTGCTGGCCGCCGGCTCCCCGGTGATCGTGGACTTCTGGGCGGAATGGTGCGGCCCCTGCAAGCAGGTCTCGGCCCATTTCGAGGCCCTCGCCGACGAACTGGGCGACAAGGTCAAGGTGGTGAAGATCAACATCGACGACAACCCGATGTCCGCCGGCCGCTTCGGCGTGCGCGGCCTGCCCACCTTCATGATCTTCCAGGACGGCAAGGTCTCCGCCACCCACCTCGGCGCGATGAGCAAGTCGCGCATGGTGGAATGGCTCAAGGAAAGCGCCCCCGGCGTCGCCTGAGCGCGTTGTGGCTCGCAGAGCCCCAGTTGCGCGAAAAACAGGAGACCCGAGCGCGTTGCGTTCCCGCTCCAATGTTGTCATTCCGGGCAAGGACCGAAGGTCCGCCGACCCGGAATCCAGCCTATCAGCCCGGCTCACCGGCGACCTGGATTCCGGATAGCCGCTGCGCGGCTTCCGGAATGACAACAAGGCTCGTAGAAGACGCCGCTGGCAGAAGGACTACAACATGACCACCCAGTCCGCAGACGACGACACATTCGACGCCGTGGTGCTGGCCGCCCCCGGCCCGGTCCTCGTCGACTTCTGGGCGGAATGGTGCTCGTCCTGCAAGCAGATGATGCCAGCTTTCGAGGAGCTGGCTGGCGAAATGACCGGCAAGGTCACCTTCGTGAAGTTCGACGCCGGCGAACACCCGATGGCCCCCGGCCGCTTCGGCGTGCGCGGCCTGCCTACGATGATGATCTTCCAGGACGGCAAGCTCCTGTCCCAGAAGACTGGCACGATGACCAAGGCCAAGATGGCCGAATGGCTGAAGGCGACCGCCCCCGGCGCCGCCTGATCTTCCGGAACAAAATTCCAAGCAAGCTAATTGTTAGCTTCCGGCTGACCATGTTTTCGGTCGGACGGAGATGATTCTTGTTGGCAGCGCTCGTTGCTGGTGAGAAGAATTCGCATTACGATTGTGCTGCGCCCGCGAAGGTCGCGCTCCAGCGGACCCGGCCATGACGCCTACCGCCTGCCAGTCGCCCCCGGCCGAACCGTTCGCCCCGCGCGGGGGCGTCGCCTGATGTCATCCGCGGCCAAACGCATCCTCATCGTGGACGACCAGTTCCTGATCGTCGAATTCCTGCGCATCTGGGTCGAGACCTACGGCTTCGAGGTGTGCGGCGACGCTGCGTCCGTGCCTCTGGCCGTGCAGATGGCCTGTGACCTGAAGCCCGACATCGTCCTGATGGACGTCTCCCTCGCCGCCGGCGGCGACGGCGTCGAGTGCGCCCGCCAGATCCTCGCCGAGCACCCCTGCCCCATCATCTTCATCACCGGCGCCGACGGCGAGGCCACGATGGAGCGCGCGGCGAACCTCAACCCCGCCGCCGTCATCACCAAGCCGGTCGACCCCCACGACCTCCACCGCGCCCTGCTGGCGGCGGCCGGGTAGGACAGGCGGCGCCGACCCGTGCTAGTGTGCTCCAACTTGGGGGAGATCGATGCGCCATCTGACGACGTTGCTGATCCTGCTTGCCGCGTCTCTCGTGGCGGCGGCGCCCGCCCAGGCGTGCATGATGAACGAAGTATACCCCGGTTTCTGGTCATCCCCGCCCCAGCCGAAAAAGGGCGAGGTCGTCCTCAAGCTAAAGTTCATCGCCTGGGCGAAGCCGGGCCCTTCGAAACTGGACTTTAGGCCAGCCGATATCGATGACGCCGACGGCGAAACCGAGCAGATCGCCAACCCGTTCCGAACCAGCTGCTCGGGCGGCACTTACGTCTTTGAAGTGGTGGAAGTGATCTCAGGCGAGTTCCGGCCTGCAGAGATTTCCATTACGCTCCCGATAGCAGGGGGCTTCCGCAAGGACCTGTACATTGGCGACACAGTGATAGTTGCCGGTCGTCCCATCGGGAAGATTCCTCTGGATGCGCGCTATACCGGGCTGACCCGCCGGGAACTCGACCAGATGGAGAAACGGTGGGGGCCGATCCAGACATGGGACATCTCGGGTCATGACGAGCGCGAGGCGTTAATCGGGCGGCACCCCTTGAGTGTCTCCGTTCATCCGGGCAAATCCGAGGTCGCCGCGCTCGCCTATCGACCGCCCCTGCTCGAAAGGGTTCTTGCCCTGAAGGCGTTCGACCCCGAATACATCTGCGATCCCCTCCTGAGCGTGTACGGGCTCAAATGCCCAGACTGAACTCATCAACTCTCCCTTCATTGGAGTTGATGCATGCCCACAACCGACGCTAGGGAAGCACGGGACGCAACAGACTTGCGCCCGGCCGCCGATTTGCAGGGGACACCTCCATGAGCACCAAGACACCCCGCCAGTTCTTCAAGCCGCTGGCCATCGGCGCGCCCGATCCCTACCGCGACCTGCCCGTCCGGCTGGAGCGGATGATCCACTTCGTCCCCGGCCACAACGAGAAGGTCCGCTCGAAAACGCCTGAGATGGCGAAGAAGGTCGACGTGATCCTCGCCAACCTCGAGGACGCCATCCCCGCCGACGCCAAGATCGCCGCCCGCGCCGGCGCCATCGAGATGGCGAAGATGTGCGACTACCGCTCCACCCAGACCGGCCTCTGGACCCGCGTGAACCCGCTCAACTCCCCCTGGTTCCTCGACGACGTCACCGAGATCGTCACGAAGGCGGGCAATGAATACGACGTCATCATGATCCCCAAGGTCGAGGGCCCGTGGGACATCCACTACGCTGACCAGCTGGTCGCCCAGCTTGAGGCCAAGGCGGGCGTCACCCGCCCCATCCTCTTCCACGCCATCCTCGAAACCGCGCAGGGCGTAGCCCTCGTGGACGAGATCTGCGCCGCCTCGCCCCGCATGCAGGGCATCTCGCTCGGCCCCGCCGACCTCGCCGCCAACCGTGCCATGAAGACCACCCGCGTCGGCGGCGGCCACCCGGCCTACCGCGTCATCGAGGATCCGGTCGAAGGCCGCGAGCGCCTCGCCGCCCAGCAGGACCTCTGGCACTACACCGTCGCCAAGATGGTCGACGCCTGCGTGACCGCCGGCATCAAGCCCTTCTACGGCCCCTTCGGCGACATTTCCGACCTCGCCGCCTGCGAGCAGCAGTTCAAGAACGTCTTCCTGATGGGCTGCGTCGGCGCCTGGTCGCTGCACCCCAACCAGATCGACATCGCCAAGCGCGTCTTCTCGCCCGATCCGGACGAGGTGAAGTTCGCCCTGCGAATTCTTGAAGTCATGCCGGACGGCACCGGCGTCGCCATGCTCGACGGCAAGATGCAGGACGACGCCACCTGGAAACAGGCCAAGGTCATCGTCGACCTCGCAAAACAGGTCGCCGCCAAGGATCCCGAAATGGCCGCGAAGTACGGGATGTAGGAGCCCTGCGCCGCAAGGGATCGGGCATGATCGACATGCCCCGTCTCCACCACGGTGAGCTGGAGCCTCCAAGATCGACGCCAGTCGATCCGTCGTGATCCCGTGAAGAATAGGTGACGTAACCCCGCCCGCCTTGCCGGCTGCCGCAATCGCGGATAGTTAACAGGCGGGTTTTTGAACGGGGAAATCACCATGAAATCCGGATTGTTGGCCGCCGCCCTGCTTGCCGCAGCGTTCACGGCCGCGCCTGTCGCGGCGCAATCGCTTCTCGACCAGCCTCTCGCCTGCCAGACCACGTTCGATGCGCAGGTCATCGACAACGGCGCGCGCAAGCCGCTGATGGCCGTCGTGGCCCAGACACGGACAGCGGCCCGCGCTCTCGGGTTCGGCGGCGTCGGCCAGTACGCCGTACTTCCCGGCAAGACCGCCCAGTTGCGCCTCAGCGCCACCCCCGCCTTCCTGGTCGCCGCGCCGTCCAACATGCAGCCGCAGGGCCTGGTGACCGTCGCCCGCTTCGAGGCCCGCAAGAACAATACGCGCGAAGTCGTCGTCGGCGGCGGCTACATGAGCTATTCGAGCGGCATCCACCCCGACCGGATCGTGGCGACCACGATGACGCCGGCGGCGGATCAGGCCGGCGCGCCGGCTGGGACCGTGATCTACGAAGTGAAGCCCGCAGCTCCGCTCGGCGCTGGCGAGTACGCCATCATCCTGGCGACCGGTGCGCAAGCCGCAGGCTTCGCCGGTATTCCCGGCACGTTCTACGACTTCGGCGTCGATGGTTGATCGCGCTATCGGCCTGAACGGCCCCGGCGTAAGCCCCCGGATCGTTCAGGCTATGGCGGGGTGACAGGCAGACCGGCTACCCGGGGCTCGTTGCCATCGGGGGACCGGATAGGGCCCACTCGCAGACGCGTGTCGCCTTACACCTCCGCGTCCAGCACCTGATCCGGCGCAACAGCGTCGAACACGGCGCGGGGATTGTCCCCGAAGGTCAGCCCCCGCGTCGCAGCGTCGAACACCTCGTTGAGACCGGACGCCACGAACACCGCGCCGGCGGGCGTCGTCTCGCGCTCCATGTCGACGGCCTTCAGAAGATCGCTTAGCGCCACGAGCGCGACCTCCATGCGCCGGTTGCCGGTGTTCCCTGTTATGCGGCTTATCAGTGACGGCTTGCCTGGCCGCACGAGTATCACGGCCTCGGCTGCGGCGGGGATCATCGTCGCCACGCCGCGCGTCCAGGTCGCCGCCGTACGCACCTCGCCGCCTGACTTTGCCACGGTCCACATCAGCATAGGCGTGAAGACGTCCCGCCCATCAGCATTGTACGCCGCCTGCACAGCAGCCCTCGCGACGTTCCATCGCCACGCGGTCTCGATGCGACCGTGGGAGACGCGAACGCCCGTCCCCATCCCCCGCTCTGTCATCACCTGATATCCAAAGCGGTTGCCTGCGTTCCAGCCGGCGATGAACAGTTCGGGCGACCAGCGACCTTCGCCCATTGCGCCCTGCGGGTCCTGCACCGAGCAGCCGAACGCTTCCACGAACACGCCCACCTCAGGCTCAGCCTCCAGCCCGAATGTGTGCGGCCGCATGTAGTTCATGTTGAACGCGGCGAACGGCCCCTGCGGCCCCTCTTCCGGATCCTGCTCCGCATCGGCCTCGAACAGGCGGAAGCTGAAATAGACCCCGGTGTCGCGGTTCAGATAGCCGATCTCGTTGTCCCGCACCTCGTAGTTCGGACGTGCCGCAAACCACGCACGGATCGCGTCGGGATCCCACCGGGCCGGGAACAGGTTCAGGTCATAACTCATCTCAAACACTCATCCGGGACGGGAAGCGAACCCGTACAGCATGGCCGGTCTCGCGGGTCCCGCCAATGGCGGCGCCTCGCAATCGCGGCGAGAGGCCTCTGTTGCGCGACGCCGGATGCCAGCCGCCGGGTGCTGGACATCCACCCCTGATTTCCGCTGGGAAGTCGCCGGTTCCGGAAACGGACACGCCAGTGTCGGTGCTTCCCGCGCATGCGGGAATCCAGACTTGATGGTCTTGCCTCTGGCGAGCGCTTCATGCCGAAGTGTTCGCGGCCCTGCTCCTGAACTTTCTCAACTTTCCAATGGAGTATCTGCCTTCTCCTTCATCCCGCACAAGCCCGAAGGGCGCAGTGCGGGGTGAGGAGCGGCGCCTCAGGCGCAAATCGCATAGCGATTTGAGGGACGAACGCCCGTAGCGACTGCGAAGGGCTCCGGAAACGGCCACCGGGGTGCGCCGCCGGATCCCGGATCGCTGCTGCGCAACGTCCGGGATGACACCCTGAAATAGGGGAATGAACCCCCTTCAATCCGACCGGGTCCAAACCTCTTGCAATCTCCTCCTCGCGCCTGTCACGGGAGGGTTCGGTGGCCACCGAACATCGAACGACAGGCGCCGGTCGGCGTGGGGCCGGCCTTGTGTCCATCCGGTTGCCCGTCACGGGAGCCGGACCAGCCCAAGGCAGGCCCATCGGGACCCCGGGGAACTGAAACCGGGGAAGCCTCGGGGATGGCGGCATCCCCTGCACGCCTGACCCGGCGATAGGGCCTGGACCAACGTCCGGCGAGACTTGTGTTCTGGCGGCGCCTCGCAAGTGGCGGTGACGTCAGGATTCCCTCGACCGGATGGAAATCCTCAACGCACCTTGCCGGGCAGACGAACGATCGCGGGGCGCGTGGGAACACGCATCCGGCCAGCAGCAACGCTGGCAGCTTTTACAAGTCGGCGTGCACCCGCGCGCCCCGTCCTCCTGTCTTCAGGAGGGAGACGACAGCATCACGGACGGCGGACACGCCGGTCCCAACGAAGGACCATGCCCGCAATTCGACATGACCCGTTTGCGGAGAGCGCGCGCCGCCCGGCTTGCTTGCAGGGGCCGCGCAGCCGCCCTATCCCTTTTTTGTGACACTGAAGGACGCGAGCATGACCCCCACGACATTGCGCCGCCTCGCGGCCGCCTCATGCGCTGCGCTCGCTCTCCTCGCCTGTACATCACCGGCGACCGTAACACCGGAACCGGTCGCGGCTGCGCAGCCAGGCCCCGGCCTCGTCCTGCCGAAAGACGGCCGCCACATGAAGCATGTCCAGGTCGCCATGCGGGATGGCGCGCGCCTGCAGACCGAGATCTGGCTGCCCGGCGGCGGCCGCTATCCTGTCGTCCTGATCCGCACGCCCTACGCCACAGAAATCGGCCGCCGCCCGGCCTTCGCCCAGCGCCTGATCGACGAAGGCTATGGCGTCATCCAGCAGCACGAGCGCGGCCGCTATCTGTCCGAGGGCGAGATGCGCATGCTTGGCCGGGCCGACGAGGATGGCTGGGATACGCTGGACTGGATCGCCGCCCAGCCCTGGTCGGACGGCAAGGTCGCCACCTATGGCTGCTCGTCCTCGGCCGAGAACCAGCTCAAGCTCGCCAGCCTCGACCATCCTGCACACAAGGCGATGATCGCCTACTCTGCCGGGGTTGGCGTCGCCGAGGCCGGCCCGTTCCGCGAACAGGGCAACTGGTGGCGCGGCGGCGTCTGGCAGATGGGCTGGGTGAACTACATGTTCGAGGCCATGCCGGTGGACTGGCCGCAGCTCCCGGCGGGTCTGTCCGACGCCGAACGGCAGGCGCGGTCCGCAACCGTAAAGTCCGACCCGGACAACCCGGATATCCCGGTCGAAACCTATGATAGGGCGCGCATGCACCTCCCGATGATCGACATCGGCAAGGCCGCTGGCGCACCGGCCACCGAGGTGGAAGCCTATCTGCGCCGTGGCCCGGCAGACGCCGCCTGGGGCGAGGATCGGGTCACCAACGCCGACATGACACGCGTCCCCGGCCTCTATGCCGAGGCGCTCTATGACATCTCGGCGCGCTCCACCTCTGCCTGGTTCGAGCGCGTGCGCGCCGCCAACGCCGCGGGGTCGCAGGCGATCATCCTCACAAACGGCCAGCACTGCGGCTTCTCCCGCCTTTCGGACAACGCGAAGATCGGCGACCGCATGCTCGGCGACACCCGGCTCGACCTGATCGACATCCAGATGAAGTGGCTCGATCGCTGGATGAAGGGCGACGCCGCCGCGCCCCTGCCTGAAAAGCCTGTCCGCGCCTACATGGCCGGCGCCAACCGCTGGGCGTTCTTCGACAGCATCCCCACTGCAGATGCGGCGCGCGAAGCGGCGGGCGGCGCGCGCAGCTACTTCCTCTCTTCCGGCGGCAAGGCCAACACGCTGACCGGCGACGGCCGCCTGCTCGACGGACCGCCCTCCTCCGGCGGCAAGGACCGCTTCACCTACGATCCCGCCAACCCCGTCATCGCCCACGGCGGCGAAATCTCCGGTGTTGGGACCGACCAGAAAGACAATGACGGCTCATACGACCAGCGCGACATCGAAAAGCGCCCCGACGTTCTGGTCTACACGTCCGGTCCGATGGACGAGGATCTCGCCGTGTTCGGCTATGTGAACGTCGACCTTTTCGTTGGCTCCGATGCGCCCGATACCGACTTCACCGTGAAGCTGGTCGATGTGGCGCCGGACGGGACAGCCTGGAACATCTCGGATTCGATCCAGCGCATGCGCTATCGCGAAGGCGAGGACAGGCAGGTCTTCATGAAGCCTGGCGAGACCTACCGGATCGCGCCCCCGCCCATGCTGGTGGCCAACGTCTTCCGGCAAGGCCACCGGATCCGTCTGGAGGTGTCATCCTCCAACTTTCCGTCCTACGCGCGCAACCTCAACACGGCCGCCGATCCCTACACGTCGACCGAAGTCCGGATCGCCAACAACCGGGTCATCCACTCCGGCAATGAGGCCTCCCGCATCGTGCTCCCGGTCGTGGAGCTCCCGCCCGAATAGACCGACAGCCCGATGGGGCTTGATACGTTTCAGAGCAGAGAGACCGTCCGGGCCCGGCGGCACAGGGAGACGACCATGAAACACCTTCAGCGCGCAGCTGCAGCCCTCGCCCTGCTTGGGGCGGTCGCCTGCGTGGCAGGTCCGGACGAAGCGTCCCCGACCGCTCCGGCGGCAGCGCCCGGCCTCACCGACGCCTCGACAACCCGCCAGATCCACGACGCGCTGATCATTCCCGGCTCCAACCTGCTGTTCGCCGCCGAAAGCGAAGCTCCCGCGACGGATGCGGCCTGGGTCCAGGTTCAGGATGGAGCCCAGAAGGTGCTTCAGGGGGCCGCCCTGTTGAAGACCGGCTCCCGCCCCGAAGGCCGGGCAGACTGGATCGCCGCCGCTGAAACCGTCATCGCCGCCACCAAAACCACAGCCGAGGCGCTCGGCCAGAAGAACGCCGAAGACCTCGTCTTCACCAATGGGGACATGATGACCGGATGCACGTCCTGCCATCAGCAGTTCCGGACAACGCCTGCGACGTAGCGAGTTGCGCCCCGACTACTTCCGAAGAGGATCCGCGTGGCGGCGCAGGGCCCGCGCGATCTTCACATCGCGCAGGTCATGGCGGCCACGAGAGCGGCGGGCGAGTGTCGACAGCACGCCGGCTGTAATGGCGCCCAGGGCGACCAGCGCGGCCATCGTCAGGATCGGACGCTCGGACAAAACGTCGACGACGTTGTCCATCAGCTCGCGATTCTCGCGAACGTCGGCGCCCAGATTGATCTCCGAGTGCGGATAATCCGTCACCAATCCGTGCCTGGACATGTCTTGCCTCCAGCTCCCGCCCGAACCGGTCACCGCCGGTTCGTCGTGTTTATGAATAGCCCCGCCTGAACATGACGCAACAGGCTTAACCAACCGCCCACTGACAAGCAGGAAAGGCAACCTTGCGAGGGCTCCAGGGGTTCCCGGCTTTTTTCTCGCACCGGAACCGGGCGTTAAGGTTGATCGGGGATAACCGGTCCAACAGAAAGTTTCAAAAGGGCCATTCGGAACCAAATGTTCCAGATCATCGGCATCCTTGTCGTCTTTGCGATGGTGTTCGGCGGGTTCTTCCTCGCCGGCGGCCACTTTGACGTGATCATCAAGGCCGCGCCCTTCGAGATGATGATGATCGGCGGCGCCGCGGTCGGCGCCTTCCTGATCGGGAACTCCTTCAAGACAGTGATGGCCGCCGGCGGCGGCGTGATGAAGGTCTTCTCGGGTCCGAAATGGAAGGCGAAGGACTACACCGACCTCCTGTCGCTATTATACGTCTTGACCAAGACAATGAAATCCAAGGGCGTGGTGGCGATCGAGACCCACATCGAGAACCCGAAGGACTCAACGATCTTCCAGAACTATCCGAAGATCCTGAAGGACCATTTCGCGACCGACCTGATCTGCGACACGCTGCGCATGCTGACCATGAACCTGGAGGATCCCCACCAGGTCGAGGAAATCATCGACAAGCAGCTCGAGAAGCACCACCACGAAGCCCACAAGGCGGCGCACGCGCTCCAGAACATGGCCGACGCCCTCCCCGCCCTGGGCATCGTCGCCGCCGTGCTCGGCATCATCAAGACGATGGGCGCCATCGACCAGCCCCCGGCCTATCTCGGCAAGCTGATCGGCTCGGCGCTCGTCGGAACCTTCCTCGGCGTGTTCCTTGCCTATGGTTTCGTCGGTCCGTTCGCCGCGCGTCTTGGTCAGGTCCTTGACGAGGAAGGCGCCTTCTACAAGATCATCAAGGACGTGCTCGTGGCCCACCTGCACGGTAACGCAGCCCAGGTGTCCGTCGAGATTGGCCGCGGCCAGATCCCCTCCGCCGCCCAGCCCAGCTTCTCCCAGCTGGAAGAAGCCCTCAACGCCGTCACGGTCTAGCCCCCGCCCCCGCCCCCCGGCAGGATCCGGATCTCCCGGGCGTCTGCATCCTGCAGATATTTTCTCGCCGTCGCCGTCAGGTCGGCGACAGTCAACGCCTTCAGCCGCGCCTCGACGACATCCAGCCGGCCTTCATCGACAAGTTCAGGCCGGCTCTGCGCCCGCGAGATCAGCGACAGCCAGTAGCTGTTCGATGTCGCATTCTGCGGCAGCGCTTCGAGCGCCGGCGCCCTGGCGCGTAGCAGCTCGTCCTCGGTGATGCGGCCCTCGCGGAGATCCGCTGCAATGGCGCGGATTGCACTGATCGCATCGCCGACGCTTTCCGGCTCTACTTCGCTTGACGCAGACACATAGCCCCATCCCGGAATGGTGTAGGAGATGGCCGCGCCTGCTGATGGCGAGTAACTGGCGCCCAGCCGCTCCCGGAGTTCCTCGGTCGCTTTCAGCCTCATGACGCTGCCCAGAAGGTCCAGCACCCTGGCCTCATCCCGCTGCACCTGGGGATCGATGTCGGTCACCGGCCAGTAGACAGCGGCAAGCGCCTGGCTGGGCTCGCCGTGGTGCTGAAGCACGATGGCGGACCGATCCGTCCGGAAGACCGCTGGCCTATCCTCGCGCTGTCGAGCCGCAGCAATTTCGCGAACAGGCAAGGCGCCGAAGGTTCGCGCGACAGCGTCGATCACGACTTGCTCGTCGATGTCCCCGACGATGGCGACCTCGATCGCACCCGCCTTGAGAGCTGGCTCAAGCCAGGCACGCAATTCCGGAAAAGATCTGGACGTCACGCCATCATCGGGATGCGTCCCGAAGCGTTTATCTCCCGTCATGAGTTCGCGGAGCGCAGTGTTGCGTAGCACCGCCTGCGCGTTCGCGGCCAACCGCGGCCAGGACAGGACAATCGACTCGCGCCATCTGCGCTCGGCCTCAGGGCGATACCCCGGCGCCGTGATGAACGCTGTCGCAACCTGGAGCTGCAAAAGCAGATCCGCAGGCGTTGTGCGATAGGTGGCGCCGAAGGCAGTCGATGATGACGTGAATCCTGCCTGTACAGCATGTCCCGCCAGAATGCCGCGCAGGTCGTCAGCCGAGTGCCTTTCAAGGCCGCCCGCCGAAAACGCGCTCATGAGCACATCAAGCCCGAATGGCCGCTCGGGAAAATCGAGGGGCCCCGCGCCGACACGCAGCGAGACGAGGACAACATTCTTCTGGAAATCGGTCCTCTTGAGGTTGAGGCGGACGTTGTTCGTGAAGGTAATCTGCCGCACACTGACATCCCTGCGAATGGTATCGGCAAGCAGCCGGCCAGGCGCTCCAAAGTTCGTGTAGGCGAATGCTTCGAACGAACGCCGGACTGGCGGCGCGACCTCAACCTTGCCGCTCTCGGCCCATGCAGCGGCGATGACGGTCGCATCGCCACCATCCGGGACCGTACTCGACAGAAAGAACAACGGGCCATCTGCGGGCATACGTTCCCGAAAAAGAGCCAGCACCGCGCCAGGTGTTGCGTCAGCGATCCATGTGTTGAACCGAGCCAGACCTGAGGACGGCGTGGTGAAGACGCTATCGTCGAGAATCGAGTTCAGCAGGCTGTCGACCAGACTCGATGTCTGGCGCGTAGCTTCGCGCTGGGCCGCATTCTCGACGCTGGTCCGCATGTTGGCGATCTGGATATCGATCTCCTCCTGCGTGAACCCATGAAGCAAGGCACGTCGCCATTCCTGCTCCAGCGTCACCAACGCCGGCTTCCAGTCGCCCGGGGTAATGGTGGCCGATATCGTTGCCGCGTCTGCTGCGTCCAGCACATCGGACTCGCCGGCCGATGCCTGGCGGAAGGGCGGCGCCTCGCTCTCCGCGAGCGTTGCGAGCCTACGATTGAGCGCTGCGATGCCGAAGGAAAACAGATTGTTGTCTCTTCGCTGCGCTGCCGTATCGAGCGGGTGCATTGAGGGTCGCAACGCATAGGCCATCACGGAGTCGCCGCCGTCGGGATGGATGAAAACGGAGGCGGCTGGGGGACGGGGGGGTGGAGACCAGTCCTCGTTTGGCTCCGCCCCGGCAGGCCCTACAGCTGCCCAGTCCGAAAAGCGGGCGGTGATCTTCTGTTCCATGGCGACGGGGTCGAAGTCGCCGGCGATGACCAGGACCGCACGTTCCGGGCGGTAGTAGCGGTTGTAAAGGCTGACCAGCTGGTCGCGGCTGGCCGCCGCGATCGTTTCTGACCGCCCGATAGGCAGACGGCTTGCAGCCGGAGCGCCGGGCAGCAGGAAGTCGATGAGCTGCTGGCTGCGCCTGCGGGCGAATGTATCGCTGCGGCGGTGCTCGGCCAGCACCACGCCGCGTTCCCGGTTGATGGCCTCTGCTCCGAAGGTCAACTCGCTTGCGGTTTCGCGGAGTAGAAAGAGGCTTTCATCGACCAACGCGCCGGAGGCGTTTGGCAGCTCCAGCTTGTAGATCGTCTCGCGCAGGCCGGTTGAGGCGTTGGTGTCCGCGCCAAACGCGAGCCCAAGGCGTTCGAGGATGCGGACCATTTCGCCCTCGGCGACATTGGTCGAGCCATTGAAGGCCATGTGCTCGATGAAGTGGGCGAGGCCCGCTTCTTCAGGGGTTTCGTAGAGGGAGCCGAATTCGAAGGCGAGGCGGATGGAGATGGCGCCGGGGGGGAGCTGGTTGGGCTTGAGGGCGTAGCGCATGCCGTTGGGGAGGACGCCGAATGTCACCGCCGGGTCGGGGGTCAGGTCGCTGGCGAGGTGGGGCCAGAGTGGCTTGGCCGGCGCCTGGGCCCATGCAGGATCGCCACCCAGCAGCAGCGCCGCCAGCGACATGAGTGCGAGCAGGGCGCTGGCAAGGGGATGGCGGCGGGCCGCGACTGAAAATTCTGTCATCCCCGCGACTATGCGCGGGCTGCTCCGCCCTGTCGACGGTTGCGGGCAGCGCCGGCTAGTCGACCCCCTCGCCATTCGCGCGCAACACGGCGCCGGCGAGGTAGATCGATCCTGCCACATAGATCCGGTCGGCCCGGGCACCACGCGCCGTACGCAGCGCGTCCACGGGATCGCGCGCCGTCAGGACATGGAAGCCCAGGGCGCGGGCGACAGAGGCGATGTGGTCCGGGTCCGCGCCGGGTCCGCCTTCCTGGCCGCCGCTGTCCGGCAGGCGGCAGGCGATGAGGTCGTCCACCACCCCGGTCAGGGCCGACAGCATGCCGCCGACATCCTTGGTTTCCTGAGCGGCGACGATGAGGGCGACGCGATCGCGCACCCCTTCAGGTCTCGCCGCCGTGATCGCTTCGGCCAGCATAAGCGCGCCAGCCGGGTTGTGTGCAGCATCTACCCACACACCTCCCGGCTGGTTCGCCGTCACGGGCCCATCCCCCAACTTCTGCAGACGCGCCGGCCACACGGCGGACCGGAGGCCCTCCGAAATGGCGTCCGGCGTCAGCCGGTCATCGCCCAGCGCTTCAAGCGCCGCGATGGCCGCTCCCGCATTTTCGGACTGGCGCCGTCCTGACAGCGCCAGCCAGGGCGCTCGGACAGTCAGCCGGTCGCTGACATAGACAAAAGCTTCGCCGTCCCAGCCGGCGCGCCACTGACGGCTGCTGCAGATGGCCGCCGCGCCTGCCGCCCTCGCCTGTTCCGTCAGGACGCCAAGCGCAATGGGTGTCTGTTCGGCGATGACGGCGGGCACACCCGCCCGGAAAATTCCGGCCTTCAGCCGGGCAATGGCGGCGATGCCGGAAACGCCGAACATGGCTTCGTGATCGTGGGAGATCGGCGTGACCACTGTCACAGCCGGACGCTCCATGACGTTGGTGGCGTCGAGCAATCCGCCCGCGCCGACTTCGACAATGGAGATATCGGCGGGCGTTCGCGAGAACAGGAGGTAAGCCGCCGTCGTCAGGGCTTCGAAATAGGTCAGGTCGTGGGTGCGGTCAGCTATTTCATTCAGAGTCGCAGCCAGAACCTCGTCCTCGACCAGCTTTCCGGCGAGGCGGATCCGTTCGTTGACCCGGATCAGGTGCGGCGACGTGAAGACATGCACCTTGAGGCCGGCGGCTTCCGCTGCGGCGCGGATGAAGGCGCCGGTCGAGCCCTTGCCGTTCGTGCCCGTGACGTGAATGGCGCGCGGGATGCGGTTCTGCGGATTGTCGAACTCTCTCAGAGCCGCCTGGATGTGATCCAGCCCGAAGGCAGGCGAGACCCGTTTGGACTCCCTGAACCGTCCGAGCGCCGCATCGACAGCCTTAGAGTCGCTCAACGAATTCTCCTGCCAGCGCCCACGCACTGACAGGTAATCGACGTCTCGGTCTTTCGCAAGGAATTTGTGTCAGCAAAGCTGACATATATTAGTAAGTGATTATATATCTGCCGCCGCGGCGGCGGCTCCGCGGGCCCGGCGGCCCCGCAGGGGCGGCATCAGCATGCCGAGGATGGCGCCCAGCGTGGCCGGGATTTCCTTGCGGTTGACGACCATGTCGACCTGGCCCCGCTCGCGCAGGAACTCCGATCGCTGGAAGCCGTCCGGCAGCTTTTCGCGGATGGTCTGCTCGATCACGCGCGGACCGGTGAAAGCCAGCATCGCGCCCGGCTCGGCAATGTGGATGTCGCCCAGCATCGCGTAGGAAGCCATAACACCGCCGGATGTTGGGTCGCACAGGATCACGATGTAGGGCAGTTTCGCGCGCTTCACATCCTGAATGGCGAGAACCGTGCGCGGCATCTGCATCAGCGCGAAAGCGCTTTCCTGCATGCGGGCGCCGCCCGAGGAGGTCACGACGACCAGCGCCGCGTTGCGCTCGACTGCAACTTCAGCAGCCTTGATGAAGCCGTCCCCGGCCGCCATGCCCAGCGAGCCGCCCATGAAGGCGAAGTCCTGGACGAGGACGACAGCGCGGCGTCCGCCGATCTCGCCGTGCGCGGCGGCCATGCAGTCCTCGCGGCCGGTCTTGGCCTTCGCAGACTTCAGGCGGTCGATGTAGCGCTTGTCGTCGCGGAATTTCAGCGGATCCTGAACGGCGGACGGCATCTCGATTTCCGCCCAGACATTGCTGTCGAACAGATATTTGAAGCGCTGCTCGGGCGAGACACGCATGTGGGCGCCGGCGGGCGTGACCCACATCGAGGCTTCCATGTCGTCGCGATAGACCAGCTCGCCCGTCTTGGGGCACTTGATCCAGAGCGTGTCGCCGGTTTCGTCCTTCTTGGAGAAGATGGACTTCAGCCCGGGAGGCAGATTGGTCAGCCAGTTCAAGGGGGATCTCCGCTACGAACGCGCCGAGGATATGGCGTTTGACAGTGACTGCGCAACAACACTTATACGCTTGACAGCCGATTCCGGCTGCCCGGATTCCGCGGCCTCGCGAACCAGGTCGACCAGCGCCGAGCCGACCACGACACCGTCTGCGATCCGTCCAAACGCTGCCGCCTGCTCCGGCGCACGCACGCCAAACCCGACAGCCACGGGAAGTTTCGAGGTCCGGCGCGCCAGTTCGACGCCCGCAGTGATGTCGTCCTGCTTGCCGACCGCCGCGCCCGTCACGCCGGTCACGGACACGTAATAGACGAAGCCGGAGGCGCCTTCTGCTACGCGCACCATTCTTTCGGCGGTCGTCGTCGGCGTCGCCAGGCGAATTGTCGCGATGCCGTGCCGGTCAAGTTCGCTGCGAAGCGGTGTGTCTTCCTCGGGCGGAAGATCGACCGTGATGACGCCATCGATGCCGGCGTCGGCCGCCAGATCCGCAAAGGCCGCCCAGCCCATGTAGTGGATGGGATTCGCGTATCCCATGATGATCAGCGGCGTATCGGGGTGCGCCGCGCGAAGGCGCTTTGCGATCCCCAGCGTGACTTTCAGCGAACCGCCTGCCGCCAGCGCCCGCAGCGCCGCGCGCTGGATCGACGGGCCGTCCGCCATGGGATCGGTGAAGGGCGCGCCGATCTCGATGATGTCGGCGCCGGATTTCGCCAGCGCATCGAAGCACTGGAACGAGGTCTCAGTGTCCGGGTCTGACGCCATCAGATACGTCACGAATGCGGCGCGGTTCTCGGCCGCGCAACGCGCGAAGCGGTCGGCAATGCGTTGGGATGTCATCTAGAAACTCTTGCCGTCGACGGCCACGCGGGGGATCGCCGTCAGATCCACGCCATCGAGACAGCGGACATTGATTGCGACCATGGCCGCGCCGGACCGCGGGTCCGTCCCGTAGGCGAAGCCCTGTACGCCACAGCCGGCGCAGAACTGGTGGGCGATGGCGTGCCTGTTGAAGAGGTATTCGGTCAGGGGCGCTTCCGGCGTGTTCAGCGTGAAGGCGTCCTCGCCCACGAAGTGCAGGAGGAAGCCCTTCCGCGCGCAGTGGGAGCAGTTGCACTCCATCACCGACGGGATGTCGCCCTCAACCGAGAACGTCACCGCGCCGCAGTGACAGGATCCTGTATGGGTTGTCATGCGCGCCGCATATCATCGCCCGGACCGCCCGCCAAGCGGGGCAAAGCCAGGCGTTTCAGGCGATTGACCATCTGTAGTTCTCCTGGGTTCTCGCGAGCGAGGCCTCCAAGGAAGGGCGTACGACCCGGCAGAGAGGCGGCACAGCCGCCCGTCCCCCCGAGCGGGGGGACCGGGCGCGGCGCATGCCGCGACCGAGGGGGGCTTGGCCTCTCCACTCACGCTGATGGCCGTTCATGGTGCAATCACCGTTACCCCCACCCGGCCCCTTCGGGTCCGACCTCCCCCGCTCGGGGGAGGTGGCGCTTCGCGCCTGAGTCCCCATCGTCACACCTCCTCCTTCGGACCGGCGCGAGCGCCGTCCGTTTTTCTGTAGCTCCCCTCCCGGATGGGAGGCCGGGGCGCGTGAGAACGCGCCGTCTTGAATAAGCTGCCAGCTTGCGCTGGCCGGTTGCGTGTTCCCACGCGCCCCGTTCGGACGTTTTTGAGCCGGTGGTTGGGGCGGGTTTATTGACCCTCATCCTCATCCCGTCTCAACGCGCATGGACGCCGCCGTCCATGGTCACCCCCGGTTTGAATCACAATCCCGGGGACAGGTGTTTCAGACCCTCGCTTCAGGCCGCCCGTTCGGGCTCGTCCTTCGAGACGCCGTTTGCGATCCGTGTGGATCGCAAACGGCTCCTCAGGATGAGCCGTCGCCTGCGGCCGGAGCGGTGGTCGCCGCGCCGTCCGTGCGCCTGTCGTTCGTGAGTCCGGTGGCCCCCGAACCCTCCCATGACAGGCGCGAGGGAGAGATTGGCGCGGGTTTGGCCCCCTCCGAATCCGGGGGGCATTATCCCACATTCTCCGCCGCCATCCTCGGGTCCCTTCGACAGGCTCAGGTTGAGGGCGGAGCGCATCCCGGGGATCCCGGTTGTGTGGAGTTGGGGGCTGCCCAAGGCGATTCCTGCTTTGAAAGAACCGGGATTCCCGGGATGCGGCTGTCAACCTTACCCGGGAATGACGGCGGTGGGTGGGGCACGACGCGGGGGGTCGGCAGGGGCAGATTCCCTCTCTTGGTCCGGCTGGATCAGGCGGCGTCAATCCCGCATCTGGCGGCAGGACGAGGCAAGACGGGCGAATCATGTCCTTCATTGCTAGCATGCAATGTGATCTGGCTGGGGCGCCGGCTTTTCGCGACGTGAAGGGTGCGCGATGGCGGACATGATTCCGGAGTACATGCCGGACAGCGCCACGCAGGGCGAGCGGCGGGTGTTCGCCGCGCTTCAGGCCCTGCCCGACAATGTGGTGGTCTACTACGAACCGGTGATCCAGCGGCGCTACCCTGACTTCATCGTGCTTGCGCCCGAAGTCGGCGTGGTCGTCGTCGAGGTGAAAGGGCTTCGCCTGAAGTCGATCACGCAGGTCGACGCCCATTCCATCACCTATCTGCATGGCGGGGTGGTGCAGCACCAGCAGCACCCGTCGCGGCAGGCGCGCGAGTACATGAATGGTCTCATGAACGCCTGCAGCCTTCACCCCGCAGCGGCGGAGCTGAAGACGGGCAAGCACTTCTCGTTCGCTTTCGGGCGTCTTGCGATCCTGACGTCCATTCGCCGCGCCGAGCTGGATGACAGCCCGTGGGCGGAGCATTTCCCGCGCGGCATGACCCTGTGCGCCGATGAACTGGATAGTCTTGCGCTGGCGCCCGCAGCCTGGATGTCGGCCCTGAGGGCCGCGATCAATCCGGATATCCCCATCACGCCCATTCCCGTGGAACGGGCCCGCCTGCTCCGCTCCGTGATCAGCCCGTCAAGCCGGATCGAGACCGGCTGGCTGTTTGGCGACGAGAGCCCGAAACTGTCGATCGACGTCATGGATCTGGAGCAGGAGCGCGTCGCCCGCCAGCTCGGCACGGGGCACCGCATCCTCTATGGCGTTCCGGGATCGGGAAAGACCATCGTTCTGGTGGCGGCGGCCAGGCTGCTGGCGGAGGCGAAGCAGTCCGTGCTGCTGCTGTGCTACAACCGCGCGCTTCAGGAGCATCTTGGGCGGGCGCTGAAGGGGTATCCTTCGGCCAATGTGCGGACGTTCGGGGTGTGGGGCCTCATGCAGGGGGCGCCGAAGGACCTGAGCGACAGGGATGCGTTCGGGCAGACCCTGCTCGACATCCTCGATGCAGGCCGGGGCGACGCTGGCCGGTATGACGCGGTGCTGATCGATGAAGGTCAGGACTTTCCGCCCAGCTGGTTCCAGTGCGCGGTGCAGGCCCTGAAGGAGCCGCAGGACGGCACGCTGATCGTGGCCTACGATGTGAGCCAGAACCTTTACCGCGCGAAGCTGCCCAACTGGAGCAAGGTGGGGATCAAGGCGCAGGGCCGCACGCGCCGCTTCGTGCGCAACTACCGCAATACGCGCGAGATCGCCGCCGCCGCATGGAGCTTCGGGTTGCAGGAGGCGCCCGGCGACGACGACCAGCCATCTGCGGTGGCTCTCCGGCAGGAGAATTGTGCGCGGAACGGGCCGTGGCCGGTCATGATCCGGGAGTCGAATCTCGACGCCCAGATCGGCCGCTGCATTGGCCTTGCGAAAGACCTGACGCAGGGCGCCCAGTCACTGAAACTGAGCGAGGTGATGTTCCTGTGTCCGCGGAACAGCGTCCGGGACCGCGTTGAGGAGGCGCTGGGCCGACACGGCATGAAGGCGGCCGTCACCACCATCCATGGCGCCCGCGGGCTGCAGGCGAAGGCGGTGGTGCTGGTCGGGGCGGACACCATCCAGGGCGATGAGGCGCGGGCGATGATGTACGTCGCACTCACCCGGCCTACCGATCAGCTCTACGTGCTGTGGAGCCACGATACGCCGTCGCTGAAGGAGCTGATGCGGAATCTGGAGACGGCGGGGGCCGGTAGCTAGAGTCCCCCTACATCTCCATCCCGAGGTGCTTGGCCACCGAGAAGATGTCCTTGTCGCCGCGGCCGCACATGTTCATCACGATGAGGCCGTCCTTTCCAAGCTCCTTCGCGATGTCGCCGACGCGGGCGAGCGCGTGAGCGGGCTCGAGGGCGGGGATGATGCCTTCCAGTTTCGTGCAGAGCTGAAACGCCTCCAGCGCCTCGTGGTCGGTGCAGGTGCGGTACTCGGCCCTGCCCGTCTCGTGCAGGAAGGCGTGCTCGGGGCCG
>CAYOWK010000056.1:0-24707 GCA_964407665.1 uncultured Rhizobium sp. | reverse complement strand
CGACGAGCGGGATGGCGCCCAGCAGGTTCGTGATGACGGCAGCGCCGTGGTAGGACATCTGGCCCCAGGGCAGCACGGAGCCCATGAAGGCGGTGCCCATCATCAGGAGGTAGATGACCACGCCGAGGATCCAGGTGATCTCGCGCGGAGCCTTGTACGACCCGTAGTAGAGGCCGCGGAACATGTGGATGTAGACCGCGAGGAAGAACATCGATGCGCCGTTGGCGTGGATGTAGCGGACCAGCCAGCCGAACTCGACGTCGCGCATGATGCGCTCGACGCTGGCGAAGGCCATCTGCGTCGAGGCGACGTAGTGCATCGCGAGGATAATGCCGGTGACGATCTGGGTGGCCAGGCATAGCGCCAGAATGCCGCCGAAGGTCCACCAGTAGTTGAGGTTCTTCGGCGTCGGCGCCGTCAGGGTATCATGCGCCAGACGGGCGATCGGGAGGCGCGAATCGAGCCACCGCGTGATGCCGGACTTGGGTTCGTAGGTTGACGGACCGCTCACGTGCTTATCCCCTACAGCGAAATCTTGATGATGGCGTCGGACGTGTACGCGTAGTCCGGGACCGGCAGGTTGGTCGGCGCAGGACCCTTACGGATGCGGCCCGAGGTGTCGTAGTGCGAACCGTGGCAGGGGCAGTACCAGCCGCCGAACTCGCCAACCGTGCCCTGGGCAGGGCCGACCGGCACGCAACCAAGATGCGTGCAGCTTCCGGAGGTGACCAGGACGGCGGGGTTCAGTTCGCCGCTCGGCAGGGGGCGCAGACGCTCGTCGTCGGTCTCGGGGTCACGGAGCTTGGAAATGTCGACCGCGCGGGCCGATGCGATCTCTTCGGCGGTGCGGCGGCGGACGAAGAAGGGCTTGCCGCCGATCAGGACGCGGATTTCGCCGCCTTCGGGAACCTTGGAGACATCCACATCGGCGCTGGAGAGCGCGCGGGTGTCGCTGGCCGGGGCCAGCTGCTGGATGAACGGCCAGGCGACCAGCGCCGCACCGCCGCCTGCAACCGCCATGGCGGCAATATGGATGAAGTCGCGCCGCGTCTCGCCGGCCTCTGCGCCTTCAGCAGTGCTGCTGCTCGAACCGTGTTCCGACACTGGCGACTCCCATGATATCCGGGGCAATTGCCGCTTACATATCGGTACACGCATGTCCATGCGCGTGGCGCGATGTCGCAAGATGCCCCTTCCGACCCGAGGAAGCTGTTAGAGTGCGCCTCGCCTTCTTTCAACCCGATATTCCTCAGAACCTCGGCGCGGCCATCCGGCTGGCCGCCTGCATGGGCGTCGCGCTTGATATTATCGAGCCCTGCGGCTTCCCATTGAGCAGCCGGGACCTCCGCCGATCCGCCCTGGACTACGGCGCTCAGGCCGATATCTGCCGCCACGACAGCTGGTCGGCATTTCTTGCCGCGCCCGAACGCCGCAGCGGCAGGCTGGTGCTTTTCACGACGTCCGGAGCCGAGCCGATGACCGGTTTCCGGTTCGCGGAAGGCGACACTCTCCTCTTCGGACGGGAATCAGCCGGGGTCCCTGATGACGTTCATGCCGCAGCCCATGCCCGGGTCTTCATACCGATGGCGGCGGGCGCCCGTTCGCTGAACGTGGCCATGACGGCCGGAATCGCCGCCTGGGAGGCGCGCCGGCAGCTCGGGCTGGCCGGGTGATTCGGGGAGATGAAGCCTCCTCCACCTGAAAGGGGGAGGATGTCCCGAAGGGACAGGAGGGGGTCCGGCGGCGTCAGCCGCCTGTTCCACCGCCGCCAGCTTTCGCCTTTGGCGAAAGCGGACCCCCGCCTGCCTCGCTGCGCTCGGCATCCTCCCCCTTGCAGGGGGCGGAGGTCTCCCCTTGCCTCGCTAGTTCCCGAAGGCGCTGGCTATGCCGCACTTGTCGATGGCTTCGAAGGCGAAGGCGCCGAAGGCCAGCTGCTTGTCGAGCGGCATGGACTGCATGAGGGCCTCGGCCTCTTCATGCTTTTCCTGGGCGCCGAGGACCATCACCTTGAGCGACTCCTCATCCAGCGAGGCTTCGGCCTCGGTCGCCACGCACTCGCAGGCCTCGGCGGAGCTGCCATCGCTGACGCACCGGTCAACCAGCACCTTCTTGGTATTCACGGGCTGGGAGCAGGCCGCCGCGCCAAAGGCGAGGACTGCGATCACCAAAGCATGTCGATACATTCAGGGTTCCGAGGTCAGGGTCCGAAGTCCGGCCGCAGGCCGGCCCATTGCCGGTCGCGTCAGGCTATCCGGCCTCTCCATGAAAAGGAACGGCCATTCCGCTCTGCAGGCTCTCTACGCGCACAACTGCCGTCTGGACGCAGGGGCGGCGGGGTGCTTAGCAGGGGCATGACCACGACACCCGCCCTGCACTCCCCTGAAACTCTGCCTGAACGTCAGGCCCGGGCGTACGCCTGGTTCCAGACCCTGCAGGCCGACATCCTCGCCCGCTTCGAGGCGCTGGAGGATCTGGCCGGTCCCCCGCTCTATTCCGGTCCCGCCGGGCGGTTCGAGAAGACCGCCTGGAAGCGCGGGGACGGCTCCGAAGACCTCGGCGGCGGCACGATGGCCGTGATGCGCGGCCGGCTTTTCGAGAAGGTCGGCGTTCACACCTCCTGCGTCTATGGCAGCTTCGCCCCCGAATTCGCCAAGACCATCCCCGGCGCTGACCAATCCGGCGGACGGTTCTGGGCGGCGGGCATCTCGCTGATCGCCCACATGCACTCGCCCAAGGTTCCGGCGGTTCACATGAACACCCGGATGCTGGTGACCTCCGACAGCTGGTTCGGGGGCGGCGCCGACCTCACCCCCCTGCTCGAGCGTGAGCGCGTACAGGACCGGCCGGACACGGTCGACTTCCACGCCGCCATGGAGCGCGCCTGCAACGCCCATGCGGTCGCCGACTACGCCCTCTTCAAGCGCCAGTGCGACGAGTACTTCCATCTGCCCCACCGCAACGAGCCGCGCGGCATCGGCGGCATCTTCTACGACCGCCACAACTCCGGCGACTGGGAGGCCGACTTCGCCTTCACCCAGGACGTCGGTCGCGCCTTCGCCGACGTCTATTGCGACATCGTCCGCCGCCGCATGGCCGAAAGCTGGAACGCCGCCGACCGCGAGGCGCAACTGATCAAGCGCGGCCGCTATGTCGAGTTCAACCTGCTCTACGACCGCGGCACGACGTTCGGGCTGAAGACGGGCGGTAATGTCGCGTCGATCCTGTCGTCGATGCCGCCCGTGGCGAAGTGGCCGTGAGGCGGGAGCTTGTTTTGTATATGAGATGATCGATCAGGGATCTAAACCGACATATCTGGTCATGTCGCCCCCTGTTCGGCCAAAAGGCAAAGCAGTTAACCATAGGCGCACAAACTGCAAGGCTGCGTTCGGTGATTGACCCTTACACATTGGTGGACGCAGAAACCATTGATATAGATTGGTTTGGCGTCGATACTTGTGGCCACATCGCTCAGTTTTCCACTGGAGGCGGCTTGATGCCGCCGTTGCCAGCGAGAAATATGAAAACCGCGAACGAAAGCCTGTTGGGTGAAGCGTCGAAATTGAGTCGGACCAGAGACTTCGAATCAATTACGAGGGGCGCTCTGGGGAAAGATGTAGATTTTGATAGATACATCCGATCGTTTCAAGTTATGGCGTCGAGGGGATTATATGCGTTTGACATACACAGTATCGATATTTGCGTGAATTATATTTGCGTGTCCGCGCCCCGCTCTCGCGCACTGAACGCAGCTGAATTTTTTCACGAAACGGCATCGGATTTTTTGACAGTATGCGGATGTAGATTTGAGCTCGGCCTAATCGTGACTTTCTCGAACGAGGGAGGGGAGTTTGTGGCTTCCTTCACGCCATAAGCGGATGCACATGACAGACGGGAAGTGCGGTGCTCGACAATCCTCTTGCCGCGCGGCGCATAATCTCCTCCGACAGAAGCACTCAGATGCTGCGTGACGAGGTCAAGACTCTTCGCCGCGAGCTGGCGGCCCCGCCTCTTCGAGTCGGGCCAACGCCGTCGCGCCCCGCCAAGATTGAGGCTGCGCGCGAGGCTCGAAAGCTGGAACGCCGCCGACCGCGAGGCCCAGCTGATCAAGCGCGGCCGCTATGTGGAGTTCAACCTGCTCTAAGACCGCGGCACGACGTTCGGGCTCGAGACCGGCGGCAAAGTGGCGTCGATCTGGTCGTCGATGCCGCCGGTGGCGAAGTGGCCGTGAGGCGGGAGCTCGCCCTCCTTGGAAGCCTGACGCTAATTTTCGGCTGTGCACACGAACCAGAACTGCCCTCACTTTCGGAGGCCCTGAGCGTTTATGAGGTCTTCGACAAGGCTGATGGTCTGGACGGCAAGACAATCCACGTTCGCGGAATGCTGAGGCTAGGCACGAATGCGCGTTCAATTTGCCAAGACGCAGAACGGCTTGACGAATGGAAGGCCGAAATCGCCAAACCAGCTCCGGACTTCAGTATCTTCGCAAGAGACTGCCTGACGATTGCGCCCAACGCCGAAGTTTGGAACCTCCGCCCACTTTCCGGTCAAACAGTCACTCTCGAAGGCGTTTTCCGGCAACATTACTATGCCGGTAACAATATTCTGGATCTGCAGCGCGCAACAAACGATGCGGCGCTCGAACTGAATATCGAAGCAGCCAAGCGGCTTATCCGCGAAGCAGGTTCGAATCCGCCAGCAACTGATCCCGCCAACATAACCTTGAGACAGCCCGGGAGCGGGCGGTAATGTCGCGTCGATCCTGTCGTCGATGCCGCCGGTGGCGAAGTGGCCGTGAGGCGGCGACTAGTCGCCCAAAGCGCCTTCACGAAGACGGCGGCGGGCTTTGAGGCATCCCAAGGCGGCGAATGCACCGCAAACGATAGACGCAATGTGGCCAATGAACCCAAGGAAAGTCTTGTAGTAAAAGAACATGCCGTTGGAGATGTATCCATCTCTGACGGTGTCCAGATTTTCCAACAGGGCTGAACCCGCCAGTACAAATGCGGTGCAGGCAACCATGGCCAATACAACAACCGGCATGACAGCTACGCGGGCAAGTGCTCGACCCAAGAAGAAGCCAGCGCCGGCCATCCAAACAGGCATCGAGAGCAAGACAACATCGCCAGCCATCTTGTTGATCTCGTAGCACCCGAGCATTAAAATCGAGAAGAGGCTGGCGACGCCAAACGAGGCTGCATAGTCCATCCATCGCGACTTCATTGCGCCAACGCTCCTCAACCCTGGATCAAGCTAGTGCAACCGGGGCAAAGTCCACAGTGGAAAAAGTTGGCGCGAGCGGCAGCTGGGCTCCGGATTGCCTCCAGTCGTTCATCGCGCCAGAGATGAGATTAGACCCACGACATAAGAGGAGCGGTCTCGCATGTCCCCGCGCTGGCGGATAACCATTACCAGCCCTCCCGACAGGGAGCTGCTGGTCGCGGACATCATCGTCGATGGCGTACAGATGGCTGAGATCAACGAGGAGAATGGCCCTCTCGCAATCGAGGTGTATCCCCATCCGGAAACAGGCGCCTGGCTCCTGCCGTTCGACGAGCTCTGTGAAGCGCTCAACGAGGCAAGGCGACGGCTCAGCGAATACAAGCAACGCGAAACGGTGAACTGACCATGACCCGAGACACCTTCGAAACCATCCTGCTCGACCGTGAGGACGGGATCGCCACGCTGATGCTCAACCGGCCGGAAAAGATGAATGCCTGGAACGGCCAGATGATGGCCGACATGATGCAGGCCTTCGACATCACCGATGGCGACGACGCCGTGAAGGCCGTGATTGTCACCGGCGCCGGCGAGCGCGCCTTCTGCGCCGGGGCGGATCTCTCCAGCGGCGGCTCCACCTTCGACCGCGACGCCCAGAAGGCGCGCGGCGAGGCCGCCCAGAAGATGGACGACGACTACATCCGCGACGGCGGCGGGCGCCTGACGCTGCGCATCTTCGACAGCATGAAGCCGGTGATCTCGGCCTGCAACGGCGCGGCGGTCGGCGTCGGCGCCACCATGCAGCTGGCGATGGACATCCGCCTCGCCTCCACCACCGCCCGCTATGGCTTCGTGTTCAACAAGCGCGGCATCACGCCGGAGGCCTGCTCGTCCTGGTTCCTGCCCCGGCTCGTCGGCATCAGCCAGGCGCTGGAGTGGGTCTATACCGGCCGGGTGTTCAATGCGCAGGAAGCGCTGGCCGGAGGGCTGGTCCGCTCCATCCACGATCCGCACGACCTGATGCCCGCAGCCAAGGCGCTGGCGCAGGAGATCATCGACAACACCGCCCCGGTCTCCAACGCCATGTCACGGCACATGATGTGGAAGATGATGGGCGCCGACCATCCGATGGAGGCCCACAAGATCGACAGCCGCTCCATCGCCCAGCGCGGCCAGTCGGCAGACGTCAAGGAAGGCATCGGCGCCTTCATGGAGAAGCGCAAGGCGCAGTTCCCCAACACCGTCTCGAGCGACATGCCCGAGGTCTATCCATGGTGGACGGCGAGGAAGTTCGAGTAGGCGCGCTCGAACAAGACGAAACGTCAGGTTTGAACCGGTCCATCGCCCGCCTCCCCCCAGAGGCGGTCGATGGCCTATGGGCTGGACGTCGCTCCCAGCAGCCCGATCCCGATGGCGATGGCCGCTCCCAGCGAGCCAGCCAGCTGGACCGCGACCATGATCATGGCCGCCTTGCCCGCCGCACCAGACCTTGACCGGAACCATCGTCCGCGCCCCATCCGTACAAAGGCGACGATACCCAAGAGGACGATCCCGGCGGCCGCCAGCAAGGCGATCGACCCTCTTCCATAGCTCCACCATGCCAGGGGCAGCATCAGGACCGTCCATGCGCAGAGCCAGCCGAACGTGGCCCGGAGGCCCTTCCGCCACCCGAGATGGTCCGGGTCCCACAGGCGAAACAGGGGAGCTGCAACAATGGCCTGGAGGCTCGAGATCACGGGAACCATCACCAGGGTCATCCACCCGTCAGCATCAGCGGTGAATGCATCCATGGATTTCCCGGATCGCGCCACAAGCGGGTCGATCAGTCCCGCAGGTAGATCCGCCAGCAGGAAGCCTGCGCCCCCCTGAAGGAAAAGGATCAGCATCAGGAACGCGTTGAGCGCGAGATAGAGGCGAAGCGGGCGGGCATACCGGCCGCCGCCGTCAGGACCGTGATCCATCCAGGCGGCAAGAACGTGGTCCGGACGCACGAACAGGTCTCTTGCCGTGACGAGTTCACGCCCGCCGAATCCCAGGACGTCTTCAGCCAGTGTGTCGCCTGACTTTTCGCCGTTGACCATTCGAGCCCCGCCAGACGCCATGATGAGAAACCACCCCCGGCTTTATCCGGTGGCGGCGCTTCGTGCCTGCGACCTTCCGCTGCGTGGGAAGGACGCAGATACCGGCCTATCCAAACAGGATGCGATAGAGGAGCATTCCCGCAGCTAATCCGATCACCATACCCAGGGTGAAGCGCTTTTTCGTGGGCATGCGGGTTGGTCCTGAGGCAATAATCTTCTGATGTCCCGATGAGAGGCTGGTGGAGCGCGGAAATCAAGCCGCTTCCCGGGGAGCGGGGCTTCACATCCCTCTCGGCGACGCCGCCGCCCCCGGCACGCCGGTTGCACGTGGAACCCGAAAACCGGCGTCTCGACGACGCCCAGAACGGGAATTGGGCACATGGCTGCGGCTGGACTGGCGGAGTGGATCGCTGCGGGACGGGCCATCGCGAGCAAGAACCTGCTCCGCTATGGCAATCCGGACGGCTTCACGTTCCGGTTCGAGAAGCGCTTCGGCGCCCATGTTGGCGCGAAGCACGTCCTGACGGTTCAAAGTGGCACAGGCGCCCTGCAGGCAGCCCTTGCCGCCGCCGGGATCGGTCCCGGCGATGAAGTCATCGTCCCGGCCTACACCTGGATGGCCACTGCCGCCGCGCCGGTCATGGTCGGCGCTGTTCCGGTCATGGCCGACATCAATGAATCGCTGACCATCGACCCCGCCGACATCGAGCGGAAGATCACGCCGTTCACCCGCGCCATCATCCCCGTGCACATGATCAACGCGCCGTGCGACATGGACGCGATCATGAAGATCGCCAAGAAGCACAACCTGCTGGTGATCGAGGACTCCTGCCAGGCTGTCGGCGTGGCCTACAAGGACCGCTTCACGGGCGCTATCGGCGACGCCGGCGCCTACAGCTTCAACCAGTTCAAGAACATCAACATCGGCGAGGGCGGCGCCATCGTCACCAACTCCGACAAGATCTTCGCCCGCGCCCGCAACTACCACGACCTCGGCACCTTCGTGCGCGGCCATGGCGAGACCTACAACGAGCCCACCTTCATCGGCGGCAACATGCGCACGACCGAGATCGCCGGCGCGATGCTGGACGTGCAGCTCTCGAAGCTGAAGCCGATGCTCTCGAAATTCGCCGCGCGCCGCGCCGCCGTGCTGCCGATGCTGGAAGGCGACCGCCGCTTCCGCGTCTCGCCGCACAACTCGCCCGAGAACGCGATGACGCTGACCATCCTGTTCGACCGCCGCGAGGACGCCGCCGTGTTCGGCAAGCTGCCGGGCGCCTACTGCCTCCACGACAACTCCAAGCACGTCTACACCAACTGGGAGCCGATCCTCTCCAAGCGGACCTTCCATCCGAAGATGGATCCGTGGGCGTGGGCCAAGCGGGATATCGAATACACCCCCGACATGTGCGCACGATCGCTCGACATCCTGTCGCGCACCTGCCGCATCAGCCTTGAGGGCCGCGCGCCCCTGCCGCTGTTCAAGCGGCGTGTGGCCAAGCTGCTGGCCGCCTTCGAGGCGACGGCCGCCACGCCGGATCGCACCTCCAGCCCGGGCCTGCAAGCCGCCGCCGCCTGAGGCTGCACCCGGCTCCGCGAGGTCCTGCAACGGCTTGATCCGCCGCGCGTTCAACCCCGTAACAATCGGGGACGCGCGCCGTGGTGGACCATGACGCGCCCTGAAAGGGTGCGCACATGACCTCTGCAACAGCCGATCACACTGGCACGGATGGCCGCCGCAACCCTTGGGCGGGGTGGATTGCGATCTTCGTCGCAACATTTGCCGTCGCGGGTCTGGGCGGCATGGTTTCCGGCGGCGCGGGCGACCCGTGGTATGAGGCGCTCGACAAGGCGCCGGGCAACCCGCCCGGCTTCGTGTTCGGCATCGTCTGGCCGATCCTCTACACGCTGATGGCGATCAGCGCCTGCTGGGTCTGGCGCTCCGCTGGCGGATGGGCGAACGCAAGCCGTGCGATGACGCTGTTCTTCGCCCAGCTCCTGCCCAACCTTGCCTGGAGCGTGCTGTTCTTCGGACTGCACATGCCCGCCGCCGCTCTCGCGACCATCGCCCTGCTCTGGGTGCTGGTGGTGCTGATGATCGTGGCGTTCCGCAAGATCAGCAATGTCGCGGGCCTGCTCCAGGTCCCGTACCTGCTGTGGGTCTCGTTCGCGAGCTACCTCAACGCGTGGATCGTCTTCAACAACTGAGGATCAACCGAGCAGGTCTTCGGCGCGGACAAGCTCGAATGCCCCGCACCCCGGCCCGTCGATCTCGCCGCTGATGTAGAGCCCGAGTTCGCTCAAGCGCCCCTCGACGCCCACCATGACATAGTCCGGCGGCTGCTTGGTCCAGCTCAGCGCCTCCAGGCTGACCTCCCCCGTCCTCGCGTTGTAGTCGCCCGCCATCCGGTAGGCGCCGCGCGGCACGGTCGGGTTGGAAGGCAAAGGCCCGAAACTGAAAGTCGCCTCCAGCTGGCCGCCCGGCTTGTCCACGATGCTGAGGTTGAGCGCGGTGACGCCCTGCGGACAGACATACTTGCCGCGCCACGACCCGGCCACCGGCGAGGGTTGCTTCTTGAGCTGCGCCTCGGCGGCGGAGGCGAAGAGCTGGGCGGCGACAAGAGCGGCGACAGCGAGATGGCGAGCGAGGTGGGCCATGAACGTCCCCCAAAGGCATCCTGCCAGACGGTGGGGCGAAGTTTCACCCGAAACGAGGATTTGTCATCCCGGCCGGAGCAGCGAAGCTGCGCAGAGCCGGGATCCATTCCTCGGCATTCCAGCTGTCGAACCATAGATCCCGGGTCTGCGCTGCGCTTCGCCCGGGATGACGCCCGGAGGTCGCGCTGTCAGCCGACGATGGTCGCCTCGGTCAGCTTCTTCACCTCGTCCAGCGTCACGCCATCGGCCAGCTCGACGACCTTCAGGCCGCCGGGCGCGACATCGAACACGCCGAGGTTGGAGATGATGCGATTGACCACCTTCCGGCCGGTCAGCGGCAGGGTGCATTCTTTCAGCACCTTGGACTCGCCCGCCTTGTTGGCGTGATCCATCACCACCACGACGCGCTTGACGCCCGCCACCAGGTCCATCGCCCCGCCCATGCCCTTCACGAGCTTGCCCGGGATCATCCAGTTGGCGAGGTCGCCCGTCTCGGAGACTTCCATGGCGCCGAGGATGGCGAGGTCGATATGCCCGCCGCGGATCATGCCGAACGACTGCGAGGAGGAGAAATACACCGACCGGTCCAGCTCGGTGATGGTCTGTTTGCCGGCGTTGATGAGGTCGGGATCTTCCTCACCCTCGAACGGGAACGGTCCCATGCCCAGCATGCCGTTCTCCGACTGCAGCGTGACGTCAACGCCCTCGGGAATGTAGTTCGCTACCAGCGTCGGAATGCCGATGCCGAGGTTCACGTAGAAGCCGTCCTGCAGCTCCTTCGCCGCGCGAGCGGCCATCTGGTTACGGTCCCAGGGCATCAGACGGCCTCCCTCTTGCGGACAGTGCGCTGTTCGATGCGCTTCTCGAACGAGCCCTGGATGATGCGGTTCACGAAGATGCCCGGCAGGTGGATGTGGTCCGGATCGAGCGAGCCGACGGGCACGATCTCCTCGACCTCGACGACGCAAACCTTGCCCGCCGTGGCCATGTCCGGATTGAAATTTCGGGCCGTCTTGCGGAAGACGAGGTTGCCCTGCGCATCGGCCTTCCAGGCCTTCACGAGGGAGACGTCCGCCGTAAGCGCCGTCTCCATCACGTAGGTCTCGCCGTTGAACTCGCGCGTCTCCTTGCCGTCCGCCACGATCGTGCCGACGCCGGTCTTGGTGTAGAAGGCCGGGATGCCCGCCCCGCCCGCGCGGCAGCGCTCGGCCAGCGTGCCCTGCGGGTTGAACTCCAGCTCCAGCTCGCCCGACAGGTACTGGCGCTCGAACTCCTTGTTCTCGCCGACATAGGACGAGATCATCTTCTTCACCTGCCGCGTGTTCAGCAGCACGCCGAGTCCAAAGCCGTCGACGCCGGCGTTGTTGGAGATCACTGTCAGGTTCTTCACGCCCGACGTCTTCACGGCGGCGATCAGGTTTTCGGGGATGCCGCACAGGCCGAAACCGCCGGCCATGATGGTCATGCCGTCGAACAGCACCCCTTCAAGGGCGCTCCCGGCGTCCGGGTAGACCTTGTTCGCCATCTGCGATCCTCCTCGTGGTCACATTCGCCGCCTGAATGCCCTCTTTCGCGAGGGAATTCCATGCCGGCCACGGCAGAGGGGCGAATTTTGTGGCGCCCTGCACCCGCCCCGCGCTGCATGTCTCGTTAACCAAGCGCGCGCATTCTGTACGGGCTGTAAGAGTACAAGTCGAACTGAATGCGGCCCAAGAGTGCGCCGATCGTCCAGGGAGCTACCCGATGTACCTCGCGCGCGCGTGCTTTTACGCAACCATCTGCGCCTATCTGCTGCCGGTTTCGGTGCTGGTCGCCGGGATGAACTACGCCAACGCCAGCCACCGCTAGAGCGGATCAGCGTCTGCGGATGGCCTTCCAGCCGCCCGCGAACAGGTGCCAGCCCACATAGAGCAGCAGGCCAGCCGACGCGGCGAAGATCGCTTCGAGCGCGCCCTTGTGTCCGGCGTCCATCGCCTGGGCGAGCATCCAGCCGAGCGGCGTGGTGAGCGAGGAGCAGCAGACAGCGATCAGCGCCGCGCGCGGACCCGTTGTCAGCTGCAGCGCCAGCATGAAGGCGACCACGCCCTCGGGCGCCTCATGGAAAATCAGGCCGACGGACGCGAGCAGACCCGTGCCATGATTGTGGGCGAACGCCGCGCCATAGACGGCGCCGTCTGCCATCGAATGGATCGACAGCACGGCCAGCGCGGCGATGGCCGCCGTCCGTACAGCCGTCGTACGTCCCGGACGGTGGACCCCCATCTGGAACAGCGCCTCCAGCCCGACGCCAACGAGGGCTCCGCCGATCAGCAGCCAGCGCGACATGCCGCCGGCCTGGATCACCTCGGGCGCCAGATGGAGCGCCGCAACGGCCAGCATGACGCCGCCGCCGATGAAGGCGATGAAGTCGGCGATCCGGCGGGCTGTCGTGGCTGTCAGCATCGCGAAAACGACGCCGGCGGCGGACAGCGCAGCGGCCGCAATCAGTATGCCGAACTCTTCCAGCAATCGTTCAACCCTTGGGCCGCCCAGCGGCCTGCCGGACTCTGTTACTTTATAACATCGCCATGGGCAAACAGAAAAATCCGTTTCTCCACAGGGGTTCAGTCTGCAAGCGCCTGCGAGAGATAGACATAGTGGCGGGCCCAGCGCTCGGCGTTCAGCAAGGGATCGCTGTCATTGGAGTGGCCGCCGTCCGTGTTCTCGTAATAGAGCGCGTCATACCCCATGGCCTGCATCCGCGCCGCGAACTTGCGGGCATGGCCGGGGTGGACCCGGTCGTCGCGCATGTTCGTGGTGATGTAGGGCTTGGGATACTCCGCGCCGGCCTGCAGGTTCTGGTAGGCCGAATAGGCGGCGATCCAAGCGGCCTCCTCCGGAATGCGCGGGTCGCCATATTCGCCCATCCACGACGCGCCGGGCGGCAGGTCGTGATAGCGCAGCATGTCCACCAGCGGGCTCTCGATGACAGCTCCGCCGATGATCTCCGGCCGCTGGGTGAGCGTGACGGAGGTCAGCACCCCTCCATTCGACCGGCCATAGATGGCGAGGTGCTCTGGCGAGGTGATCTTCCGCTTTGCAATATCCTCGGCCACAGCCGCGAAGTCGTCGAAGGCGCGCTGGCGGTCTCCGTTCAGCGCCGCCTGGTGCCACTCGGGACCGAACTCGCCGCCGCCCCGGATGTTGGCGACCACATAGGCCCCGCCCTGCTCCAGCCACAGCTTGCCCATCTCGGGCTTGTAAGCGGGCGGATAGGACACCTGGAACCCGCCATAGCCGAACATCAGCGTGGGCGTGGAGCCATCCATCTTCGCCGCCTTCGGGCGCGTCACGAAATAGGGTACCTTCGTCCCGTCCCTCGAGACGGCCTCGAACTGCTCGACGACATGTCCTGAGACGTCGAAACGCGCGGGCGCGGCCCTGACGGTTTCGGCTGAAGCAGACCTGACGTCCGCGAGGGCCAGTGTCGAAGGCGTCAGGAAGCCCTCATAGGTGTAGAACATCCTGCCAGACGAACGGCTGGATGACCCCAGCTGAACAGCCGAATTCTCCGGCGCCGGAAGCAGCGCCCTCTCCCATTTGAACTCGCCACGGCTCTTCAGGACAACGGCCCGTCCGCGAACATTGTCGAGCAGCGAGACGACGATCCGGTCGTCGAATACCCGCACATCCCCGACTGACTGGCGAGCCTCGGGCACGAGCACGAACGGGTCCAGATTCGAGATCGGCGCCGCGCTCCTGTCGCCCGGCGAAAGGTCGTTGAGTTTTACTCTCAGAAGGACGCCCGGCCCGATCGGCATTTTCGCCATGTCCCAGGCCTGCTCCACGGAGAAGACCAGCAGCGGATCTGACGGGGCGCCCATTGCCCCATGCACCGTCACACGCTCCGGCAGGTTCAGCTGAACAGGCCTGCCATCCTTGATCAGCCAGGTTTCGGACCGGAACGTATCCAGCGGACGCGACACCAGAACCGCCAGCACCTCGCCAGCCCCGTTGCGCAACACCGACGGGGATACGCCATAGCCGCCATCCTTCGCGTCACCGCGATAGATTTCCCTCGCTTGCGCCAGTGTCTCGCCACGCTTCAGCGCCTTCACGATGAAGGGATACCCGCTCTCGGTCAGCGTGCCGGGGCCGAAGTCGGTTGCAACCAGCAGCGTGTCGGCGTCCAGCCAGCTGATGCGGTGCTTGCCGGTGGGAATCGAGAACCCGCCTTCGACGAAGGCTTTCTTCGCGGTGTCGTATTCGCGGACCACGACGGCATCCTTGCCGCCATCCGACAGGCTGACGAGGCAGCGCACCTCGTCCGGATCAAGGCAGCTGGCGCCCTTGTAGATCCAGTTGGCGGTCTCCGCCTTCGCCAGCGCGTCGATGTCCAGCACCGTCTCCCACTGCGGCGCGCCAGAGCGATAGCTCTCCAGCGTCGTCCGCCGCCAGACGCCCCGCACGTGGCCGGCATCCTGCCAGAAATTGTCGATCCCGCCCGCGCGGAACCTCGGCGAGGGGATGCGGTCCTGTGCGGTGAGAATAGCGAGCGCGTCCCTGCGGAAGCCCTCGTAGCGCGGATCAGCCTTCAGCACGGCGTCGGTGCGGGTGTTCTGCTCCTTCACCCATGCCAGCGCGCGCTGGCCCTCGACCTCCTCCAGCCAGAGGAACTCGTCTGCAGCCTTGACCGCCGCAGGCGAAAGGTCCGCCGGCATGTGGGGAAGCACCCGGCCCGACCCCGCATCGCGCACCGACGAGCAGGCGGATAGGGAGACCAGCAGGGAAACCACAAGGCCAGCAATGACTTTCACGGTCGGGCTCCAGATTGAGAAGGGCGAAGCCTTCGCGGACACACCAGTCTAGCCGTTTGCAGCCCGCCGCTACAAACGCCGGCGATCTGCCGTGATCCCATTTGTGTGATTGATTAAATCCGGATGAGCGTGAGCTTCGTAAACGTTGTCGAACCCGGCAGGAAACCACTGTCTGGCCCAACATGCCGACCCGGCGCGGACCGCCACCGGCTGCCCTGAATTCTGCGACACGTTCAACGAGGTTTCCATATGAAGTTCCTTCTCCCCGTGGCTGCGGCTGCGCTGATGTTTGCGGCGTGCTCGCCCACCGAAACCGCCGAGGCCCCGGCCCCGGCTGCTCCCGCCGTCGAGCCGGCTCCGGCCGAACCCGCCCCGGCTGCCCAGGCTGACATCGTCGACACCGCCGTCGCCGCTGGCTCCTTCACGACGCTGGTCGCCGCCGTTCAGGCCGCCGGCCTCGAGTCGGTCCTGCGTGGCCCCGGCCCGTTCACTGTCTTCGCTCCGACCGACGCCGCCTTCGCCGCCCTCCCCGCCGGAACGGTCGAAGATCTGCTGAAGCCCGAGAACAAGGACAAGCTGGTCGCCATCCTGACCTACCACGTCCTTCCCGCCGAAGTGATGTCCTCGGCCATCGGCACGCAAACGCTCGAGCCCGCAACGGTTCAGGGTGCGACGCTGAAAGTCGTCGGCTCTGCTGACGGCGTGATGGTTGGCGACGCCAAGGTCGTGACCGCCGATGTCGACGCCTCCAACGGCGTCATCCACGTCATCGACAAGGTTCTGATGCCGCCCATGTAGTCAACCAAACCCCGGGTTCTGGCTGGCGCTCCTCCCCCCCGGCGCCAGCCGGAGCAGTCCGCAACCGGACCCCGGTAGATCACGGGCCAGGCCGTTCTCCTCTCGGCCAACGTCCGATGCTGGCGCTGTTCGCCATCTGCTCGTCCCCTCTCGCATGGGCGAACGGCGCCAGCTAGCTTCTGGGAGCCTCCGCAAGGAGGCTCCTTTTTATTTGCCGAAGACGTCCCGCGCCGTCGCCACCAGACCCAGCGTGGATGGATCGCGCTTGCCCGCATCGGCGCCCGCGATGGCCGCGTCCAGCTCCTCGGCCAGCACCTTGCCGCGCTCGACGCCCCACTGGTCGAACGGGTTGATCCCCCACAGCACGCCCGCCGCGAACGTGCGGTGTTCGTAGAGCGCAATCAGCGCGCCCACGCTCTCGGGCGACAGATCGTCCAGAACCATCGTCGTCGACCCGCGCCCGCCGTCCATGTTCATGTGGCGCGCCTGCTCCTTCGCTTTCGCGGGGGCGACACCCTGAGCGAGCAGCTGCTTTTCCGCTGTCTCTGCAGACCGTCCCGCCAGCAGACCCTCGGCCTGGGCAAAGGCGTTGGCGAGCAACGCCCGCCCCCGGGCCTTGTCTCCGGCGCCGGCGTCGAGGGCGACGACAAACTCCATCGCGCTCTCGCGCATGCCCTGGTGCAGCAGCTGGTGGAAGGAGTGCTGGCCCAGCGTGCCGACCGATCCCCAGACGATGGGCGAGGTGGGCCCGACCAGACCGGCGGCGTCGTCAGCGGCGCTCTTGCCGTTGGACTCCATCTCGAGTTGCTGGAGGAAGTCCGGCAGTTTGCGGAGGCGGTGCGAGTAGGCCAGCACCGTACGGCTGGGGATGCCCAGAGCCGTGTGCAGGAACACATCCATCATCGCCAGCCGTGCGGGCGTGTTCGTCGCTAGCGGCGCCGTCCGGAAGTGGGTATCCATCTCTGCCGCGCCCGCGAGGAAGCGCGACCAGACCCGGGAGCCGAGCGCAATCTGGAGCGACAGGCCGACTGACGACCACACCGAGTAGCGCCCGCCGACAGCCTCATCCATCGGGAAGATACGCGCTTCGTCCGCGCCCCAGGCCTTCGCCTTGTCGGGCGCAGATGAGACAGCCGCGAGACGGCGGTTGGCTTCGCTTTCGCCCAGCGCCTTCACCAGCCACTCACGCGCCAGCAGCGCGTTGGAGGCCGTCTCCGGCGTCTTGAAGGATTTCGAGACCACCATCACCAGTGTCGTCGCCGGGTCGAGGCCAGCGGTCGCCTCGGCGAAATCTTCCGGATCAACGTTGGCGCAGAAACGGATGTCGGGACCGCCGGACGTGTAGCTGCGCAGCGCGTCCCAGATCAGACGGGGACCAAGATCCGAGCCGCCAATTCCGATATGCAGGATTGTCTTGAGGTCGAAGCCCAGCTGACCGGCTTCGGCCTGTGCGGCAAAGGCCGTGGCGTCCGCCTGCGCCTTGCGCATGGCGTCAATCGCCGGCCCGCTGCCGCCGCCCCGCAGGGCCCAGTGCAGCGCCGGACGGTTCTCCGAGGAGTTCACGATCTCGCAGGCAAAGAGCGCTGCGATCTTCGCGGTCAGGCCGCGCTCATCAGCAAGGCCGGCGAGGGCCGACAGGGCGCCAGCGTCAATCGGCTGCTTGGCGACATCAGCCGCCAGATACGGCGCCGTCCAGACGAACGCGCTGGCGTCTGCGCGATCCGCAACCTGCTGTAGCGGAAGGCCGCCGATGCGATCGGCTTCGGCGGAAATTTGGGTCCAGCTAGACGGCGTCATGTCCATTTTCCCTTGCGGTGTGCCGCAATCTGCAGTCAGTGGCGAACCTGCGTACTCGTCCCGGCCGCAGGCGTAAGCCCCCAAAAAGAGCCGTACGGGTTTAATTCAAGGGGTATCCGAAATGCATAACAAAATCTTCGCTAGCGTCGCGCTGGCCGGATTTCTTCTGACGGCCGCCTGCAGCCCGGCGCCTGCCGAGACCGCGGAACCTGCTGCGCCTGCCGTCGCCGAAACGCCCGCAGCCCCGGCTGCGCCGGAAATCGTGCTGACAGCTGACGGCCTGCCGGCGCCCTACAACGAGGCGGATCTGGAAGCCGGTAAGCAGTCGTACATGATCAAGTGCCGCGCCTGCCATGCCGTCGAATCGGCGGACGGCGACATGGTCGGCCCGAACCTCCATGGCGTCTTCGCCCGCAAGCCGGGCTCCAAGGAGGGCTTCCGCTATTCCGAGGCGATGGTCGGCTTTGCTAGCGCCACGGCCATGACGGTCTGGCTGCCGGAAGAGATCGACGCATGGCTGGCCAAGCCCACCGAATACCTCCCGGGCAGCGCCATGTTCTTCAACGGCATCTCCGACCCGGTGGAGCGCAAGAACCTGATAGGCTACCTGCTGGCCGAGACGGCCCAGTAGGGCGAACCGGCTCCGCATTTCTGCAACTACAGCGACACATAGATGTGTAGGGGAACCCCCTCCCCCGAACGGGGGAGGTCGACAGCGCGGAGCGCTGGCGGGTGGGGGTCCGGTCTATCCCGGAACGCAGGCGCCTGTGCAGGCTGGCAGGCTGCACCCCCACCTGTCCTTCGGACATCCTCCCCGGTTCGGGGGAGGAACCTGCCGCAGCATCCCGCAGAACACTCACACCCTCGGAGCGAACGGGGAACCCCGCTAAAGCCGGACTCTATCTGGCAAGTCGCGCCTACATTTTCGTCGAGTAACTGAGGAGGATACCCTCCTCCTCGAACTGTCCGGATATTTCCCGGCGATAACCGAGCCCGAGACTGTAGGTCTCAAAATCATAGAGCAGAATGCCCTCCGCCTTGACGGAGCGGCTCCCGTCGCCCTGCTCCGTCCAGGCCTTCGCGACAGCGCGCACCTTCGGCCCGACCTCCGCGCCGACGGCGACTTCAAGAAGCGATCGGCGGCAGTCCTCGCCGCGCTCGCGCCGCGCGCCTTCGATGTTCGCATAGACATTCCGGTCGCCGACGCGGCCGGAGACGCCATAGGCCACCCGCGCCTCATAGCCCACGCCCTCGCACGTGAAGGGGGACAGGGATTCCCCGCCAAGCACCGTCGCCTGCACCGCCACCACGGAATTGGGGCTCAGCGGAAAGGACCGCCGCACGCCAGCTTCGTAGGTCGAGCGCTCGTCATAGGCGAAATCGGTGCGCAGCAGCGTCTGCGTCTTGAACGTCAGGTCCCAGCCGCCGCCGAGCCCGCCCTCGATGAGGATGTCGCTTCGCCAGCCGGTCCCGAAATCGCTGGTTTCCTTTGAGAAGGTCGCGATCTGCTGGCCGCCGCCCGCCTCGTTCGACCAGGCGCCCGCCAGCGCCTCCGGTGATGCAGCGCCCGCACCCGTCGCCAGCAGCGCAAGGCGCGCTGCTGCACGTGTCTGTCCCCCGCTCATGTCCCCTCAGAGCCGGTTTCCCCGGCCCCGCCCCACCCATGGATCAAAGTTATCCACAATCTGCAGGGAAAACGAATTCATGTGCAAGGGGCAAACGAGTTTCAGGCCCGAATTCCCGCAACCTGGCCGGTCAGCCGGGCGGCCAGCCGCCCGTCCCGCTGGCCGCAGCCGCCAGGCGAACCTCCCGCCATGCGCCCGGCGCAAGCCCCTCGACCGTCCAGTCCCCGATCGCCCAGCGCACCAGCCTCAGCGTCGGCAGCCCGACCGCCGCCGTCATGCGGCGCACCTGGCGGTTGCGGCCCTCCCGGATTGTCAGGCGGATCCAGCTGTCCGGCACGCTCTTGCGGAACCGCACCGGCGGATCGCGTGGCCACAGCTCGGGCGGCGCCATCTGCTCGGCCTCCGCCGGCCGCGTCACGCCGTCCTTCAGCATCACGCCGCGACGGAGCGCCTCGAGACTTGCCGCGTCCGGCTCGCCCTCCACCTGCACCAGATAGGTCTTGGGCAGCTTGAACTTCGGATCGGCAATGCGCGCCTGAAGCTGGCCGTCATCGGTCAGCAGAAGCAGCCCCTCGCTGTCCTTGTCGAGGCGGCCGGCCGGATAGACGCCGGGACGGTCGACATAGCCCGCCAGCGTATCGGACCGATCCGGCGCCCCGCCGCTGAACTGGGACTGCACGCCGAACGGCTTGTTGAAAAGGATGAGCCTCGCGCCCGTCCCGCCCGGTGACGTCTCCCGCCGCATGCTCTTCACCCGGGCCTCCAGCACGCAAGAGCCACATCTTTGCGCTGCGTCTCGATCCCGGTCTCCTTATCCGATGGCGCTCTCACAGGCGAGCGTGCGGTCGCGCAGCACAGCGCTCAAAAAAACTGGCCGCAGCCTGTCGCGTTCTGGCAGGTTCATCCGTCATTCCCATGAGGCGCCGCTGGGGCGGGTTTGACCAGGGAGACAGACGATGCGCGTCATGGTGTTTTCAAAGGCCGCCGAGGGCATGAAGGACGGCATGCCCCCTTCGCCCGAAATGCTGGCAGCCTTCGCGGCGATGGACAGGTTCACAGAGGAGCTGGTGGCCGCCGGTGTCTTCGTGGCCGCCGCCGGGCTCAAGAACAATGCGGACGCAAAGCGCATCGTCTTCGACGCGTCAGGACGCACCATAATTGACGGACCGTTTGCGGAGACGCGCGAGGTTGTCGTGGGCTTCTCGATCTGGGAGGTGAAGGACATGGACGAGGCGATGGCCTGGGCCAACCGCGCTCCCACCATCCCCGGCATGGAAGGCGAGATGGAAATCCGGCCGTTCTACGAGGCGGAAGATCTCGCAGACTTCGTGACGCCCGAGGAGCTCGCTGCGCCACGCGACGGAGAGCGCGGCATGCTTGGCGTTGCCTAGCGCCCGGACCTAGCTGTCGTAGCCGGGCGATTCCCGCTCCACCTTGCGCAGCAGGCCCGGCCAGGCCAGTCGCCCGCTCATGCCCGAGAAGCCCACCTGCTGCTTCACGGTATCCTGCGCCTCCTGCGGCGCGATGCGGATGTTTTCGCGACCGCCCGCCAGCGCCATCACCTGCATCCGGCAGGCGCGCTCGAGGAAGTAGATGCCCTGCCAGCAGTCGGCGGCTGACTGGCCGACGGACAGCGTTCCGTGGTTCCACAACATCAGCAGCGTCTTGTCGCCCAGATCGCGGACCAGCCGCTCCCGCTCGCCAAGGTCGAGGGCGATGCCCTCGTATTCGTGGTAGGCGAGGAACGGCATCACGATCAGTGCGTGCTGGCTGATCGGCAGCAGCCCTTCCTTCGTCGCCGAGACGGCGATCCCGGCATCCGCGTGCACGTGCAGGACGAACTTCGCATCCTCGCGCGCGTCGTGGATGGCCGAGTGGATGGTGAACCCGGCGGGGTTCACAGCGTAGCGCGACGGCTCGACGATGTTGCCCTCGAGGTCGATCTTCACGAGCGAGGACGCCGTGATCTCGTTGAAGAACAGCCCATAGGGATTGATCAGGAAGTGGTGCTCGGGACCGGGCACGCGCGCCGAAATGTGCGTGTAGATCATGTCGTCCCAGCCATGCAGGGCGACCAGCCGGTACAGCGCCGCCAGCTCGCACCGCACCTGCCATTCCTCGGCGCTGACGCGGTCGCGGATGGAAAGGATCTTCATGTCATCGGCCATAATCGTGCTCCGGACGGCGAAACTCTTTGTATCGAACTCTATATTACATTCCAGACGGCCATGCGAGCGGGGCCGGAAGCTCCCGATTCGTCAATCCGGGTTCCGGCAGGTAACGTGCCCCTCGTGAAGCTGGAGAATTCGATGTCGGCGGGCGACCCCAAACTGCACTTCACCGCCTCGGAGCGGCCGGCGGCCCAGTCGGCGCTGCAGCAGATGCTGCGCCGCTACCGCCAGTCGCCCCTGGAATCCGCAGAAGTCATCGTGGCGCTGGGCGGCGACGGCTGGATGCTGGATACGCTGCGCGGCCGCTTCACCGACCACATACCCGTCTACGGCATGCACAGGGGCACGGTCGGCTTCCTGATGAACGAGTTCAGCACCGACAATGTGCCCGAGCGCGTCGATGCGGCCGTCCGGCAGGTGATCTTTCCGCTCGAGCTGAAGGCGACCCAGACAGGCGGGCAGGTCCACACCCTTCACGCCATCAACGAGGTCTCCCTCCTGCGCCAGACGTCCCAGACCGCAAAACTCCGCATCCTGGTCGATGGCCGCGAACGGCTGGGCGAGCTGGCGGCGGACGGCGTGCTGGTGGCGACGCCAGCAGGATCGACCGCCTACAACCTGTCCGCACACGGCCCCATCCTGCCGCTGGGCGCAAACCTTCTGGCCCTGACGCCCATCTCCCCCTTCCGCCCGCGTCGCTGGCGCGGCGCGCTGCTCCGCCACGACGCCAAGGTGGACATCGAGGTGCTGGACCCCACGCTGCGCGGGGTCGCCGCTTCCGCAGATACCCGTGAGGTGCGCGACCTCAGCCACGCCCAGGTCCGCGAGGACCGGTTGCGGCCTCTCACGATGCTCTTCGACGAGGGACACGCGCTGGACGAACGCATCCTCCAGGAACAGTTCTCGCTCTAGGGTCTATCCCGTCCGGCTCGCACCCGCATCCCGGTCTGGTGTGGATCACGCGCCAGTACTAATCTGCGAATCAACCGGAGCTTTTTGTTAACCAGTCTTGCGGAAGGTGCGGTAAGCCATGGATCGGGCTCGCAGCGCGCTCTAGCAGTCGAATAACCCAGCGCCCGATGAACAAGAGGTAGCGTCTCTCTCATGTCCAGGCAGAAGCCCATCGAAGTCATCACGCCGCCGAATGTGCTGAAGGCGAAGCTGGGCGGCGCGCTTCCTGCCATCGACGAGAAGGCCATTGCGCGCGCGGAAGCCGCGCTCAGCAAGCTGTCCGAACAGTTCGGGGACTGGATCCTCGAGGAGATGACCAACCTTGGCCATTCCTGGACGAAGTATGAAGCTGCGGGCGGCGGCGAAGCGGCCATGCTCGAGTTGCACCGCCGCTCCCACGATCTGAAGGGCCTCGCGCCCACATACGGGTATCCGCTCGTCGGGCGGATCTGCAGCTCGCTTTGCAAGCTCACCGGCGAGGACGCCGTCAACGCGGGCGTGACCGTCCCCAACACGATCCTGAAGGCCCATGTCGACGCCGTGAAAGCCATCGTCCTCAGCAAGATCAAGGACCCGGCTCACCCCGTCGGCGTCGAACTGACGACCGAGCTTGAAGAACGGACGCGCCAGCTGATGGCGGGCGTGCCGAGCTGACCCGGACGCCAGCCGGGCCCGCCTACCGCATCACATTCTCCATGGTCTCCTCGACCACGCTGTAACCCGCCTCGGCCGGGATCTTCAGCATGCGCTGGCCGTCCCGCTCCACCACAACAGGCAGAACCGGCACCACCGGACGGCGCAGCGCGACGCCGACCGCATCGGCGACGTTTGCGCACGACGCCAGCAGCTCAACGTTCAGCCGGGTCGGGAACATCAGCCGCGCCTCGCCCCGCGTCCGGCGGTCGAGAATGTCCCCCGGCGACAACCAGGCGTGATCCACAGCCTCGCGGCCGTCATGCAGCGCAACCTGCTCCGGCGGCGCCGCAGCGAGAAAGAAGCGTGTGTCGAACCGGCGCTTCTCGAAGGGCGGCGTGATCCAGTGGGCGAATGGCGTCAGCTGATCCAGAGCCGGGTGCAGCCCGGCCTCCCGCAGCATCGCCGGGAACAGCCCGGGGCTGGCTTCCACCTGCGCGCGCATGGATTGCAGCGCCACGCAGTCGCCCGCCGTCGCGGGGCTTCCGTCCGGGCGCCGGGCGATCAGCAGGCCGGTCTCCTCGAACGTCTCGCGGATGGCGGCGAGGCGGTAATGATCATCAGGCCCGCCTGCCGGTCCAGAAGCATCGGCGCCGCTGACCTTGCCGCCGGGAAAGACCCAGGCGCTGGCCCCGAACGCCATGGCTTCGTGGCGGCGCACCATCAGCACCGTCAGGCCCGGTGCGTCCCGGACGAGGATCACCGTCGAGGCGGGAAGAGGCTGGCTGTCTGACCCGGACATTCGCGGCGCCCCGAGCATGATCGGTTCGGGCGGAAACGCCAGAACCGTGAATCATGCTCTCCATTTTTGACTAGAGACGGATTCACGACTTCGGTGGGATCGCCTTGCGATCCCACCGAAGTCGATCCGGCTCTATCAGAATTGATGAAAATTGCACGACCGGGTTTGGCCGGACCTTCAGGCTAATCTGGTACCCCGTTCTCATCACAGAACAACACGTGGTGAAACATGTCTCAGGCGCGCGCCTCCCATCTCAGGCTGGTTGTCAGCGAGGCTCCGGCCCCTGCTCCGGCCCGGATGCGCTTGCGTTTCCGCCCCATCGTCCGTCTGACCGACGGCGCCGCGTTCGGCCTCCATGTCGAGACGGATCGCGCCTTCGAAGACGTCCGTTTCGGTCGCCATGACACCACCGAGAGCACAGCCGGCGCTTGGCTGGGCGACCTGATCGAGCGCGCCGCCCGTCTCGCCGAAGAAGGCGGCGTCACCCAGCGGCCCCTGTCCATCACCGCCCCGATGTCCGCCCTGCTCGACCGCGACGCCCCGATGGCGGCCGAGGCCGGCTGCATGCGCGCCCAGCTGCTGCCGAGCGAGATCCGCATCGACTTCACCGACGCCTCCGTGACGGCTCTGGAAGACTTCGCCATGGACCGTCTCGACGCCTTCCGCCGCAAGGGCTTCCGCGTCGGCCTCGATGCGCGCCAGTCCTGGCGCACGCCGATGAACGCCCGCGCACGCTCGACGTTCGAAGCCGTGCGCATCGACATGACAACTTGCGCGGCGACCGACGTACCGCTCTCGCGCATCGAAGTCGCCGCTGCAGACGGCGTCGCCCTGATCGCCGAGAACGCGCTCTGGCGCGACGCAGAAGACCTCGCTGCGGTAGGCGTCCACTTCGCAGTATCGCCCCGCGCCGACGGCTGATCGCGCTCATTCGTCATCCCGCACGCAGCGTAGCGGAAATGCGGGATCCGGACACAGGCGCCGCGACCGGACGCCGGATCCCGCGTCTGCGGCCTCACCCTGAGCCTGTCAAAGGGCGCGGTTGTCCACGATGACGTCCTAAATATGCTGGTCCCAACCCGTTCAATCCGACCGGGTATGAACCTGCCGCATTCTCCCCCTGGCGTCTGGCAAGGGAGGGTTCGGTGGCCACCGAAACATCGAATGCCAGCCGCTCG